>JBDVXK010000028.1:0-75471 GCA_039964455.1 Halieaceae bacterium | reverse complement strand
AGTTCTCCCTGACCCCTTGAGGGTCCTGAAGGGCCGTTGAAGACTACAACGTTGATAGGCTGGGTGTGGAAGCGCTGTGAGGCGTTGAGCTAACCAGTACTAATTGCCCGTGAGGCTTGACCATATAATCCAAGTTATTTGGTCGAAATCGTTCCTTACGATTATCGACACTTCCTCCATCCGTGGAGGTCGTACGCGAAAGCGTCAAAGAGAAGACAACGGATGTTGTGATTGAGTCAGAGTGTTGCGAGACAACACACAAGAACAGACAGTTTGATTTACCGCCTTATTTGTTGGCCAGTAGGCCCTGCGTAGCAGGTAAGACCGAAGACCGACAAGCCAGTTTGCCTGGCGACCATAGAGCATTGGAACCACCTGACCCCATCCCGAACTCAGTAGTGAAACGGTGCATCGCCGATGGTAGTGTGGAGTTTCTCCATGTGAGAGTAGGTCATCGCCAGGCTTCTAAACTAACAAGGGTCACCCATTTGGGTGGCCCTTTTTAGTTTTGGATGTGGTGACTCTCTGCCCCGTCCTGACCTGTGACGAAGTCGTGCGCGACCCCGGCTGTGCCATCGGCACGGGGAGGAAGTGCCAAAGGCACCCGAAGGGTGGCGAGCATGCTCGCCACTTACTGTAGGTCATACCCATAAACAGGGGCAGGCCCTCGCCAGGCACACCTGCATCGGCCAAATCCCACCATTAATGTAGGGGTATTGTTAGTATGCCTACTCCCGTTACCCCCTCTACAATTCCCACCATCATCAATGTTAAAATCCTACTCCCGTATACAGTCTGACATTCTCCATGGACTTTATTTTCGAACTCAGAAACATGGCCAGTAACGACCGCATCAAGCTGTCCAAGCCTTCGCAAACGTTGGGTCGCCACGTTGATTGCGATATCGTGCTGGACGACGATGAGGCGTCGCGCAAGCACGCTCGGCTTGAAATAAAGGCCGGGGATATTTTTCTTGAAGACCTGGGTTCTACCAACGGTACCTACCTGAATAACCGGGAAATCCGTTCGGTGAGCAAAGTGGTAGGCGGCGACATCATTACCATCGGTGAACACTCGTTTCTTGTGATTACACCTGACGTTTCGGCGGATGATACGATTTTCGGCGCGAGAATAGCGCGGGAGGCCTCCTCCTTTGTTGTCGATAAGAGTGAAGCAGAATCCACCTCAGTGAGAATGGCTTACCCCTCGCCGCCGGGCTGGAGCAATAATGATAAACAGGCGTTTGGCGATAGTGGCAAAGGCGATGAACAGCGCCTGGCGGGTTTACTGAAAAGTCGAAATGTTGACGAAAGTACGGCGGCTGCCGCGCTGATGGTCACCAGCGGCCCACGCAAGCACGCGTTATTCGTGCTGCCCAAGGGTTCAGGTGCCAGTCGGTGGGAGATAGGACGTTCAGAAAAACGGGATATCACTATCGACGAAGTTACGGTTTCCAGTAATCACGCCACCCTGAGCATCAGTGGTGGCGCCTGGCGCGTGGAAGACAACGAGTCTACAAATGGCGTCAAAGTGAACGGCAGTAAAACACGGTCGTCTGCATTAAATCCAGGCGACCGCCTCAGCGTGGGTGACGTCGAACTCCTGTTCAGGCCGCTCTAGTCACCAAAGCTCTTTAGCACTACTTATTCTGGTGCCGCTTCGTTGGCAACTGCGAAGTGAGCCCGGTCAATCGCATAGCTGTGAATGTTATCTGACTGCTCTTTATTGAGCTCGCCACCAAAGCCAACCATGCCGTTTTGCCAGTGCATACCGCCCAGCACGACAGCATCCCATTGCGCATGTTTTTCTGGCGTAAGCGCGCGTAAATCCGGTGTCGCGCCTCCACTCACCATGCCGTCGCCGTGGCAGAATACGCAATAAGTAAGGTATTCCTTGCGGCCTGCCTCAATCTGCTCGGCCGAGGCAGTTAGCTCTGGTGGATCAATCACCAGCGGGGTTTCAACAGCGGGTGGCAACTTACCTTCGGCTCCCAGCTTGAATACCAGCAGTCGGCTGCGGTTTGGAATTGCCCCTGCGGTCAATGCGTCGCCACCAACAAGCGCCAGCGCGCCACCCCAGCCGGCGACGATGGCGATGTACTGTTCACCGTTCAACCTGAAAGTAGATGGTGGTGCAACAACACCGGTTTGAGCATCGAACTGCCAGATTTCTTCGCCGGTATCGGCGCGATAAGCCGCCACCTGGCCGTTGGCATTCCCCTGAATCACGAGATTGCCCGCTGTAGACAGGATACCGCCGTTCCATGGGCCGGCGTGGTCAACGCGCCATCGGGGCTCTTGTTTCACCGGGTCCCAGGCGATAATTGAGCCTGTAATCGTATCCAGCACAGCATTGCGGGTTTCGGGGTCGTCTGGCAGTGAAGCATTACGATTGTCTGTGCCGGTATTCCAGTAGCCCTTGCGATGACGGAATTCGGCATCGGTCTGGTAAACCCAGGGCACGTCCTGAGCTGGGATATACACCAACCCGGTTTCAGGGCTGAAGCTCATGGGATGCCAGTTGTGACCACCGATGGGGCCAGGTAACTGCAAGGGACCCACGGCGTTATTAAGGTAGCGAGCGTCTTCGGTTTCAACAGGTCTTCCTGTTTCCATATCGACATGCGTTGCCCAGGTTACCGCGGCATAAGCGTCGGCGGAGAGCAGTTCACCGGTTGCCCGGTCCAGTACGTAAAAGAAGCCATTCTTGGGCGCCTGCATAATCACTTTGCGCGCTTTACCATCAAGCTCCAGTTCCGTGAGGATCATGTGCTGTGTGGCGGTGTAATCCCAGGTCTCGCCAGGCGTAGTCTGGTAGTGCCAAACGTATTCACCAGTATCCGGGTTCAGAGCAAGAATCGAGGAGAGGTATAGATTGTCGCCGCCGTCCGGGCTTCGAATCTGCCGGTTCCACGGTGCGCCATTACCCACACCCACATAAAGCAGGTTTAGGTCAGCGTCATAGGCCATTGAGTCCCACACAGTACCGCCACCACCAACGTCCCACCATTCGCCGCCGCCCCAGGTCTCTGCAGCGCGCTCCATGGCCTCGCTTTCCAGACCATCGGCGGGATTGCCAGGGACCGTGTAAAAGCGCCACGCCATTTCACCGCTGTCCTGGCTATAGGCGCTGACATAGCCGCGAACGCCGAGCTCACCGCCACCGTTGCCGATAATCACCTTATCTTTCACCAGACGAGGTGCGCCGGTAATGGAGTAGGGGCGCTCCCGGTCTGTGGTTTGTACTTGCCAGCGCTCGCTGCCATCGCTGGCTTTCAGGCTGATCAGCCTGCCATCAATGGTGCCGACAAAAAGGTTACCGTCGTTATAGGCGACACCACGGTTGACCACGTCACAGCACATTTTCACGGCCCAGTTCCTTGGAGCCTCCGGGTCATAGAACCAGAGTAGTTCGCCGGTGACAGCATCGTGGGCATAGACCATGCTCCAGGAGCCGGTGGTGTAGATGACCCCGTCGACCATCAAGGGGGTAGCCTCGAGGCCGCGATTGGTGGGGTAATCGAAATACCAGGCCAGTCCCAGATCGCCGACGTTGTCTACATTGATGCTGTCCAGCGGACTGAACCGGTTTTCAGCATCGTTAAGCCCATGCTTGCGCCACTCCACATCCGGTAGTGCGGCGACGGCTTCGGGCTGGGCAGCGGTACTGGCCTCTGGTTCTGACTCGGGCGTTTGCCGGCTACAGGCGACGGTAAGCAAGAGTGACAAGCCAAGAATAGTCAGTCTAGAAAATGATTGCATGTTAGTTTCCTGAGACGGCCTTTCAGCCGTGTTTACTAAAGTTCTTATTGTTCCCCGATTCTACGATTTAGTTACAGGGCGGCGCAAACATCGTCAGAGCCTGGGGAGTATTGGGGTAAGTATAGTTGGCCTTCGCCAACTTTCACACACGGCATCAATTTGGCTGGATCCGTCTCGAACTGCGCGTGAAGATTTAGAAGATTCAACAGTCCTGGTTATGTGCCCTATAATCCGGTGACAGACACTGCAGTGGGGTTTCCACACCATGATGCTGGTATCGCTACAGATGACTTTGGCTTTATCGGCCCTAAGGTATTCGCTAGCCGGCTTGCTGACAGCTAAGGCGCCTGTGCACGGCCGGCGCCATAGCCTGCTGGTTCTTCTGCTGGCTCTGCCGGTCGCGGGGCAGGAGCTAATCGAGCCTACGTCTCCCCAGAGCCGTTACCAGCGTATCGTTGGGGCATTGGAGGAGGCCGACGCCGACTGGCGGGCCACCTATGCCGAAGCGGCTTTGTCTTTTCTTGCCGAAATCTACCTGGCCGAAGCGGACCTTGCCAGAGCGCAAGCCACGACCGACGAGACCGACCTGAAATTGCTGGGCTGGTCGCGGGCAGTTGAGCAATACGCCAGTCAATTACTGTTGATACAGGAAGACGTTGCGCTTGGCTTTCCTGCCGAGCTTCACGCAGAAGTGCTGGGTCCTCCGCGGTTGGTGGTTGGTGGGCGCAGTGTGATTCTCAATCACCCCAGGGAAGATCAACAGCTTGTTTACGAGCAAACGGTTCTCACTGAATTTTGTCGGCTGCGCGACTGCGAGCAGCTGTTGCCCGCCGACGCTGCGGCAGCGCCTATTCCAATGTCTGCTCCCACCGTGGCGCCCGATTGGCGCTTTACGGCATCGGGACCGGTTTGCAGCGGCAGCGGCATCTCGATTCAGTTTCCTGTGTCGGCAGAGCTCCCCAGGATCAAGCCCCTTTGCCAGCAACTTATGCAGGAACTTTCGGTACTGCGCAATGATATTCGTTGGCAGCAGCGGCACGGTGTGGCTATCGACTGGGACACCATTGCTATCTCATCGACGACACAGAGGCCGGAACACATTGTCATGCTAAACCCGGTGGGTGACACGACCTTGATTTCCCTGCCTTTACTGCACAGCAGCCCTGGCTTGCTGGCGGCGGTTACCCCGTGGCTGGCCACGTCGCCCCAGGACGAGCAAGTCCAGGCCCTTGAACTTGTTGCTGAGGATTATGGCTGGAGCAGCAGGTAAGCCGTGGCGAATGCGCGACGGGTTTGTCGTCGCCAGACAGAGGACCCTGCTAAATGGTATCCAAGGCTGTGACTTGAGAACTGCATCACAGAAAGTCCGCGGATTTCGAGGCCGAGAAGCAGTATCCTAGGGATCTTCCTTTTGTCGTTATGGAAAACGATTGAGCATGTTGGATATAGTCAAGATTTTTACCCCCGACCTTGAGGTAGGAATGTATGTGTCCAGCCTGGACCGCCCCTGGCTGGAAACACCATTCTCAATTCAGGGTTTCCCGCTTCGAAATGAGGATGAGATCGAGCAGCTCAAGGGTTTCTGTCGCTTTGTCTATGTCGATACGGTCAAGAGTGCCCAGGAGGCGACGATTTTGCGTCGCAAGGTACGTAACCGTCCAAGTTTGTCCAATCAGGAGTTATTCCACGACAGAACCCTGAGGCCCTACCGTGATGGTTCCAGCTGGGATGAGGAGTACCCGGTAGCTCAGACTGCGGTATCGGCTCTGGCCGAGGGGATCGAGAATATTTTTGAGGACGCTGCCAAGGGTAAATCTCTGGATGTGGTGCGAGTAAAGCGCTCGGTAGAGCCCATGATCGACAGCATCAGTCGCAACCCGGATGCTTGTATCTGGCTGGCGAGGATGAAGCAGGAAGACCAGTACACCTACCAGCACTCGCTGGGATGTTCGATTTGGGCCGTTGCCCTGGGCCGCCAGATAGGGCTGCCCAAATCCGACCTTCGTACCTTGGCGATTGGCGGCCTGTTGTTCGATGTGGGCAAGCTTCGAGTCGCGCCCGACCTGTTGAAGTCAAATCGTAAGTTAACTGACGAGGAGTTCGCTGAGCTGCAAAACCATGTGCAGCACGGCGTAGCGATGATCAAGGAAAGTGGCCTGATGAACAGCGATGTCATCACGATGGTCGCGCATCACCATGAGCGTCATGATGGCTCCGGCTATCCGCAGGGATTGTCCGGTGACGAGATCCCGATTTTTGCCCGCATTGCATCGATTGTGGATTGCTACGATGCAATCACCAGTCATCGCAGTTATGCACGCGCAATACCGCCATCGACAGCCATCAAGATGCTGTATGAATGGAAGGACATCGATTTCCAGGGTGAGCTCATCGAGCAGTTTATCCAGGCTGTGGGAATTTACCCCGCCGGGACACTGGTGGAACTGACTACCGGGGAAGTGGGTGTGGTTGTTGCCGAATATCGCACTCGCCGTTTGCGACCCAAGGTAATGGTGCTTTTGGATTCAGGCAAGCAGCCATGCACTGAAATCAAGACCATCGACCTGCTCAACGAGAAAACCACCGCCGATGGTGAGCGGCTGGACATTCTCAATAGCCTCGAACCCGATGCCTACGGGATCGATATGAACGCGATCCAGCTTTAGGCGAGGAGCAGAGTTGCCCAATCCGCCGGATGTGCAGCGCCAGGGTTTTCTGACCACACTTGATGCGGCCGTAGTATCGGCCGCACAGCAATCCAGTAATCTGGGCTTGTTGCTCATAGACCTTGTCAATCTGGGGCGATTCAACCATCAGCAGGGCTATGAGGCAGGAGACGCACTTCTTGCCACAGCATATGAGCAGCTGCTTTCCATCAGTAAGATGGAGGATTCCGTATACCGTGTTGGCAGCCATCGCTACGCGTTTATACTGCGGGACCTTAGCAATCCGGCTTTCATCACGCTGGCAATGAGTCGCGTTGAAAGGCTGTTGGATGATGCACTTTCCGATGAGGAAAGCTCCCTGTCGGTGGAGCTAAAAGTAGGTCTGGCAGTAAATCTGTTGGGGCAGAAAGACGCGATGTCGATGTTTGCCAGAGCAGAGTCCTCCCTCTCTCATGTCAAGCGCGGTGGCACTCACAGCCTGGAGGATTTCACCGGTAGCGACACGCAAGCGATGCATGATGAACCGCTTGAAAGTGCGTTTGCCGACGCCCTGTACAATAACGATTTCGAACTGCACTACCAGCCCAAGCTGGATCTGGCCACCGGCCAGTTAATAGGTGCAGAGGCCTTGCTGCGTTGGCAGCCCGAAGGCATGGAGCCACTGTCGCCTGGACAGGTAATACAGCTGGCACATGAAGCCGGGGCCGGTTTTGAGCTTTGCAAATGGGTGGTCGATCACACCCTGCGACAAATGCGCACGTGGCGTGGCATTATTGATCTCCCCCTGGCGCTGAATGTGCAGGCGGGCCTGGTCAGTAGTCCCGACCTTTTAGCGATGCTTAATGACGCGCTGATTATCTGGGGCGTGCCTGCCGAGCAACTGACGGTTGAAATTACCGAGGATGCAATCATTGAGGACAAGCAATCTGGATTTGATAATCTGATGGGCGTGCGGCAGAAGGGGATGCAGCTGGCGATTGATGACTTTGGTACGGGCTACAGTTCGCTGTCCTACTTCAAGCACATCCCGGCAACCGAGTTAAAGATTGATCGCAGCTTTATTGCCAGAATGCACGCTGAGTTGCTTGATCTGGAACTGGTCAAAGCGATTATTCACCTCGCACATCAGTTTGGTTTGCTGGTTGTAGCCGAAGGTATAGAAGACGATGCCGCGCTGATGACCTTGCAGGAGTTGGGTTGTGACTATGGTCAGGGCTACCTGTTCAGTCCGGCCTTGCCCGCCGCGGAGTTTGAACAGTGGGCGCAGCAATGGCAGGGATTTGAGGCCTCATGATAGATAACCGCAAGAACCCCGAGTTTATAGGCCTTAGTGAAGATGAGCAGGCCCGCATCGCGCGTATTGGTGACGAGTTGCGCGAGGGCATTGAAAGTCTTGCCATGATCGGCCCCGCGGTTAGCATTTTTGGCAGCGCGCGCACCGAGTCTACCGCGGCCGAATACCAGAGCGCCCGGCGTCTGGCGAGGATGCTGGCAACGGAACACATTACGGTAGTTACTGGCGGCGGTCCGGGCATCATGGAGGCCGGCAATCTGGGTGCCTCTGAAGAGGCCGGTGCCTCGGTGGGTCTTAATATCGAATTGCCTCACGAGCAGCTGGCCAATCCCTATCTGGATATCGACCTGGATTTTCGTTATTTCTTCACGCGTAAATTTCTGCTGATTCGTTACGCCATTGGGTTCGCCATATACCCTGGCGGGTTTGGCACCATTGACGAGTTGTTTGAATTACTCACTCTGGTTCAGACAGGCAAGCTCCAGCGCCGCCCTATAGTGCTGGTGGGCGAGGACTATTGGCAGGGTCTATATGACTGGCTGGTAGCAGAGGTTGGCAGGCGCGGGTATATCGCCACAAGTGACCTTGAATTCGTTGAGATTGTGCCTGACGAAGATGCTGCAGCCAAAATTCTACTTGAGTACTACAGGGACAACTGTCCACCTATGGACCCGGTGGACAAGTAGCTTTCACTCTCTGAATTGTTTTATGGCTCGTAGCAGTTGCCGGCAAGTGATCTGTCCGACCAGACGGCCGTCCTCTACAACGGGTCTGCGCCGCTTGTTCTTCAGCAGCATATCCTGAGCAACGTCAACGATGTCCTCATCGGGATGGGCAACAACCAGGTTGTCACTGGCCATATAGTCTTTGACGCGGCCGATACCGGTGTCGTTGTATACCGAACCCAGTGCGGCTCTCAGGCAGTCCAGTTCTGACAGTATGCCCACCAGGTTTTCCTGGTCATCTACCACACAGACACCCGAGACCCTGTTGTCGATAATGACCTGCATCGCATTCACTACATTATCGCTTGCGTTTACCTTGACCGGATTGGTCAACATGTAATCTCTCAGGTTTACCGATTGAAGCATACCCAACTCCTTTACCTGACCTGGCAGGAAATCCTTACTTACAGTATAGACTGTATCTTTGAAACACTGAGCTTATTAGACGCGGTAGCATTGCGACAATGAAGACACTTCACCTTTTCCGTCATGCGAAGTCATCGTGGAAAGACCACAGCCTGTCAGATCGTGAGCGCGGCCTGAACGGGCGGGGCCGACTTGCCGCGCCGCGCATGGGCGCCGCGCTTGCCAGCCAGCTGGCACCACAGTCGGTTGCTGTCAGTCCCGCCAGGCGTGCACAGCTAACCTTGTCGGGTTTGTGTCAGGGCTGGCCTGCGCTTGCCGATCAGGAGCATCGAACGATAGAGGCGCTGTATACATTTGACAGTGACGAACTCTCGCGCTGGCTGCGCCAGCAGCCGGATAGCTGCTCTGAGTTGTTCCTGATAGGGCACAATCCGGCACTGACGGACCTTGTCAATGAGTTGGCCCCCGCCGCGCAGCTTGTAAACCTGCCTACCGCCGGTTATGTGCAGTTGCGGCTGCCACTGGCCCACTGGTCCGGGTTGGTCGAGGGCATCGCCACGCTTGAATACCGTCTGTTCCCTCGAGAGCTACTCGATCCCTGATGTGGCAGTGGTGACTCCAGGGCCTGCAGGCTCGCCCCTTTTTAGACCCTTGGCGGGCTATTTGCGCCTGTCACGCAGCCGGGTATACAGAGCGTGGATAAATGCTAGTGAATCCTGCGGGTAGATCGTTCAGAGTGCTGCGCTGCGTCCCTATCAATGTTAGTCTGTGCAATCGTTTGAGTAGCTGCCTCCGGAGGCATAGATGGGACGCGCCTGGATCGTCTTGGGTATCGTTGTATTAGCGGGCTGTGCTGGTAGCCCTACCAAGAACACCCCACTGACCACACAATGTACCGAGCCAAGGCCACAAGTGTGCACCATGGAGTATGCGCCCGTGTGTGCAGTGCGTGAGGGTGGAGTGCGTGCAGAGGCCTCTTCGGCCTGTAATGCCTGTGCTGATGATAAAATTACTGGTTATGTGTTGGGCCCTTGCCCTTAGTGGCCACCCCGGCCTGTGTCGGGATAGCGTTCGCCCTGTTAGTTCGCCCCCAAAAATGAGAATAGAATGAGCCTCACCAACCGCATTTTAATCGCCATGGTCGCCGGCATACTGTTGGGGTCGTTGATCAACCTCCTGATGCATAGCACCGGAATCTCCGACACCTTTCGCATGGTCATAGATGGTTACCTGGTGCATGGCTTGTTTGACCTTGTCGGCCGAATTTTTGTCGCGTCGTTGAAGTTGCTGGTAGTGCCCCTGGTGCTTGTATCGCTGATTTGCGGCTCCAGCTCGCTGGGAGACAGTGCGCGCATGGGGCCAATTGCCATAAAGACATTGGGCCTGTACCTCGCGACCACCGCTATCGCGGTTTCACTGGCGCTGCTGTTTGCTGTACTGGTAGGCCCGGGCTCACATGTTGCGATGGAGAGCAGCGCGGTGTTCGAGGCCAAGACGCCACCGCCGCTGATCGATGTACTGGTTGATATTTTCCCCTCCAATCCGGTGCGCGCTATGGCCGATGGGAAAATGCTGCAGATTATTGTCTTCGCCCTGTTGTTTGGCTACGCAATCTCCCATGCCGGCGAACCGGGTCGGCGTATTGCTGGCTTCTTCCGCGACATGGAAGCCGTAATTATGAAGATGGTGGGAATTCTGATGGCGCTGGCACCCTATGGTGTTTTCGCCCTGCTCGCCAAACTGTTTTCTACTATGGGTATCGGCGCCATTCTCGACCTTGCCGCCTACTTTCTCACGGTATTGTTTGTTCTGCTGGTTCATGGCCTCGTGGTTTACAGTATTTTACTGAGAGTATTTGCGGGCCTGTCTCCGCGAATTCTGATGAGCAAGATGCGCTCCGTGTGGGCATTTGCTTTTAGTACCGCATCTTCTGGCGCGACCTTGCCCGTTACCCTGCGCACGGTGGAACGCCGTATGGGTGTCCATAATTCAGTGGCAGGATTTACCGTACCGCTGGGCGCCACCATCAATATGGATGGCACGGCCATTATGCAGGGTGTTGCTACCGTCTTTATCGCCCAGGTGTATGGCGTAGACCTGACCCTGACATCGTTCATCGTTGTTATCCTGACCGCGACGCTGGCCTCTATAGGCACCGCCGCCGTTCCGGGCGTGGGTCTGATCACCCTGGCATTGGTGTTGGAACAGGCCGGTTTGCCGGTTGAAGGCATCGCGCTCATCATCGGTGTCGACCGACTGCTGGATATGGTGCGCACCGCCGTCAATGTGACCGGTGATGCCACCGTCTCACTGATCGTGGCGCGCAGTGAAAATCAGTTTGAGGAGCGTATATTCCTCAACCCCAATGCTGATCTGGTCGATGACGAGGAAGAAGAACCCAGCCTCGCGACACCTACAGTCTAGGATCCAGAAGTAATGACGATTCAGGTATCTATCGTGCCGGTAACGCCTTATCAGCAGAACTGTTCGATATTGAAATGTGAAGCCACCGGCAAAGCGGCGATTGTAGACCCGGGTGGTGATATTGATCGAATACTGGCTGCTGTCGAGAAGATGGATGCCATCGTCGAGAAAATCATTCTTACCCATGGTCACATGGACCACTGCGCTGCCTCAGATGTACTTCGCCAGCAGCTGGAGATTCCTATTGAGGGCCCCCAGCGCGAAGACGCGTTCTGGATCGACAAGCTGCCCGAATGGTGCGAGATGTCAGGGTTTCCCCATGCCGATGCCTTTGTTCCCGATCGCTGGCTGGAGGAGGGTGACACGGTGACCGTAGGTGAACAGACCCTGCAGGTTTATCATTGTCCGGGGCACACACCAGGACATATTGTTTTCCTCCATTCGCCGCAGAAAGTCGCCTGGGTAGGCGATGTCCTGTTCCAGGGCTCCATAGGGCGAACGGACTTCCCCCGCGGAAATCATGAAGAGCTGATCGCCAGTATCCGTAACAAACTCTTTCCTCTTGGCGATGACATCACGTTTATCCCCGGTCATGGACCGACTTCCACCTTTGGTCAGGAGCGTCAGAGCAACCCCTTCGTCGCTGACCCACGATATGGCTAGCGGAGTCGAAGAACGCCGCAAGCGTTTGTTCGCTGAATATCTCAGCTCCACCGGACGAATACCCTGGAACGATCTGCAAAAGCACTATGCGGCAGGTAGCGTCGTGTATGTGGCCGAAGATCTCGACCTGGTTGAAGTTGCTGTGCAGTTGGGTTTGGACAATACCGCGGCATTCGAAGAGTGGATCGCCGCCGGGACTGTGGCGCCGGTAAGCGATGATCAGGCGATGCTGTGGTTTGAGAGCGAGAAGGAGCTCTGGGCTGTTGTGGCTGCTCCCTGGGTGCTGGTGCAGGATGGTCCGGCCAGGAAGGGTCCCGCCAGGACAGGCCCGGCCCGGAGAGGTCCCGCCGACAGGCCATGATAAAGCGTGACCCATCAACGATTGGCTACGTCTGAAGTAGCACCATCTTTAACTCGCTAAATGGGCTTGAAGAACAGCACGCCCGTGTCGCTACCCTCGCCGTAACTCAATACCAGTTGGCCCGCCATCCAGGAAAACTGCCAGACTGTGGGTAGCAGTGACAGAAAGCGTTGTTCTGCAGCGCCGTGGTCGGGGTTGCGGCAGGCCATACGTGTGGCGCCGGGGGCTGATACTTTTATGTCGCCAGGCATGTTGCCGTTGCTGACACTGGCAAAGTAGTTATTGCAACCGGCATTGCCAACCAGCTTACCTTCTTCATAGGCGAGGGTGATCGTAGTCGATTCCTCCACCGGCTCCTGATAGCGCCAATGCGATAACTGCCATTGCTGTCCTTCGATAGCTTCGATGCTCACTCGCGCGGTGTCGGCAGTGCTATCAATCTCGGCAAGATCACCATCCCGGTACTGCCACAGCCGTGTTGCCATCTCGCCTGGGCAACAAGAAGGGTCTCTAGGGCCCGCCTGTACGAGGTCCAGCGCGACAGTATCGCCTTCGACTCGCAGATCCCGAACCCTAACGCGATCGCCTATGAATGCTGCGGCAGTCTGTTCTGGTTTACCGTCACTGGCTGTCATCAGGGCCAGGTGCAGCAGTTGTCCGGTGCCGCCCGGGGCAAAGTTAACCAGTACCACAGCGTCTTCGACACCATTCCCGGTCAGGTCTGCGCGTGCCACCAGATTTCCCAGCAATTGGACACGGGGCACCACTGCACCGCCTTCCTGATAAGGCTCGCCCTGCCACTCGCCATCGGTGAGGGTGATTTCTATGTCGTCCGTTTTTAATCCGCTATAGGTAGCGTTGGCCAAAGCGTGTGCCGACAGAGCGTTGTCCTCTGCCAACGAGCCACTGCTGAACAGCGCAGATGCCCAAAACAGTAGCAGGAAACTGGTTGACGCCAAGGCTGTTAACTTAATCAAGCGGATGTACCTCCCCTTCAAATACCGTGCCCCAGATACGTATATCTTTCAGCCCGGCCGCACCGATGAGATAGGGATCCTGCTCCAGTACGACGAAATCGGCTTTCTTGCCTGCGCGTATGGAGCCGATCTCATCTTCCCAGCCCATGATCCAGGCGGCGTCTATGGTGATTGCACGCAGCGCCCGATCCAGGGAAATCCGCTCCGCTGCACCGGTCAGGTTGCCATTAATGGTGACACGATTAGTAGCATTGAATGCCAATGTAAGCGGGGAGAGGGGTGCCATGGGGCTGTCGGAGTGCAGGGCAAACGGAACATCGTGGCGTTCCAGTGAGCCTAGCCTAACCATTTGCCCGCCGCGGTCTGGCCCTAGCCACTTCTCACTGTAAATATCCGAGAGGATGTAATGGTAATAGGGGTTGGCAGATACAACGGCGCCCAGCGCTTTTAGCTGCCGGCTCTGGTCTTCGGTGCTGTAGGCAAAGTGCTCCAGGGTGAAGCGGTGATCTGGCCTGGCCTTCTCGGCCTGCAAAGTGCGCAGCAGATCAATAAATGCGGCGGCACTGAGGTCGCCGTTGGTGTGTGCGTGAATTTTGTAGCCAGCGAGCCAGAATTCGCGGGCCCACTCGTTAGTCACTTCCAGCGGCGCCATCCACTGCCCGCTGTGCCCATCCAGGTATCCCGGCGGCCCCATTTGCGATAAGCCGCTGAAAATAGCGCCGTCCATCATCAGCTTGAAATGTCGGTCTACTGATACCCGCCTGGAGTTGCCCTCTCGCCACTGATCGATTTCAGCCATTGCCTGCTTGGGCGTTTTACCGCGGGAGAGAAAATCAGTAATCAATGGCGTCATGATAATGCGGGAGGGGGCCTGGCTGCTTTCCATAACCTGACGGATCAGGCCTATCTCCGCTTCCGGGTTACCGAAAATCCCAGTGCCCATATCCAGTGCGGTGGTTACGCCACCCTGGTGCATCATTTCGACAAAATTTTTCATGCCCTGGCCGAATCTTGCGGGTGCAAACAGAAACCCCAGTTTCGGTACGATCGCCTTCAGCCCGTTTTCCCAGAAGTGTCCTCTGTCCCAATCGCTCTCATGACCGTCCTGAGTATCTGCTTCTGTGATGTCCAGCATGGCCAACGCCGCATCGTTGAGAATTAGCTCATGAAAAGAGCGATGCCAGATGACCACTGGTTGATCGCCGAACCAGTTATTCAGTTCGGCCTTGGAAATGTCACCGTGCCACAACGGGTGATAGCCCCAGGCCACGAATGGCACCGCGTCGTCGTCGTGAGCGGCGGCCAGTATTTTTAGTCGTGCTTCATAATCAGCGGGCGTGGTTGCACCTGGGAATTCACCGGTGGGCAGCGACCAGTTGTCCGGTGCCAGGAACGGAAACTGAGTGAGCACTGCAGGCAGCGACGGGTGTACATGGGGATCGATAAAACCCGGCATAAGAATTTTGTCTTTCAAGCTGGGGTCTATATTGCCATTGCTGGCATCCAGCAGGGGTTGCAGACTCTCCAGCGAGCCCACAGCCACAATACGATCACCCTCCACGGCAACCGCAGTGGCTTTGGCCAGTGCCGGTTCCATGGTAATGATTTTCTTGGCAGGAAAAACCGTCAGCGCAAGAGCAGCGGGTGTGATCGCGATACTGGTTATTGTCAGCAGCGTGAGAACAAAATGTCGCAAGGCGGTAGTCCTTTTTAAAATGGCTTCCGCAGTATAGAACACCTGGCAAAGGCTGGCGCCGAGACGGCTGTCTAGCGGATGATTTTTATCCAGTCACCCACTCGGGGTTCACCCCGGGGATAGAAACCATTGATCAGGCGAAGCTGCGCTTCGGCATCGGGAATTTGGCTGCTGGCTGCAAGACTGGCCATGGTGGCGCCTCGCGGTACCTGTATGTACTGCACATAGCGAGGCTCGCTGGACTTGCCCTCCTTGGGATGCATGGGCCTGAAGCTTTCTACGATAGACAGCAGGTCGGCATCACTGCTGTCGAAATTTTTGGCGGAGCCTTCAAACAAGTAAGTGTAGCGATAGTCGATGACAGCCAGACGCTTGCTTGCCCCACCGGCGCTGCTATTTGCGGTGTAGCCTTTCAGTCCTGCCTGTTCCAGTGCCTTGCCTTCGGTAAGCGAGCCGCTGGCCAGACTTTCCATCAGCACCTGCGGTGATTGCGCTGGGTCGCGGCGACGAATACTGATTTTCATAGATGCACTACCATCTGAAGCGGATGCGATGATCTTCTGTGAAGCAGTGTTGACGCTCCAGCCCTCAGGGTGGGCAAAGGTGAATTTTAGTTTGTTGTGATAGAAGCGATTTTCGGGTCGCTGACCCTGCAGGCTGGCACCCCACACCAGTCCATTGAGGTGCCTCTGGAATTCGCCGGGCACTTCCGGGCTTTCCAGGTATTCATCGCTTTGCAGCTCGTTGGCGGCCCGAATGACTGTCTGTAGTCGCTTGTCATTGCGGGGGTGGGTCGCGTACAGGCCGTGATAGCTGCCTTTTTTTCTGCCAGTCTCTTTGGCCTTTACTCGCTGAAACATCTCCTGGTCTTTGAGAACCCCGATCACTTCCAACAGCGCCTCGGGTTCATAGCCGGATTTGAACATATACTCCGAGCCCAGCCCGTCAGCTTCCAGCTCCTGGTCGCGGCCATAGCCACTCACCAGCTCGGTGCCATACATATTGGAAGCATCCGCCAGGTCGCCGCTGCCGGTGAGAATGTACACGGTGGTCGACAATACTTTGCTGGCAACGCCTGCCGTCCGCCGTTCGGTGGAGTGATTCGCGGTAATGTGTGCTACCTCATGAGACAGTACACCAGCCAGCTCTGCCTCGTTGTCCAGGTAAGCCAGCAGGCCGCGATTCATGTAAACGTAACCACCGGGGGTGGCAAAGGCATTGATATCTGGGCTGTCGATAACGGTGAAGGTGAAATCGTCCGGGTCGCGTTTAGCGCTGGTGACCAGGCTGCGCCCTATGCGGGTGATGTAGTCACTGAGTTCGGGGTTATCATAAATGGCACCTTCCTCTACAAACTTGCGGTACATCTCGTCGCCGACAGATTCAGCGTATACCTGCAAGCTGGCAAGAGCCAGAACAAGTCCGACTAATGGTGCTATCAGGAAACGGTGCAGTAGCGACATTGATCAGTACTCGCTGGACAGGAATTCCAGCAACTGGTCGCCGATTCCATCGCAGGCGGTGCCCTGTACTGGCGCAATAATGGGGATAGGGACGACCACAGCCGGCATATACGACTGGCCGCTGGTGCTGGTATTGACCCGGCCAACCTCTGCGCGATCAGTAAAGTCCCAGATGGTGGCCTCGTAGTTCGATTCATTGCCCCAGGTGCCAAAGCCGAAACAGCCGGCTCCACCGGGGCCTATGCCGCAGGTCATGGAGCCGGCGGAATTGGTCTCTACCGTGCTGCCATCAATCCAGATCATGTACTCGGTTTTCAGCTCCGCCATCTTCGCCGCCACTGGCGGTTGTACCATCAACTTGTCGATGTCCTCAGGGCGCAGTGGGGCAGTACGCGGCTCAAACCAGGGGTATAGGGCGTTAATAAAATCGAGCTCCCCCATAACCTCAATGGACCGGTCGCGGGCACTGATATGTTTGCCGACACACTGGATAAAGTCGGGTTCGGTTTCATAGTCACTGGCGTGGCGTCGCCCCAGAATAACCACTGTGGCATCACCGATGCCTTCTGTCGGCTCGTTAAACACCATCTCGTCTACGGTTGAGGTAACGCAGCCGGTGAGGGCGAAGATGCCGGCAAACACCAGCGAAGCGCGGAGTAATATTGGCTTCATGGCTGCTCCGTCATTGCTGCGTCGGCAGCCTCTGGCGGACTACTGTCGCTGGCGCTGTCTGGGACAGTTGCTGCCTCAGCTCTGGCGATATTGCTTTCACGCAGTTCCAACCACTCTCGTACTGCCGGTATGCGGGTAAAGTTGGTGGCAAAGTTTGCGCCGGCATCGCGCAGGGCGACCACTGCGGCAAGGTTAACTGCCGCTTCATCACTCTGCATGAAGGCTGTTGGGGTCTTGCCGTAGGAGGTCATGGTCCAGCTGGCGATTTCCTCGCCCTGAGTGGTCACCATGTCGAAGCGATAGCGCATCCAGATTTCGTAGACCTTCACATTGGTGTGCGCGGGGATGGCGTACTGTAGCTCCTCGACCTTGGGAATCAATACGGCATCCACAACCTGGTTCATCTCAGCGGAGCCGGGCGCATTTTTCATGTGCTCCAGATTACTGAACACACCGGCCAGCACGGTGTCCCACATCTGCATCTGCGCCGAGCCGGTTTTGACGATCCAGGTAGAGTCAGCCCGGCCCTTGGCCTCATCGAAAAATTCATGGGTGGCGAATTCTTCGTTGTACCAGATGCCCATGTTTAACGGTAGCGGGCTCATCAATGGCTCTGGAAAGTTACCCTCTACCACGACCTGTCGGGCACCACAGCCCGCGAGCAGGCACAACAGTGCCAGCGCGGCCAGCAGCCTCACAGGCTGTCGCAACTCAGGGGCGGAAATCGTTAAGCCCGACAAAGGTACCTCCGTTTCTGTAAGCCAGCTCCCGCATCAGTGTAGCAAAGCGGATTCCCGTGGTTTGCAAATGGGGAGCCCTGATAAATTGTACGGGGAAACCTACGCCGTGGATTCGCACGCGGCGATTGCCGTTAGCATCTTCGCGGTTGATTCTGTCCACGGTGTCGACCACCTGCGCAATAGACTGGCCTGTGAATTCGTCGCCGAAGACGTAGATGCTGATTTTTTTGTTCGGGTCGTAAAAGGTTTTGATGGCCTGGGTGATCCCCTCTACCGGGCTGGAGTTACTAAAGACATTCCAGTTGCGCAGATTCTGCATGATGACCTTGCGGCGGCCGGCGGTGTCAGGAATCCACTGCCCGCGGTAGCGACTGAACATGTAATTGCCCATGTCGTTCATGATTTGTATGCCCTTTACCTCCGGGTAGATACTCAGTGTCGCCTCCAGCTCTGCCATCATTCTGTCCCAGCTGTAGGAGAACATTGAACCGGAGGTATCAATGATGAATATGATGTACTCGCTGTCTACCGGAATACCACCAATCAGGTTGTTCTTGGATTGGTACTGGGACCCCAGCAGGCGCTGCATCTCAGCGGTAAGCGATTGCCGCGCGATGGCCAGTTGGTCGGTAATCACGTCATTGCTGTTGGTCTGCACCTGGATGCTGTCATAGCGCGACTTGGCACTGGCCATCTGTCCTCTCAGTATCGCTATCCTGTCTTCATACTCTGACAACTGTTCGTGCTTGGCGTTCAGATCGCGATTGAGGATGCGCGTTTCGCCGCGTATTTCGAATACCTGTTCCTGCAGGTCGGCGACCAGGCCTTCAAGATTGACGGTGGATGCCTCGATAATTTGCGGTTGTACCGTTTTGGTAATCATCAACAGCAGGATTACCGCGCCGAAACCACAGCAGATCACATCGAGAAACGAGACTGAAAATTCTTCCGGTGCCCTGCGCTTGGTCATAGCATCATCCTAGGGCCAGTCTTTCGATGGGCTCAAAAATGAGCCGCGGCTGACCTGGGCCAGTTGCCAGAACTCTGAAGCAGCCATCGGGTCGCCTTCCATCGGCGCCAGAATAATATTGATGGGTACATTTTTTGGTAGCTGCCGGACTGCGGCGCGGTAATGCTTCTGGCGGTCGCGGCCACTGACGGTGGGCCCGCGCGGCGCCGTTGTTCCCTGTGTAGGCAGACCATCGGTAATCAGAAAAATATTGTCTGGTGGGGGTGATAGCTGTTGTAGCGCCACAAAAGCATTTTCCAGGCTGGTGCCGCCACTGGGGATAATGTCGCGCAGCTTGTCGGTGACCTGCTCCAGCTGTACCTGATTAGCCACCTCCAGCCATTTGTTGCCGGTGCCCTTAAGCACCGGCGCTGCTGTGGTGTTGAAGGTGATCACCTGATAATTACTGTTAACAGGCAGTTGCGCGGTCAGCCAGTCTACGGTGTTGAGTGCGCGGCTCCATTTCTCGGCGCTGCGCTGTAGCTTGTCGTCCATGTTGCGAAGTCGGATGATATTGACCAGCCTGTCGGCCAGCATGCTGGATGATACGTCCAGTAAGACCACGATATGGCGCCCACCCAGGTTCAAGCCGGTGAGGTACTGGCGATTGCCGTCGCCTATGAAGGTTCTGGCGCTGTTGCCGCTGTCTTCCTCTGCGGCCTGACGCAGTTTCTTTACCTCGTCCTCCAGCGACCGCACCTCCGCCTTCAACTCCTCAACGTCGGCGGAGGAGGTATAGCCCTCGTTCTCAAGGTCTTGAATGAGAGCTTCCCATTCCCGGGTTTCATCCAGAATACGGGTAGCCCGACCCTGGGCCTCCACCATTTTCAGGTCCAGCTCGGACAAGGTGTTGCGCAGCCTGACCAGGCCGGCTTCTCCATCGGTAACATCCTCTTCCAGCAGGTTTACCTCGGACAGCAGATCCACGTTTAGGTCACGTTTTTCTACTTCGATGGAATGGTCGATGATCAGGAAAACCAGCACCACAGCGCCAAAGCCGCAGGACATGATGTCCAGGAAGCTGAGGTTAAAGGTGGTGAACTGTCTTTTCTTCTTCGCCATGATTGGGCTCTCAGGGCAGAACCTCGATTAGCAAGGTCTCTGTACCGTCTGCTGCCCTTATCCGGTCGCCGCGAGACAGGGCAGTCGTTTGATCCGCGGGCTTGCCATTCAGTTGTGCTGAACCAGTCTCGCCCACCAACAACCAGTGTCCGTCGTTTTGCTGAATACTCAGGCCCTCACTTATCGCCGTGCCGTCAGCTAACAGCGGTCGTGCGATTTCGGCCCGCAAAAAATGCGTGGGTGCCGGCCCGCTTGCGGGCGTAATCTCCGTCGGTACTTCAGCAGGTGCCGGTGCATCGGGTTGGATAGACTGGGAGAGGCAGGGCAGGGAGGTGACGAAAGTTAATGCCTGGTCGCGCTGCACCAGCCTGGTCTCGTGATCTCCAATTGCCTGTGGCAGTGCTTCGGGGGTGAGCAACTCAGCAGTGCTGAAATGGGTTTCCAGCCCCGGCAATAGCGCGGCCAGCGGGTCCAGCAGAACCCGGTCGTCGGCGCGCAGAACGCCCATGGCCTCAGGCGCACTGTCGAACAGTCTTTGTCCCGCAGCATGTAACTCACTGCGATTGATTCTGGCGCGATAACCGTTCACCTCGATATTGGTTTCGGTTTGCTGGCGTAACTGGCGCAGGGCTTCGGGCAGGTTGTCGTACAGCGCCTGTTCAGTCTCCGCTTTGCGCCTGGGGTCGAATCGGGTCTGGCGTATAAAGGCCGCGGCGATAATTTCTACCAGCCGTTCCTGCAGCTGCAGCAAACCACAGCCCGGCAGTGGGACACTGCGCTGCAGTTCCACCACGCCGTTACTCTCGCTGAGCTCTGACACCAGCGCCTGGTGCAATTGAATTTCGAGGTGGAAGAGGCGACCGGGTCCGCCGTACAGGCTGGCCAGTGCCACGCTGCGATTGACCAGACTCACCGCGTCAAAAGGGCATTGTTCAATAATCCCCAGCAATAGCGCCAGCTGATCCCGTTGCATGCTGCCTGATACCGCAAGTATTAACTCGGGCGGTGCTTCCGCGCGTTGGTGAATGTCTAGCAAATGCGCATGGGCGAGGTCGGCAGTGTGGCGCGCCGAACCCAGTGCTGGTTGCAGGGCTTCCGTGTTGAGTTGCCACCAGTAGCGGGTATTGATATTGCGCGGCTGCAGTCGGGCGGCGGCGCGGGCATCACTGCCAAACTGGTATTGTTGCCCTGCCAGAAGGGCATAGCCCGGGCTCTGCAGGGCACTGTTGGCGCGCCATAACTGCAGGTTGCTGTCGACGATGTCGAGAAGGGCGATACTCATTAGTGCGCTACCAGGTGCCGCATAAGACGCTTGTCTGCGTAGCGTTGGCAATCAAGTACCAGCCGCTCCTGAGACAGCTGCAGCTGATGCAGGCAGAACATGATAATGATACTGAGCACCAGGGCGACAAAGGTGCTGTTGAAGGCCACACCCAGGCTCACGGTGACACCGGATATATCGCCTTCTACCGCTTTGTAGGCCTGGCCCAGGGCATCACCGATACCGCGCACGGTGCCAATAAAGCCGATGGAGGGGATAGCCCAGGCGATATAGCGCACCATAGACATTTCCGAGTCCAGCCGGTCGGACTCTACTTCACACTGCTCTTTGATCGTATCCGACACCGCCTGAATACTGCCGGTTGTGGCAAAGCGCTGCAGCGCGGAGAGTAGGGTTCTGGGTAGTAGAAGGTCTTGTTCCGTCGCGGGCAGGGCTTCCAGTGAGCGGCTGTATTCCCGGGCGTCTTCCGGTAGCAGACTGGTGCCATCGGGAATGTCGAGCAACGCCCGCTCCAGGATTTCTTTTTCCTGCATGGTGCGCCGGCCCTTGTAGCCCATCATTGCCAGGGCCCAGATCAGCAATATGAAACAGGCCTCCTGCTCGAAATCGCGAATGACCACAGCAAAGCTGCGCTCAGGAACAAAGTCCTCACCCGCCGCCTGTAACTCCATCTCCTGCTGAAGCTGCGCATCGGCCATTGGCCTGATCGCGCCCACGTACAGTGCATGGACGACGATCACTGCGATGAGCAGCGCAAAGATCTGAAAGATGAACTCCGAAGACATTCGGGTTTTCATGGGTAATTCCTATATATCGACAGGGAATGAGACCGACAAATCCTCGGAAATCTCCTCGGAAGATTTGTAATCAAAGGGTGAGTCATCGCGTTGTGCGGGCGCTGGCTCCGGGGTCGCGGATTGGGATGCAGCGGCGCCGTCGTTCTTCCGCTCCGACTCTTCAGGCGGCTGTGCATCCTGTGCCTGCGCGGATGCCGCCAGCAACAGCGTCAGCAAGATCGCTGCAATCGGTCTGATGATCATCGATTACTCCGCATAGCGTGCAATCCTGAATCCTACGTCATCGCGACCGGCTTGCCCATAATCGCGAAACGACAGGCGCAGCTCAGCCAGTTTACTCAGCGACCAGCTTGCTCCTCGAATGACATAGTTATCGCCAGTCTGTGATCCCAGTGGGTCCAGCTCGCTGGTGCCATTGGCTGAGGGAATGGTGTAAACGTCGTGGACCCATTCGGCGACATTGCCGCCCAGATCGTACAGTCCTTTACGGCTGGCCTTGAAGCTGCCTACCGGTGCACTGACTACATGTCCGTCGGTGTAGCCATTGAGTACTCTGCCGGTCACGTAAGCGGATGTGTTGTCCGCGTAGTTTTCGACCACGTCCGTGGGCGGGAAGCTATCGCCCCAGGTGAACTTGAGCAGGGTCTCGCCCTCTACCCGTGCCGCCCAGGCCCATTCAGCTTCGGTGGGCAGCCTGTACCCCGTGGCAGACGGGTTATAGCCGGAGACTATGCCATTGGTTTCCCTATAAAACGCCGGCAGGCCCTCGCGTTTGCTCAGCCAGTTACAGAAGCGTGTTGCCTGCTGCCAACTGACCTGCACAACCGGTTGATGTTCACGGTTCAGGCTATTGCCCTCAATCTGGCCGGAGTTATGGCTGGCAAGGAATAGCCGGAACTGGGCATTGGTCACTTCGGTAGTCTGCAGGTAGAACTGGCGTTCCAGTTCCACAGGATGTAACACCTCGTTTGCCCGACGGCCGGGTTCGCGCCGTGAGGCACCCATGGTGAAACTGCCGCTGCCAACATCCTGCGGGCTGAACAGCAGCAGTGTCTGGCCCAGTGCCGTGGTGATTGTGGGTTTGATGCGGGCGGCCCGTGCTTCCTGCTCGGTCTGTAGTTCTATCGCCACCAGTTGCTGTAGTCCGGGCCGGGGAGTGACGCGTTCGCGCTTGCTCGCATACCCGGCCAGCGATACTTCAATCGTATGTGCCACAGCCGGCAGTGACAGCATTTGGCTGCCTTTGCCAACAGGTTTGCCGTTGACGCGCACAATCGCATTTGCGGGGCTAATGTCCACGCGTACTTCGCCAAGTTGTGCCCTCAGTTTAACCAGCTTTTCTTCGCTGCTGCCCGCAGACACAGTCAGCGTTTCATTGTGGCGTCGGTAGCCGGGCTTGAACACAGCAATTCGGTGTGAGCGATCTGGCGTCAGCGCCAGCTCCAGTGGTGTTTGACCCTGGAATTCGCCGTCTACGGTCACATTGGCGCCGCTGGGGCTGCTGCTCAAGGACACCAGGCCTGCCGCTGGCTCCAGGGTAACCCGATCCATGGCCTGCGCTTCACCTGCCACAATCTCCAGTGTTTGCTGCCAGTCGGCGAAGCCGGGCATCTGCAGCATCAGTTGACGTTCGCCCTGCAGAATTTCCAGCGTTGCCGGTGTGATGCCAGCACGCTCGCCATCCACCAGAACATCGGCACCCGAGGGCATGCTGTCTATGCTCACTTCTGCCCAGGCTGGCGACAGGGTGAGGTCCAGTTGCTGGCGAACCTCGCGTCCCGTCACCTCAAGTGGCTGGGATAGTTCCAGGTAGCGATCGGCCTGCAACGTCAGGATGTGCTCGCCGGCCTCCACATCCACATCGGTCAGTGGCGTATCACCGATTTGCTCGTTGTCCACCAGTACCCTTGCCCCGGGCGGATTGCTGGTGACAGTAAGCTTGCCGGGCAGGGGCTGCAGAATCAGCTCTACCACCTGGCTGTCTGCATCAGTGACCGACAGTTGGCTATCAAGATCGTGGTAACCCGGCGCAGTGACATAGATCGAGTAGTCGCCCGGGCGCATCAGGTAACGCTGTCCAAAAGGTATCAGCAAGCCGCCAATGTCGATATCGGGCTCGCTCTCTGCAACAACAGTGATTTGCACTGAGCGTGCGGTAAAGAGAAACGCCATGATGAGCAGGAAGCACAGTGCACCCGCTATCACCAGCCAGCGTAGAGGGCTGACCTTGGCAGTTTTTGTGGCGGAGGCCTCTGCCAGTGGCTCGAAGGCGCTGGGCTTGATTGCATCGCTGTTAGTGGCGGCGCCTGCAGGCTCAAGAGATATTGGCGTAATGGGTTCGTCGGCCACTAGATCTTTTCCGTACAGATGATGGTAACCGGACCGATCGGGTTCTGATGGCTGATTTCAAAATTGCGACGTACATCGCGGTAGCCGGTGCGTGTGCCCACGGCCGTGTAGCTGCCGGGTCGCAATTCCAGCTGGCGCTGGTCGAACCGGCCGAGGCGAGTCACCTTGTAGACAATCACCTCGGTTTCGAGATCTGAACGCAGCGTCACGTCAATGGGCGTGTTGGCCAGCTTGAGTAGGGTGTCCAACTGGCTCAGCTGTCGGCTGAGTACAGGCCCTTTGGGCGACAGTTTGTTGGCCTGTTGCATCAACTTCTCGGTGGTATCAGCAACGGCGGTATCAGACAGGCGGTTGGGCTCATCAATGGCAGCCTGGAATTGCTTGTGTAGCCTGGCCCTGGGCTCACTTCTGGCCAGGCCCTCTCGGGCAAACAGAATGTTGCCGTCGATATCCAGCGCGGCCGTATACGCTTTGACGGCTTCCTGCCACTTCTCGTCGTTCTCGTAGTTGCTGCCCTGGCGTTGTAATCGACCCAGCTTGGCGGCAGTCTCGGCGGCGGCGACTTCCTGAATGGCACTGGCGGCCTCGGTAGAGCCGGGCTGCAGGCTATCGGCTTTGCGGAATGCTTTGCGCGCAGTGTTGAACTGCGATTCATCAAGCGCGGTATAGCCGTCGCTCATGGCGTCGTTGAATTGTTGCTGGTTGTGCGCTGCTGCGACGCGTTCCAATTCGCTGGCCGCCCGCTGGTGCGCCGGATCCAGCCCGGTAGCGGCGCGCAGTGTTGCCTCGGCGGCGGCAAGATCGCCAACAGCCTCTTCGTCTGTCGCCGTGGCCAGTTGTTCTAGCAGTGCTGGCAAGTTGTCTAGCCGGGTTTGCATTGCTGCCAGTCGTGGATCTCCCGGCTCGATCAGGGCTGCCAGTTCCAGCGCGGCGGCCGCGGCCTCGGCATCGCCAGTTTCAATCGCCAGGCGTGCCTCCTTAATACGGGCATCGAAGGCGGCGGGAATGCCGGCTTCCAGCGCCAGCATTTGGGCGAGGGCATCCTCATAGCTGGCCTTCGCCTCTATGAACATGCGTTCCTTGTATTGGGTATCGCCCGTTTCTGCGGCTGCTTTGGCCGTCGCAAAGGCTTCTTCAGCCCATACTCCTACACTGCGCTCTTCCAGTCGAAATTGTACGTCCAGTAACTCTCCCAACACGTCCTGCGCGTCTTTGCGCAGTTTAGCTAGCTGAGCGTCTGACCAGGGGGAGGCTTCCTCGGTCGCGGGGGTTGCTTTCTTTGCGGCTGTCCCCTGGGTGGCGGGTGCGGTATTTTCTAGCGCTGGCTCGGGCACTGTTGGAGCGGAGACCTTGCCCGGTAGCCAGAACACAACAATGGCGGCGGCCACAACTAGCCCAAGTAAGGCAGGTATCACCCACGCTGGCGCTCCACCTTCATCCCGCGCGGCAGAGCTTTCCTCTTTGGTCGGCTCAGGGGGCGGCGCCGGATCGAACCGGGTAGGCTGAAGTTGCTCGTTATGCGAGGACATGCCGTCGTGAGAGCCTTACCTGGAATCAGTCAGGGGTTAGGGGTTGCTTGCAGGGTTATCGGTGTCGTCTGGTATGTCCAGATCGCCGATCTCTGCGCGGTAGATTTCCGCCAGTAGCTGTCGCCATTGATCGTACTGATCTTCCACATTTCCGCTGAGCATCACGGTACGGTCTTCCAGTTCGATCACCTGTGGGGTGATCTCAGCTTCCAGCGACATGCCCAGTTCTTCCAGGGCTTCCACGTGTATCTGGGCTTCGTTGCGCTGCTCCAGTCCACTCTTGAGCAGGTAACCGCCGCCCAATATGGCAACATTACCCGCGGCACGACTGGCACTGTCGCTGCTGCTGGCGCCGGCAATCCCTGCCAGCACGGCAACACCACCGGCTATCAGGCGCCGGGTGCTTTCGGCCTTGAGTTCCTGCAGGGCCATGGCCTCTTCATAGCTGAGTTTGCGCCACTCCTGGTAGGGCCCAATCATCTCGCCGTTAAATGAGCCGTAATATTCCTGCATGGTGTCCACAAACAGCTGGTCGCGTTCGCGGATAACTCGCACGCGCTCCAGCATGGGGTCATCTTCTGCAGGCAGGCGCATCACCAGCAGCCGACCCTGACGGTTTTCAGCCAGGTAGCCTTGGAAGGTTTCCTGCGAGAAGCTGCGTGCAAAGACCAGCTCGGTGACCATGCGCACATTTTCCCGGTCACTGTTAGCCAGGTCTTCCTGTTTCAGCAGTAGGTCATTGGCAATTGTGTTGTAGATCGCCTGAAAGGGATCCTGCTTATTGCGGGTCGTTATCTCGTAAGCGTAGCGGCTGGCAGTGCCGGTATATTTTTTGTCCAGCCAGACCACGCCGCGTGAATCTGTAGCAGTAATTTGCAGCTGCAGTTTCTCACCATCGGAGTAGAGAATGGCTCCTTCTACCATGAGATCGGTAACTTGCCTGGCGCTGGGAACTACGCGTACCGCGCCCCAGGCGCCGCTGTCCTGCATCGCATCGGACAAGAGGTTGGGCATGTAACGGGCTTCGGCCTTGCGTACCTCGGGATAGATCTGCTTATCCTCGTCGTAGTCTTCAAGGCCTGGATCGAAGATCGCGATTCCCACGTCTAGTAGCAGGCCCTCGTCGACCGGCTCGCTGGCATTGCGAATGGTCGGTACAGAGGTGCTCTTGACCGTCTGGTTAACACAGGCAGCCAGCAGGCTGCATAGCAGCACAGCGGTTATCGCTCGCAGGGCGGGCATCACGGTGAGATGCCCTTGTATTTACGGTACTCATCCCACAGCTTTTCGCGCACCTTCGGATCCGGCTCGCGCATTGCCGCTTCGCGCAGCTGTCTGGCAACCACGTCGTCATCATTGCCCATTGGTATGTCTTCCGGGGGCGGGTACTTGGCCGTGTTCTGGGGTATCTGGCCGCCGCCGGCAGAAGCGCCACCCATTCCGCCGCCCGTGCTGTAGCCACCGCCATCGGCAACGCCACCCTCGTAGGGACTGCTGCCGCCATAGCCGCCACCGCCACTGGCTGGGCTTGCGGGCTCTTGGGGAACAGCCGGTGCCGGCCGCTGTCTGGCTGCCTCCCGTTGCGCTGCTTGCTCTTCCAATATCATCGCATCAAATTCGCCGGTGCCTTGCTCCAGACGGGCATCCAGTATGGCCACCTGCTCAGCGGGCGTGAGCGGGCCGCCGCTTCCCGGATTGCTGCTCGATTCGCTGCCGCTACCATAGCCGCCGGGGTAGGCGCCGGATTGCCCTTGTTGGCCGCCGGGTTGGCTACCGGGTTGGCCACCGGGTTGGCCGCCCTGTGGCGCGCCTCGGGCGCCGGCGGTCTCACCCGCTGCGCCACCAGATTCGCCCATGGCTTCTTCCATTGCGCCCAGCACTTCTTCGAAACTGGGTTCATCCAGCAAGTCGGGCAGGGCATCACTGCCACTGGCACCATCGCCAAAACCCGGCTCGCCGCCATCACCTTCACCGCCGCCGCTTACGTCTTCGAACCCGGGTTCGCCACCGCCCTGTGCGGTCTGCTCGCCGGACTGGCCTGGCGCTTCGCCCTCTGGGAATTCTCCCATGCCTTCATTGCCCGCAGGTCCACCTTCACTGCCACTGGCAGAGTCGGCGCCGGATGCCTCGCTGCCGGATTCGCCGGCCGAACTGGTCGATGAGGGGCTGCTGGCCCCGGGAGAGCCCTGTGATGAGCTCTGTGAGCTGGAGGGGGCGCCACTGCTGCTGGAAGGCGGCGTCGAGCTGCTTTCAGCTGATTCCGAGCTGCTGCTGGGAGAGCTTTCCGAGCTGCTTGGCGAGCTTGGGCTAGACGGTGAACTTGGGCTGGAGGGTGAGCTCGAGCTGGGGGGCGTAGGAGGCTGCGGTGTTGTCGGGTTACTGGCGCTGGGGCAGCCACTGAGAATCAGGCAGGCACAGCCAATACCCGCTACTTTCAGTAGCAGGTCGGTGGTGTTGCTGTTGTCACCAGTTACTCGTGTCATAAGCCCAAACTATTTTTTCGGTGGCGACCGGCTCACCGTCCTCAAATCTAGGCCGGAAGCGGGTTTTGCGCAGTTTACGCATGAAGCGGTTGGCGACTGCCTCATTGTCCACAACAGGCTCGGTGTTTGTCGCCGACTCGCTGTCCTCAGTGCTCTCGTCCGGATCGTCCTCAATACGCTGCAGGTCGATTACGCGGCCGCGGTTGCTGATACCGAATTCTAACAGTAAATCGGCCTGTTCTGATGCAATTGGCTGCGGCAGTGGCCTGACCCCGGCCAAGCTGGGCAGCGCAACAGGCGCCCCAAACAGTCGATCTACCTCTTGTTGGGCATCTTCTGCCTCGGCAAGTTCCATAAGCGCGTCTTGATAGGCGCTAAACGCGGATTCTCGCTCGCCGTGCCACAACATCCAGTCTCCCAACATGGTCAGATGCTCGGCAGCGGCTATTTTGTCATCTCCGTTGTTTTTCTGATCAATATCGTAAATGGCCTGAATGACCGCCTGCCCCTTCTTGTAGCTTTGCGAGCGGTAGGCGTTAAAGCGTCCCTGGTCCTGTCGCACGGCCAGACTGTCCCCGTCAAAGCCACCGCCGGAGGATTGCGCCTGATAGCCCGCTATCAGGTATTGTGACTGCAGCATACCGTCCAGTGGCACCAGCAGGCTGGGAGAGTCGTCGCCTTCCTGCGCCACGACATCGTTGAGGGCCAGCCGGTAAAGGTCCCACATTGCTAGCAGACGCGTGAAACCCTGTTCTCCAACGCCCATGTCATAGGCCCTGCGTTGCCAGCGAGCCTGTTGCATCAATGCCTGGGCTCGAATCTCGCCCCGGTCCAGACTGCGTTGCTGTACCCGGTACAGGTACATTTGCCGTTCGTCGGCCTCCAGGAACTGGCCGCTGGCCATATGGCTGGCAATTTCTGTCTGCAGCAGCGGTATCTGGTCGATGCTGTAAAGGCCGTCGTTGATGCGCGCCAGGTGCACGCCGCGCTTCAGCACAGCGATGGCCTCCTCATGTCGGCCTTGCTGCTGCAACGAGAGTCCAAGACTCAGCAACTGTTCCTGCAGCGCCTGGGCATAAGCGCCCTCGTTTGATTCGACCTCAGCGATGGCGCTGCGATAAAAAAGTACGTCTCGGCTGTCCGGAGCCGGCTGCGCCTCTGCCTCCAGCGTTTCCTGGGCAATTAGCCCGGGCGCCAGTAACGTCAGCAAGCAGGCAGAAGCCGCCAATCGGGAGATCGTAAGTTGTCTCACTGTAAGATTTATCATCACACGGGTAATACGCGAGGGGTAACGCATGTAACCATCACTAACTTTTCCTCAATAGTATAGACCTAGAGGTCTGCCTCACACAAAATACGCAGCCCGGCCGCTTTTGGCCTAGAGAATATAACGCGTGTGCTTAAGGAGACAGCTTGAACCAGTTTGAGTTCGATACGGCAGTGAATCTTGTCGAGGAGGGTGTCTGGCTGGGCGAGGTGCGGCAGGGGTGGCGCATCGGTGAAGCCGCAAATGGCGGTTATGTGCTGGCAATAGGCGGGCGTGCCTTGCGCGAGGCCTTGCCCCACCGTGACCCACTGGGGATTACCGCAATCTATCTGGCACCTATCACGGCGGGTCCTATCGAATGTCGGGTCGAAGTACTGCGCAGCAGCCGCAAAAACACCCATGCCACGGTGAAGATGAGCCAGCAGGGAGAACTCAAGGTTCAGGCTACCGGGATTTACACGGATATGGACGGACTTCAGGGCGAGGATTGGATCGTGGAGCCCCGTCCGATTTTTGCGCCGGTCGATGAATGTGAGAATGCGGCCAATCATAAGTTGGAATACCGGCAAAAGGTCGATGTTTGGCTGGACAGCGCCAGCAACAGTTATCCCTCCGCGCCCGATGGCAGTGGCGAGTTGCGTGGCTGGATTGCGCATGGTGACGGGGCTGCACCAGACCTGATTAGTCTGCTCATGTTTGCCGACGGGTTTCCCCCGCCGGTGTTTGCGCTGAAAGGCCCCGTGGCGTGGGTGCCGACGCTGGAGTTGTCGGTGCAAATCAGGGCGCGGCCCGCACCGGGCCCGGTACAGAGCCGTTTGCGTTCGCGCTACTTAACACGCGGTCTGGTGGAAGCGGACGCCGAATTCTGGGACAGCGAGGGTGTGCTGGTCGCGATCAGTCGGCAGTTAATGAAGGTGCGCTACTAGTAAGCCGACACCCATCCTCCCGGGCGCCGTGTGTCGGTGGCGCCCAGCAGCCAGCCATCCTGCAACATGATCGACTGGGTTCGGCCCAGAGTCCTGTTGCCAACCTCAACCTTGTGACCCATACCCTGCAGCAGGTTTATGGTATCGGGGCTGACTCCCTGCTCAACCCGCAGTTTGTCGGGCATCCATTGATGGTGCACCCGGGCACCGGCTGCGGCGGCCGCGATGTTCATGTCGAAGACCATCGCGTTGAGTATGGTTTGCAGCACTGTAGTAATGATAAGGCTGCCGCCCGGGCTGCCCGTGGCCAGCCAGGGTTTGCCATCCCGGAATACCATGGTCGGGCTCATCGACGAAAGCGGCCGTTTGCCGCCAACAATGCTGTTGGCTTCGCCGTGTAGCAAGCTGTAGGCATTGCTGGTACCCGGCTTGGCGGCGAAGTCGGCCATTTCATTATTAAGCAACATCCCGGTGCCGGGCACCGCGATATGTGAGCCGAAACTGAAATTGAGTGTGTAGGTATTGGCCACCACGTTGCCTTCGCTGTCGGCGACAGTGTAGTGGGTGGTGTCGCTACTTTCTGCTGGCACCGGCTTGCCGGGCTCGATGTTGCTGGAAGCGGTTGCTGTGCTTGAGTTGATCAACTGCCGCCGCTCGCGTGCGTAGTCCTTGGCGATCAAGCGTTCCACTGGCACGTCGGCGAAATCCGGGTCGCCCAGATACTCGCTGCGGTCCGCGTAAGCAAGCTTCATGCTCTCTGTGAGATGGTGCAGATAGGCGGCACTGTTGTGACCCATGGCTTTCAGCGGATAGCTCTCGAGAATGTTGAGCATTTGTATGATGTGAACGCCGCCGGAAGAGGGCGGTGGGGTAGAAACGATATCAAATTCGTGAAAGCTGCCGCGTACCGGAGTGCGCTCCATGGCCTTGTAACCGGCCAGGTCTGCCAGGGTAATGAGTCCGTCACTTGCTTCCATTTCGGCAACGATTAACTCGGCAACTTTGCCCTCGTAAAAGCCGGCACTACCATGTTTGCTGATGGCCTTCAGGGTTTTGGCCAGGTCTTTCTGCCGCCAGGTTTCGCCTATGTCGTATTGCGATCCGTCGGCCTTGAAGAACAGGCGTGTGGCCTCGGGGTTCATGCGCAGCCGCTCTGCCCGTGCGGCAATTTCAAAATTCATCGCGAATGGTACCTGCATCCCCTTCTCTGCGAGCGCGATTGCGGGCTTGAGCACATCTTTCAGGCGCATGGTGCCGTAGGTTTCCAGCGCGTAAATCATGCCGGCGACAGTACCCGGCACACCAGCAGACTGATGGCTGAAATACTCGCGCATACGGTCAATTTCACCAGATTCCTTCAGGAACATATCGCGAGTGGCTGCCGCTGGCGCGGTTTCGCGATAGTCGATCAGGGTTTGTTTATCCTGTTCAGCAAGATGAATCAGCATGAAGCCGCCACCGCCCAGATTACCGGCCCGGGGGTACGTTACGGCGAGCGCAAAGCCGGTTGCCACGGCAGCGTCTACGGCATTGCCGCCGCGTTGGAGGATCTCCAGTCCGACCTCGGCGGCCAGTTTTTCCGGCCCTGCAACCATTCCCTGTTGCGCCACAACGGGCAGGAAGCGGGTTTTGAAATCGATGATGGGCGCTTGCCCATCCGCTTTCGGTTGCGAATAGCTGGCTACAGGCGTCAGCAATGTAAAACACAGTAGTGGTGCAGCGAACCGGCGTATCAGGCTCATCATGATGGTGTCATTCCGTGATTTCAGGCAGCGCAAACTGTACCTTTTTTGGCGGCTAAAACATAATCGCTTTAAGCAGGCCCAGCAGGTAGCAGTTGAATGAATACAGAAGCGAGTGCGCAGTACACAATGTTGCTGGCGGAACTCCAGCAGCGTTGGCAGGCGGCCTTTGCGGCTCTGGCGCGGGGAGACGACCTAGCGCCGGGGCGGCGCTATCGCATGGAGGGAATGATGGAGAGTGCCGCACTGCTTGAACCGGGTTCCGAGGCCGATATATCCGAAGCCATGGCCGCGGCGTACCTGCGTCAATTTGGCAACAATCTTGCGCAGGACTTTGGGCAGGACTGGCAGCAGTTTTATCCGTTCCCGCAGATACCGGCGGTAATGAAACGCGCACCGGTCTATCCATCGACCACCGATTGACTATAATGCCCCGAATCAACGAGGAACCGGATCATGAGAATACAGATGCTTCAGGCACTAGGTGCCGCTGCCTTATTGGCGCTGGTGACGGCCTGCGCCACCCCACTAGAAGCCACTACTGATTTTGATCGTAGTTTCGATTTCAATGGCGTACAAAAAATAGCGTTTACGCCTGTTAACCGTATGGATGCCTCCGCAATTCGCATCAGTGACATGCAAATTTCGCGCGTTAATGAGGCGCTAGCTGACGAACTGCGGCGTAAAGGCATGCAGGTTGTTGATAATGCCAGTGACGCTGACATGTTGCTCACATGGCACCTGGTCACGCAGGAGCGTACCGATGTTCGAACTTACAATTCGATGAGCACCTACAATTGCTGGCGCTGTGGGCCCTCTGTATCGGATGTAAGCGTACGTCAGTACACCCAGGGCACGCTCATCGTCGACCTGATCGACCCGATGCGCAATCAGTCAGCCTGGCGGGCGATTATTGAATCTCGCCTGTCATCCAAGCCCAGCCCGGAAGATGCAGCAGAGAAAAGAACAGAAGCAGCGCGGGCAATTTTTGCCGAATTTCCACCCCGTTAATTCGGGGTGCGGGCAGGCCGCAGCATAAACCAGACCCTGGGCCCGCCACCGGCCACATCTTCTTCATGTATCACTTCGAAGCCGTGCCGCTGATATAGCGGCACATTCAGTATGTTGGAACTCTCCAGGTAGGCGGGAAGCCCTGCCTCATCGGCCAGGCGTGTGCCTTCTTTCAACAGCGCAGAGCCCACGCCACGACCCTGATCACGGGGCCTGCAGCCTATGAATTGAAGATAAAAGTGAGGTTCCGCGGGGTGGTGTTTTTCGAACAATGCCCCTTGTTGGTGGATTCGCAGCAGTGCTCCGGGACCTTTGCGCAGGACCAGTCTCGCCATCATGCTGAGCAGTGCCAGCCTTGGGGGAATCTCGAACTTTTCGCCCGGTGGCAGCCAAAGGCTGGCTCCCCGGCCCTGATCCTCCAGGTGCACGATGCCTTTTGGCAGATAGACATCGGTGACCAGCAGACGGAAAAAATCGGGATACAGCTGCGGCCTGGGTATCACCCAGTTCATCACGGGGTCGCTGCTGAAGCTGTCGCTGAGCGTGTCGACCAGAGTCTCAATGTCGGTGGCCTGACCGTCGCGGATTATCGGGATTGTCTCCATGAGCGAGTTCCTTTGCCTACCGCAGATACGGCCGCTACTATGCATGAATCAGGGTAGCAGGGAATGTCTGTGGGATACGAGGATTTCAGGAGAGAGTACGTCGCCGGCGGTTTGAGCCGCGACATGCTGGACGCCTGTCCTATCAAGCAGTTCGAGGCTTGGCTGGAGCAGGCAGTGAAGGCTGGTCTCGATGACCCTACCGCCATGAGCCTTGGAACCATTGATTCCCAGGGGCGCCCCTGGCAGCGCATTGTGCTGCTTAAAGGTGTGTCGCAGCGGGGCTTTGTGTTTTACACCAATTACGGCAGCGCCAAGGCCCAGGCCATGGCCGGCGAGCCGCGTGTTTCACTGCTGTTCCCCTGGAATGTGCTGGATCGGCAGGTCATTGTTGGTGGCCGGGCCGAAAAAATGTCGGTGGCTGAGTCCGCCCGCTATTTTCTCACCAGACCCCGGGAAAGCCAGCTGGTGGCCTGGGCCTCGCAACAGAGTCGCACGATTTCGACCAGGGCCCTGCTGGAAAAGGAAGTAATGCGCCTGCGGGACAAGTTCGGACGTGGCGAGATACCCATGCCGGATTTTTGGGGAGGCTATCGGATTGTGCCGGAGCGTATTGAGTTCTGGCAGGGTGGTGAGCATCGCCTGCACGACCGCTACCGGTACCAGCGGCAGAATGATGACAGCTGGACTATCGATCAACTTCAACCGTGACGGAGACCAATAGTTATGATCAGTAAAGAAGACCTTTTGGGGACCTGGAAACTGGAGTCCTGGACGCTGGGGTACTCCGATCGCGATGAAATCACCAACCCCTTCGGCGAAGACCCGGACGGCTTCCTGATTTACACCGAAGCGGACTGGATGAGTGCTTCAATCTCCCGTAGTGGCCGTTCGCGACTGCCGGAGGACGTGAGCTTCCGCAGCATGACGGACGCCACCAAGGCCGAGGCGTTCAGTAGCTATTTCCACTACACCGGGCCCTTCAGGGTCGAAAACGGTGATGTCATTCATGCGGTTGCCCAGAGCCTGAATCCGAACTTTCCCGGTACCGAGCAACTACGACATGCGGAGTTGGACGGCCACACGTTGGTGCTCAGTGGCAAGGAAGAGGTAGGCGGTATTACCCGTTATCACTCTATTGTCTGGCACAAAATCCCGCCACTCAGCGCAGTGGCGGATGCGGGGAGTCAATAAATCAGCGGGCCTTTCGCTGCCGGAAGTAGCGGGGCTGTTCTTCAATACCCAATAAGTTGCGCCGGATCATATCCAGCGCGGCTGCCGCAATCATCGTTTGAAACAGGGTTCGCTCTACGGGCCAGCACAGGCAACTGGTGCGCAGTTGATCGTGACTGCCCCAGGCCAGCCAGACAGTGCCTACCGGCTTGTCCGGGGTCCCGCCATCGGGGCCTGCAATGCCCGAGACGGCAATCGCCAGATCTGCATCCGCCCGTGTGAGCGCACCCTGGGCCATTGCCAGTACGACTTCTTCGCTGACCGCTCCGTGCTCAGCCAGCACGTTTTCATCTACGCCCAGTACAGACGCCTTGATGTGGTTGGCATAGGTCACGAACCCGCCGTGGAAACCGGCGGATGAGCCGGGAATGCGCGTCAGCATGGAGGCAATCAGGCCGCCGGTGCAGGATTCGGCGGTGGTCAGTGTTTTGCCCTGCTCTTGCAACAGCTCAAGTACCCGGCCGGCCAGCAATGTATCGCCCTCGCCGATGATGTGATCCCCAAACAGGGCTTCGAGCTGCTGGCGGCACTGCTGTTGATTGGCGAGGGCGGCGTCGCTGTCTACCGTGAGCTTGATCTCCATCTGCGGTGCACCGGCGCGAAAGCCCAATTCAACGTCCGCCGGCCAATCATCGATATTGTCCGATATGATCTGCTGGGCCGAGGATTCCCCCAGCCCAAAGGTCTGTAACCTGAGGATATTGCGCTGGGCCGGACGTTGCAGTCGCTGGGCCAGATCGTCGACGATTAGTTCCAGCATGGCTGCCAGCTCACTTGGCACGCCGGGGGTACACAACACGCGACAGTTACCCAGCTGAACTTCAAAGCCGACAGCACTGCCCACCGGATTGTCGATCAGGGTGCAACCCGCAGGCAGCATCGCCTGCTTGCGATTGGCCGCATTTAACTCGAGATTGCGCTGGCCGCACCATTGTTCCAGGTGGGTGATCGCATCGGCGTGCTCTTCCAGCTCCACCCCGGCGGCCCGGGCCAGTATTTCCGCAGTCAGGTCGTCTACCGTGGGGCCCAGTCCACCATTGATAATGAGAATGTCGGCGTCCTCGGCCATATCGCGCATTTCGGTTGCCAACAGCTCGGGGTCATCGCCCACGGTAACCTTGCGATAAATGGACAGGGCAAGTTGTGCCAGACGCTGGGCAATCATTGCTGAATTGGAGTCGACGGTATCGCCGCTCATGATTTCATTGCCGGTTAACAACACCTGTACCCGGGGTTCGTCCTGACTCATTGCACGTTGCTTCCAAACTGTTTGGCCTGCCAGCATAGCGCCAATGCTTTTGCCAAGGCAAAGTGCTATGTTTCTTTTAGATACTGTTGCGAGGCTGATTGGTGCCCGAACTCAATTTTTGCCCGGATTGCGGGGCTGGGTTGCAGCCCCACATTGTGGCCGGCGAAGCCCGCAATCATGCCTGGTGCCCGGATTGTGAGTCGCCCCATTACGATCATCCCATGGTGGTGGTTACCGCCTTCATCGCCTGCGGGGAAAAGTTGCTGTGGGTGAAGCGGGCGCTGGAACCCAGACGCGGGCTATGGGCCATCCCCGGTGGCTTTCTGGAGGCGGGGGAGACCCTCGCCCAGGGAGCAGCCCGCGAGTTGCAAGAAGAGGCGGGGGTGGTGGTGCCTGCCGAGAGATTGGTGTTGTACATGTCTGGCGCCATCACATTTATCAACCAGATCTACGTGGGTTTTAGGGCGCAAGTGGATAGCGAGGCCTGCATACCTGGTGTGGAGTCTCTGGAATGTCGTTTCTTCTCCCGTCATGAGTGCCCCTGGGAGGAGACGGCCTATCCGCAGGTGAGTGACTCGATTATTCAGGCCTATGATGACCTGGCCACCGGTAACTTCAGTACCTGGCAGGCCGAAATGACCCCGAGTCGCTACGCATTGCGCAAGATCAGCGAGCAACCACAGCGCTAAAAGCCACCGTGCTCCTGCAGGTAGGCCAACTCGGCTGCCGTCGATTCCCTGCCCAGAATTACATTGCGATGCGGAAAGCGGCCGAATTGGGCGATTACCTGCCGGTGCTGCTCAGCGTAGTCGGCAAAACCCGGGAATTGTGGCGCGTCTACCTCCTTCGCCAGTGCCTGCATCAGTGCCACGCACCTATCCTGATCATCTATGTTTTCGCTGTGCTCCAGCGGCAGATAGAGGAACACCCGGTGAATCGCTGGCAGTTTTTCGTGCCTGCCGTTGTCGATAGCCGCGCTTGCCAGGGTCAGGGCCCCGCGGTCGCCAGCAAAAGCCGCGGGAGTGTCCCGGCCAATATTGCGGGTGATCTGGTCCAGCAGCAGGATCAGTGCCATCAGCCCGCTGTCTGTCTCGGCCCAGCTATCCAGTTCACCTGCCAGCGCACTCTCTACCTTGTCTCCGAATCGGGTTTTGCACAGCTGATCGGTGTTCTCACTTTTACGAAACCACAAGTCGTGTTGCCCGGGGTCACACAGCCCCTGCTCGTCCAGCTCCGCAAACCAGAAGGTGAGTATTTCGGTGATTGTGGATTCCATTCCTGCCTCCAGATGCGATGTCGGTTGTGGTAAAGTGCGCGGCTTCTTCTTACCCAGAATAACGGATTTTTGTCATGGCACTACAACCCGAAGTCGAATTGGTTACAGACGAGCAGAAAGTCAGCTACGGATTTGGATTACAGTTTGGAGACCAACTGCTTAAGAACAGCTTTGATGGCATGGAGCTTGATGCTGTGATTGCGGGCATCCAGCACTGGTATAACGAGCAGCAGGCGGCTCTGTCCGATGCTGAACTCAACCCCAGCTACCAGGCGATTCAGGAAAGGCAGCAGGCCAAGGCGGCCGAACTGGGTGCCAAGCGGGCGCAACTGGCGGAACAATTTATGGTGGCCAATGCCGCGCGTGAAGAGGTAACGACTACTGCCAGCGGCCTGCAATACGAGGTATTGGAGACCGGCAGCGGGCCCAGCCCCAGTGGGCAAAGCACCGTGGTAACGCACTACCACGGGACACTGGTTGATGGGACTGTATTTGACAGCTCGGTCGAGCGCGGCCAGCCTGCCGAATTCGGGGTGAACCAGGTGATACCCGGTTGGACGGAAGCGTTACAGCTGATGTCAGTAGGGGATAAGTGGCGCATAGCCTGCCCGCCTGAGTTGGCCTACGGTGAGCAGGGTGCCGGCGATTCAATTCCACCCAACACGGCACTGGTTTTTGAAATCCACCTTATCGATATCAAGGACTGAGTAGGGGAGGCAGCGATGACCACTGCGAACATCAACCTGCCGCGAATCCTCCGAGTAGGGGCGGGCGCCAGTCAACAGTTGGTGCCCACGCTTGCTGAGCTTGGCTTGTCGAAGCCACTGCTGATCACCGACCCCTTCATGGTGGAGTGCGGTTACGCAGAGCAGCTGCAGACGCCGTTGCGTGAGGCCAATGTGGCCTTCGGTTTATTCGGTGACTGTGTTCCGGACCCCACTACCGACAGTGTCGATCTGGCGCTGACCCAATTGCGCGAAGGCGACTACGACTGCGTTGTGGCCCTGGGCGGCGGTAGTTCTCTGGATACGGCCAAGGCCGTTGCCGTGCTGGCCGAGCGTGATGGCCCAATGCGTGATTACAAGGTGCCTCATAAGATAGACAGTGGCTTGCCCATCCTGGCAATACCCACAACGGCGGGTACCGGCTCGGAGGCCACGCGTGTTGCGGTGATTACTGACACCCAGACACAGGAAAAAATGCTCTGCATGGGTCTCGGGCTGATGCCGGTTGCAGCGCTGGTTGATTACGAGCTGACCCTGAGCATGCCGTATCGTCTCACTGCGGATACCGGTATCGATAGCCTCTGTCACGCGCTGGAGGCCTATGTAAGCCGCAAGTGCAATCCGTTTACTGACAGTGTCGCACTGACGGCGATGCGCACGATTTACCAGAATCTCCGCACGGCATGCGCTGAGCCCGATAACCGCGCAGCTCGCGAGGCCATGATGCTGGCAGCCACTCAAGGTGGTATCGCCTTCGCCAACGCCTCGGTGACCCTGATCCACGGCATGAGCCGGCCTATAGGTGCCCTGTTTCATGTGCCACACGGCTTGAGCAACGCGATGTTACTGCCGGAAGTCACCGCCTGGTCGGTGGATCATGCACCGCAGCGCTACGCACATTGCGCTCGTTACATGGGTATCGCCGGGGAAGGTGATAGCGACGATGTAGCGTTGGGAAAACTCGTCGAGGGTTTGCGGTCGCTTAACGCCGACCTGTCGGTACCTACGCCGGGTGAATTTGGCATTGATGAAACGCAGTGGTTTGATTCGCTGGAGTTGATGGCGCAGCAGGCGCTGGACTCCGGGTCGCCGGCCAACAATCCGCGGGTACCGGATGCCGGGGAGATTGTTGAGTTGTATAGACGGGTTTGGGGATAGCCTTGAACCGAAGTTAGTTCCCCGACGGTGCTTCGATTTGGGCTTGGGTGGCGACAGGTGAGCACCCCTTTCGTTTAAAACTTCATGCTCTCAAGGGGTGCTCACCTGTCGCCTCTGGCGCTGCAGAATTACGGGGCAAAAACGGTGGTTTCTATTTTGAACTAGGGCCGTCAAACCCGGCACCTGAGTTAAAAATAGAAACCATCGCTTTTGCAGTCTCTTTTACTTAGCGTTCCACAATTCCTGCAACACCCCAGCGATCTGGTTTGCCTCTTTTGGGCGCATGTAGTTCTAAGCCCAAAAGAGGCAAACCAGATCGCGAGATGCCTAACAATATCTACGAATGTATGCGCATGCCCTTCTAAGCCCAAAAGGGGCACACCAGATCGCGAGATGCCGAATAATATCTACGAATATATGCGCCTGCCCTACCAAGCTCAAATAGTGTTCACCAGATAGTGAGATGCCTAACGTTTGCGAACCACCAAGCCCTACCAAAAACCAAGCTATAAACCCGCAAGACGCTTACAAACCCACCTAGCATTGTTTAAACTCATCGTTCAGTGATCGATCCATTCCCAGCCCCAAAAAGTGACCCCATGAGACGCGTAGTTTTCAATCAAAAAGGCGGTGTTGGCAAAACCAGCATCACGTGTAATCTCGCTGCCATTGGTGCCGCCATGGGCTACCGCACCCTGGTGGTCGACCTTGATGTTCAGGGCAATACCACCCATTACCTGGTCGGCGAAGTCGATGCCGACGCGTTCCCGGCTGAGGCGCAAGGTGTTGCGGGCTTGTTCAAGCAAACCGTGGGTTCGCGCAAAATGCGGCAGAACCCGGATTCCTTCGTCTGGGAAACACCCTACGAAAACCTGTACCTGATGCCTTCCAGCCCGGTGCTCTCTGATATGGAGAAAGAGCTGGAGTCGCGCTACAAGATTTACAAAATGCGCGATGCCCTGGAAAAACTCAGCGAAGAATACGATCGCGTGTATATCGATACGCCGCCCAATTTTAACTTCTATTCCAAGTCAGCGCTGATAGCTGCAGACACGGTGCTGGTGCCCTTTGATTGCGATAGCTTTGCTCGCCAGAGTCTTTATTCGCTGATGGATAACATTGCCGAGCTGCAGGAAGACCATAACCCCGACCTGGACGTGGAAGGGATTGTCATCAACCAGTTCAATTCCCAGGCGCGCTTACCCGGTGAGCTGGTGGCGGAATTGGAAGAGGAGGGGTATCCGGTGTTGGCGACCTACCTCAATACTTCGGTCAAGATGAAGGAGTCACATCGCGCCCACCGGCCGCTGATTGACCTGGCGCCGGGCCACAAACTGACCGGGCAGTATCTGGATTTGCACGCTGAGCTTGAGAAAACTATTTCACGCGCGGCCTAGGGTCGCTGCGCAAGATCCTCTTCGATATAACGCAGCAAAGCCTCGAGCATGGCTTCTCGGGGATAGTCGTTGTGATTCACAAAGGTACTGCCGATAAAACTGTGCTTGCGGGTCACAGGCACTGCGATGGCCCAGTGGTCGGCGTTGATAAAGGCAACCAAGGTCGATTGCGGAATAATCTGGTCGTAAATTAAAACCTGGGTATCGTTCCGCGCATCTACGCCACTCAGCGCCCGGTAGCTGTTGCGCAGGCCCCAGGACACACGGTCGTAGTCCGGGTAGGTCACCACCGAGTAATAACGAAGCGTTTCCGGCAACGGGTTTTCGGCCAGCCAGGTTTGGCGCACCTCTGTCCTCAGGCTGTCCACGGCACCCTCGTCGCCCTTGTCACACTGTGAGCCCGGAACATGGGTCAGCAGGTTTGCCTGATCCTGACTCGCCTCATCGGCCAGCGGTGAGCCCTTTACGGATCCGGCCAAGCTCAAAACCGCAGTGACCTTGTCAGCGAGCCGCGGATAGCGCACCAGTGCTTCAAGTATGTCCGGTGTACCTTTGGAGTAGCCCATCAATATCAGGGGGCGGGCCAGATCTTCCGCTGGCAGCGCATCGACGTAAGCGGCTAGCTGTTCGGCGTTGTTGGCGCTGCTGGACAGGCCGTCTACCGGAACCGCGCGTACCTCATAGCCAAAGTCGGCGACATGCTTTGGCGCTGAATACTCCAGATCCAGCCACTCGGCGAAACATTCCCAGCCCAGGCCGGGTACCAGCAGTATCAGCGGTTGGGTAGGCGATTGGCCCAAGGCAACAGGGGCACCAGTGGCACCGGCTTCAGCCCCGGTGTTTTTCAGAGCCTGATCGCAGCTGCGGTAGTCGGGCAGAGATTCACCGCGCTCTTCAAGCACGGTGCAGAAAATTTCCCGGAAGCGGCCGCGGCCATCGCGCAGTTGGTCGGTGGCGATGAAGCCGGCCACTTCAGCGGCAGATTCCTCTACAGTAGGTGCATCGGGTTGGCTGCTGCAGGCGCACAGCATAACGCTGCAGCAGACTGCGAGAAGTGTGCGAAAGTTTTTGGGCATGTGCCCATCATACGGCTTTTGCCCGCGGGCTTGAATCCCGCGGGGTTGTGCCGGCAGCGCTGCTATACCTCCGGGAGCATACTCCCGGCCATGCCTACGGCATCCACGTATTCGTCCAGCATGCGGAAAATGACCTGGCGGCAGGATTCCACCTCGTTGATCTGACCGATGACCTGGCCACAGGGGTTGAACGCCACGCTCTGGCAGTCGCCCTTGTCGGCGTAGGTTGCGGTGCGGCGCATGCCGTCAGATGTGACCATGCCCTGCAGGGGCATGCCCAGCGGGTCTGGTGTATCTGGTCGCTCCCAGGCGTCGGTCCAGTCGCTCTTCAACATACGGCATGTTTTGCCGGTCCAGGAGCGCGAGCGGATGGTATCTTCGCTGGTCGCTTCCAGCAGCGATTGTTTCTGGGCCGGCTGGGTGTGTGCTTCCTCCACCGTGAGCCAGAGAGAGCCTGTCCAGACACCCGCAGCACCCATCGCCATGGCTGCGGCAACCTGTCGGCCGTTGCCTATACCACCGGCAGCCAGCATAGGCGTGTCTCCCAGCGCGTCGACAATCTGCGGCCACAGCACCACGGACCCCACGTCACCGGTATGGCCGCCGCCCTCGCCACCCTGGGCGATGACAAAGTCCAGGCCGGCCTCTTTGTGAGCCACTGCCTGTTTAACCTTGCCGCACAGTGCGCCGATCAGGCGGCCGGAGTCCTGTACCATTTTTATTTTATCGGCGGGAGGCGTACCCAGTGCGTTGGCAATCATGCGGCACTGGGGGCGCTTCAGGGCCTCTTCGAGTAAGGGCGTCGCCGTGGCATCGGTCCAACCCATCAGACCCATGGTTGTGGTGCCATCGGGCCAGGCCGGTACGCCCGCATCCGCCAGTAACTTCTGGGCGAAGTCCATGTGCTCCTGCGGCACCATTTTCCACAGTTGCGCTTCCATTTCTTCAGCGCTCATGTCGCCCATTCCCTCGTATTTCTGGGGAATCACTACATCCACACCGTAAAACCGGTCGCCTATGTGTGCATCAATCCAGTCCAGTTCCTCTTTCAACTGCTCCGGGCTGAAGCCAACGGCACCCAGCACGCCGATGCCGCCAGCCTTGCTCACCGCAACGACAACGTCACGGCAATGGGTGAAAGCAAAGATTGGGTAATCGATACCAAGCTTTTCACATAAATCGTTTTTCATGAGGGTCTCCAGACACGATGTGGCACAGGATGGAGAGTATTGTGTGTTTAGACTCGGCCAACAATTGTGGCTGAATGCCAGACAAAGTGTCCCATCTGTTCATGGCGGCAGAATAACCATATAAAACTTAGTTATTTGTCAGGGTTATTTTGATTCTTTAAAGTTCGGCCCTCTACTCGTCGGGCGGAAGTTAACTTGGATATTGATCTGGACAGCGTCAACGCATCCCTGCGTCACGCCAGTGCACAGGAAATTGTGCAGTGGGCGCTCGCGCAAAATGTGTCGACGATCGCCACTACCAGCATGGGACGCAATGCGGCCCTGATGTTGCATTTGGTGAGTCAGCTGGACGGGTCTGTACCGACCATCTGGGTGGATACAGGCTACAACCTGCGCGATACCTACATTGTGGCCGAGCGCCTGATTCGCGACCTTGAGCTGGATATCCATGTGTTCTCCCCACAGATGACCTCGGAGCGCCGCAACGCGATTATGGGCGGGATACCGACGATAGATGAGGAGGAGCGGCACGCGGATTTCACCGAGCAAGTGAAGCTGGAGCCGTTTAACAGGGCCCTAGGTGAGTTTAAGCCGGAGATCTGGCTCACTGGAATCAGGCGTGAGGAAACAGAACATCGCAAGACCCTGGATATTGTCACCAGGGACAATCGCGGAATTATCAAGGTCGCGCCTATCTTCCACTGGTCTGAAGACGATGTAGAGGACTATATGTCCGAGCATCAATTACCAAGCTGCCGCCACTATTTCGACCCGACCAAAGTTGCCGATGGTAGGGAATGTGGTCTGCATACAGCGGCCTGAGCGGCCGCCGGCGATTTAGCTAGCGAATGCCGCGACCACAAGCGCCATCGCTGCGGTGGCTGCCATGAATCCTGCGATAACGATCATCAAACGACGCATGATCTGCTGATCTTCAACGGTATCCTGTGGGACGATATGTTGAGTCATTGTCTTTCTCCCTGATTTTGCCTCTATGTGGGCTACATGCTTATGCGACCAGAATCTCGCAACAGGCCGCGAGGCGCATTGATGCAGGTCAACAGATAACCGCTGCTACCCGGCGTGTGGGAGGGATGAGAGCCACTGCGCTATACTGTTAGCAGGCGCCGCTCGGACGGCGCGTGGAGGTAGTGATGGCTTTCCGCAAGTTTCTGGCGGAGACAGCCACCCCGGTAGGTGGTAACAGGCGCTGGTGGTCCAGCGCTTCCGGTTCGCAGAGGCTCAGTGTCTTTGCGGGGCTGCGCCGCTCCTTTGTTCTGCTGGTACTGCCTTTTTTGTTTGCCTGTGTGTCAATCCCGTCAGAACAGCTAGCGGTGGCAGACCTGTCTCCGCTGATTCTTGACGGCCAGGTGATCACGGTGGAGGATGCGCAGCGCACGGCGCCAACCCCGGACCTGCTGGCCCTTGACGACGACATGCGTGACTTCGTGGCCACCTATGCCGGCAAGCGCAATAATCAGCGACAGCGTCTGGTAAATCTCCATCAGTCCATAAAAAGTCCGGCGATTCTCGATATTCAGTACGACCCCTTTGCCGAGGGCGGTGCCGAGGAGACATTTCATCGAGGGTCAGCCAACTGTCTATCTTACGCCAATATGTTTGTCGCGCTGGCCCGTGAGGCCGGGCTTGATGCAAGGTATCAGTGGTTGGAGGTTCGTCCCCAGTGGTCGCGTATGGGTGAACGGGTAGCGGTTCGCCTGCACGTCAATGTGTTGGTCAAGACGCTCAACGGCGACAGGTTCATGGTTGATATCGATCCCTTGTCTTCCAATGAGATCACCGGCTCGCGGGTGCTGAGCGACCTGGATGCCGCAGCGCTCTACCACAGTAATATCGCAATGGGCGCGCTGGCCGAGGAGCAACTGGACACAGCCTGGATACAAGCTGTACGTGCACTGCAATTAAGCCCTGACACCGGACACCTCTGGGTGAATCTGGGCGCTATCTATCGGGTCGCCGGGCAGTATGAGGATGCTGAGCGCAGCTACTTCCGCGCACTTCAGCTGGACCATTTTGACCGCTCGGCGACGAACAATCTGGTTGTCCTGTACGAGTATCTGGGTCGTGAGGAGGACCATGCCTACTGGTCTGATCGCTCTCGTCGCTATCGCGACAGAAACCCTTACTATCACAGTTGGCTGGGCGACCTGGCGGGCGAGGCGGGCGACTGGCCGCTGGCGCTGGAGCATTACCAACGGGCGGTGAAGATCATGCCCGATGACAGTCGGCTGCTGTACGGCCTGGGAATCATTTACCACCAGCTGGGTGACTTTGATTCGGCTACCGAGCAAATCAGCCTGGCGATCGAGCGAGCCAGCCTGACCCGCGAAATTGAAGAGTATGAAATTCGCCTTGAGTCCGTCCGGGAAGATCAACTGGCGAGCTTCTGAGCACGTTCTGCAGCTTGTGGCCCGCAAGCCGGTTGCAGGGCGGGCAGAGTCTGTCATCATGCTTCCCTCAAAATGTATCTTAAGGAAATTCCGATGCGAGCATTTGGCTTTGAATCAACCACCGATGACGTACTCGAGGGGATATCCCTGGCCGGCAAAACGGTTCTGGTAACCGGTGCCACAGCCGGGCTGGGTATAGAGACTTCGCGCTCTCTGGCCGCCGCTGGTGCTGACGTGGTTATGCTGGGGCGCAATCAGGAAGTGCTGCAGCAGGAGGCGGAAGCACTGCGCGGTATGTCCTTGCCCGGACAAATTGCCACGCTATCGATTGACCTTGCCAGTCTGGACAGCGTGCGCGAGGCGGCTGATGCGATACTGGAAAGCTATCCGCGCATCGACATTCTTATTAATAACGCTGGTGTCATGGCTTGCCCACTGATGCGAACAGCTGATGGTTTTGAGATGCAGTTCGGCACCAATCATCTCGGTCATTTTCTGCTCACTTGCCTCATCATGCCCGCATTGCTGGCGGGTGCGCCGGCGCGGATTATTAATCTCAGCTCTTCCGGCCACAAGCTCAGTAATGTGAATCTGGATGACCCGAACTATGAGCAACGGGATTACGAAAAATGGGTGGCCTATGGTGAGTCCAAAACAGCCAATGCGCTGTTTTCGGTGGGCCTGGACCAGCGGCTGAAATCACAGGGCGTGCGCAGCCTGGCGGTTCACCCCGGCGTGATTATGACCAAGCTGAGCCGGCACCTGACCGAAGCAGATATTGAAAACCTGATGAACAGTGCTCCCGAGGGCGAGTCGCTGGACTGGAAGAATGTTGAACAGGGCGCGGCGACCAGCGTCTGGGCAGCCACTGCACCGGAGCTGGCTGATAAGGGGGCTCTGTTCCTGGAAAACTGCCAGATCGCTGTTCCCGCTGAGCCCGGCACAGGTGGCGGCGTGGAAGACTACGCCCTTGATCCCCAGGGCGCCGAGCAGCTCTGGGCACTGTCTGAGCAGCTTGTCGGTCAACGCTTTGAGTTCTAGGTAGCACTATGGTGTCTGGGTCCAAAACATCGGCCTTGTCGATGGCGCACGCAGTGTTCTGCTGCTGGCTGTTGCAGCTTGCCCTGCCGGTCTGGTCGGACTCTCGTGAAACCATCGATACAAAGGGCGACCTGGCTCTGCAACGGCTGGCCCAGCACAGGCCAGGGTCTGCCGAACTGCTAGAGCAAGCCAGCGGGGTGCTGATCTTCCCGGACGTGGTCAAGGTTGGCTTTGGTGTTGGCGGGCAATACGGTGAGGGCGTGCTGCGCGTTGGCGGCCAACCGATCAGCTATTTTTCCACGGCTGGCGCGTCCTTTGGCCTGCAATTGGGCACAGAGTACAAGTCTGAGGTGATCCTGTTTATGACGCCAAAGGCACTGGCTGAATTTCGTAATGGCCACGGCTGGAATGTCAGCGCCGATAGCGCGGTGATGATCATGGATGGCAATGATGCTGCTGACGAGGATATCGCTTCGCCGGAACAGCAGGTCATCGCATTTATTTTCTCCAACCAGGGTGTCATGGGCAATTTGACCTTGGCAGGTAGCAAGATTACCCCCATCGCTCGCTGACGACTGGTGCCCGGCGCACCATTTCGGTATCCTCCGCGCGTTTTTGACCAACCCGGGAGCTTGAAATGACCCAGACTATTTCCGTAGAGGGCGCACTGAAAGGCGCGGCGAGCATAGGTAGCTCGATCACCGTTCGGGGGTGGCTGCGCAGCAAGCGAGACTCTAAAGCAGGCATTTCTTTTCTGGCTATCCACGATGGATCATCCTTTGATCCGATACAGGCGGTCGTGCCCGATAACCTGGACAACTACACCAGCGAAATTTTAAAGCTCTCCACCGGCTGCGCCGTGATAGTGACCGGTGAATTGGTGGCCTCCCAGGGCAAAGGCCAGAGTGTCGAAATTCAGGCCACGGCGGTGGAGGTTGTGGGTTGGGTTGATGATCCCGAGGCTTACCCCATTGCCAAAAAGCGACATACCTTTGAGTACCTGCGAACCCAGGCTCACCTGCGGCCCCGGACCAACACCTTCGGCGCGATCACCCGGGTGCGCAATACCCTGGCCAATGCCATCCATAATTACTTTCACGACAATGACTTTTACTGGATCAACACGCCTATCATCACCGGTAGCGACTGTGAGGGTGCCGGTGAGCTGTTTCGCGTAAGCACCCTTGACATGGCCAACCTGCCGCGCAATCAGGCGGGAGACGTAGATCATGAGCAGGACTTTTTTGCCGGTGATGCCTTTCTTACGGTGTCGGGCCAATTGGCAGTTGAGTCTTATTGCCTGGCCATGAGCAAGGTTTACACCTTTGGGCCCACGTTTCGTGCCGAAAACTCCCATACCAGCCGTCACCTTGCCGAGTTCTGGATGGTAGAGCCGGAGATCGCCTTCGCCGACCTTAACGACAATGCAGACCTTGCCGAGAACCTGCTAAAGCATGTTTTGGGACGGGTGCTGGAGGAACGAGAGGACGACATCGCATTCTTCCAGCAGCGCATCGATGACACGGTGCTGCAGCGCCTGCAGTCAGTAATCGACAATAGCTTCGAGCGTATGGATTACAGTGAGGCCATCGCCATTCTGAAAGCCAGCGGCCAGTCCTTTGAATTCCCCGTCGAGTGGGGGACCGACCTCGCATCGGAACACGAGCGTTATCTTGCCGAGACCCATGTGGGGCGTCCCGTGGTCGTGATGAATTACCCCAAGGACATCAAGGCGTTTTATATGCGCCTGAATGATGACGAAAAAACCGTGGCCGCGATGGATGTGCTGGCACCCGGGATTGGCGAGATTATCGGCGGCAGCCAGCGCGAAGAGCGGCTCGATGTACTCGATGCCCGTATGGATGCGCATCTTCTGGAAGAACTCTGGTGGTATCGCGACCTGCGTCGCTATGGCACAGTGCCCCACGCCGGTTTTGGGCTGGGCTTTGAGCGCCTGCTCAACTATGTGACCGGCATGGACAACGTTCGCGATGCCATTCCCTTCCCCCGTACGCCCGGTCACGCCGATTTCTAGCTGCCCAAATGGGGCAACTGGTCACACTTTAGCCAAAAGTTGTGAACTATTGCCTATTTTTTGAGCAATCGCCCCTGAATTCTGAGCCATACTGAAGGCTAAAGGATTTTGCAGGGGGCTAGATGCCCCGTTGAGGCGAGCGTTATGGAAAGAGCATGTGCAAGCAATGGTGAGATACGGGTCAGTGAGATTCTGATTGTAGATACGTTCACCAAGCTGATCTTCGGTGAGGCCGACCAGTATAGCGACGATGAGTTGGCTATTATTCAGGCGCTTCGTAAGGTCGACCCCAATGTTGCGCTGGATAGCCATTCCGAGATGGGTAAGTACCTGCGAGTTCTGGGCGTGCGAGAAATGACCGGCCTGGTGGGTCAGGTTCGCAGCTTTATGAGCGGTCCCGACATGGTATTGCCTACTGCTTCAACCGGTTTTGCTGCCGGACATTCCCAGCAACTTCACTAATTTCTCAGTCAGCGTCGCTGCTTGATAGCGCCGTCTTTGGCGTCGCCGGTACTTCCTTGGCCGGTTTCAAACCACAACCGGGCACAAGCTCAAACTCCGCCTGGTAGTTATTGTCCTGATCCAGTCCCGAGAAGTTCAGCTCTACCAGCTGTTCCAGCTGGAAGCGACGGCTGGTGCTGGTCAGGCTTGCGGTCCATTTATCGTAACTGAATTTTTCCGGGTCCTTGCGCAGGTCAATGAAACCCTCGAGCCCGCAGTCCGCCAGCTTGACCGTAAAACCACTGCTGTTGACGTGGGCGATCGTGCCCTGGAACAGCTTGCCGTCTTTACTCGCCTTTTCTGCGATGTACCGGCCTGCCAGCCAGCGCTCGGCCTGGTCGGTTGCAGCCCTTGCGGTGGCAATTTTTTCAGCCAGCGCGTCCAGGGTTTGCTGTGTCACCAATTCCGCCGGTTGTTCGTGGAGTATGGATTTGATCTGCAGGTGTACCAGGAAATCCAGATAGCGGCGCAGAGGTGAAGTGCAGTTGGTATAGGCGGGCAGTGACATGCCCATGTGCGCACCTGATTTTGTAGTCAGGCCTGCCCGGGTGAGCAGGCGGTTGACCATTGCCCGCAGAGGCAAGGATCTATCGGGTGCAGACAGCGCCTTTATGACATCCCGATATCCTTCCAGGCTGTCCAGTTCTACCTCGGCCAGTTCTGGCGCGTGCATGGTGAGAAACTTGCGCGCCTCGTCAATCCTGTCCTGACGAAATCCGGGGTGACCGACAAAAGGCCCCGAGGCCTTGTGCTCGGCCAGAAGGCGGGCGGCGCAGCGGTTGGTGGCAACCATGCACTCTTCCACCAGCTTTTGCGACAACAGCTTTTCGTAGGGCTCGATTGCCTCGATCTTCTTCTGTTCGCCGAGAATCCAGCGGTATTCGCGGCGGTCCTCCATGACCAGTTCCTGTGCCTCGCGTCGTGCCCTGAGTGCGCGGTAAACCTGATAAAGCGCTTCCAGCGGAGTGGAGTGACTCATCAGGTCATCGGCGTGCCCATTGAGGTAGCGGTCCACCGCGTAATAGGACAGTTTGGCGCGTGAGCGAATAGTGGCTTCAATGAATTCGAATTCGCCAACTTCGCCGCTGTCGCTGATCGCGATCTTGCACACCAGTGCTGGTCGGTCAGCTCCCTCGGATAATGCGCAGGTGTCCTGGGACAGGGCCTCGGGCAGCATTGGTAACACGTCGCCATGAAAATACACCGAGGTACCACGCTGAGCGACTTCCTCCATCAGCGGTGAATCTGCCGGGATATAGGCGGTGGGATCGGCGATGGCAACATACAGCGTCCAGCCGTCGCTGCTGATATCGGCGTACAGGGCATCGTCGATGTCCTGTGTCTTGGCCGCATCGATGGTGACAAACTCCAGATCGGTGAGGTCACGTCGACGGTCGGTCTCAAGCGGCTTGAACTCGGCCAGTCGTTGTTCCAGCTGCTTCTGGCTGGCGCTGCTCCAGTCGGTAGCCAGGCGGTGCCGGGCGATGCAATACAAATTCTCAACACCGGCGGTATTCTCGTCGCCAATAATCTCCAACACTTTTGCCTGCGGCCTGCCATCCTTGATGGGGTGGCGCAAGACGGCACAGCGTATGAGGTCGCCCTCCTTGATGCCATTGCGGGCATGGGGGGGAATAAATAACCAGCGCCGTAGCTGCGGCAAATCTGGTTGGACGAAGATCGCTTTGCCCTTGCGAACACAGCGGCCGGTAAAGTCGCCCAATGGGCTATCGACCAGTCGTTCTATGTCGGCGACGGTTTTGTTGTCGGACGCGGGTCGAATACAGATACGTACCCTGTCATTGGGGAACGCTTTGAGCATTTCGTCCGGGGGAATGAAGATCTCACGGCCATCATCGAGTACCGCAAAGCCATAGCGAGCCTGGGTGCCCTTGACGACAGCTTCGGCCCATTCCTTTTCCGACTCCATCTGGGTTTTCAGGCCCTTAAGTTGGGCGAGCGAGTCCTGATTGAGCATGTGAGAGGAGCAACTTATTTTCAGTAAGATAGCCCGTTATCGTACTGCAAAAGCGGCGTGCTGTCAGTGATACTTAACTGACTGCGGGAATGCTGCGGTTAATTAGCTCAGGGGCATTGACAGGAGTGGTCAGCGGGTTGAATAATCAGGGCAACGTTGCTGCTGTATTGCACCGATCGGGAAGCGCCTTTGAAGACTTTCCGGACGTCAGGCGGGCAAGCTATCGTTCGCTGCCATACGTCCTCCTACATCAAGCGCCTTAGCGCTGCCTCTGAGCCCACGCTGCTCGGGCCCCATTCGCTCCTTAGTTTCTGTCACCGATTTTTTGATTACCCTTTTCTGTCATCAACTGTTCGGCGGGATAAGCCGACACCCCTCACCAAAAAAATACCCGACCATTACCCAGTGAAATATCAATGAGGATTCCTTTATGGATTCAGGCTCAGCCCTGCGAGTAGAGAAAACAACCCTTAAACCCGTAATCAGGAAGACGTACGTTCTTGACACCAATGTGCTGCTGCACGATCCGACAGCACTGGCCGCATTCAATGAGCACCACGTGGTTATACCCATGACGGTGCTGGAAGAGCTCGATCACATCAAGGATCGACGCGATAAAACCGTTAGCAGTGAAGCGAGAATTGCCATTGGCATGATCGACAAGGTGGTCGACGCGGCCAGCCCGCAGCAAATTCAGGAGGGGGTTGAGGTCCCCGGCAGTAGTCTTGAAGGAATGCCCAGCGGCACACTGGCGATTTTTCCGGACCAGTTATTGAGCGATGATTCCGAGGTGCCTTTTCTGGACGCCACCCAGGACCAGGCCAATGACAACCGCATAATCAATGTTGCCCTGAGGCTTCAGGCTGAAAATCCCAATGAGTTCGTTTGCCTGGTGACGAAAGATATCAATATGCGGATCAAGGCCAAGGGTTCTGGTCTGATGCACGTGGAGGATTATCGCCGCGATCGTGTACTGGATGATATCAACCTGCTGTCGAAGGGTTATGAGCATATAGAGGGCGATTTCTGGTCGACAATTTCTGAGGTAGATACCTTGCGTGAGGGAGATTGCACGCTGCACCGTATCCCCAGGAAATCACTTCCCGGTGCCTATCCCAATATGTTTGTGCATGACGATCAGGATTTTATCGCCTTCGTGAAACGGGTCGACAGTGAGTTTGTTTACCTGCGTTGCGATAGCCGTGACAACCTGATGCATCAGGGTTTTTGGGGGCTGGCGCCACGCAACCTTGAGCAGGCCATGGCCATGAACCTGCTGGACGATGACGGGGTAGACATGACAGTGCTTACCGGTCCGGCGGGCTCGGGTAAAACCTTGCTGGCTTTGTCCTACGGCTTGCACGCTATTCTCGAGCAAAAGAAATACAGCAAGCTGATTGTGGCCAGGTCCACCCCACCCATCGCCGAAGATATCGGCTTTTTGCCCGGTACTGAAGAAGAGAAAATGGCGCCCTGGCTGGCGGCGTTCGACGACAACCTGGAAATTCTGCACGGCACCGATGAATCCTGTCACGGTAGTATCGAGTATGTGAAGGAGCGCGCCAATATCCAGTTCAAGTCACTCAACTTTATGCGCGGCCGGTCGTTTAACAATGCCTACATCATTATCGATGAGAGCCAGGGCTTGACCCAGTTCCAGCTCAAGTCGGTGATCAGCAGGGTAGGGGCGGACTCGAAAATCGTGGTGTTGGGCAATCTCGCCCAGATTGACAACAAGTACATCTCACCGCTGACATCGGGCCTGACGTACCTGGTGGAGAAGAGTAAAGCCTACCCGCATGCGGGGATTATGCACGTGAACGGCATCGTGCGGTCGCGGCTGGCGGCGTTTGCTGAGGAAAACCTGTAGCAGCCAAAGGATAAGCTGTGTGCCTGAGCCGCATACTATTGCGGTTCGGGTGACACGGTTTCCTCATCGACGTTGTCGTCACTGAAGATACGTCTGACTCGGCGTAAGTCTCGTTCCAGCGCGATTTCCAGCCTGACCACGAATCCCCAGACAATATCCCTGTCCTTGTCCAGATTGGGGCGGCGGTAGTTGATGGCCGGCTCCAGCTCCATAAATAGAAAGTCTCGGTACACTTGCCTACGCCAGGTCAGGCCAAGTCGGTAATTTTTGACGTAGCTGTCGGGCCGTGTGATTCCACGAATAGAGCCAAAATAGTTGATCGCATAAGGCCTGCGGGCCTCTATATTGTAACGTGTGCGTAACGCCAGGCGGGTGCGCCACTCGACGCCGTCGGTGTTCTCTCCCCAGATGCCGCGATTACTGAAGCGCCAGACGCTGTCCTCATTGCGCACACGGTTCAGGTCAAGTTGGGTGATGGAGTAAAAGCCTTCCCCGTCCTCATATTGAAGTCTCTCGACAAAACGGTAGCTGTGGCGATCATCGATAGGAGCCTCACTGCGGTATTTGACGCCAGGTCGCAGATTGCCAGAGGCGAGACCCATGGTCAGGTCTACCCTTGAACGGCCGCCTTCGCGCAACTCATATTGCAGCCCTACGGCGTCCTCGACATCGCGGTCTGCCTCGTCTGCGAACTCCGAATCCTGACCGCTGAATACCAAATTGAGGCGCCGTGAAATTTTGGGCAATTGCAACTTTCCACGCAGTCGTATCTTTACGTCGTGCCCGCCATCAGACTCCCAGTCATCAATGAGTTCCAGCCGCAGTAGAGACTCGGCTCTCTCTACATCGTAAGTGGGGTCACCGAAGAATTCGTCCATCCATTCGGTGAGCGCCTGGGCCTGATCGGTGACGAAGGCATGACTGTCGTCGACCCAGTTAATATCCTCCTCGATATTTTCCTCGCGAATCTCCTCCAGAATTTCATCTTCGTCCGGCGATATCGCCTCCCAGTTAAGCAGTTCGTCTTCAGAGGTTTGTGTCTCTTCAATAACGCTGCCGTCCGGGTTGGCGGCAGGGGACTGTGCAGCCACAACGGCGGGAAGGAATAACAGGATAAGTAGCCAAATCTTCACAATATCGAGGTAAACAAATTCATCACTTAAGCGATACACTACGCCTCATGGACAGACTTTTCATCTTTTTCCAACACATTGTCCCCCAGCATCTTTTGTCGCGACTGACAGGTGCGCTGGCGGAAGTTCGTCATCCCATCTGGCTTAAGAACTGGGTGCTCAAGCGGTTCGTGGCGCATTTTGAGGTCAATATGGCTGAGGCAGAGCAGCCCGATCTGCAGGCTTACCCGAACTTTAATGAATTTTTTACACGCCCTTTGGCGGAGGGTGCCCGGCCTGTTGCAGACAGCGACCTGGTGTCCCCGGCCGATGGTGCTATCAGCCAGCTGGGTGCCATAGATGAGGGCAGAATCTTCCAGGCCAAAGGCCAGTGGTATTCGACCCGCGAGCTGCTGGGCGGTGACGAGCAGCGTGCTGAGCAGTTCAAGGATGGCGAGTTCGCGACAATTTACCTGTCGCCACGTGATTATCATCGTGTGCACATGCCGGTGGCCGGAACACTGACTGCTACCAGTTACATTCCGGGAAAGCTGTTTTCTGTTAACGGCGTGACCGCTGAAAACGTTGAGCGCCTGTTTGCCCGTAATGAGCGTCTGGTGTGTTACTTCGATACTGCCGCAGGACCAATGGCACTGGTGCTGGTAGGTGCGATGGTTGTGGCCGGTATTGAAACCGTCTGGTCGGGGCAGGTTGCTCCACCACTGAAACAGCCGACTGTAAGCGATTTTCAGCAGCTGCCTGAGCCTGTATCGCTGGCCAAGGGCGAGGAGATGGGCCGCTTTAAATTGGGCTCCACCGTAATTCTGTTATTCCCCAAAGGCTCGATTGACTGGGATGACCGTTATGTAGCCGGCACTGCAACCCGGCTTGGTGAACCACTGGCAGCGCTGAAAGATTGATCCGCGAGTTTTTTGAAGGTAGCGGTAGTGCAGTGTGCTTAGGCCTGGCGGAACCATAAGGCCGCGTTCAGGTTTGCCCTCGCCGCTGGGGTCTTGACGGCGAGCACTGGCCGAGTCCAGAATTTTACGCAGTAAAATTTGTCGAGTTGCGCAGCCGCCCAGCGGCGAGGGCAAACCTGCGGCCGTTCCGCCAGGCCTAAGCACACTGTGCTACGGGTCGCGGGACTAAAGGGAATCAGTGAGTAGCTGGCACTATTTAATTCTCATCCAGTGACGCAACAATTCTCCGATAGCTATCCAACCGATGCTCAGCCACATTGCCTGTCTCAGCAGCTTCAAGAATGGCACAGCCGGGCTCGTGCTCATGTTGGCAATCGCGAAACTTACAGGTGCCCAGGTAAGGCTGAAACTCGCGAAAGCCCTGTTCCACCTGCTCTTTGCTCATATGCCAGAGACCAAACTCCCGGATGCCGGGTGAGTCGATCAGGGTTCCGCCAGTGGGCAAGTGAAATAGCTGAGCGGTAGTGGTGGTGTGTATACCTTTTTGTGTGCTCTCCGAGAGCGCACCTACCCGCAGGTCTGCATCCGGTAGCAGAGTGTTCACCAGCGACGATTTCCCTACACCAGACTGGCCGACGAACACACTGGTTCGCCCCTTGAGCGCGTCGTGCAACTCTTCCATGGCGCCAAGCTTTGAGGCCCTTAGTACGCGGTACTCCAGCGTGGGGTAGATTTCCAGCAGGGTGTCCATGCGCTGCTGTAATGCTTGGTCCGTTTGTAGCAGGTCGGTCTTATTCAGCAGGATCACTGGCTCAATGCCCACGTTCTCGGCAGCGACCAGGTAGCGGTCTATCAGGTTGGCGTGAGGCTCTGGAAAGGGTGCGATAACGATAAAAATCTGGTCGATATTCGCCGCCACGGGTTTGAGCTTGCCGTAGGGGTCGGGCCGGCACAGTTCACTGTCGCGATCCAGTTGTGCCACCACCACGCCGGTGGGTTCACCGGCACACCAGATAACACGGTCGCCGGTGACCAGGGCTTCAATGTTGGCGCGCAAGTGACAGCGTTGGCTTGACCCGGTAGCTGACTCCACTTCCACCTGTGTTCCAAAGTGGGCGGTAATCAAGCCTTCCTGCTCAGGGCCAAGGTCGCCGGCGGCCAGCGCTTCATCGGCGCGTTCCTCCCGCCCGCTTGCCCGCTTGGCACGCTCTTCCTGTATTTTATTGATTCGCCAGGCCTGTCGCCGGGTGAGCTTTCGTTTACTCATGTCGGCATTATTGGGTTACCCGCTTCGACTGTCGAGGCAATTTGCTACACTCCTGTCTGCCGCAGCCAAAATAGGGAGACCACATTTATGCAAAACGCCAGCAACCTTGTGTGGGTAGACCTGGAGATGACGGGGTTGGATCCGGACGCAGACGTTGTGATCGAGATCGCCACAATCGTCACCGACAGTGATCTCAACACATTGGCGGAAGGGCCAGTGATTGCCATCAAACAGCCCGATGCGGTGCTTAACTCCATGGACGAATGGAATACCACCCACCACAATCGCTCTGGCCTGGTGGATAGGGTGAAAGCCAGTCAGTACGACGAAGACAAGGCGGTTAGCGAAACGATCTCATTTCTTGACCAGTGGGTACCAGCTAACGCCTCACCCATGTGCGGGAATACCATCTGCCAGGATCGCCGGTTCATGGCTCGCCACCTGCCGAAGCTGGAGGCCTGGTTCCACTATCGCAATCTCGACGTCAGTACCTTGAAAATACTCATGCAACGCTGGCGGCCTGAGTTAGAGTCAGGCTTTAGCAAAAGCGGCGCCCACCTCGCTCTTGACGATATACGCGAATCCATAGAGGAGATGCGTTACTACCGAGAGCATTTTCTGCGCATGGACTAATTACCATTTTCACTAATTTACGCATTTTCCATTGCTCCTTTTCTATGTAAACTCTTGAGAGCAAAGGACGCGCGGTGCAGGGACTGCCCCGCGGAATCGGTAGCTGCCCACGGGCAGTGACACTTAGGGAGAAGTGCCATGAGTCCAGCAGAGTCAGTTATGGAACAACAGGGAAAATCATCCGGGTCTTTCATGCGCGAGCTTCGGCGGCGCAAGGTCGTTCGGACTCTCATTCTTTACATTGTTGTCTGCTGGGGCGCACTGCAAGTCGGTGACATCCTGTTTCCCGCACTCGGCTTTGACCCCGACGTTGCCTCCAGAAATTTCCTGTATCTCGCAATTCTGGGCTTCCCGGTTACCTTCGCCCTTGCCTGGTTTTTTCAAATAACACAGCACGGCATCGTCCGGACCAGCTCATTTGTTGAGCGTCGCGTACTCTCTAATGTTCCCCCTATGAATGAGCGTCGCCGTGAGGGCGTTGGCACGTATTTTCGCAAAGGCGAGGTGCCGGATGAATATATCTGGAGCCTGACTGCCGAGACGGGCCCCTTGGTCGGCCTGAGTTTTGGTCTTGGCGGCCCCTTTGTTCTGGGTCGTGCACTGGAGAGTGATATCGCTGTGGTTAGCCCGCATGTATCCCGCCAGCATGCGCGCTTCGAGGTCGTGGAGGACCAGTTGTTTGTTGAGGATCTCGGTTCTTCCAATGGCACCGTGGTCAATGGGCGGGCAATTGATGGCCGGCAGGCGTTGCGTAACGATGACGAGATACGCTTTCACGATATTATCTTCAAGGTATCAGAGGCCTTTACCCGTCCGCGCAGCGAAATGGATGCCATGAACCAAACCACCTTTATTCAGGCAGTAGATCTGGAAAAAGAAGTGCAAAACAGTAAGTCTGACTAAGCCTTCGAGCTTGCTTGCGGGGTACGCCTGCGCCTTACAAGATCCACCAGATGGCCATGGCCATCATCACCCCGGCAAGCAGGATGATCTTGCCGTTGTAACTTACCGGCTCCGCCGATGCCCCCATTGAGGGTAATTCCTGAGTGGTTTGCAGGTCGGGGCGATCATCTTCTGCTAACACGTATTCTGTTTCAAAGGGCGTTCCTACTACCACGATGGTGACGTTGTCGTGTCCGCCTGCGTCCAGTGCAGCACTTTGCAATGCATCGACCTGGGCCTGATTGGTGCGCTGATTCTTCATGATGCCGGCCATGGCCACGGTGGACACACCGTCGGACAATCCATCGCTGCACAGAATGATTTGCTCACCGGGTTTGAGGGTGCCAGTGATACGTCCGGGTTTGAGATCGACATTGGCGGACACACCCATTGACTGGGTCAGCACGTGGCGGTCAGGGTGTTTGGCTGCCTGTTCCCGGGTCAGGATGCCCGCGGCCACGAGTTCACTAACCGGGTTATGGTCCTGGCTCAGCTGTCGTACAGCGCCATCGTAAAGATAAGCTCGACTGTCACCCACCCAGGCGATTTCATAGTCATTGCCGTCAAGAAGCATCGCGACAACGGTCGAGCCCATGTTGCTGCCGGTGCGTCGTGACTCGATCTCTGCCAGCACGGCGCTATGGGCAAGGGTGATGGCCTCAACAAGACTTCTACCCTTTGCCACGTTCTCGCGTAGGGTGTCTTTCACGATGCCCGAAGCAACTTCGCCGTGCGAATGTCCGCCCACGCCGTCGGCAACCAACCACAGGCCTAGCTCGGGGCTGGCCTCGTAGCAGTCTTCGTTGTGATCTCGCACCAGCCCCTGGTGGGTACTGGCGGCAAACTGTGTCATTCGTGTTTCCGTTTTCCGTAGCGAAAAAGAAGTGTCTCTTTCATTCTAGCTCAAATACTACCGCCTTACTGCTCGATGCCATGTTGAGACAGTGCCCAGTTCACATGTTCGACAACTAAATCCGATGAAATACTCCTGCGCGCCTGCAAAGCGGCAATGATGCGCTCAGAACGCGGGGCGTTCCCCAGTCCAATGGCCAGGTTGCGTAACCAGCGCTCGTAGCCGATGCGGCGGATCGCGGAGCCCTCAGTGCGAGTCAGCCAGGTCGCTTCGTCCCAGAGAAACAGGTCGACGAGGTCGGCATTTTCGAAGCCGTGGCGGGGCGTGAAGTCGCTCTCGTCGGTGTGCTGGGCAAACTTATTCCATGGGCACACAAGCTGGCAGTCGTCGCAGCCAAAGATCCGGTTGCCCATCATCGGCCGCAATTCGGGGTCTATGCTGCCTTTGTGTTCGATAGTGAGATACGAGATGCAACGCCTTGCGTCCAGCTCGAAGGGGCCGGTAAATGCCTGGGTGGGGCAGATCTCAAGACAGGCGGTACAGCTGCCGCAGTGTTTGGAGGCTTGCGGCGTGTCTGCGGGCAGGGGTAGGTCTGTGTAGATTTCCCCAAGGAAGAACCAGGAGCCGGCATTCTCGTTAATTAGCATGGTGTTCTTGGCGATCCAGCCCATACCGGCACGTTCGGCAATGGCCCGTTCCAATACCGGAGCACTGTCTACAAAGGCTCGAAAATTACCGCCCCCGGCCTCGACCTCGATGCGCTTGGCCAGCTTGGCCAGCCGTTTGCGAATCAGCTTGTGGTAATCCCGGCCCAGGGTGTAGCGGGATATGTAGGCCTTCTCGGGAGATTCCAGCACCTGTAGTGGCCGGGTATCGTCGGCCAGATAATCCATGCGCAGAGATAGCACGCGGCAAGTTCCTGGAATAAGCTCAGCGGGCCTGGACCGTTTGCTGCCGTGGTCTGCCATGTAGCTCATGCTGCCGTGGAAGCCGGCATCCAGCCAGCGCTGCAGGTAGTCTTCATGTTCGCCCAGTTCGATATCGCTGATCCCCATATCCTGAAATCCCAGCTCCGCCGCCCAGCCCCTTATCAAGGTGGCCAGTTCCTGTGGCGATGCTGTTGTGGCTGAGGCGGTCATCGGGCTGCGTCATGCTCCGGGTAAGGCGTATAATTCTGGCATAGTATGACCGTCGACGGTGCACAAGGAAGCCACTTCACTATGGATTATTCCCCAATGGAACCGCTGTATAGCGCAGCACAGACTCGCGCCCTCGATGCAGCGGCAATCGAAACGCACAAAATACCCGGGATTGTCCTTATGGCCCGAGCCGCGCAGGCGGCCTTCGATTGCCTGGTTACCGTGTGGCCCGAAGCGGAGCATGTGCAGGTGCTGTGCGGTACTGGCAACAATGGCGGCGACGGATTCCTGATCGCGGATCTCGCCCATAAGCGCGGCATTGCCGTTTCTGTCTGGCAGCTGGGTGACCCGAATAAAATCAGTGGCGATGCAGCGCTGGCCCGGGATCAGGCCCTGGCCAATGGAGTGGTGATAGAACCCTATGAGCCGGGGGCGCTGTTACGTTATGGGGTTGTGGTTGATTCCATGCTGGGTACGGGTCTGGGCGGCGAGGTGCGGGCGCCGTATCGCGATGCGATAGATGATGTGAATGCACTGGGCATGCCGGTGCTGGCGGTGGATATCCCCTCCGGGCTTTGCTCCGACACCGGCCGCGAACTGGGTGCGGCAGTGCGCGCCGATGTAACAGTCAGTTTCATCGGACTGAAGCGCGGGCTGTATACGGGGGCCGGCACCGATTGCGCCGGCGAGATTGAATTTTCCAGTCTCGGCGTGCCTGCCGAAGTTTATGGTGCAGTGCCTTCAGAGGTGTGCCTGCTCGATCTTGCGTCATTGCTGGAACAGTTTGCACCGCGACCAGCGCAGTCCCACAAAGGCTCTTACGGAACCGTGCTGATTGTTGGGGGTGACCTTGGTATGGCGGGTGCCGCGGCGCTGGCGGGTGAGGCCGCTTTACGTTGTGGTGCCGGGTTGGTCCGTGTGGCCACCCGTCCGGAACACGTGGCGGCACTGGTTGCCCGCACGCCGGAGCTCATGGCCAGAGGGGTGACTTCCGGGTTGGAAATGATGGCTTTGGTCGATGCCGCCGATGTTCTGGTGGTCGGCCCGGGGCTGGGCTTGTCGCCCTGGTCAGAGCAGTTACTGCAGGTTGCCGCCGAAAGCGGCAAACCCATGGTGCTGGATGCCGATGGCCTGAACCTGCTGGCGCAGGGCAGGGTGGTGGCACCGGTAGCCCGCGATAACTGGTTGCTTACCCCACATCCCGGGGAAGCGGCGCGGCTTCTCAATTGCAGCAATGCGGAGGTTCAGGCCGACCGCTTCGCGGCCGCCGCCCGGCTTCAACAGCAGTTGGGTGGAGTGGCAGTGCTCAAGGGTAACGGCACGCTGGTGGCCGATAGCGCAGGCGTGAAACTGAGTGATTATGGCAATCCAGGGATGGCCAGCGGTGGCATGGGCGATGTGCTTAGTGGTGTGCTGGGTGGGCTGATGGCACAGGGCCTGGGGCTTACCGATAGCGCCTCACTGGGTGTTTGCTTGCACGGTGCCGCCGCCGATATTGCTGCTGAAGAAGGCCAGCGCGGGCTGCTGGCCTCCGACCTTATGGCCCCACTGCGGGGGCTGCTCACCTGATGGAGAGCCTGCACCGCAACGCTGAAGACGAGGCCGCTATGGTTGCCCTCGGTGGCCGCCTGGCGAAAGCGCTGGTCGGTGGCTTGGTGATCTACCTCAAGGGTGACCTGGGTATGGGTAAAACCACGCTGAGCCGCGGCATTATTCAGTCGCTGGGGCACGTGGGTGCGGTGAAGAGCCCTACCTACACGTTGATCGAACCCTATCAACTGGCAAATCTTGCGATCAATCACTTCGACCTCTACCGGCTGGCGGATGCGGAAGAGTTGGAGTTTATGGGTATCAGGGATTATTTCGGCGCCGACAGTGTTGCACTGGTTGAGTGGCCTGAGCGTGGCAAAGGAATTTTGCCCCCCGCTGATTTAGTGATTACCATAGCGCAAGAAGGCGCCGGGCGACGTTTGCAGTTCAGCGCCGACACGGCAGCAGGGGCAGCGGTGCTGGCACAGCTGAGTTGAATGTCGGTATCACAATAATGGCAGCCTCCTTTTGGTAACAGGGGCGGGGCAGGAGTGAAATGAACAGGCTGATCCGGATCTTTGCGATCCTCGGATGTGTGCTGGCACCCACTTTGTGGGCGGCTGAAGTACACGACGTGCGCCTGTGGCGAGCACCTGACCATACCCGTATCGTTTTCGACCTTACCGCTCCGGCCAGTCACAAACTCCTTGTGCTGGATAACCCCTCGCGCATCGTTGTCGATATCTCCGATACCCGTTTAAAGACGGACCTCGCGCAAATGCCGCTTGCCGATACGCCTATCTCCCGCTTTCGCTCTGGCGTGCGCGAGGGCACTGATCTGCGGGTGGTGCTGGAAATGTCCGCCAAAGTGAACCCGCGCAGTTTTACCCTTAAGGCCAATCAGCAGGCCGGTGACCGATTGGTGTTGGATCTCTACGACCAGAACGGCAAGAGCACCGCCACCGTCAAGAAGAGCGTCAAACAGCCCAGTGCCAAGCGGGATATTATTATTGCGATAGACGCCGGGCATGGCGGTGAAGACCCGGGAGCACTTGGCCCCAATCGTTTGCGTGAAAAAGATGTGGTGCTATCTATCGCCAAGGAATTGCAGAAGCTGTTCGACAAAGATTCCGGTTTCAAACCCACCCTGATTCGCTCAGGCGACTACTACATCAGCCTCAAGGGCAGGCGTGAGCTAGCGCGTAAGCGGCAGGCAGATTTGTTCGTTTCAGTGCACGCCGATGCCTTCAAGCGCAAGGAAGCCAAGGGCGCTTCTGTGTATGCGCTGTCGACCAGTGGCGCTACCAGTACCGCGGCTCGCTACCTGGCCCAGCGCGAGAACGCGGCTGACCTTGTGGGTGGCGTTAGCCTTTCAGATAAAGATGATTTGCTCGCCGGGGTACTGGCTGACCTGTCCATGACCTCAACACTGGATACCAGCCTGCAATTGGGTGACCGGGTACTGCGCAAGATGGATACGATTGCCCACCTGCACAAGAGTCGCGTTGAGCAGGCCGGTTTTGCAGTACTCAAGTCGCCTGATATTCCGTCGATTCTGGTAGAGACCGGGTTTATTTCCAATCCCAGTGAAGCGAGCAAATTGGGCACACGCAGTTACCGGCAGAAAATGGCCAGGATGATCCACTCGGGGGTGAAGGACTATTTCTTCGATCACCCACCACCGGGCACGCTGGTGGCCTGGCAGAAACAGCAGGGTGGCCTTCAGTACACCATAGCCCGGGGTGATACACTGTCTGACATCGCCCAGCGTTTTAACGTGTCGGTGAATGATCTTAAGGATCGCAACGGCCTGAGCAACACGCGAATCATGGTAGGCCAGAAGCTGACCATCCCGACCACCTAGGTATCCGGCACCGAACATGTCCCGTATTCATCGCCTCAGTACGAGGCTGGCTAACCAGATTGCCGCCGGCGAGGTGGTAGAGCGCCCTGCCTCTGTGGTTAAGGAAGTTTTGGAAAACAGCCTGGATGCGGGTGCCACACGAATCGATATCGATGTGGAGAGTGGCGGCAGCAAACTGATACGCATTCGTGACAATGGCTCTGGTATGGATGCACAGGACCTGCCGCTGGCCCTGGCGCGTCATGCCACCAGCAAAATCACTTCGCTGGAAGATCTTGAGCGGGTGGGCAGTTTGGGTTTTCGTGGCGAGGCACTGGCCAGTATCGGTTCGGTGTCCAGGCTCGCCCTGACGACCAACAGCGACGATGGCAGTGAAGGCTGCACTGCCATTTGTGAGGGCCGCGAGATGGAGGTGCAGGTGCGTCCAGCCCCGCATCCCCAGGGTACGACCGTTGAAGTGCGCGACCTGTTCTTCAATACACCTGCCCGGCGCAAGTTTCTGCGCACTGAAAAAACCGAATTCAATCATCTCGAGGAAGTGGTCAAGCGCCTCGCGCTGTCGCGCTTTGACGTGGGTTTCAGCCTGCGCCACAACGGCAAGGTCATTCACAACCTCAAGTCCGGCACCAGCGATGCGGAGAGGCAGCGCAGGGTGGCCACGGTGTGCGGCCCGGCGTTTATGGAGCAGGCCATCTATATCGAGACCGACCTGCCGGATTTCCGCCTGTGGGGTTGGGTGGGTCTGCCTACCTTTTCTCGCAGCCAGGCCGACCTGCAATATTTTTTCGTCAACGGACGTGTCATCCGGGACAGGCTGATTGCCCACGCTGTGAAGCAGGCCTATCGCGACGTGTTGTATCACGGCCGCCATCCCGCCTTCGTACTCTACCTGGAAGTGGACCCGGCGCAGGTGGATGTGAATGTGCACCCGACCAAGCACGAGGTGCGTTTTCGGGACGGCCGTACAGTTCACAACTTTATTTTCAGCAGCTTGCATCGGGCGCTCGCCGATGTACGGCCCGCGGACCAACTACCCGAGAATGTGGTAGCCGCGGACGACGGCGGCACGATAAATACCACCACGGGTGAAATCTCCAGCCAGGGCGGCCTCGCGTGGGGCGCGCCTTCACAGGCAGCCGGCAGTGGTTTTGGCAGTTATCAACCCGCTGCACGCCCACTTGCGGGTGGCGCCATGGAGCAGGTGAGCAGTTACGGTCAGCTGCATCCGCCGGCGAATCAGGCGGGCCTGCCAGAGCAGGGTGCGGCAGAAGATGTGCCACCCCTGGGTTACGCCGTGGCGCAGCTCAAGGGCATTTACATCCTCGCTGAAAATGCTCAGGGCATGGTTGTGGTCGACATGCACGCGGCCCACGAGCGCATCACCTATGAGCGGCTGAAGCAGTCCCGTGATACCGATGGCATTCGCAGCCAGCCCCTGTTGGTGCCACAAGCCGTGGCGGTGAGCCAGCGCGAGGTTGAGGTGGCTGCTGAGCATAGCGAGTTGTTCGAGCGTCTGGGCCTTGCGATTGAAGTGGGCGGGGAAGAGAGCCTGCTGATCCGGCAAATACCGGTTACCCTGCGAGATTCCAATGTGGAACAGCTGCTGCGAGACGTGTTGTCTGATCTCATTGAATATGGCAGCACCGATCGTATCGAAGCGCATCTGGACGAGATTCTTTCGACCATGGCCTGTCACGGTTCCGTGCGCGCCAACCGGCGGCTGACCATCCCTGAAATGAATGCCTTGCTGCGCGACATGGAAGAAACCGAGCGTTCCGGGCAGTGCAATCACGGTCGGCCTACGTGGACCCAGTTGAGCCTGGAAGAACTGGATAAGCTGTTCCTGCGCGGTCGCTAGCGCGCTGCCCGTGTCTAAACCCCTGCTACTTTGTGTCATGGGCCCCACGGCCTCCGGCAAAACCGATCTGGCAATAACGCTTGCCGAGGCCATGAATTGCGAGCTGATCAGCGTCGATTCTGCGCTGGTCTATCGCGGGCTGGATATTGGCAGCGCCAAGCCAGACTACCCTCACCATCTGATTGATATTCTTGACCCGGCCCAGACGTACTCTGCGGCGGATTTTGCCGCAGATGCCAACCGCCTGGCTGATGAGATCTGCGCCCGAGGTAAAACCCCGCTGCTGGTGGGTGGCACCATGTTGTACTTCAAGGCGTTTCTGGAAGGTTTGGCGGATATGCCAGCTGCAGACCCGGCAATCAGGGCGCAGATTGAGGCCGAGGCCGAGGCGCAGGGCTGGCCGCATCTGCACGCGGAACTGGCCCGGGTTGACCCGACATCCGCTGAGCGTATCCACCCCAACCACTCGCAGCGCCTGGGGCGGGCGCTGGAGGTGTATCGCGCCAGTGGTACCCCTATCAGCCAGTGGCAGGCTGACGTGCCGGAGGGCCTGCCGCAGGAGCGATTCAGGGTTGTGCAGGTGGCTATCTGCCCGCAGCCACGCTCGATTCTGCACAGGCGGATCGCGTTACGTTTTGAACAGATGATGGCGGCTGGTCTGCTGGAGGAGGTGAGAGGCCTGTTCGAGCGCGAGGAGCTGCATCCCGACCTGCCATCGATGCGCTCAGTCGGTTACCGGCAGCTGTGGCAACACCTTGCGGGTGAATGCAGCCTGGATGAGGCCGTGGAGCGCGCCGAGGCCGCGACACGGCAGCTGGCCAAGCGGCAATTAACCTGGCTGCGCAAGTGGCCTGAATTGGAGTGGATCTACACGGATGAGGACGGGAACATTGCTGAAACGACGCTGTCTGACTCACCACGGGGAGGAAAAGAGGTCAATCCGGCAAATCTGCTCTTGAAGTCTCTTACGTAAACCCCCATGTACTATCCTGCTGATGTTCTATAATGAGCACAGTGGTATCGAGGGTCCATTGTTTGTCCACGCTGGTTGTAGGGCCATTAAAGCGGGACATTAAGAGGCCAGTTTTATTTTTTTCGGCTCGATTTGAGCCTGGTAGGAGAGAGTTATGTCAAAGGGGCACACGCTACAAGACCCTTACCTGAACATTTTGCGTAAGGAACGAGTTCCAGTTTCAATTTACCTGGTTAACGGCATCAAATTGCAGGGCCAGATCGAGTCTTTCGATCAGTTCGTGGTGCTGCTGAAGAATACCGTCAGCCAAATGGTCTACAAGCACGCCATTTCCACGGTCGTGCCATCACGCGTTGTGCGTGTACCCATGCAAAATCCACCGGATGAAGATGGTGACGACAGCTGACACCGGTGGCAGTAGCTCACTAAGTTGCTGCCACACCCTGTCTCAACCCCGAGGTAACATTGTTTTTTGACCGTCCCGATTCGGGCGAGCGAGCTGTGCTCGTGCATCTGAATCTTGTCAGTGAAGATGAGCGCGAAGATCCCCGTGAATTCGAGGAGCTGGTGCTGTCGGCTGGCGGTGACCCTGTGTCCTTTGTCATGGGTTCCCGCGAGGCGCCTCATCCGCGTACCTTTGTGGGCAGCGGTAAGTTGCAGGAGATCGCCGACGAGGTGAACCTGCATGAAGCTGAAGTCGTGATGTTCAATCACGCCTTGAGCCCCAGCCAGGAGCGTAACCTGGAGCAGGAACTGTGCTGCCGGGTGCTTGATCGTACCGGCCTTATTCTCGATATTTTTGCCCAGCGAGCGCGTACCCACGAGGGTAAGTTGCAGGTTGAGCTGGCGCAGTTACAACACATGAGCACCCGTCTGGTGCGTGGCTGGACTCACCTTGAACGGCAGAAGGGCGGTATTGGCCTGCGTGGCCCGGGCGAAACCCAGCTTGAGACGGATCGACGTTTGCTGCGAGTGCGTATCAAGTCTATAACGGGCAGGCTGGAGAAGGTCCACAAGCAACGCGATCAGGGCCGGCGCTCACGCCGACGCGCAGAGATTCCCACCGTTTCGTTGGTGGGGTATACCAACGCGGGCAAGTCGACACTGTTCAACAGGCTGACCGAGGCTGAGGTGTATGTGGCAGACCAGCTGTTTGCCACCCTGGACCCCACACTGCGAAAGCTGGAGCTGGAACACGTAGGGTCGGTTGTTTTGGCCGATACCGTTGGCTTTATCGCGCACCTGCCACACAAGCTGGTAGAGGCCTTCAAGGCCACGCTGGAAGAGACCCGCAACGCCGACCTCTTGTTGCACGTCATAGATTCGGCAACCGATGAGCGCGAGGACAATATGTTCCAGGTGCAGGAAGTGCTGACTGAAATTGGCGCTGAGAAAATTCCGCAGCTCAGGGTATACAACAAGATAGACCTGCTGGAACAGGCGCCGCGAGTTGACCGCGACGCTGAAGGCCGACCCGAGCGGGTGTGGGTGAGTGCTGTCACTGGCGAGGGTATTGACCTTTTACTCTCTGCAATCGCTGAATTGGTTGGGCAGGACATGGTCAAGGAAGAGCTGACCTTGGAGCCCGGGCAGGGTAAATTACGGGCCGCTTTGTACCGGCTGGGCGCCGTAAAAAATGAAGAACACGGAGAGGATGGTTTGGCGCACCTGAGTGTGTACATGCCGCGCTCCGACTGGAATCGACTGATGGCACAAGAGCAGACGGCTGTCAGCCACAAAATCTGATAGAATTTCGCGACTTTAAAAGTAGGAGTTGACTATGGCCTGGAATGAACCGGGTGGCGGCGATAACAAACCCAGGGATCCCTGGGGTGGTGGCGATCAGGGGCCCCCTGATCTCGACGAGGCGCTGAAGAAGCTACAAGAGAAGATAGGCGGCCTGTTTGGTGGCGGCGGTGGCGGTTCCTCCAGCGGTGGTAGCGGTGTGTCCGGCGCCATGCTGGGTGTGTTAGCCGCGGGTGCACTGCTGGTGTGGGCGCTGATGGGCTTTTACCAGATTGATGAGCAGGAGCGTGGTGTAGTGCTGCGTTTCGGTAAGTATCACGAAACGGTACAGCCGGGCCTGCAGTGGAACCCTCCACTGATTGATATTGTGGAGAAGGTGAACACCACCAAGGTACGTGCAGCCAGTTTCCGCGAGATTATGCTCACCCAGGACGAGAATATCGTCGAGGTGAAGCTCTCGGCTCAGTATGTGATCGACGATCCCACCAACTTTGTGCTGAAAGTGCGCGACCCTGAGCGGTCACTGCAACACGCGGCACAAAGTGCATTGCGTCACGTTGTAGGTGGAACGTCGATGGACTTGGTACTGACCGAAGGCCGTGCCCAGATCGGTATCGATGTGAAGGCGCGACTGCAGGATTACCTGAACATGTATGAAACAGGTATTCGCGTAAGCACGGTTAACGTGGACGAATCCAAACCCCCCAGCCAGGTGCAGGCCGCGTTTGATGACGTGATCAAGGCCCGTGAGGATGAGGAGCGGGTGAAGAATGAGGCCCAGGCTTATGCCAACGGTATCGTTCCGGAAGCCCGTGGTGGCGCACAACGCCAGATTGAAGAGGCCAGCGCCTATCGCGAGGAGGTCATCGCTAACGCGGAAGGTGAGGCTGATCGCTTCAATAAGCTGTTGGGCGAGTATCGCAAGGCACCTGAAGTGACACGCGAGCGTCTCTATCTTGACGCCGTGCAGGAGGTGTATTCGAACACCAACAAGGTGATGGTAGATGTGGAAGGCGGCAACAACGTGATGTATTTGCCGCTGGACAAGATGGCACCGGCAGGCACGAGCTCCACGCCACGTAACCTGTCGATCGACAGCTCCAACATACGTGAGTTGACCAATGCCGTAACAGAGCAGCTGCGCAGAGACGCTGCTGCCAGCGGTAACCGCGGAGGAGGCCGATAACATGTCTGGACGTAATGTAACTGTAATTCTGGTGGCGGTTGTAGCCCTGTTCCTGGTGAGCAACTCGCTGTACGTGATCAAGGAAACCGAGCGCGGTGTGTTGCTGCAGTTTGGTGAGGTGGTAAACCCGAACATTGAGCCGGGTTTGCACTGGAAAATTCCTTTCGTGAACAACGTGCGCAAGTTCGATGGTCGTGTACTCACGGTTGATTCACAGCCTGAGCGTTTCTTCACGCAAGAGAAGAAGGCCTTGATCGTGGATTCTTACGCCAAGTTTCGGGTCAAGGACACTGCCAAGTTCTATACCGCAACAAACGGCGAGGAGTCCCGTGCGATGGGGCTGTTGTCTCAGCGTATCAATGACGGCCTGCGTAACGAGGTTGCCACGCGCACCATTCAGGAAGTAGTGAGCGGCGAGCGAGACGAGTTGATGGCCGCACTGATGGTGAATCTCGACCAACTGGCCCAGGACGAACTGGGCGTAGAGTTGGTGGACGTGCGGGTTAAGCAGATTGACCTGCCGCCGGATGTTTCAGAGTCGGTTTACCGGCGTATGAACGCAGAGCGAGAGAAGGAAGCACGCGAGCACCGCTCTCAAGGCCAGGAGCTGGCCGAGGGTATCCGCGCTGCGGCTGACCGCGAAGTGACGGTTCTGCGCGCCAACGCCTATCGTGAGTCAGAAGAGATTCGCGGTGAGGGTGACGCGGAAGCGACGCGTGTATACGCCGATGCCTTCAACCAGGACCCCGAGTTTTACTCGTTCACACGCAGCTTGCGAGCGTATCAGGACTCCTTCCAGGGTTCTGGTGACATGATGCTGCTGCAGCCCGACAGCGAGTTTTTCCGCTATCTGAAAGACCCCAAGGGCGGCAACTAGCGCCCAAAATTCACAGTCGCGCCAGAGCGCGGCTGTGATAGAATCCCGTAACCGTGGGAATCGGCGTTTGGCCCACAAACGCTGGGCCCACGGTTTTTTTGTGTCAGGCTAACCGCGAGGCGATATGGACTTTTGGCAAGTGCTTCCGGTGGCTTTGGCGCTGGTGTTGATAATTGAGGGCATGTTGCCCTTCATTAGCCCCACCCGCTGGCGTGTGATGATTGCCAGTGTGGCGCAGATGGAGGATCGCGTGATCCGTAACGTTGGCCTGGGCAGCATGCTGCTGGGGCTATTGTTGTTATACCTGGTGAATTGAATGAGCTCTGTTGATCGCTGGCAGTTGCCCGATGGCGTGGAAGAGGTGCTGCCTGCTCAGGCGGGCGCCGTTGAACGCCTGCGCCGTGACCTGCTGGATCTCTATCGCAGTTGGGGCTACCAACTGGTGATTCCGCCGCTAATGGAGTTCACCGAATCACTGCTGGTGGGCACAGGCGCCGATCTGGACCTGCTCACCTTCCGCATGACAGATCAGCTAAGCGGCCGGATGTTGGGCGTGCGCGCCGACATCACCCCGCAAGTAGCCCGTATTGACGCTCACAGCCTCGCTGAAGAAGGTGTGACCCGTCTCTGCTATGCCGGCTCAACACTGCACACCCGTCCCAAATCGCCTTTTGCCTCACGCTCACCTATCCAGCTGGGTGCCGAGCTGTATGGCGATAATAGCCTGGCTGCCGACGTGGAAGTGATCAGGTTAATGCTTGCCACTCTCGATGCCGCCGGCCTGGCTGACATTACGTTGGACCTGGGCCATGTAGGTGTTTATGAGGCGGTGCTGGCCTCGGCCAAGCTTACCGCTGAACAAGAAGAAACGGTTTTTGATGCCCTGCAGCGCAAGTCTTTGCCTGACTTGCAGTTGGCCCTGGAGGGGGTGGCAGAAGATGCCGCTGGCCTGATTACCGGCTTGCTGGACCTGCATGGTGACGAGGCAGTGCTGGCCGCCGCCCGTGAACTGTTTGCCGACAGGGCACCTGATGCATTGGCCGCAGTGGATGCGCTGCAGGAAGTAGCCGCTGATGTACGCAGGCAGCGCCCGGATATGCCCATCTATTTTGATCTGGCAGAACTGCGTGGCTACCACTATCACACCGGTATGGTGTTTGCCGCCTATGTGCCAGGGCACGGTCAGGCGTTGGCCAATGGCGGGCGCTACAACGATGTTGGCGAGGTGTATGGCCGCGCCCGTCCCGCCACCGGCTTTGCGACCGACCTGAAGGCGCTGATGACATTATTGCCTGCAGAGGCTGCCGGCCAGCAGGGCGCAATCAGCATGCCCGACGCCGATGATCCGGCCCTGGAAGGCAAGGCTAATGAACTGCGAGCTGCGGGCGAGGTAGTGATTAACTGCCTGTCTGGCAGCCCGGACCCACGCTGCGATCGGGAAATCGTCGAACAGGACGGTGACTGGATTGTGCAGCCCCTTAGTGACTGAATTCGTAAAACGAGCAAGAAACACATGAGCAAAAATGTAGTCGTTCTCGGCACCCAGTGGGGTGATGAGGGCAAGGGTAAGATTGTTGACCTGCTAACCGACCAGGCCAGTGCCGTGGTGCGATTCCAGGGCGGCCACAACGCTGGCCATACGCTGGTGATCGACGGTGAGAAAACCGTACTTCACCTCATCCCCTCGGGTATTTTGCGAGAGGGCGTGCAATGCCTGATTGGCAACGGCGTGGTGTTGTCACCGGAAGCATTGCTGAAAGAAATGGCAGAGCTGGAAAAATCCGGTGTGCCAGTGCGGGAACGTCTGAAAATATCGCCCGCCTGCCCGCTGATTCTGCCTTATCACGTGGCTCTGGATCAGGCCCGGGAAGCCAAGCGCGGCAATGAAAAAATTGGTACCACCGGCCGCGGTATTGGCCCCGCCTATGAAGACAAGGTGGCGCGCCGCGGTTTGCGTCTTGGCGACCTCAAGGACAAAGAGCGCTTCGCCAAGCGCCTGAAAGAAGTGATGGAGTATCACAACTTTCAGTTGAAAAACTATTACCAGGTGGAGCCGCTGGATTACGACGATGTGCTGGCCAGCACCATGACGATGTCAGAACAGTTGTTGCCCATGATGGCGGATGTAACGGCCATGCTGCACGAGTGCCGTGCTAACGATGCCAGCATCATGTTTGAAGGTGCGCAGGGCGCCCTGTTGGATATTGACCACGGCACTTATCCGTTTGTGACAAGCTCCAATACCACGGCCGGCGGCACTGCCACGGGTTCCGGTTTCGGCCCGCTGTATCTGGACTATGTGTTGGGCATCACCAAGGCTTACACCACTCGCGTGGGTTCAGGGCCATTCCCTACAGAACTTTTTGATGCCACCGGCGAACACCTTGCAGAGAAAGGCCACGAATTCGGTGCTACCACAGGCAGGCCGCGCCGCTGTGGCTGGTTCGACGCGGTCGCGCTGCGCAATGCGGTCAATATCAACTCTGTAAGCGGCTTATGCCTGACCAAGCTCGATGTGCTGGACGGGCTGGAATCTATCCAGATTTGCGTGGGCTACGCTTGCGAAAACGGCAACCCGGTACCTAACCCCGTTGATTCAGACGACTACGACGGCCTGCACCCCGTGTACGAGGAAGTGCCGGGCTGGTCGGGTTCGACAGTTGGCGCCAAGAGTCTTGAAGAACTGCCCCAGCAGGCGCGCGACTACATCAAGAAGATTGAAGAAGTTGTGGGCGCGCCGATTGATATTATCTCTACCGGGCCTGATCGGGTTGAGACGATTGTGCTTCGGCATCCGTTTGATGATGCCAACTAACTTGGTGAATTCCTGACGAGAATTTGTCGTGCCTTCTATCTGCTTAAATATGGTTGTCGGCAATGAGGCCGCGGTGATACGTAGATGTCTCGACTCTGTTGTAGATCATATCGATTATTGGGTAGTGAACTGCAATGGTAGCGACGAGACAATAGATATTGTCGAGGAAGTTCTTGCTGGTGTGCCAGGCGAGGTTTTGCTGGATCCTTGGAGAAACTTCTCCCACAACAGAACATTGGTGATCGAGGCTGCGCGTGGCAAGGCTGATTACCACTTCTGTATCGATGCCGATGAAGTTCTAGATATAAGTGGTTCCCTGGGTGATCATCTAGGGGAATATCGAGACATGTACAACTACTGGGTGTATTTCGGTGAAAATTGGGCCATGACTCGTGCTTCAATTCTTGGTGATCGTGTCACCTGGCGATTCGAGTCGGTGGTACATAACTATCCAACCACTGATGAGCAAATCAGCCGGGGTACTCTTGACGCGGTCAAGGTCTGGCACCATAAAGACGGCTTTCGCTGGGATAACGTGAAGGAGAAATATGCAGGCAACGCAGCAATTCTTGAGGCGGAGCTCAGTAAAGATCCGGGGCATCTCAAAAATAGGTACCAGTTTTATTTGGGAGAAAGTTACAGAGATTGCGGTGACCGCGAGAAGGCTATAGCGGCTTATAAGGGTAGGGTCGAGTTAGGAGGTTGGCAGGAGGAGGTTTACTGGTCGTATTACCAAATTGCCCGCCTAACAGAACGTGTGGAGGATTATCTTACTGCTTATGAATTCAGGCCTAGCCGTGCCGAGGCCTTGTTTGAAATTGCTGAGAAGTACAGGGCCAAAGGCAAGTATAAGACTGCATTTATGTTTTATAGCCAAATTTCAGATTATAGGTCGAACGATGCTCTTTTTGTTGATAGAACGATACATGACTGGAAATTATGGGATGCCCTGTCCGTTGTAGGCTATTATGCGAAAGAGAGTCCAGAGAGGCTTTATCGTTGGGCTGTTAAGGCTTTAGAGGGAGCCCCGGAGAGCCAGCGGGAGAGAATCCGAGAAAATTTTAAGTATTTCACCAAAGAGGAGCAAGGTGCAGATTATTATGATCGCCTTTTTACCTCAAACAATTACCGTGGACATGAACCTCGTAATAAATTTTGGAATCATCTCAGGGCACTAATTGATTACGACCTTCAGGTGATTGAGGTGGGCTGTGGTACAGGGGATCTATCTGCTAACAACGCGAACTATACAGGCTACGACTTTAGTCAAGAGGCGATAATGATGGCTGCCGCAGAGTTCCCGAGGTCTACCTTCAAGCAGGCTGATGCCTACGACTTGAGTTGGGTGGAAGATTCGGCTCATATGTACGTGATCTGCGAGACATTAGAGCATTTGACTAAAGATCTGTATGTTCTGGACGCTATCCCAGACGGAGCTCCAGTTCTTCTATCTGTACCGTCTTTCGATGATCCAGGTCATGTCCGTTTTTTCCCAAAACTCGAAGACGCTATAAGTCGCTACGGGAGCTTTGTCGTAGGGGATTGGCATCGTTACGAGTCCTGGAATGTCTTTAGAGGGACTCGAAGCACTTTTTGCTTAGCGAATTTAGGCAAATGAGGTTGTCGAAGCCTGCCAAGACAGGCGTGGTATTCCAGCGGCTTATTTTTGGAGCGAAATTCGTGTGATGCTGTCGATAGTCACTACGAGGTCGACGTCGGCTCCAATCCCGAATTCATATCCCACTGCACCAGGGTCCGACGTGGGGAGGCCTGGAACGCTTGCTTCGTCCGCTATGGAAATTATGTTGTAGACGAGGGTACCTTGGCCTATTGCAGGTGAGACGGACTGTAATTGCGATACTGCAAACGTAGAAGTCGCACTTGGGTTGGATATCTGAATACTAATTGCTGCTGTTTTGTTGCCAGAGGTACTTTTAACAAAGTTTACGACTACCCTCCAGATGTGTGCCTGCCGAAGAATCGGATTTTCTAGAAAGGTATCGTCGTCAAAGTTATAGAAATCCTCATCGTCTGGGGTAACTACGTTTTGTGGCCAGGAAGTAGATCCGGAGCTAAACACAAGGTCGCCGGAGGAGGCGGAATCGTAACTGATTTTCTGGTACTGAATTGCGCCACCTGAAAGGTTTCCATCCAGCGTGTAATTCGGTTTTGTTGTTGTGTCACCTCCAGTGTTATAGCCGTCTATCTTTACCTGACCCGCATTAGATGTCAGTGATATCCAATCTGTCCCATTGAAAAACTTTATAGCTTTTACTTCAGTGTCATAAATCATCATGCCTGCGGTAGGTGATGCAACATTGCCAGCCGGCAGGCGTGGCATGATAATGCCTGACACTGTGCTTGAAACCTCAAGTGGTGCGTTACCGCCGGCAGTAGCAGATGCCCCGATTAACACTTGGCTAGTCCTAAAAATCGCTTCGTTGGGATCATCTGGCGAGGTTCCGTCATCTAATGCAAACCAAGCTGAAGATCCTCCACCCCCTGTGGGGCCGGTAGGTCCGCGCTCACCCTGAGGTCCCGTATCGCCCTGTAGTCCTTGTGGACCGGCGTTCCCTTGGGGTCCCTGCGGTCCCGTATCGCCCTGAATTCCCTGCGGTCCGGTATCACCCTGAGGCCCGGTCATCCCAGTGGGGCCTGGGACGGTTGAATCGGCCCCGGTCGGGCCGGTGGGCCCGGCTGCACCGGCGGGTCCGGTTGCGCCATCGGCGCCATCGGCGCCAGAGGGTCC
>JBDVXK010000027.1:0-57486 GCA_039964455.1 Halieaceae bacterium | reverse complement strand
GGTGGGCCAGGTCCCGCCTAATTTAGGCCCATAGAGTACGTCAGTGAACGTGTCGATATAGAAATTACCGTCTACGCCTTCTGTCGTTGGCGGGACGTCGCCATAGAGTACGGTATTGCCGTCCGCACCTGTCGGGCCTTGAATACCCTGAGGGCCCGTGGGGCCAGGTTCACCCTGCGGACCTGTTGGACCCACCGAGCCCGCTCCCCCGGGGCCAGTAGGCCCCTGAACCCCTTGTGCACCAGTTGCCCCGGTAGCACCAGTTGCTCCGGTCGGCCCCGTCGGCCCGGTCGGTCCAGTAGCTCCCGTTCCTGTACCTGGCGCGCAATTAGTAATTTGACCAGTGCCAGGGTCGTAGCAAAGCCCCTCTGTATTATCTGGAGTTGCATTAACGTCCGGTAGCCGGACCGGTCCACGGATATTGACGGCGCCGCCAGCTCCGGGCTGGATGTCCACGTCTTGGGCTGAAATTGGCCCCACCGAGAGAGCCGCTGAGACGGCCAGGGCCAATTTGGTTTTTCTCAGCCATCGGTTATCTTTGTGGAAATGCGAAGCTGTCACTTATTCGATGGCCTTTGCGCTGCAGGCATCCTAGCCCTATTACCTAATATCAGCATTAGAAGTGCCAGGATGGCGAGTAACGGAGCGGGCAGGGTAGTCACCGGAACAATCTCTTTGATCGCAGAGATAAACCAGTTGGTGTTGTTGCCGGAATTCACTGAATTGAAACGCTGAGGGGGCCCCGGAGCAATTGTTTCACCGGCACTGGAGTCGATGTCCTGCACATCGACGGCCGAAATACTCTGTGATGCGCCCTGATTGAGCACGAATTGCGCGCTTGCACCTGGGGAACTTGTTCTGATCAAAAGCCGATTTGAAGCTGCGCCACTCAGGGTCAGTCCCCCAGTGAAGGTTTGCACGGATCCACTGGCGGGCTCCAATTGCCTGCCAATGGCAGTCGACGCCGTGAAGCGGTTGAAGGTGCTATCCCCGATAAGTCTGGACGCGGTGGTGCCACAGCCATCGGTAATGTTTACAGTGCCGCTTTGAGGGGTAAACGTACCTTGATTGGTCCAATCACCCGACAGGTTGATGCTGCCGCTCCCACCATTAATGGTGCCCGAGTTTATGGTTACGTTTCGTAGGCTGGTCGCTGTACCGCTGCCGACAGAGAAGCTACCCGCGACGTCAAGGTCGCCGCAAGCTGCATCCAAAGAGCCGGCTCCCAACGAGATTTGAGCGCCAGTCGCAACCGAGATATTTTGTGCTGATAAATGCGTCGGGGACAGCAAAGCGCCTGCAATCAGGTAGACGCCACCGAGTAATCGGCCTGGAGAGCGGATTAAAGACACTTTGTTTTATACTTAAACTTTGGAGCCCCGTTCGGCGGATGTTAACACGTCAGCGCGCGATAAAGAACAAGGAGTCATTCGATAGCCGAAAAGTGTGAATTAGATCAGGCTTTAATCACCCCCAGACGCTAGGGCTGCAGTTGCTGAATGGAGTCTGTGGAGCGAATCCATGGTTTATTGGAGCGTATTTCCGGTGGTAGCGAGCCGATAACCTGATTAGCTTTATCTTTGTTTGGGAATGGTCCCATGACCAGCAGGTACCAGTCCTGGTTCTTTACTCGCGTAGGCAGTACCCGCACAGGGGGCTGGATGTCGGCCAGATGCTCATCCGCATAATGGTGCAATGCCCGCTCGTTTGACGAGCCGAGCAGTTGCAGCATTACAGTGTCAGGAGAGACCCGTTGAATCCATTCTCGGGCCTGCGTTTTCCGCGTCTGGGATTCGGCCGAGGAGCCTTGACTTTCCATATTCTCGATTGCAAAGGCAAAATTCAAATCTTCGTCCGTAGCGCGATTATTTTCTCGCATTAACAGCAGGTAATAGCGTGCTGTGCCCGAGCCTTGTCTGGCCGCCATGCTATACCACTCAACCGCCAAGCTATCATCGTTGGGAATCAGTTTGCCCTCCCGGTAGAGCTCTGCAAGGTTGAGCTGCGCTGTTTGATCGCCGGCAGTGGCCAGCTCTTCCCAGATAGCGATAGCTTCACCAGGGTTGCCCTGGTTAATGGCCTCGTAGCCTTGCTCCAGCGTTGTGGCGGCAGTCCTGCTGGCGACTAATGTAAGCAGAACTACATAGGTGATGGTATGCCAGATAGCGGTTTTTTTGGGGTGATTCCGCCTAGCTCGTATGCGCTTATAGCCATCCATTATATAAATCCTGCCTATGAGGCCCGGCCTTAAAGGTCACAGCTGGGTTACGACGCCCCATAGGCCGCAAAGCAAAAGTCCAATATTAGCCAGGAAGCCGATCATCATACCGGGCCCCCGTGATGCAGGATCTTTTACATAGGTGGTACGGTAGAGGATACGCCCAATAAAGAATGCCAGCCCAAGCAAGGCTGCCACCAAAGGCATAAAAAAGTTCGCACACACCCACATGGCGGGCAAGGTAACAACCATCTGCTCCAACGTGTTCATCTGCACCCGGTAGGCTCGCTCGAAGCTTTCATCGCCCACAACAGCCGGGGCCTTTAATCCAGACTCAGCTCTCGCTTTGCCACACAGGCCCATGAAAAAAGCGTATTGGAACAGAATCAGTAATGTAACCAGCGCGACAAATGCCATGTCGACCTCCTTTGCAGGAATAATGATGGGCAGAGCTTACCGTTCAATTGCCGCGGGATGCAATCAGGGATGCTAATCTAGCAACTTTCAGTTGACGGTAACTGCCGGTGGAGTTTTTTATGTCAGTAATCGAAATTCGGCCAGTTATGGCCAGTGATGAACACGAGTGGCGCCGTTTGTGGCGCCTTTACCTCGAATTCTATGAGAGCACATTGCCAAAGGAGGTTTTTACGTCGACATTCTCGCGACTATTGTCAGACGCTGATCGCGAATATAACGGCCTTATAGCTTTGGTAGATGGAAAACCGGTAGGCCTGACTCATTACCTCTTTCATCGCAGTTGCTGGTCGATTGAGGACGTTTGCTATCTGCAAGACCTCTATGTCGATAAGACCGTGCGTGGCACCGGTGCTGGCCGCGCATTAATTGAGGCTGTTTATATGGCGGCCGACGCGGCAGGTGCACCGTCTGTCTACTGGCATACCCAGCACTTCAATTATTCGGGGCGGCGCTTATACGACAGGGTTGCGCACCTTACGCCGTTCCTGCGCTATGATCGCAACAAGGACTAGTGCAGGGAGAAAATGTGATTTCGTTTGAGTTAACCAAGATCTTGTCACTGCTTGTTTACCCGTTAAGTCAATCACTGGTCATCCTTTTATTGGCGCTGTTAGCCCGTTTATTCGGTGGTACCCGGTCTGTAACAATTTTATTACTGGTGGCGATTGGCTGGTTGTATACCTGTTCGACCGCCTATGTTGCGGACGCACTCATGGCGTCTCTTGAATCTGAGTATCCAGCTCGCACAGTGTCCAAAGTAGATAAAGCTGAAGCGATAGTGGTGCTTGGTGGGGCAACAAATGGCACCACCCATGGGAATAGGCTGGCAGATATGAACGGCCAGGGTGATCGCCTCTTGCATGCCGTTGAACTCTACAAGGCCCGCAAGGCGCCCCTGATTATCTTGTCTGGTGGCTCGCGCAGCTGGGAGGCGCCGGAGTCAGTATTAATGGCCGAAATACTCCAGCTAATGGGTATTCCTGAAGAGGCCATCATCGAAGAGAGAGTAAGCCGCAACACCTTGCAGAATGCGCGCTATACCAACGAAGTGCTCGCGAAGAATGGGATCAAGCGAGTGATATTAGTTACGTCGGCATTCCATATGCGTCGAGCGGAGACTATGTTCCGGCTGCAGGGTATTGAAATAGTACCCTCCGCGACGGATTACCAGGTTGTACACGCGCCACCGGTGGTAGCGAAATGGTTGCCCAGAGTAGAGGATTTGCAGCGCACAACCTACGCACTGCGGGAGTATATTGGGTTCTGGGTGTATTGGGCCGGCGTGTAGCTTTTCGTGCTCTGTCACCCTTCAGAAGTTGATATTTCGCAATAATACGCGGATAAACTGTGAAGTCGCTCTAATTTTTGCGCTTACTGGCTGGCTGCCATGTAGGCTATCCCTATACTAAGACCGTGTTTAACCGGGTATGTACTGAGCGAAAAGCGTGGTGAATGTAACGGCATTGAAGGGTTTGTTTAGGCGAGGCGCAGCGGTTGTTGCCCTTGCCCTGGCCTTCTGTGCCCATGCCGACACCCCGGCTCAAATCGGCGACATCCCGCTGGTGAGCGAGCGCACACTGCAGGGCAAGTTTTCCATTGCCGGCCAGTGGCAGTTCCAACCTGGTGATGACCTTGCCTGGGCGACTCCCGAATATGACGATAGCGCTTGGCAGGGCCACCCGGTGCCGGGGCGCTGGCCGCGAGAAGGTTACCCCGAAACAAGCCAGTTTGCCTGGTATCGCCTGACCCTCCAGTTACAGGACTTTGATAGAGAGTCACGGTCAAACGGCCAGCAGCTGGGTGTTCGCATCGGCAAGGTGATGAATGCCTATGAACTTTACGCCGGCGGCAAGTTGCTGGGTGGTGTCGGCCAGCTACCGCCGCTTGCCGAAATTGATTACGACCGTCAGAAAGTACATGTGCTGCCCACGAGTGCCATCGCCGACGATGGCACGCTCGTACTCGCCATGCGTGTTTGGGGCGGAGAAAAGTACGCACTGAACAACTGGGGCGCGGGCCCGTACGACGGCGAGTTTGCCATTGGCTCTTACTCAACCATGTTGCTGTCGGGTGTAGGCAGCCAGGTTCCCGGGCTGATTTTCTGCATGCTGTTTATTGGCTTCGGTGTTTACAATATATATCTCTTCTATCGCAACCGGCAGATGAACAGCTATCTGTGGTTTGGCCTGTTGGCGGTGAATATTGGTCTTTATGGCTTGATGCTCAACCAATGGAAGTATGCCTTTGATATTTCTTTTCTGGCCCTGAAGAAATTCGAGTTTGGTCTTATTTACGTGCTTCCTGCCTTGGCGATTCAAGCGGTTTGGACCTTATTGGATGAGCGCATACCGAGGCCTTTGCGAGCCTATCAGCTGACTTTTGTTGCCTCTTCTATTCTGGTGCTGGTTATTCCTGGCCACGCCATTCATGTGCAGAGCCTGGGTTTTATACAGCTGTGGATGTTGCCCACACTGATCTATGCGCCCTGGCTTATCATTCGCAAATTGCGCGAAGGCAACGCCGAGGCCCGCACGCTGTTTATTGGCGCGTTGATATTTGTCGCTACCTGTATCAACGATCTGATGATCGACTTTGCCCAGGCAGATACGTCCCGCCTCATGCCTTACGGCTTCGTGGTGGTGATGGTTGCCATGTCTATTTCCCTGGCCAATAAATTCACCAGCAGTCTCTCTCGTCTGGAAGAAGAAGTGGCCGAGCGCACCGCCGATCTGACCGCGGCCAATGAGCGCCTCGCCGAAGCTGCCAAGATTGATCCGCTCACCGGGCTATACAATCGCCGTGGTTTTGCTGAGGAAGCGGCCACCGAAATCAAGCGGGTATTCCGTAATAGCCGCGCGTTTTCGGTCATCATTGGCGATGTCGATAACTTCAAAGCCTTCAACGACCAGTATGGTCATGCCTGTGGTGACCATGTGCTTCATCGTGTCGCAGACCTGCTCAAAGACCGCACACGGGATGTCGACCGCATCGCCCGTTGGGGTGGCGAGGAATTTATCCTGCTGCTGCCGGAAACCGAGGCCGCAGGTGCCGGCGCATTGGCCGACAAATTGCGTGAGACCATTGCCGACAACCTGTTCGAGTTCGAAGGCGAGCGTCTCAGAATCACTATGACCTTTGGGGTCGCCGAGCACCGCGCGGGCGAAAGCCTTGAGGCCTGTATCGCCCGAGCCGATGCCGCGCTCTATCACGGCAAAGAACATGGCCGTAACAAGGTCATGGTCGGCACCTTCAAAGGGCTGACCCTGGTCAGCTGAGTGAAGCTCTAGCAGCTGTAGCGCAGTTTGTACTCGCTATAGCTCAGCCCAGTCCAGCGTCGAAACGCTCGATAAAAACTGTTCACCTCAAGATAGCCCAGTTCATCGGCCAGGCATTTGCCCGGCAACCAACGTTGCCGCAGGCGCTTCTCGGCGCGGTATTGTCGTGCCCGGTCCAGTAGAAACTGGTAGGTGGTGTGATCGGCACGCAGGCGCCGCCGCAAGGTGGTTCCGCTTATTCCGAGTTCTTCGGCAACCGAGCTGGCGCGCATGCGGGCAAGGTCGCCACCCAGCAACAGCTTGAGCACCCGGTCGGTGGTGTTTGAGAGTGGGAAATGGCGAATCTTTTCTGGCGGTGGCATGCGACGCAGCCCATCCGCACAGGATGTGAGTTGTAGTTCCATGACAAAACATCCTTGTTCAGTCAGAGATGAATGTGCAGCTGCTCACCTTCCTTGGGAGTCAGCTCGCTGGCGGAAGTAATCCGTCAGCAAGATTCAGGTTAGCAAATTACTGCGAAAGTTAAAGTCGAGTAGGGCGTTCTGGCGGTTTTTGGTCGAAGGCTAGCTTTCGCTAGGAGACAGCAGGTCTTCGGGTAGCGGGCAGTCCATCACCGCGGCCATACTGGCCACCAGCTCCCGCTCAATCTCGCAGATTCTTCCGTCCTCACTGGCGGCTAATGCCATGGCCTTTAAAATACGCGGCTTTAACAGGGGGTAACAGTCGGCCAGCTCGTGTACTGCCTTGCTGAAGGCCGATACGCTGCATTGCTCTTTGGCCATGAGCTGCAATTTCGGCAAGTCCAGTTCATCGGCGCCCATTCGAAACGCCATCTCGGGGTCGCCACTGCCCTCATGGGCGAGTACCGATAGAGTGATGCGTAAGTGGTGGGTGACTTTGGCCAGCTTCCTATACCGCGCGCGGCTGGGTTTTACCTGCACAAACTCCGGATCCAGATAGTGGCGGGTCAGCTGGAACAGGCACCACTCGTATAAGTCAGTGCGGGCGTCGGCGTGTATCACTTGCAGCAGGGTATTCTTGAAGACACGGTACTGCGGTAGCGACATTGCCTTAAGTGCGGGCAGGCACAGCTCCAATAGAGGCATTCGCTGGGGCAGACCAAGTTCGTGAACACCACTGGCCAGGGTATTAACCAACTCGGGAAGCCCCTTAACGCCGGTATCGTTAATAATCGCCAGTTGCTTCTGCCGGATTGTTTCTTCGGTACTCGTGAGTAAGGCAATCACCAGGGCGCTGGCGCCCAGGGGCTCATGGCTGTGATTCACGAAGGCGACAGGGATGGCGTGTTTCTGTGCAGTCTGCGCTTCCAGTTCTTCCGGGCTTGGGCCGAAGTCAGCATCGGCAACCGCCGCTCTCACGCCCTCTACATCGCCTGCTGTGGCCGCTGCGATCGCAGCAGCAACCAGGGCGGCGCGGCCCACACCAACCTCTGCCGCACCGGGGCGTGACGGCTGCTCTTCGTAGTGCAGCACCTTGCGCTCGATGAACTGGCCGTTCCAGCGCGGGTCGATCCGTTGAATGCGTTTTTCCAGCGGCGGGTGGGTGGCGAACACCTGCCACAGCTGATGCTCGATCTGGCCAAAGAAGATATGTGACATCTCGGCAGCGCGTGCCGCGTGCACCAGTGTGCCTGGAATATAGCCGCCTATTACTTTCAGGGCATCGCCTATACCGTCAGCATCACGGGTGTACTGCACTGCGCAGGCGTCTGCCAGGTATTCCTTTTGCCGGCTTATGGCGGCCTTGATAAAACCGGCTGCCAAACCGCCCAGCCAGCCCAGCACCCATAAGGCCAGCGCCAACAGCGGCAAGGCGGCGCCATTACCGCGCTTGTTGCTTCCGCCGGTGCGATGGTGGTTGCTGGAGCGCAACAGCATATGGCCCACGTCGCCTATAAAGGTGATGCCCTTGAGCATTGCAGCCAGACGGATATTCAGGCGCATATCGCCATTGAGGATATGGCTGAACTCATGGGCAATCACACCCTGTAGTTCGTCTCGCTTGAGGTGCTCGATGGTGCCGCGGGTAACCGCCACGATTGCATCGGCGGGGGTGATGCCGGCTGCGAAGGCATTGATGCCGCGCTCGCCGTTCATTACATACACGGGCGGCACCGGCATATTGGCCGCCAGTGCCATTTCTTCCACCACGTTGAGGCAGCGGCGTTCGGCCTTGTCCTGGGTTTGCGGCAGAATACGGCTGCCCCCCATGGCTTCGGCCACGGTTTTTCCGCCCGTGGATAATTGCAGCCATTTCACCAGAACCACCATGGCCACAGTGGCACTGATGGCGAGCCCAACGCTGCCAAAGCGGGCCCAAGTAAAGTAAGAGAAGAAGCCGGACATACCCTCACGGCTGCCCGCGTAAATATTGTAGTCCTGGCCGAAGTAAAGAAAGGCGGCGACCAGCGCATTGGTCAGCACAATCAAAAGAAATACCGCAATCAGGAACAGTAGCGACAGCAGGCGGGCGTTGCGGCGTGCCGCATCCTGCTGCTCAAAGAAATTCATGGCTTGCTGTTACCGCTGGCGAGTAACGCCGTTAAAACGAGACCTTGGGGGCAGCCTGAATTTGCTCAGTGTCATCAAATTCCAGTAGCTGGGCATCCGTGGGGTGGCCAAAGCGCGCTGCGAAAAATACCGGCGGGAAGGTCTGGCGATAGGTGTTATAGCCCATCACCGCGTCGTTGTAGCCCTGGCGCGCAAAGGCGACCCTGTTTTCTGTGGTGGTCAATTCTTCCGACAGCTGTTGCATGTTTTCACTGGCTTTCAGGTCGGGGTAGGCTTCCATGGTTACGTTTAGCTTACCAAGTGCGCCTTGCAGGGAGTTCTCGGCCGATGCCAGTTTGGTCATGGCGTCGCCGCCTATGCCGCTTTCGCCCAAGGCATTGAGTATGGCAGCCGCGTCGTTTCGGGCGGCGGTCACCGCTTCCAGCGTCTCGCGCTCGTGCTCCAGATAACCCTTGGCGGTTTCCACCAAATTGGGAATCAGGTCATAGCGGCGTTTGAGCTGTACTTCAATCTGCGAGAAGGCATTGAGAAAGCGGTTCTTCAGGGTGACCAGTGTGTTGTAGATGTTGACCACATAAATGATGGCCCCCAGCACAACGAGCCAGAATACAATGGTTGAAATGTCCATAGCCTGTTCCCCTGTTTGATGTATCTCCGAGTCTACCCCAAAGCGCTCTAGATGGCAGTCACAGTGACGGGTACGCCGTTGATCGCAGCATTACCCGAAAGTGCATCCAGATAGAGGTCGTCGGTCACGTCATTGCAACTAACCCCTGCGTTCGCGATCGCCGTCTTCATCTGTATGCCATCTCGATTGTGGCCATATCCGTGTGGCAGGCTCACCACCCCTGGCATCACATCGTTAGAGGCCTCCAGCTTCACCTGCACGGACCCGGCGCGAGAGGCGAGGGTGACGGCGCTGCCATCGTCCAGTTTTTGCGCGGCGATATCTGTGGGGTGCATTAACAGCGTGCAACGGTCCTTGCCTTTCACCAGGCGGTGAAAATTGTGCATCCAGGAATTATTTGAGCGCACATGCCTGCGGCCAATCAGGCGCAGCTGTCCGGCATTTGTTTCGCTGAACTCCGCCTGCAGGCGGCCCAGATCGGCCAGTGTCTGTGGCACTGCACAATTGATCACTTTGTCTTTGGTATTCAAACGCTGGGGCAGCTGCGGCTTGAGTTCACCCAGGTCTATGCCCGACGGGTTGGCCAGCAGCGCTTCCATTGTGATTGCCTGTTCACTGCCCTGACTCTCGCTGTAAGGGCCCAGCTGCAATCCCATGGCGACAAAATCCTTCGGCGACATGGCTGGTCGGGGTTCCTGTCCCAGCGATTCGGCCACCCGATTGCCCAACTCGGTAAAGATTTCCCAGTCGTGCAAGCTGTCCTCGGGTTTGTCGAATACCGGCTCGTTGAAGCGCGCGGTATTGCGTATCGCGTTAATGTGGAAGGCGATATCGTAGTGATCATGCTCCAGTGGAGACGTGGGCGGCAGGATGATGTCTGCATGCCGTGTGGTTTCATTGATGTAGGGGTCCAGCGATACCATGAATTCCAGTCGCTCCAACGCCTCATCCAACTGTCGTCCATTGGGCGTTGAGAGCACGGGGTTGCCAGCGCCCGTAAACAGGGCGCGAATCTGGCCCTCGCCGGGGGTGGTGATTTCCTCTGCCAGTGCTGATGCAGGTAGCTCACGGTCGAATTCGGGTAATCCCCGCACGCGGCTTTGATGCCTGCCAAAACCACCGGGGCTGCCTGTGCTGACGGTGTCCAGGGCCGGTAGGGTGAACAGTGAGCCGCCCTCTTTATCAAGGTTGCCGGTCGCGATATTGATTACCTGAATCAGCCACTGGTTAAGTGCGCCATAGGCTTGTGTTGAAACACCCATGCGGCCGTAGCAGATGCCGCGCTCCGCTGCGGCCAGTGAGCGGGCAATGTCGCGAATCGTATCCGCAGGGATACCGGTATGCGGGGCGGCCATTTCCGCAGTGAAGTTACTGACCGCTGCTGCAACCTCGTCCAGACCGGTTACGAAGTCCGCCAGGTGCTTGGCATCGGCCAGGTTCTCGGTAAACAACGTATTGAGCAGGGCGGCCAGAAACAGCGCGTCAGTTCCCGGCGTGATGAAATGGTGGTCGCCGGCCAGTTCTGCTGTTTCTGTGCGCCGTGGGTCGATCACAACAAGCTTGCCACCGCGCTTTTTCAACGCCTTGATTCGCTTGCGCACGTCCGGCACGGTCCAAATGCTGCCATTGGATGCGATCGGGTTGGCCCCCAGCATCAGGAAATAGTCGGTTCTATCTATGTCGGGTATCGGGAACAGAGATTTGTGGCCAAACAGCCAGAGCGAGGCAAGGTGGTGTGGCAACTGGTCTACTGAAGTAGCGGAGAAGCGATTGCGGGTGTGAAAAAAACGAAACAGGTTGTTCTGGTGGGTGAGCATGCCGTAGTTATGAACCGATGGATTGCCCATATAGATGCCGATGGCGTCTAGCCCATTGTGATCGTGAATTTCAACAAGCCGGCGGGCAGTAGTATCCAGCGCCTCCTGCCAGCTGATTTCTTCCCAGCTCACTTCACCGTTTTCATCCCGCACTTTCTTAACCGGCTTGCGCAGTCGGTCAGGGTCTTCATGCAGATCTTTCAGTGCAATCGCCTTGGGGCAAATATGGCCACGGCTTAATGGGTCGTTTTTATCGCCCTTGATGGACACAATCTGCTCGCCTTCAGTTTCTATCACCAGGCCACAGATGGCCTCGCAAAGGTGACAAGCGCGGTAGTGGGTGCTCATTATTCAAATCCTTTTAGCAGAATGGCGATGCATCGCTGGCCACTATTTTCAAAAATTCATTTTGGCCACATTGTCGCATGGATCACAACAAGAGAACTATATCGCAGCATGCAAGGTCACTAGCAGCTGCGTATTCATTGGAGTACCCTCAGTGTTGAGTTCCCCAATACGTTCACGGACATGAATAAGAGCTGGAAATCCTATCGCCCTGGCGATTTTTTCGATGAATTGATCACGCCCAAGGGTAGCCCCAGGGTCAAGGCGCGCCAGGCGGTTAATCTTTTGCAATCGCTGACGGTTGATGAGATGGCCGCTCGCAGGTCGGCAGCGGAGCTGGCGATACGGGAACTGGGCATTTCCTTCACCGTGTACACCGAGCGTGGCAACATCGACCGGGCCTGGCCATTCGACATTATTCCCCGAATTATCCCTGCCTCGGAGTGGGAGAAGGTCAGTGAGGGGCTTACGCAGCGTACTCGTGCGCTGAACATGTTCATCGATGATATCTACAACGAGCAGAACATTATCAAGGATGGTGTTGTTCCTGCTGACATCGTTCTGGATTCGCCCAACTACAAACCACAGTGCCAGGGTATTTCACCCGCCCACGGTGTTTGGGCCCATATTTGCGGCACCGACCTGGTGCGCAACGTGGACGGCAAATTTTATGTACTGGAAGACAATCTCCGGGTTCCGTCGGGCGTGTCGTACATGGTGGAAAACCGGGAAATTACCAAGCGGGTGCTGCCCGAATTGTTTGAGAACTACAGCATCCTGCCGGTAGACGATTATCCCTCACGCCTTTATCAAACGCTGGCCTCGCTCTCGCCCCGTGATCGCAAACGTCCCTGCATCGTTGTGCTAACCCCGGGTATTTATAACTCGGCATATTTCGAGCACGCTTTTCTCGCGCAGGGTATGGGCGCGGAGCTGGTAGAGGGTAGCGACCTGTTTGTCGACGATGACGACTGCGTTTACATGCGCACCGTCGATGGCCCGGTGCGGGTAGATGTGGTCTATCGCCGCATAGACGAAGACTTTATGGACCCGGAGGCGTTTCGTGAGGATTCAGTGTTGGGTGTGGCCGGGCTGATGCGTTCCTGGAAAGCCGGCAAAGTCGCGATCGCCAACGCGCCGGGCGCGGGTGTCGCAGACGACAAGGTTGTGTATGCCTACGTACCCGACATGATTCGTTACTACCTGAATGAAAAACCTCTGGTAGAGAGTGTGCCCACCTATCTGTGTATGCGTGAGGACGATCGCAATTATGTGTTGAACAACCTTGCCGAGTTGGTGGTTAAGCCCGCCAATGAATCCGGCGGTTACGGCATCATGGTGGGCCCTCACAGCACCAAGGCTACTCACCGCAAATTTGCTGCGCTGATCAAGAAGGACCCCAGAAACTATATAGCCCAGCCCACCTTGTCCTTATCCACGGCGCCCACCTACATCGAAGACTCGGTGCAACCACGGCATCTCGATTTGCGGCCCTTCATCCTGCAGGGCAAAGAGAGCTGGGTGACGCCCGGCGGCCTTACCCGGGTAGCGTTGGTCAAAGGCTCACTGGTGGTGAACTCTTCGCAGGGTGGCGGCAGTAAAGATACCTGGATTGTGGAGGGCAAATCATGATTATGCTCTCGAGTGTTGCAGAGCGCCTGTACTGGATGGCGCGTTATCTGGAGCGTGCCGAAGACACCGCTAGACTGACCCTGGCCTACCACCACCTCATCATGGATATTCCTCGCGGCTCTGAGCCGAACTGGGATGTGCTGATTCGCATTCTCGACGCTGACGGTGATTTTTATAACCGTTACCGGGTGGGCAACGAACAGAATGTGATTCGCTACCTGATCGCCGAGGAGGACAGTACCAACAGCATACCCTTCGCCGTGGCGTCGGCCCGCGAGAATGTTCGTACCACCCGTGATGTGTTGCCGGAGGAGACCTGGGAGCAGGTGAATGAGCTGTTTATCTACTGCCAGGACACTGCCGAGGGAGCGGCCGGTAGGCGCAACCGTCATGCCTTCTGCGAGGAGATTATCAACCGCTGTCATATGATTAACGGCAGTTTGCTCAGTACTCTCAACCGTGATCATGCTTACCGCTTTATAAAAACAGGCCACTTGCTCGAGCGTGCCGACATGATCACCCGGGTTATTGATGTCGGTGCCGGTGACATACTCGATCGCGAGGGCGCGTTTGCCGCGGTCGATCCGTTACTTTGGGGAGCGCTGCTACAGGCAATGTCGGCACTGGGATCCTATCGCCGCATGATAGGGCCGGTGGTTGAAAAAAATGCTGTGATTGATTTTGTGTTCTCGGAACCGACATTCCCACGCTCGGTGCGATTTTGCCTGCGCGGTATTCGTGAGGAATTGGGGCCGTTGAAAAATAACAGGCCAGCCTTGCGCGTTCATGAGCGTGCCCGCAGGCGGCTGCGCCGATTTGAGGCTAATGAAGTGACGCGGCAGGAGCTGCATGACTTTATCGATAACTTTCAGCTGCTGCTTAACGAACTGCACATTGCGATCCGGGACACCTGGTTTCAGCCCGATAGCCGATGAAGCGATTTTACTGTGACTGCGGCAGCCAGGTTTTCTTTGAGAACAACAACTGCCTGAACTGTAATGCGCGCCTGGGCTTTGATCCCGTGTCGCTGGAAATGCGTGCGGTGCGAGAGGTGTCACTAGGGCTTTACCAGATTACCAGTGGTGAGGAATTTCGCTTCTGCGGTAACGGCGAGCAATTTGATGTTTGCAACTGGTTGCGACCAGCGGATAGTAGCCACCCGCTGTGCACGGCCTGCCAGTTCAATCGCATAATACCCAATCAGGAACTGCCGGCTAACCGCAGTCGGTGGCGCGCGCTGGAAGTCGGCAAGAAGCGTCTGTTGTTCACCCTAATGCAACTCAAGCTGCCATTAGTAGATGGTTGGCAAGATCCTGAGAACGGACTGTTGCTGGATTTTGTGGAAGACGGTCGTAGCCGTGCGGATATTTTCCCGGAGTCATTCTTGAGTACCGGTTACCTGGGCGGGGTGATTACGATCAACGTGCTGGAGGCGGATGATGTGGCCCGCGCGGCGGTGCGCGAAGAGATGAACGAAAATTACAGGACGGTATTGGGCCACCTGCGTCACGAGTCGGGCCACTATTACTGGTCGCGTCTTAATCCCGATCAGCAGACCCGAGAGGAATTTGCCAGGGAGTTCGGTGATGAAACGCGTGATTACAATCAATCGCTGGATGCCTATTACGCCAGCGGCCCTTCGCGCAACTGGCGGCAGTTTTATATCAGCGCTTACGCCAGTTCACACCCGGCAGAAGATTGGGCGGAGAGCTGGGGGCATTACCTGCATATCTATGACGCGCTGGATACCGCCGCATCACAGGAACTGATTGCGAAATCTCCGGGGGAGATGGATATCAATGAGCGCATTGAAACCTGGCGCGACCTGAGCATTACGCTCAATGAAATGAATCGGAGTGTGGGCCTGGGGGATGCCTATCCCTTTGTGATTAACAAGCACGTGGCGCGCAAGTTGACGTTTGTTGACGCTATGATTGGCTCTCTGCAAGCACTTCATTGAGAGTAGGCAGCTTCTGGAAGGCCACCCGGATGCTTTCATCCCAGGACTCCCGCAGTTCTGACAGGTAGGGATGGTTCCCCTCGAGCTTGCAGTACTCTTCCTGCGGTAGCAGGCTGTCGTTGCGATAAAACAGGCATTCCAGCGGTGGCCCTACAGTAGCGTTGGAGCGCATGGTGGAATCCACGGAAACCAAGGCACAGCGCATCGCTGTTTCGTAGGGCGTGTCTGAGCGAATGATTCTGTCCAGGATGGGCTTGCCGTATTTGGTCTCACCAATCTGCAGATAAGGGTATTGTTCCGAAGCGGTGATGTGGTTGCCCTCGGGGTACACCATATAGAGTTCCGCCGGGTGGCCCTTGATTTGTCCGCCCACGATAAACGTGGCGGTGGCATTGAAGCCGGCGTTGGGGCCGCCTTTCTTGCCGAACTTGGCCTGCTCACGCACGCTCAGTTCCCCAAGGTAGTCCGCAACGTCCGATACATATTCAGCATTGAAGATATTGACCTCGGCACCTTCCTCCAAATCGCGCTGTATCTGCGCAATCACTGCCTGGCTGGTGGCCAGGTTGCCAGCGCTCAGTAATACCAGCGACCTGTCGTAGGGCACTGAAAAACGGTGCATCTTGCTGTAGGTGCTGACGCGGTCTGGCCCGGCGTTGGTCCGGGAGTCGGAACAAAACACCAGACCCTCTTCCAGGGCAATGGCGAGACAATAAGTCATTGGGGGGCTGTAACTCGGATGATAGTAGTCTTACGCTGAAATCAGCGGGTGAATATATCGCCTAGCGAGGCTAAATGCCATAGCGTTATTAGGGAGGCGAGGTTTGGCGGGCCAGAAACGAAAAAGCCGAGGGTAAGCTCGGCTATCTCTAAATTGGTGCCCAGAAGAGGACTTGAACCTCCACGCCCTTGCGAGCACTAGCACCTGAAGCTAGCGTGTCTACCAATTTCACCACCTGGGCAGAAATCTTTGCCCAGTGCCGAATGCGCAGTTGGGCGTAGGGGAAAAACTGCAAATCCCCAGAGCGCGCGACTGTACTTTTCTACCACGGTTTTGTCAATCCTCGCGTATAATCGGAAGATAGCGCTGATTTGCGCAAATTACTGAGATAAAAGAAACCTACTATATGAGTAAGAAAGGCAAATTTGCCGACCCCCATGCCGAGCGAGAAGCGGCCAATTACGAGAACCCGATTCCCAGCCGTGAGGCTATCCTCGAACTGTTAACGAAGGCTGAAAAGCCACTGAATTCCAACAAGATAGCCAGCAAGCTCGGGCTCTCCAGTAGCGAGCAGGTCGATGCGCTAGGCAAGCGCTTGCGGGCCATGGAGCGCGATGGCCAATTAATGGGCAATCGTCGCGGCGCCTATGGCCTGGTCGACAAACTCAATCTGTTGCACTGCCGTGTGCAGGGCCATCGCGATGGTTATGGCTTTGCCCTGCCTATAGGCCCGGGTGAGGACGTTTATCTCAGTGCCCGGCAAATGCAGTTTGCCTTCGATGGCGACGAGGTTCTGGTTGCCATAACCGGTGTAGATCGCCGTGGCCGTGCCGAAGGCAAGGTTGTGGAAGTGCTGGACCGTGGCAACCGCAGTATTGTTGGCCGCTACGAGGAAGAGAGCGGCATAGGCTTTGTGGTACCCGACAATGGTCGTATCAACCAGCACATCCTTATACCTCCCAAAGAGAAAGGCGAGGCTAAATCCGGGCAGATCGTCAATGCGCTGATTACCGATTACCCCACCCGCAAACTCAATGCCAAGGGCCGGGTGGTGGAAGTGCTGGGCGAGCACATGGACCCAGGGCTGGAAATCGACGTGGCGATACGCTCCCACGGCATCCCCTGGGAGTGGCCCGACGAGGTGCTTGCCGAGGCTGCGAGCCTTGAAGATGAGCCCAAGGAAGCGGACAAGCAGCACCGGGTAGATCTCAGGCAGCATGCCTTTGTCACTATCGATGGTGAGGATGCCAGGGATTTTGACGATGCCGTGTATTGCGAGCAGGACGGCAGTGGCTGGCGTTTGTGGGTGGCCATCGCCGATGTTTCCCATTATGTGAGGCCGGGCTCTGCACTGGACGAGGAGGGGGGCAGCCGGGGTAATTCGGTGTATTTCCCCGAGCGCGTGGTGCCCATGTTGCCTGAGGCGCTGTCCAACGGCCTATGTTCTCTCAAACCACAAGTCGATCGCCTGGCGATGGTTTGCGAAATGACCCTGGACGAGGCCGGCAACCTTGGAGATTTTCAGTTCTATGAGTCAGTGATTCACTCCCACGCACGGCTGACCTATACCCAGGTGGGAGAGGTTCTGGCCAGTGGTTCCCATCCGGATGTGGCTGAAGAGCGGATAGCCGACCTGCAGCGCCTGCACGCGCTTTATCATGTGCTGCGCCGTGCCCGTGACGAGCGCGGTGCGATCGACTTCGAGACCGTCGAGACCCGCATTATTTTTGATGCCCAGCGCAAGATTGAGTCCATTGTGCCGGTGGTGCGCAATGACGCTCACAAGCTGATTGAAGAATGCATGTTGATTGCCAATGTGGCGACGGCCCGTTTCTTTGAGGAGGCTGGGTTACCCATACTCTACCGGGTCCATGAGGGCCCAACCGAGGAGAAACTGGAGAACCTGCGCAGTTTTCTGGGGGAGCTGGGCCTTGATTTGCGTGGCGGGCTCAAGCCCACCCCCACGGATTACCAGCACCTGCTGGCACAGGTAGCCGAGCGTGACGATGCCCATGTTATTCAGACCATGTTGCTGCGTTCACTACGGCAGGCCATGTATCAGCCAGACAATGCGGGCCATTTTGGGCTGAACTACGAGGCCTATGCGCACTTCACATCGCCCATCCGCCGCTATCCAGACCTACTGGTTCACCGCGGGCTTCGTTGCATCATTCGCTCCGATAAGGCCAGCAAGCGGGTGAGGCGAATTAAGTCGGCAGTACCGATTCCGCAGCAGCGCATATTCCCCTACGATGAGGCGGCGATGGTGGTTATGGGCGAACACAGCTCCATGACCGAGCGCCGGGCCGACGACGCAACGCGCGAGGTTCAGTCCTGGCTGAAATGCGAGTATCTGCAGGATCATGTAGGCGAGGAGTTTGCAGGCGTTATCAGCGCTGTCACCAGCTTTGGCCTGTTCGTCGAGCTGGCAGACATTTATATCGAGGGTTTGGTGCACATCACCGCATTGCCTGGTGATTATTACAATTACGACGCCGCGCACCAACGTCTGTTGGGTGAGCGCAGCGGGCGCAGCTACAAGCTCGGTGGTCATGTCAGGGTGCAGGTTGCCCGGGTTGACCTGGACGACAAAAAGATAGACCTGGAGTTGATCGATGCCAAGTCGGCCGGCAAGGGCAAATCGGGCAAGCGCTCCGGTGATCAGGATAAGCCCAAAAAGTCGGGTAAATCCGCAAAGCGCAATAAGTCGACCAAGGGCGCTGCTGGCGGCAAGAAGGGTGGTGCTGGCGGTAAGAAGGGCGGCGCCGGTAAGTCGGGTGACAAGTCTGCTCCCGCCAAGCGCAAGCGTAAAACCGGCTTGAGAAAACAGCGCTAGGCCTATGCAATACATTTATGGCATTCATGCCGTCGACAGTTTGTTGCGCAATAACCCCAAGTCTATCCAGCGGCTTTGGGTGCAGCAGGGGCGTGAAGACAAGCGAATTAGCAGTGTTGTCGAGTTGGCTAATAATCAGGGGGTGCCGATTGCTCGCGAGCCGCGTAAAGCGCTTGATGAGCTGGTAAGCGCCCGCCACCAGGGCGTGGTGGCAGAAACCCTGAACGCGCCGGTACATGGCGACGTGTCTGCCGCCAACCTGTGGAGCGAGGCTGTGCTGCTGCAGTTTGTTGAGCAGAGCGAGCAGCCTTGCCTCATTCTGGTGCTGGACGGTGTCACCGATCCGCATAACCTGGGTGCCTGCCTGCGCTCGGCCGATGCCGCCGGTGTGCAGGCGGTGGTGGTGCCCAAGGACAAGTCTGCAGATCTCAGCCCCACGGTACGCAAAGTGGCCTGTGGCGCTGCTGAAGTGGTGCCATTTGTGCGGGTGACCAACCTGTCTCGCACGCTGGAGGCTCTTAAAGAGCGCGGCGTGTGGTTGTTCGGTGCTGCCGGTGAGGCTGAAAAATCCATATATGACAACGACTTAACGGGTCCAATGGCGCTGGTAATGGGTGCTGAAGGCGCCGGATTACGGCGCCTGACCCGCGAGCACTGCGATCACCTGGTCAAGCTGCCCATGGCCGGTTCAGTCAGTAGTCTCAATGTCTCAGTGGCCACCGGTATCTGCCTGTTTGAGGCAGTTCGTCAGCGGGCAGGACAAACGCCCTAAAGTGGCTGATTTCGCCCGCGGGCAGGTGCTTGCGGGCGGCATACAAACTCTGTAGAATCCGCGCCTCAAAATTTGTCCGGTGACCCATGGTTGCCGATCCTCCTTGCTACACCGCAAATGTGGGTAGCATTAACCCGTAAGGAGCTTTTCTATGCGACATTACGAAATCGTATTCATGGTCCATCCCGACCAGTCTGAACAGGTGCCCGGCATGGTCGAGCGCTACACTGCCACAATCGAGAAAGACGGTGGCTCTGTGCATCGACTGGAAGATTGGGGTCGTCGTCAGCTGGCCTACCCGATCAACAAAATCCACAAGGCACACTACATTCTGATGAATGTGGAAGCCTCTAACGACGCCCTCGACGAGCTGACCACAACATTCCGCTATAACGATGCGGTCATTCGTAACCTGGTGATCCGTCGTGACGAATCTGTCACGGAAGAGTCTTTCATTATGAAAGCCGAAAAGGAAAGCCGCGAGCGCAAGACCCGTTATGAAGAGCGTCAGGCCGCTGAAGCATCGCGTCCACCTGCGCCAGCTCCCGCTGAAGATAAAGCAGAAGAAACGGCTGAACCAGCTGCCACCGAAGAGTAAAGGAAAGGAGAATTACCATGGCACGTTTTTTCCGTCGCCGTAAGTTTTGCCGCTTCACCGCTGAAGGCACAAAAGAGATTGATTACAAAGATCTGGATACGCTGAAAGCCTACGTATCTGAGACTGGCAAGATTGTCCCTAGCCGCATTACCGGCACCAAGGCCAAGTACCAGCGTCAGCTGGCAACTGCAGTGAAGCGTGCTCGCTTCCTGGCTCTGCTGCCTTACACGGATTCCCATAGCTAGGAATTCCTGTAACCGCGCTCCGATGGCTTGTGCCTGAGGCACAACGAGGCTTCGTTTGAAAAGCTTGGCTGAATTCGTGATGCGCGGTCGCTTCCAGGCGCTGCTGGTAACAGTAGCTGGCGCTGGAAGCATGATGTTTTGTTGGATCAGCGCCGCTGTTATCGCGCTGGTCACCCTGCGCCGCGGCGCAGGACACGGCGCCTGGTTGTTGATGTGGGCGTTGTTGCCGGCAGGCGTATTGCTGTACGCCTTTGGTGATAGTGGCCCGTTGGCCTTGCTCGTGGGAACCACGACGCTGGCGTTGGTGTTACGCAGCACTGTTAACCTGGCGTTGACGGTGTTGGCAGGCGTGATTGTCGGTGCCATTACAGGCCTGGCATTAATCGCCTTTGGCGGTGAGTTCCTTGCCCAGATGGTGAGCTTCTTCGGGGAGTTCCTGAGCAATCTGGAGGAGCAACTTACCGCTGGCAGGGATCAGGCAGTGGTGTTGGCCAGGCCAACCGCTGTACAGATCGCTGGCATGATGGGTGCTGGCAATGCCGTAGGTGCGGTGTTGTGTGTACTGCTCGCTCGCTATTGGCAGGCGCTGCTGTATAACCCCGGTGGGTTTGGCGAGGAGTTTCATGCCCTGCGCTACCCGGCGGGCTTGGCTATGATTTTGGCCGTGGCTGCGATTGCCCTGGCCAGTTTGGGTGCTGACTACCGCACCTGGGCGTTGATTTGCATGGTGCCGCTGAATTTTGCGGGACTGGCTCTGGTACATGCCCGTGCGCGAGCGCGGGGACAGGGCAAAGGATGGCTTACCTGGTTTTACCTGGCGTGGCTGTTTTTTGACCCGGTGAAGTTGCTGGTTGTGTTTGCTGCGATCGCGGATAGTTGGCTTGATTTTCGCCAGCGCTGGATCCGGCAGGACACCTGAGAATTTTAGTAAACAGTGGGAGCGTGCTCCCCTAACAGAGGATAGTAAGATGGAAGTCATTTTGCTGGAAAACATCGGTAACCTGGGCGCTCTGGGCGACAAGGTTGACGTTAAGGCAGGCTACGGCCGTAATTTCCTGATCCCGCACGGCAAAGCTGTTGCGGCAACTGCAGACAACCTCGTTCAGTTCGAGACCCGTCGTGCTGAACTGGAAGCCGCTGCTGCAGCGACTTTAACCGCTGCGCAAACCCGCGCTGAAGGCATTAACGCCCTCGGTCTGGTTTCTATCGAGGCTAACGCTGGCGAAGAAGGCAAACTGTTTGGTTCTGTCGGCACCCGTGATATTGCTGAAGCTATCACCGCTGCTGGTTGTGACATCGACAAGGCTGAAGTTCGTCTGCCAGAGGGCGCTTTGCGCGAGCTCGGCGAGTACGAAATTGCTATTCAGGTACACGGCGACGTTACTGCCATGGTAGCCATCGCGGTAGTCCCCGAGTAAGACTTTCTGCCTGGCCCCGACTGGGGTCCGACAGCACTAATAATGCACCGGTTGCCAGCGCGGCCGGTGCATTTTTCGTTTTTGCTTCAGCTGCCGGGGGAATTTGGTTACTCTGTGCAGTTCCGATAATAAACCTGCCTATTCATGTCTGACCGCGAATATCCCGATAATGTCTCTGAGCTTCCCTACCCGGGCGACAGTGATATTGCGCGCATCAAAATGCAGCCGCACTCGATTGAGGCGGAGCAGTCGGTGCTGGGTGGTTTGCTGTTGTCAGCAGATGCCTGGGATTCAGTGGCCGAGTCGGTCAGCGATAGAGACTTTTATCGCGCAGATCATCGCCTCATATTCAGGCAGATAGCACGCCTCGCAGAGGATTCCCAGCCGGTCGATGTCATCACGGTTGCCGACAAGCTGGAAGCCAGCGGTGAACTGGAAGCGGCGGGTGGCCTGCCGTATCTGGCCGAGTTGGCCCAGAATACGCCCAGTGCCTCCAACATTCGGGCCTACGGGCAGGTTGTCCGTGAGCGGGCCAGTCTGCGCAAGCTGATTGAGGCCGCCCAGGATATCGCCGATAGCGGCTTCAACCCGGAGGGGCGAACTTCTGACCAGCTGGTAGATGAGGCCGAGCGCCTGATCATGCAGATTTCGGAGGAGGGCGCCAAGTCTGGCGGTCCCAAGGAGGTTAATCCGCTACTGCAATCGGCTCTGGAGCGCATCGAGGAGTTATTCAATTCCGGCGGTGACATCACCGGGCTGAGTACCGGTTTTGCTGACCTGGACGGCATGACCTCTGGCTTGCAGCCATCGGATCTGGTCATTGTGGCTGGTCGGCCTTCTATGGGTAAAACCAGTTTTGCCATGAACCTTGTTGAAAATGCGGTGCTGGGCCAGGACAAGGCCATTTTGGTATTCAGCATGGAGATGCCTGCCGAGCAGTTGGTGATTCGTATGTTGTCCTCCATAGGGCGCATTAACCAGACTCGCATCCGTAACGGCAAGCTGGAACAGGAGGATTGGCCCAAGCTCAGTGCGGCAGTTAGCAAGCTTAAGGATGCCCGCTTGTTTATCGACGATACACCGGCGCTGAGCCCCACCGAATTGCGTACTCGCGCTCGGCGTGTAGCCCGCGAGAATGGCGGTGAGTTGGGGATGATCATGATCGACTATATGCAGCTGATGCAGATAGCCGGATCATCCGAGGGTCGTACCGCCGAGATCTCGGAGATTTCCCGGAACCTGAAAGCCATCGCCAAGGAATTTGGCTGCCCCATGGTCGCGCTATCGCAGCTCAACCGGTCGTTGGAGCAGCGTCCCAACAAGCGACCGGTCAATTCAGACCTGCGTGAATCCGGCGCCATCGAGCAGGACGCCGATGTGATCATGTTCATCTACCGCGATGAGGTCTACAACGAGGAGTCACCGGATAAAGGTGTCGCCGAGATCATTATTGGCAAGCAACGTAATGGCCCCATCGGTACGGCACGGCTGGCCTTCCAGGGTGAATTTACCCGCTTTGAAAATCTGGCGCGCGGTACGTACGACGAGTATTAGCTCGCAAGATCTCTTCAGCCTCTGGCTATTCTAGCTATGGGCATACAGTGTTTCTTTAGTTATGTAGCTGCAGGCGAAGTGAAGTGCTGAAGCCCCAAGCGAACAATCAGGCCGCGTTTAAGCTCGCCTTTGACGTAGGGGATTTCCGCGAGGACTGACCGAGTCCAGATTTTTTGCACAGCAAAAAATTGTCGAGTTCCGCAGCGGCCGAAGTCAAAGGCGAGCTTGCGGCCGTGAGCTTGGGGCTTCAGCGCTTCGCTTCGCAGCTCGGGCTGGTTTAAAACCCCGTTTGTTCCCGTAATTTCTTTAAAGCCAGTAACTGGTCTTCCTGGGAGAGTGGCTCTGACTGGGATTTTTCCAGCGCTTCTGGCTCCGGAACTGCCAGTGACTCACCGCGCAGAACGCGGGCGCAGTATTGCTGGTAATGCTCCCGGTACACCGGCCATGAGGTGCGCTCGGTGTTGTTGGTCAGGAAAAACCAGTTGCTGTCCCTGCCCGCCAGATAGACCGCAGCATGACTCCACCGCTGGGCTGATTTGGGTGATGCTGCCTGGCAGGCTTCAATATAAGCATCATGCGGAGACGGCAGCCCGATATCACGTAAACCCTGTTGGCAGCACTCGTGCATGCGGTTCAGCGTGGGCAGGTATTCACTGTGCTCGATGGCGTGCTTCGCGCCCTTGAGGATTTGCTCCACGGGGTAGTCGGCCAATGACTCAAGCCACAGTTTCTTGATCTGTTTGAGCTGTTCACCATCCGGGTAGGCGGCGTAGTACTGGTTGTGGTAATTCAGCCGAAACAGTGCAAAGACCTGGTTAATGGCCTCAACATGCCCTTCCAGTGAGGCCTTGTCAGCTTGCTCAGTCTGCCCAGGATGTGTCGCTGAGGTCGTCTGCGAGGCTTGTATCCCTTGTGCGACCTGTTGAATGAGGTCCCTGCTGTCCGCCATGTTTGTTATCCGTTTGTTCCATCTTATGCCGTTTGGCCCAGTGGTATTTTACATGCTGAAGAAATTTACTGTTCCATGAAGTATGTACCTGGTTGCTGTCCTGCCAGTACATGATGAACTCTCTTATCAGCGAGTCGGCAAAGGCTTTGTCGATGTGGGACATTTCAAGGATGTCATACACATCATTGGCGGGCTGCCATTGCTCGCTGATTCGCCGGGGTTCGGTGCTGTGCTCCAGGCTGGAGGAGTAGCGTGCCCACTGCATTCTTATGTGCTGTATGAAACGGGAGTTCAGTTCTTTTGGCGCGCTGCCCCTTTCCCGCCAGTACAGGATGAATTCCGGTATCGCCTGGTCGATGAATGATTCTTCCACGCCCGCCCGGGACATGATTTCCCGGGCATCGCCACTGGGCCGCCAGTACTTATCCAGCGGCATGGGTTGTACTTCAAAAGACTCGGCCTGTTGTTGCTGCTGACGCCGCCAGTTGCTCATCACATGCTGCCGGAATTTGTTTTCCCAGGCGTGGCTGGTCTCGCCGCGCTCGCGCCAATAAAAGATGAAATCTTCCAGTTGGTCCAGGGCAAACTGACGCGGTATGTTGTGGTTCAGGCCGAGCAGCTGCAGCATATCTTCGCTGGGTGACCAGTTGCCGGGCAAGGTGCCTGCATTGCGGCGCTGTACGGGCGCGGGGGGTGGCGATACAGCAGGAGCGGGTGTCTGCCGAACGGGCTCGTTCAGTGCGAAGACCAGGCGCTCTTCACTGTGCAGGGGTGGCGAGTCGATCAGGATCACGCCTTTTTCCACCAGGCTGCGCGAAATACGGTGCAGGTCGACGGCGCTCCAGAATGGCAGGCTGCGCAACAGGTAATCCCGTTCTACGCTGAGCCAGGCGAAGCCGTTGCGGGTTTGGGCGACTTGATGGCCGAACTCCGCCTGCAGGTGTTGCAGCAGAATCGCTTCCTCCAGGCCTATGGTCGCCGCGAGCGCAGGCGAAAATACCAGCTGGCGTTCGGGGACTAGGGAGGATTCTGACATCGGGGTACCGGTAACAAGGGAGAACTCTGCTAGGATACGTTTTTTCTGCGGGGACCGGAATGGCAAAACAAAAAACAGCCTTCGTCTGCAACGATTGCGGCTCTGATTACGCCAAATGGCAGGGCCAGTGCAGCGATTGTAGCGCCTGGAATACGATTAGCGAGATACGCCTGGGCCCCTCTGGTGGTTCGGGCCGGTCAGCGGGTGGTGGCGGCAAGCGTGGCGGCTTCGCCGGCAAGCTGGCCGATGCCCAGGTGCTCAAGGATATCGACTTCCAGGACCTGCCGCGCTTCAGCAGTGGCGCTGAGGAGTTTGATCGCGTGCTGGGTGGCGGTCTGGTGCCTGGCTCGGCTATTCTGGTCGGGGGTAACCCGGGCGCTGGCAAGAGTACATTGCTGCTGCAAACTATGTGTCACCTGGCCTCGACCATGGAGGCCCTGTATATCACCGGCGAGGAATCACCTCAGCAAGTGGCTATGCGAGCGCAACGCCTGGGCCTTGCTACCGACAAGTTGCGGCTGATGGCCGAAACCAATATCGAAGCGATTGTGGCGGCAGCCGATCAATACAAGCCCAAGGTATTGGTAGTCGACTCTATCCAGGTGGTGCATACCGATGATATTGCGTCGGCGCCCGGCAGCGTTTCGCAGGTGCGCGAGTGCGCTGCCTATCTCACGAGGCTAGCGAAGCAGACCGGTACCGTGCTGTTCCTGGTGGGCCACGTGACCAAAGAAGGCTCCCTCGCTGGCCCCAAGGTGCTGGAGCACATGATCGATTGTTCCATTCTGCTGGAGGGCAGCGACGATTCTCGTTTTCGCACCTTGCGTGGCCAGAAAAATCGCTTTGGCGCGGTCAATGAGCTGGGCATTTTCGCCATGACCGACGGTGGCATGCGCGAGGTGAAGAATCCCTCGGCCATTTTCCTGGACCGCAGCGATGAGCCCGCTTCTGGCAGCGCCGTTATGGTGGTGTGGGAGGGTACCCGGCCACTGCTGGTTGAGATTCAGGCATTAGTTGACGACAGCCAGCTGGGTAATCCCAGGCGAGTCGCCGTGGGTCTGGAGCAGAACCGTCTGGCGATGTTATTGGCGGTGCTGCACCGCCACGGTGGCCTGCAGGTGGGTGATCAGGATGTATTCGCCAATGTCGTGGGTGGTGTGAAAGTACTGGAGACCAGTGCCGACCTCGCACTGCTGCTGGCCATCGTCTCCAGCTTTCGCGACAGGCAGCTACCCCGTGACATGGTGATCTTTGGTGAAGTGGGCCTGTCTGGTGAAATCCGCCCCGTGCCCAGCGGTCAGGAGCGTTTGTCTGAAGCCGCCAAGCACGGCTTCAAACGCGCCATTGTGCCTCGGGGCAACGCGCCCAAAAATCCGGTTAAGGGTATGCAGGTGATTGCGGTGTCCCGGCTATCTGAAGCACTGGCTGCGGTGGAATAGCCGAGTTTTGTTTGTAGTTTAAATGGCTTTGGCTTATACATAGCCTATGGATGATCATTCGGGAAAGCGTTCCGAGCAGCCCAGCGACACCACGGAAACGGTTGTTGATCTGGAAAACGCGGAGGCCGGTGAGGATAGTGTTGAGACACAGATCCCGGGGGTCGACTATGAGACAGAGCCCGCAACCGAGTTATTCGCCGGTGCAGATGATGCCACGCTGCTAAATCCGGTAGGCCAGCAGCCCGAGGCTACTACTTCCACTACTGCCCATGCCCGCCCTGGAGAGGTGGTGATCAAGGGTCGTTTCGTTTTAGAGGAGCGACTTGGCAAAGGCGGCATGGGCCAGGTATTCAAGGCCCGCGATCTGCGTAAGGAAGAGGCGCAGGACGACGACCCCTATGTTGCCATCAAATTTTTAGGCGATGAGTACAGCAGACACCCGAAAGCGCTAATTAGTCTGCAGCGTGAGGCGAAAAGATCTCAACAGCTGGCGCACCCCAATATACTGACTGTGTATGATTTTGACCGCGACGGCGACCGGGTCTATATGACCATGGAATTGCTGAACGGTGCACCTTTCTCCAAATGGGAGTCGCTGGAATTTGCACAGGATCTCCAGCCGACTATTGCCGCGTTGGTCGAACAGATGGCACGCGGGCTTGTATATGCCCATGGCCATGGTGTAGTGCACTCAGACCTCAAGCCCGACAACGTTTTTGTAACTACAGAAGGGAGGGTCAAGCTCCTCGACTTTGGTATTGCACGAATCATGGATTCGGCGGTGCAAAAAGACAGCTTTGATGCTGGCGAGTTGGGTGCAATGACGATGCGTTTCGCGTCACTGGAGATGATTCAGGGTGAGTCGGAGCCGCACCCCGCAGACGATGTTTACGCGCTGGGTTTGATGGCCTACCAGCTTTACACCGGTAAGCACCCCTACGATGACAAAAACGCCGAAGATGCTCTAGCTGCAGGGCTTGAGCCAGAGCCGATTCGGGGGATCAAGCGGCATCAATGGCGGGCCATCGCCGGCGCGATTGCGTTGCAGCGAGAGCAGCGCACCCCCTCGGCAGAGGTTTTTTTGCGCCAGTATCTGGGCTCCTCGCGACGCAATCGATTGTTGTTGTCAGTAGTAGCGATACTTGCGCTCAGCTCGCTGTTTCTTGGTTATCAAGCCAGCCTGCGTGAAGGGCCCGCGACGCCCTTTGAGAGTCTGCCGCTGGCGGTTCAGCACGAGTTTGAGCGGAATATTGATTTGGGCAACAAATCGGCGGGTATTCAGGACTGGGACGGTGCATCGCGCTACTTTAGCGCAGCTTATGACATACACCCTCGCAATCCGGATGCGGAAGAAGGCCTGGAACAGTTAGCGCGGCATCTCGTTACTTTGGCCCCCACGCTAACCGGAGATCGTCAGAAAGAATATCTGTTGCAGATGATCGAGTCCTATAGCGGCAATGAATATCTCGCTAATCATGAGGCATTAAACGCAGTGAAGGCGGATCTGCAAGCCAGCCCGCGTCAGTAGTCGGCGAGAATCGCAGGCCAGTTTTCCAGCCAACAGCAGCGGTGATCAAACTTTTCGAACAGCCGAAACTCGGCCTGAGGATTGTTTCGTCGAAATTTGGCGATCGTTGCTGGTGGTACGACTGTGTCCGCACCTGCCAGTAGATGATGTTGTTCGATATTGTTTACTGCAAAGTGTTGCTCTGCCGGATTAATAGATTCGGTAAGTGGCAACACACCGTGAAACGCCGTCCACGCGGCTGTGTCCAGATTGGCGGCGACTGTGATTACCGTAGTGGGTATTTCCAGTCTGGCGGCTACCAACAAGGCTAGTGTGCCGCCCCCACTGTAGCCAATCAGCGTTATGGTTTTTAATGCCTGCTCTTCTTGTAATTTGCTGACCGCCTCTGTCATCGCGCTGACGATACGTTGGGAGTAGCGTGCACTGGTCCAGAGGTCGGGCGAACAGTTAGCCGGCATTTCTTGCAGGTAATAACAGGGCCTGGCAAGGAAAATGCTCGCTTGTGGGTCTGCCAACATAAGATTCAAGGTCAGCTTCCCACTTCCAGTTGGATTTTCCGCTGGCCTGTCCGCATGCCAGGGTTGACCATCGCCATCGATGTAAATCCTCAGATCCGTTGATGAATAGTCTGCCGCTTTTTTGAGCAACACCATGCAAAATCCTTCAGCACATATCTCGCCCGTTCCCAACTGATGCTGGGTGGCGAAGCTGTCAAGGTTTGGAGAGTTACCGCAGCCGGTAAAAATCACACAAAAAAACAGCGCAGCGTAGGCCCGCAGGGTTTGTTTAATTGACGACCGTGAACTACCTTTATTGGGCTGGCCAAAAATAACAGTGAGAGGTGGCATGCGGGTGATTATAGCTGTTGTAAGTCGATTTTCTTCAAATCGATTGAGGGCCTGCATTACGCTGGTGCTTTCGCTCGTTCTCGTCGCCTGTGCAGACCAACCCAAAGTAGCAGCAGTCCCGGAAAATGCCAAAGTTGATGACCTCTATATCGTAGACTGCCTGCTACCCGGGCAGTTGCGCCAGTTGGGTAACACCAGTTACATGACCCCGCGCCGACCAGTGCGAACCACAGCCCAGGATTGCCGCATTCGTGGCGGCGAGTATGTGGCTTATGATCGCGCAGACTACAAGACTGCTTTAAAGATTTGGTTGCCCGCTGCTGAAGGTGGTGATGCAGACGCCCAAAATACCGTGGGAGAAATCTTCGAGCAGGGGCTCGGTACCAAGCCTAATTATGAAGTGGCTGTGCTGTGGTATCGCAAAGCGGCACAACAGGGCCATAAAAGTGCCCAATTCAATCTCGGCACCATGTATGAGACAGGACGTGGCGTGCCCGAAGACAGGGTAGAGGCCCTTAATTGGTATCGACTTGCCTGGGGTGTATCTGACGATAGCTTGACCTATCGCTCCAGCGCCGAAGAAGCCTTGCTGTCTCAGGCCCAGAAAAATGCGCGTACACAGGAGGTTATGGCTGAGCAGTTGGCTGTAGCAGAGGCGCGCGCCGACGCGGCGGTTGCAAAAAATAGCCAGAGTGCTGCAGCACTGGAGCGTGAACGGGCCGAACTAGCGCAAACGGAAGCGGAGTTGCAGCAGACCTCCGAGGCACTGGCACAGACATCGCAAGCCCTTGCCATAGCCGATGAGGTGAGCTCGGGTGGGAGAAACTTTGGTCGGTACTATGCACTGTTGATTGGTAATGAAAATTATCAGCACCTGGACGATCTTGGTACGCCTCTGTCAGATGTCCAGCGAATCGCCAGCGTGTTACAGGATGAATACAGTTTTCAGGTTCAGATGTTGACCAACGGCGATGACGCGAGCCTCTTACAGGCGATTAACCGTCTCAATGACACGCTTGAAGAGGGCGATAACTTACTGATTTATTATTCCGGTCATGGCAATCGCAGGCAAAGTGGCGCCTTCGAAGCGGGCTACTGGCTGCCGGTTAATGCTCAGCAGCCGCCAAATGATACCTATTGGGTGCCTACCGAACAGGTGAGCGGACATTTGGCAAGGCTCAAGGCTACGCGAATTATGGTGGTGTCTGATTCTTCCTTCGCGGGCTTACTGGCGGATAACCCGGCCTTTCTACTCGCCAGTGATCCAGCTCAGCTGAATAGCGATGCCTATGTGGCACTGCGTTTCCCGAATCGATCGCGGCTGCTCATGACCTCCGGTAATGACTATCCTCTGCCCCGTGCGGACCTTCAGGGCACATCTGTTTTTGCCGATGCTCTAGTAGATACCTTGCGAGGTAACAATTCCGTGATGACGGCACCGGCCTTGTTCCTGAGCATGATCCAGAAACTCGAAAGTCGACAGCCCGATCTGAGCCCTGAATTCAAGGCCATTAAGCGAGCTGGAGATGAGGTTGGCGATTTCTTTTTTGTGGCGCGGTAAGGCTCTCCGCTAATCGTGGTGAAATTTAAATTGATGGGAATAATTGCATGAGTTGGGTCCAGCCGCTCTTCACAGCGCGCCGATTAACTGGCGTATGTCTAGGACTTCTGCTGCTTCCGCTTTTCTTCTATAGCTCAGGTTCAAATGCCGATGACTTGATTGTGTCCGCTTCTGTTGGAGGGGAGGTTCGGGGTGATACCGATCTTGATGTGTCTAATCCGGTTATCAGCTGTAAATCGGACGCATTCAATTGCACGTACTCGGTGATCTCTGGGGTCGAAAATTTAACGTTGACTGCCGTGCCGGATTTAGGCTTTGAAGTTCAGTCCTGGGGGGGCACTTGTGCCGGTACGCTCGCCAATGGGCCTTGCACAATCAATATGAATGGATCGGCATCCAACACTTTCTCTGTTGGTGTTACTTTTGTGCAAGCTACGGTCACTGTCGCGGTTGTTGGTGGCGGCACCGGAAGCGTTCAGGACGATCTCTCGGGCATTAGCTGTCCGGGTGACTGTATTGAGGATTACCCACTGGGTGCTAGCTTCCCCGGCCCTGTGCTTACCGCGACGCCTTCCACCGCTACTGATGTATTCACGGGCTGGCAAGGCGGTGGATGCAGCGGCACGGGTACATGTTCGCCTGTGTTAATTCCTGGAACAACGAGTGTAGTAGCAAGCTTCGAGGTTGACTCTGACCTGGATGGGCTTATAGACCCCTCAGATAGCTGCCCAAATACTCCACAAGATGAGATATCGCTGATTGACGCCTCGGGCTGCGGGCCGTCAGAGCAGGATGCGGACGGAGATGGAGTACCCGGTGATGCTGTGGGCGGATTAGACCAATGTCCAAATACACCAGCAGCTGAAGTTGGGCAGGTGGACGGCAATGGCTGCGGGCCCTCCCAGCTTGACGATGATAATGACTCGGTGACCAATGACCTGGACCAATGTCCAAATACACCAGCGGCTGAAATTGGGCAGGTGGATGCCAATGGTTGCGGGCCCTCTCAGCTTGACGATGATAATGATTCGGTAACTAACGACCTGGACCAATGCCCAAATACACCCGCGACTGAAATTGGGCAGGTTGATGCCAATGGTTGCGGTCCCTCCCAGCTTGACGATGATAATGATTCGGTAACTAACGACCTGGACCAATGTCCAAATACACCAGCGGCTGAAGTTGGGCAGGTGGACGCCAATGGCTGTAGCCCATCTCAACTTGACTCAGATAATGATGGCGTTACCGATGATATTGACGCTTGTCCGGGCACGCCTGCAGGCACGCAGGTCGATGAAGTGGGTTGTCCCGTTACTACCGTGCCCCCTGTGGTCTTGCCAGATACAGACCGCGATGGTGTTCTCGACATTCTCGACCAGTGTCCGGGTACGCCTTTTGGGCAGGAAGTGGATGCCAATGGCTGCAGTGCCTCCCAGTTGGATTCTGATAACGATGGCATTAACGACGACGTCGATCAGTGCCCGGACACACCCGCGGGCGATACCGTGGATGAAGTCGGCTGCAGTGAAACGCAGGAACCAGGCGATGAAGACGGCGATGGAGTTTCCGACGCTGAGGACCGCTGCCCGGGAACGCCGGCGGGTGATCCGGTAGACGAGTTTGGTTGCACTGTAGACCTACCTGATGAAGATTCCGATGGCGTGCCGGACGAGCAGGATCAATGCCTCGGTACGCCGGCGGGTGAAGCAGTGAATGCAGTGGGCTGCGCTGAATCTCAACTTGACGACGATGGCGATGGTGTAAATAACGAAATAGACGCTTGCCCGGGTACATCAGCTGGGGAAGAGGTAGACGCAAGTGGTTGCAGTGCATCGCAGCGGGATAGTGACAATGACGGGGTCAATGATGATGTTGACCAATGCCCGAATACACCGGCCGGATCTGACCCAGACGACGACGGTTGTGCCGATGAACAATTGGATTCCGATGGTGACGGCGTATCTGATGCGGATGATAGCTGCCCGAACACTGATCCTGATTTGCCCACGGGGCCAGATGGCTGTTCTGAAGTTCAGCTTTTTGGCAATGAACTGGGCGACTTACCTGGTCTAAGTGGCAATGAACAGACCTTGGGTAGCCGAATCGATGAAATTTGCCCCAGGCTGATTGCCGAGGAGGGCAATGGGGGCCTGACAGGCGAGCAGCAAGAACTTCGTTCCGCCTGCAGTAGGCTCAAGAACCGAAACACCACGGAAGAGCAGGCGGTTCTTGCACTGAAAGACATTTCGCTCACTGAACTGGCCTCACAGCAGGATTTTGCCAGAGAGTTATTCAGTCGTAAGAACCGCCAGTCCAGCAACAGGATGAAGGTCGTCAGTTCCGGCGGTGGTGGCGGTGTGTCTGTTCTTGGGCTGAACCTCAAGGCGGGTGACCAGCTGGTATCAGGCGATGTTGTGCAATCGGTGTTTCAGGGCCTTTTGGGTTTAGGTGCCAGTGAGGATGCCTTCAGCGATTTTGGCAAACTTGGCGTTTATGTGCAGGGCGACCTCGATTTTGGTGATCGGGATGAAACGGAACTGGAGTCTGGTTATGACTTTGATTCCTGGAACCTTTCTATTGGCGCTGACTACCGGTTTAGCGAGACTTTCTTTGCCGGGCTGTCGCTGGGGTTGGGCGAGACAGAGGTCGACTTTGATAATAAGGGTGGTGATACCGAGGTCTCTAGTTGGAACCTGTCGGCCTATGCGGGCTGGCAGCTGAGTGAGAACTGGTATGTGGATGGCTTGTTCAGCTATGGCCAGTCCGAGTTCGATACCACACGACATATCCGCTATACCGATGTGTTGGGGGAGTTCGACTCAACCCAAAGCGGAGATACCGATGGCGACCAGGTATTTCTGGGTGTTAACACTGGTTATATGCTCAGCCTTGGAGGCTGGCGTTTTGGTCCCACTGCCTCTATCACCTACCTGGACGGTAGCATTGATGGCTTCACCGAGCGCGCTCGTGGTGATAGTTCCGCTGCCTGGAATTTCATCGTAGATGATCAGGACGTGGAGTCACTGAGGCTCAGTGCAGGTGTGCAAGCTGACTATGTAATCAATACATCTTTTGGGGTGCTTATCCCCGGACTGCGAGCCTCTTACGTTTATGAGTCGGAAGATAGTGGCGATCAGATTGTCCTGCGACTCGCGAGTAACCCATTCGCCGAAGACGACCTCGATAGTAACCAGATTAAAGTGAGCACGGATGACCGTGATAGTAGTTTCTTTGATGCCAGCCTCAATCTTTCCGGTCAGTTCGTTATGGGGATATCCGGCTACCTGAGTTACCAGTTCTATAGCGCTTACGACGACTATTCGCAGGATGGGTTTACCGTTGGACTGCGCTGGGACAAGCCCTTCTAAATCCTGTTCGTTACATTATAAAAAGGAGCTTCAAATGTACGATAGTCTGAGTCTCGAAGGCTTCATGGAAGGTCTGATCAAACGCAACCCGGGTGAGACAGAGTTCCACCAGGCTGTTTATGAAGTGGCTGAATCGATAATTCCATTCATTATCGAAAATCCGCGTTATCGGCAGGCCGGTATTATCGAACGTATGACAGAGCCCGATAGGACCGTAATTTTCAGGGTCGTCTGGGAAGACGATGCCGGTAATATTCGCGTCAACCGCGGTTACCGTGTTCAGTTCAATAATTCCATTGGTCCCTACAAGGGCGGCCTACGATTTCATCCTTCAGTCAATTTAAGCATTCTCAAGTTCCTTGGCTTCGAGCAGACCTTCAAGAACAGCCTGACCACGTTGCCAATAGGCGCTGGCAAGGGTGGCTCCGACTTCAACCCGAAAGGCAAGTCAGATCGCGAGGTGATGCGGTTTTGCCAGTCATTTATGACCGAACTGGTGCATCACATAGGCCCGGATACAGATGTGCCTGCGGGTGATATTGGCGTGGGTGCCCGAGAAATCAGCTATATGTTCGGCCAGTACAAACGGCTGGCCAGAGAGTTTACCGGTGTGCTGACCGGTAAAGCACTGGAGTTCGGCGGCAGCCTCATTCGTACTGAAGCCACCGGCTACGGTAATGCCTATTTCATGGAGGAGATGCTCAAACACCAGGGTGACTCTATTGAAGGCAAAACCTGCGCTGTTTCAGGGTCGGGTAACGTTGCTACCTATTGTACCGAGAAGATTAATCACCTCGGTGGCAAGGTCGTTACTCTTTCCGATTCGTCGGGCTTTATTCACGACCCGGAAGGCATAGATGCAGACAAGCTCGCCTATGTCATTGACCTCAAGACGGTAAAACGCGGCCGGATAGCAGAATATGCTGCCGAGTACGGTTGTGAATTTCATGAGGGCGAAAGGCCCTGGAGTGTTCCCTGCGATCTCGCCTTTCCCTGTGCTACTCAGAATGAACTGAATGCCGATGATGCCAAGGTTTTGGTTGCCAATGGCTGTAAGGGGGTTTCTGAAGGCGCCAATATGCCGACTACGGTTGAAGCAATCAAAGTTTTGCAAGATGCTCGCTTGCTCTATGGCCCCGGCAAAGCGGCGAATGCGGGTGGTGTTGCCGTGTCTGGCCTTGAGATGACGCAAAACAGTATCCGCATGGCCTGGACCTCAGAGGAACTTGAAAGCAAGTTGCACGACATCATGATCGGCATTCATCAACAGTGCGCGCGCCATGGCCAGGAGGGCGACTACGTCAACTATGTAAAGGGCGCGAATATTGCGGGCTTTATCAAAGTCGCCGACGCCATGTTGGCCTATGGTGTGATCTAGGAACAATTGGTGTCGAATAGTTACCACATAGCAATAATAGGAGCCGGCCCCGCCGGTTTGAGTGCCGCTGGTCGCGCAGCAGAATATGACGCAGAGTCAGGTGCATCTGCGCCCAGCTACGTGCTGCTTGAAGGCTTCTCGATCTTCGCCAAGACGATCCAGAAGTATCAGAAGGGCAAACATGTAATGGATGAGCCGGGCTTTCTCAACTTGCGTAGCCCGGTGCCATTTACAGCAGGCAAGCGAGAAAAAATCCTCGGTGAATGGCAGGACAGTATAGATACCGGCATAAACATCCGATACGACAGTGAAGTGGTTGCAATCGATGGTGAGCGAGGGTCATTCGACATTACGCTGGGCAGTGGAGACCACATCGCTGCCGAGCATATAGTCCTTTCCATAGGTACTCAGGGTAACCCCAGGTCTTTGGGTGTTGCGGCCGATAATGAATCAGATTTTGTTCGCTATACGCTAGACGACCCCGCGGAATTTCAGGGTGAAACTATTGTTGTGATTGGCGCAGGTGATGCGGCGATTGAGAACGCTATCGCCCTGGCAGATTACAACACCGTGTATATCGTCAATCGGCGTAACGAATTCAGCCGCGCCAAGGATGGCAATCTCAACGCTGTGCTGGCCGCTATTAACGATCGCAAGAAAGCCTTTTATTGTCATTATGAAAGTACCGTTGCCGGACTGGAGTTGCCTACAGACTCGGGCGCAGCTGGGACGATAACTCTCAATACCGCGTCAGGTGAAGAGCGTATTGAGTGCCACAGGATTATTGCCCGGTTGGGTACTGTGCCACCTCGACGGTTTGTTGAATCCTGCGGTATCGAGATTGCCAGTGATAGTGCTGATGCGGTGCCTGATGTAGATCGACACTATCAAAGTAATGTACCTGGACTTTATATCATCGGAGCGTTGGGCGGCTATCCGCTGATCAAGCAGGCCATGAACCAGGGCTACGACGTAGTTGAGTTTATCCACGGTAAGGAAACCAAGCCAGCGGATTATCCGTTACTCCAGGACCAGTTCTCGGGTCTACCCTATGTAATGGACGCTGAAGACGTCTTATCCTTGTATCAGACGCGTGTGCCGATGTTTCGCAAGATGAACCCGCTGGCGTTTCGTGAGCTGATTATCGAAAGTCGAATTATCGTTAGCGTGCCGGCAGCTGAGTTGGCAAACCAGCCAGCGGCGGCCGAGCGAACTACAGTCTTTGTTGCCGCTGACGAACCCTTGTACAGGCACGGCGAGTTCGGTACCACTTTCTATACTCTCGTCGAAGGTGAAGTGAAGCTGCAGCTGGATGAAGACGGCGAGTGGCACAAAATCAAGCCCGGCCAATTTTTTGGCGAGATGAGTCTGATCTCCGGGCGCCCACGGCAGGGGGATGCCGTAGTCAGCGAAGATGCAATCCTGATCGAAACCCCACGTCGCATCATGGTCAAGCTGATGAACTCCAACGAGGAAGTTCGTCAGGGCATTGATCGTGTTTTCATCATGCGAGCATTGCAGGCAGCGTTTCAGCCCAAGCTGAAACTGTCTGAGTTGGCGGATATTGCCGACAGGGTGACTAGCCGACAGTACAAGGCCGGCGAATCATTGTTTAGCGAAGGTGAAACCGGCGATTCACTGCAGCTGATTCGCAGCGGAACAGTGATGTTGTCGCGTGGCGATAGTCGATTGGTTGTTGCACAGCGACACTCGGGTGAAATGGTGGGCCAAATGGCGTTGATGGGCGCTGCGCTGCGGCGCGACACTGCCACCGCTGCGGTACGCACTGAAACGCTCGAAATACAACGCCCTGAATTTTTGGCAATGGTAAACAGCCAGCCTGAACAGGTCGCCGTGCTGCAGGGTGAGCTAAGTGGATTGCTGACCAAATCCAATAAGATGGCGTCGCAGCCGGAGTCGGCCAGAGCCATCGGTTTCCTGATGGAGCAAGGTCTGGGTGAGGCCACCAATGCCCTGGTAATCGATGAGTCTCTTTGTGTTGGCTGCGACAACTGCGAACGGGCCTGTGCGGAAACCCACGACGGTATTTCCCGTTTGCAACGGGAGGAGGGGGCGTCCCTTGGACAACTACATATCCCCGTTGCGTGCCGTCACTGCGAATTACCCCATTGCATGAAAGACTGCCCTCCCGACGCAATTCGGCGTTCCGCAAGCGGAGAGGTTTTTATCACCGACAGTTGTATTGGCTGTGGCAACTGCGAAACCAATTGCCCCTATGATGCCATCAAGCTGAGTTATCCGGCGCCGCCTAAACCCGGTTTGTTCTCCTGGCTACTGTTTGGCCATGGTCCCGGGCCCGGTGAGGAAGCAGGGTTTGGCCCAGCAGACGAGAATGCTATTAAAAAGGCGGTCAAGTGTGATGCCTGTCTGGATCAGGCGGGTGGCCCTGCTTGCGTCAGAGCTTGCCCAACGGGCGCCGCTGTCCGCCTCGGGCCGGAGCAATTTGTCGAGCTGGTGGAGGCACGCTGATTATGCGTACCAGCCTGCTTGCTTGGGAAAACAGCAAATACCTGCGCTGGGCGTTGATGCTGGGTGTAGCAAGTATCCTGTTGTATGTCAGTCAGATGGGCGGGGCACAGCCGCCCAACGGTGGCACCTGGCAAGGCTATGTGCTGGGTACTGTTGGCGCGTTATTGATTGTCTGGCTTAGTGTGTTGGGCGTGCGCAAACGTCGCTATGCCTCGAATCTGGGCACGGTACAGGGCTGGACCTCGGCCCATGTCTATCTGGGCGCTATGTTGCTTTTGGTGGCTAGTCTGCACTGTGCTGCACAGTTCGGTTGGAATGTTCATACCCTTGCCTATGCCTTGATGTGTATCGTGATCGTCTCGGGATTTTATGGTTTGTATGCCTATATGCACCTGCCGTCCCGTGTGGCCGAGAACAATGGTGGTCGTGCCCGGCCGGCGTGGTTGGCAGAGTTAGCGGAACTGGATGCCGCGATTCACGATCTGGCGGAAGGAAGTGATGCCGAGTTACAGGGTATCGCAATCAGCGCCCTCGATATGACCCGGCTGGGGGGCAGCACCCGGCAGCAGTTGTCCGCCCGCGACTATTCGCTTGTGCAACTACCCGGAGGTGGGAGACCGGTGGCAAATCCTGAGCAGACCGTGGTTATCGACCACCTGTCACGAAGGATTCCCAATGCCCAAAAAACCTCAGAGGCGGAGCTGCTCAACGAGTTGCTCGCCTTGTTTGGCCGGCGCCAGCTTATCTTGCATGTATTGCGCCGGGATATTCGCCTACAAGGGCTGCTGAAAGTTTGGCTGCTGCTGCACATTCCGGTGACCATCGCGTTGCTGGTGGCATTGTTAATTCACATTATTTCCGTATTTATTTACTGGTAGCGCTGTGCATTTTCTTATTCGGAAACAGACAGGCAGAAGCGATCGCGAAGCGCTGGATACCGAATACCAGGGTGATGCGCTCACTCTGGGTGCCGCTGATGATGCCATGGTGCAACTGGCTGGCATGCGGGGTCAGCTGCGTATCGAGTCTGCCGGAGCGGGTGATGCTCGCGTAGTCTCCAAGAAAACCTCCTTTGTGTTAAATGGCGAAAGTTTTAACGGGACGAAGCTTAAAGTTGGTGATGTGCTGTCATCCGAAGGTTATGAGCTGACAGTAATTGCTGCCCCGGCTGGTTTTGATTTCGCCATGGAATTGGTGGTTTCGGCTAGCGCTCGCGGAATGCAGGCTGGTGCTATGGCTCTGGCGGACACCGCCTGGAGTAGCCGCAAGATAGGCTGGGCGCTGGCAGTGATTATTCTGGCCGCGTTCCTGGTGCTGCCACTTGCGGGTGTGTTTCAGGACAATCTCGCGGCGCTGATGCGCCAGACGCCTCTGCCGGATGACGGCTTATGGTCCAGCGGCCCTCTGGCTGCAGCCCACCAGACTTCGGGAATTGCCGCCGACTGCCAGGCCTGCCATCAGCAGCCCTTTGTGATGGTTGAAGATGCGGCCTGCCTTGATTGTCACCGAGAGACTACTGAACATGTCGATGTGTCAGTGTTCGAAGCTCACGCCTTCACCGGCGAGCGTTGTGCCAGTTGTCATCGCGAGCACAATGAACCTGCACAACTGGTGAGGCGAGATAATGACCTGTGCGTTGATTGCCATGCAGATCCGGTCGCGTGGCAAGTTGATGGTCGCACACCCATGCAGGCTGTGAGTGCATTTACAGAACAAGCTCACCCCACGTTCAGGCTGGCATTGCTTACGCCGAAGGGGCCTGGTGCCGCACATGGCTGGCAAACCGAGCGGGCTCGCGCGGATAATGGCGAGGTACTGCAAGAGCAATCCAATCTAAAATTCACCCACGCGGTGCATCTCGATCCCGATAAGGTTCAGTCGGAGCTTTCTGGAGCAGCGCTGCAGTGTGACAGTTGCCATGCCCCCAGAGATGATGGAGAACATTTTGAACCCGTGACGATGGATAATCATTGCCGTTCCTGTCATACCTTGAATTTCGATGTGTTTGAACCCGACCTGGAATTGCCACACGGTGACCAGCGAGCTGCTGTAGTTGCTATGGAGGCACATTTTATTCGCGAGTTTACGGATCCGGATTTGCGCCGCGAGCGTGCTTCAACTAAGCCCCGGCGGGTGCCTGGCAAACGTCAGTCAGCGGCAACTTGTGCAGGTAATGGACTTGATTGTGGTCGCGCTGAAGCCCTGAAAGAGGCGCAGTATCAGTTCGCAGAAACCGGGTGTGTTACTTGTCACGTGGTAGAGTATACGGGTCTTAGTGATATTAATGATCGGTGGTTCGTGCAGCCTGTACGTGTTATCGATGACTGGTACCCGTTCAGCCGTTTCGATCATGCGAGTCATCGCAGCCTTGCCATTGAGGGTAGCGCCGAGGTCTGCGAAAGCTGTCATCAGGCGTCCTTGTCCGAGCAATCCAGTGACGTTTTGATACCGGGTCAGGATAATTGCCTGGGGTGCCACTCACAGGAAAAGGGTTTCAGTCAGGTTGACTGTGTAAGCTGCCATGTATTCCATCATGACGAGGGCACGCCATCGGTATTGGCCAGGGACGTCAGCCCTGGCCATGCCAATGCATCAGCTGTGCAAGGTGGTGAGCGATGATGAGGTACCTGATCGTCTACGTATTCCTCGTCCTGCTGAGCGCTTGCGGCGGTGGCGGTAGCGGGGGTGGTGGTGCCGGCAGTTCGACGGCTGTCGATACCGAGTCGGTACCTTGCACCGGCCAGTGTGCTGACCCCGGTGTGCGACTGACAGCAGCCAATGTGAAAACGGTATTGGCACAGGCGATCGATCAGGCCGATGCCCTGGGCCTTAAAGCTACGATTGCGGTAGTGGATCGTGTGGGCAATGTACTGGCAGTGCACCGGATGGCCGAGCAAGGACAGGCTGTGACCATCAGTACTACGTTTCCAACTACGGTATCAACCGGATTGGAAGGGGTTATTCTGCCGGCCGGTACCAATGCCGGCGCTTTGGCCGCGATCGCAAAAGCTGTGACCGGCGCTTATCTTTCAAGTGAGGGCAACGCTTTTTCTACCCGCACGGCAAACCAGATCGTGCAGGAGCACTTTAACCCGGGAGAGGATAACCAACCCGCAGGCCCTCTCTTCGGCGTGCAATTCAGTCAACTGGCCTGCTCTGATTTCAGTTTGGCCGGTGATGCCTCTGCGGTGTCAGTCGGACCTCAGCGCTCGCCATTGGGGCTGGCCGCTGATCCCGGTGGCTTTCCGCTTTACAAGCGCGGCACGCCGGTGGGGGGTGTCGGTGTTATCGCCGATGGACGTTATTCCATCGACAAGAATATCCTCAATGAAGACAGAGACAGTGATGAGCTGATTGCCTTTGCCGCGACTTATGGGTTTGCCGCGCCGGCCGACCGCCGGGCCGACCGAATTACAGTTGAAGGAAAAACACTGCGATTCAGTGATATTGTTTTTGGGAACTTGCCGGTTGCACCGGAGCAGGCGCCACCTTATGACAGCTTCACTGATAAGGGCAGCTTGGTGCAGGTACAGGGTTATGGCGGTGGCAAAATTCGAGCCGGCACGGCATTTGGTCAGCCTGAGTCCGGCGTACGCCCGGCCCAGGGCTTCGATGGCCTTGATGCCTTCACTTTTGTAGATGGCAGCAATCAACCTCGATATGCCCCTCAGGGTGGAAAGGATGCCGAGACGCTGCCGGTTGCACCGATGTCTGCCGAAGAGGTTCGCGCTTTGCTGGCTGAGGCGATTGCTCTGGCTAATCGCGCACGTGCGCAAATCCGCAGGCCGCTTGATAGTTCCGCGCGGGTAACTGTATCAGTGGTCGATAGTGGCGGTGCCGTGCTGGGCATGCTTCGTACACGGGATGCTCCGGTCTTTGGCGCAGACGTTTCACTGCAGAAGGCGCGTACGGCTACGTTATTTTCTTCTCGCGATGCTGCTTCCTTTTTGAGGGGAATTACTGAGCCAGCCGTATATCGCAACCCGGATTTATCACCCAAGGCCGAAGTGTTTATTCCGGACTACGTTGATGCGGCTCAAGCCTTCATTGGCGCAGATGCCCTGACTGATGGTACTGCCTTCGCGGACCGCTCCGGTGGCAATCTGTCGCGACCTTTCTATCCCGATGGTATCAAGGGGAATGCTCACGGACCTTTCAGCAAGTCGTTCCGAAATAATGAATGGAGTGTATTCTCCAGCGGATTGCAGCTGGATCTCGCGATCAATCGGATTTTCGGTCACGTACTTTTTGCGGCGGGCGCCTCTGATACTGATGTCAGTAATAACTGCGCTGCCTCAGAGCAGCCGCGGCTGGCCAACGGAATGCAGATTTTCCCGGGCAGTGTGCCCATTTATCGCGGCGATACTTTGGTAGGGGGTATCGGTGTATCCGGTGATGGCATTGATCAGGACGACATGATTGGCTTTCTGGCTTTGCACCAGGCGGGTATCGCATTGGAGGGGAGCATCAATAATGCGCCTCCCGAAATTCGAGCTGACCGACTGAGCCCAGCGGGTGAGCGCCTGCGCTACATTCAATGCCCGCAGTCACCGTTCCTTGATAGTGATGCGCAAAACGTGTGCGAGGGTAAGTGATGAAATTGCCGCGCAGATTGTCTCTTCCACTCAGTTTCGCCTCACTGCTGTTATTAGTGCTGACGCCCTTATCTTTGACTGTGCAGGCTGAGGAAGAAGCGGCGTTACCGGTTTGTGATGACAAGGATGCACGTGATCGCAGCCGAACCGGTCGTCGTCGAACAGGCGGTGCCAACCGCAACTGCCAGTATCGGGAAACAGTGGTTAATGAGGAAACCGGTGAGGTGCTCAGAGAGACGCCTGTAGCCCGGCAGCGAACTGTGCTTCCGCGACATTATTCGCCTATTCCTCGTCCTACAGCGGAGCAGTATGTAGAAGCGGTCCCCATTCCTGACCGCTGGCGAATAGTCGACAGCCTGGGCTACGAGGACAACTGGTGGGACCCTTACAACCAGAATACGATCAAAGGTGACAAGCCGATCCACGATGACTGGTTTTTTAACGTGACGGCTATTTCAGATACGGTGGTTGAATTTCGTGAGGTGCCAACCCCTGTGGGTGTGCAGTCCACCGACAGTGCGGGTTCAATCGATGTACTAGGTGCTACAGAGCAATCACTGTTCAATCAGAACCTGGCGGTGGAGTTTGTTTATTACAAAGGTGACACAGTCTTTAAGCCGCCCGACTGGGAATACCGCTTCACCCCGGTCTTTAACTACAACTATACCGAGTTGGACGAAATCATAGGGATCAATGCCGACCCGGGTGACGGTAAAACGCGCAACGACAGTCATGTAGGAATACAGGCAGCTTTTGTTGATAAACACCTGCGCAATGTGTCGGACCGCTATGACTTCGACAGTATCAGGGTGGGTATCCAGCCTTTCTCCAGTGATTTCAGGGGTTTTCTATTTCAGGATGCGCCCTTTGGTGTGAGGTTGTTTGGCAACCGTGACAACAACCGGTACCAGTACAACCTTGCCTGGTTCCGGCGACTGGAAAAGGATACTAACTCGGGCCTGAATGACCTGGGTGAGGACCTGCGCGATGACGATGTGTTTGTCGCCAACCTCTACTGGCAGGACCAACCCACGCTGGGCTTCTTCTCGCAATTCACCGTGTTGTATAACCGCAATCGCGAGACCGATATCTTTTTTGACGATAACGATTTCATCGCCCGACCCGCCTCCCTGGGCGAAGAGCGGCCGCGCGAATATGATGCCTGGTATCTTGGCTATAGCGGTGACGGGCACTTTGGGCGACTCAACCTGACTACCTCTTTTTACTACGCGTTTGGCGAGGAGGAAAACGCCGTGTTCAGCGGTCGCTCCTCCGACATAGAGGCTTTTTTCTTCGCAGTTGAACCGTCTATGGATTTTGACTGGATTCGCGCCAGAGCCTCATTCCTTTATGGCTCCGGCGATGATGACCCTTTCGATGACAAGAGTCAGGGCTTTGACGCGATCTTCGAGAACCCACAGTTTGCGGGTGCTGATACCAGCTACTGGATTCGCCAGGGGGTTCCGCTCATCGGTGGTGGTCGGGTAGCCTTGTCCCAGCGCAACGGTGTTCTGAACTCGCTTCGGTCCTCCAAGGAGCACGGCCAGTCCAACTTCACTAATCCGGGCATCTTGCTAGTGGGGAGTGGAGTCGACATGGACCTTCTGCCGGAATTGCGGCTGTCGTTCAATGCCAACTACTTAGCCTTTGCAGACACTGAGGTGCTGGAGGTTGCGCGTAACCAGGGCAGTATCGATGAAGAGATCGGACTGGATCTGTCAGCATCGATTATCTGGCGACCCTTTATGAGCCAGAATGTGGTGGTCCGTCTCTCCTACGCCCAGCTAATGGCTGGTGATGGCTTTGAAGATTTGTATGGTGATGATGATCCCTATTCATTTCTTGGCAATGTAATTCTGACGTTTTAGGAATGGTGATGATTTATAAAGCGATAACACAAAGCACCAACGGTACAGGGTTAGTTTCCTGGTTGCGTGTTTGTGGCTTATTGCTAATGGGCTTGGCGAGTGCATCTGTCTTCGCGGCCGGCGGCCACGAGAAAGTCGAACGAAATCATGTCACCGCGCCCCCGGCACCGTCCAGCCAGACAGCGGCACAGATGGAGAGTAAGTCAGCGGGCTGTCAGAGTTGTCATATTGATACCGACCAGGCCACGATGCATGCTAACCCGGCCGTGAAGCTCGGCTGTACTGACTGTCATGGTGGTGACGCTGCCGTGTTGAAACCGAATGGAGCCGGCAGTTTAGCTGAGGCGCCTTATCTTGCGGCCATGGAACGTGCCCACGTGCTTCCTCTCTATCCGGCGGACTGGCACTACCCCTCCAGCGCCAACCCTGAACAGTCCTATACTTTGCTCAATCGCGAAAGCCCGGAGTTTGTGCGGTTCGTAAATCCTTCAGACAACCGCATTGCCCGCGAGGCCTGCGGAGCCTGCCACTTGCCGATTATTGAGGCTGCCGAGCGCAGCCTGATGGCGACTTCAGCAATGCTCTGGGGCGGAGCGGCTTACAATAACGGCATTCTGCCTTTCAAGCGTTACATCCTGGGAGAGGCTTACACGCGTGAGGGTGAACCCGCTGCCATCATGGCGCCGCTGAAGCCCACCCCTGAAATGACCGAGCAGGCCAGTATCCTTCCTGCGCTATACCCCTTGCCCGCGTGGGAGACCGTTAAACCGGGCGATATTTTCCGGGTGTTTGAGCGGGGTGGTCGCAACATCAGTAACTTGTTCCCGGAGACAGGGCTGCCCAATGCCCTGGGCCAGTTACAGCGACTTGAGGAGCCAGGTCGGCCCGACTTTCGGCAGTCCAACCGCGGCCCGGGTACTGGAGCGCGTATCTCGGTCCCTCTGATAAACATCACCAAGACACGACTTAACGATCCTCACACCTGGTTTATGGGAACGAACGACCAGCCCGGGGATTACCGCAGTTCCGGTTGTGCCTCCTGTCATGTGGTGTATGCGAATGATCGAGATCCCAAGCATTCCGCCGGTTACGCCCAGTTTGGCCATACCGGTAAAACCCAAACGGTAGACCCCACGATTTCGCGAGATGAGGAAGGGCACCCGCTGCAGCACGCGTTCACCCGCGCGATACCGACAAGTCAGTGCATGGTGTGCCACATGCACCAACCGAATATGTTTGTGAACACCTACATGGGCTACACCATGTGGGACTATGAGTCCGATGCCGCTTCGATGTGGCCGGAAGAGCAGGTGTACCCCACTGACGCAGAAAGACGCGAGGTGTTGAAGCGTAATCCTGAGGGTGCTGCCCCGCGGGGCAAGTGGGCTGACAGGGACTTCCTTGACGCCGTGTCAGAGATGAACCCTAAACTCAAGGATACGCAGTTTGCTGACTATCATGGTCATGGGTGGAATTTCCGTGCCATCTTCAAGCGTGATCGAAAAGGTAACCTGCTCGATGCGGAAGGCGTCGTAGTCGAGGATGATGATCCTGAGAAATTCGATAAGGCAGTGCACATGGCCTCCATACATATGGATAAAGGCATGCACTGTGTCGACTGTCACTACGCCCAGGACAATCACGGTAATGGCCACATCTATGGTGAAGTTGCAGCGGCTGTTGAAATTGACTGCAAGGACTGTCACGGATCTGCTGATGCCTACCCGAACCTGTTCACTTCAGGGCCAGCAGCGCTGGAGGGCGGGACTGACTTGGGTGCGATTCGTAATCCTGACGGGCGCAAACGTTTTGAATGGATAGGCAGGAAACTGCTGCAACGCTCGGTACTCGACCCGGAGCTGGAGTGGGAAGTTAGCCTGGTCAAAGACAGCGTGGATGCCGAACACGACGAATATAATACCAAGGCCGCGCGCGCCAAATTGATGAGTACAAATACCAGTAAGCAGAATTGGGGTGCCGAGGTGGCAAGTGCTGACAGGGCTCACTCGGATGATGAAATGGAGTGCTATACCTGCCACACGTCGTGGACCACTAGTTGTGCTGGCTGTCATTTGCCCATTGAGGCCAACGAGAAAACCGAGCGACATCACTATGAGGGTGGAGAGACGCGCAACTATGCAACCTATAACCCGCAGGTGTCTCGCGACCAGATGTTCCTTTTGGGTCGCCGCGAAACTGCCAAGGGCGGTAAAATAGCGCCCGTACGTTCAACGTCGGCGCTGGTGCTTTCTTCCACGAATTCCAACAGGGAAAAGATTTATATTCAGCAGCCACCAATTTCGTCTGCCGGTTACAGCTCCCAGGCCTTTAACCCGCACTTCCCCCATACCGCCAGAAAGACAGAAACCAAGCAGTGCGAGGATTGTCATCTCAGCAAGCAGAATGATAACAACGCGATCATGGCGCAGTTGTTGATGTATGGAACCGACTTTGCTGACTTCCTGGGGCATTTCGCTTATGTGGGCGGTAAGGAACATGTGACCGGCGTGCAGGTAACTGAGTGGCAGGAGCCGCAAGCGGTGATAGGCAGTTATCTGCAACGCTATGCCTATCCTGATTATTTTACCCAGCACCAGCAGCGTGGAGGAATTTTGCAGCAGGGCCATGATCATGCCAGCGGTCCTGTGGGCTGTGTTCAGCTTCGCGGTGAGTACCTCTATGTTGCCGAGGGCTCACGTGGAATGCAGGCCTATGACGTCGCAGGCATAGCCAATAAAGGCATATCTCAGCGCATCATAACCGCACCCTTCAGCCCGCTGGGACACGACACGCGGCTGGAGAGTAAGGACGCCACCTGCGTTATTCTGCCTACCACCCAGCCTATCCAGCCCTCGCGAAATCAGGGGGAGCTGATGCGCAAGACCAACCTGGAGCAGCCTTTTCATCCCCTGTACGACTATGCCTATGTTACTGATGCACAGGAGGGCCTCATACTTACCGATCTCGATACATTCATGGACGGTGAGCCTCGCAATAACTTTCTTGAGCGCGCCTTGACCTGGAATGAGAAGGGGATTCTTAATGGCGCCCGGCATATGGTGCTGGGTGGCTTTTACGCTTATGTGATCGCAGATGCAGGCCTGGTTGTACTCAATCTTGATTCGCCATTGGCGCCGCGGCTGGAAGCGGTATTGCCGCTTACCGATGCCCATTCCGTTGCTCAACAGTTCCGCTACCTGTTTGTTACTGATGGTGAGGGACTCAAGGTCATCGATATTACCGAGCCGACAGCTCCACAGTTGGTATCTCAAGCTACTGTACCCTTGAAGCAGGCCTACCGATTGCACCTTGCTCGCACTTACGCCTATGTTGCTGCGGGCAGTGATGGTCTGGCCGTAATCGATATAGAGAAACCTGCTGAGCCCAAATTATTAACCCTGTTCAATGATGGCCTGGTGGACAGTCGCGATGTGACTGTAGCGAGCACCAATGCTTCGTTGTTCGCATATGTCGCCGATGGCGCGGGAGGCCTCAAGATAATTCAACTTACCTCCCCGGATAGCCAGCCCAAATTTTATGGTTTCAGCCCCGAGCCGCAACCGGAGCTGATCGCCAGTTATCCGACCAGCTCGCCGGCGCTTTCGCTGTCACGCCCGTTAGAGAGGGATCGCGGCGTGGACGAAACGGGAGGGCAGATTTCAGTATTTGGTCGGGTGGGCTCGCGACCGCTTAACCTGCAAGAGATGCGCAAGATGTACCTGGATAAAGACGGAAAGCCATGGTTTGTAGAAAACTGACACTGTTGTTGCTTTGCGCTTTCAGTGCCGCGGCGCTGGCGCAGCCCTTGCCGGAGGCGGGAGTACATCCACACGAGGGTGTTGCCACCTGCGCCACCAGCGTATGCCATGGCAAGATCAGCCCCGACCCGCAGTCAACAGTATGGCTGAATGAATACCGGGTGTGGTTGCGTCAGGATTATCACTCCAGAGCCTATCGCACCTTGCAGACTGCGCAATCCAAAGCCATCGCTGCAAAGCTGGGTTTGCCAGCAGCGCATACTGCGGATATTTGTCTGGATTGCCACGCCGACAACGTTGCCAGCGAAAGCCGCGGTCGGCGTTTCCAGATTTCCGATGGGGTGGGCTGTGAAGCGTGTCACGGCGGTGCCGGAAAATGGTTGGAGTCTCATGCAGAGGAAGGCACCTTGCACAGCGATAATTTGGCAGCGGGCATGTATCCCACCGAACAACCGCTGGCCCGGGCAAAACTCTGCCTCTCATGTCATTTGGGTACTCGCGACAAGTTCGCGACCCACGCGATAATGGGCGCAGGGCATCCACGACTGAGTTTTGAGCTGGAAACCTTTACCGCGAATCAGCCTGCACATTACGAGGTAGATGCCGACTATGGGCAACGCAAGCCTGCCATCGGCCCGGTCAATATGTGGCTTGCCGGGCTCACCGTGAGCAGCCTTGAATATCTGGAGCTTCTACAAAGTGACCTTTATGCGGAGTCAGGCATGATGCCAGAGCTATCGTTCTACCAGTGTCATGCCTGTCACCACCCTATGGATGACTTGCGCTGGCAATCGGAGTTTGGCGATAGGGCCTTACCACCCGGAGCGGTACGTCTTAACGATGGCAATCTGCAGGTATTGGTCACTGTGCTTGAGTCCCTTGGCCGCGGTGAAGCTGCCAGCGCTTATACGAATCTGGCTAATCTGCATAAGGCATCAATGGTCGATAAAAACGCAGTGGCCCAAAGCGCCGCTACTCTTGCCGATGGGCTCGAGCCGGTGCTGGCGATTGTGAGCCAGGAGCGGTACTCATCCGAAACCCAGCGACTGCTACGCCGTGATCTTTTGCAAGCGGCCAAATCCGGCGACTACCGGCACTTCACCTCCGCGGAGCAGGTTTTCATGGCGGTAGAGACCCTGTCTATCGCATTGGGCGAGGAGGATAAATACCGGGCGGAACTGGATGCACTATTTGCTAGTGTGGAAAACGAGAATAGCTTCGTGCCCAAGCAGTTCGCTGTACTGTCTGGCAAAATGTTGGGGCAGCTGTGAGTACCGTAGAGATGCACGCTGCTATGGAGACCTGTGCGGGTACGCACGTAGCGCGCCGTAAACATAATGAAGATGCATTTCTTGTGGACCGCGACTCTGGCCTTGTTATCGTTGCCGATGGTGTGGGAGGGCATCAGGCGGGTGAAGTCGCAAGCGGGATTACCTGTGAAGTGATAGCGTCATCTCTGACCTCCGGTGCTGATCTTAGTGAGGCCATCCGCAACAGCAACAAGGCTGTTATGACAGCGGTTACTGATGGCAGGGGCCGTGAGGGTATGGCCTCAACCGTTGTAGCAGCGTTGTTCGACGGTGCCGACTACCGTATAGATTGGGTTGGTGACAGCCGTGCCTATCTCTGGGATGGACAGTTACATCTGCTCACTCGAGATCACTCCTACGTGGCGGCTCAGTTGGAGCTGGGCAAAATAACTCTGGAGCAGGCCCGTAACCATCCGCGAAAGAATGTGATTGTTCAGGCAATTGGCTTGCAGTCTGAAGAAAATTTGCGTGTTGATACCTGCAGTGGCCGCCTGGCTGCGGGCGAGACCTTGCTGTTATGCAGCGATGGTTTGAACGACGTCCTCGACAGCGCGCAGATAGCGAAGATTCTGGCATCCGGGAAAACGCCCCAACAGCGTTGTGACAGTCTGATCGAAGAGACTGTGCAGGCCGGAGGACGTGACAATGTGACGGTGGCATTGGTGCGTGCCGGAGATGAAATTGACAGCGTGGGACTGCAGCCTGCGAAGGTATGGACCTATGATCCAGCCACGGACGAGCACCTGGGTCTTCCCGAGGTTGTGGGAGTTGAAATTACCCAACCGAACGTAAGACGGGTAACACCCAAGTCACGCCATAGCACGCAGATGATGCCAGTGGCACAGGTTGAAGCCATGAGGCAGCTAGCGGTTAAGGCCGATAGGCGCGAACGGCGTAACCGCACACTTTGGATCGTATTGCTTGCGACCGTGGTGACCGCGGTGGCATTGGGTGCCGCCTATGTGACCCTGGCCTAGCGCCGACACGAAGAAAATTATTGAGTGGATTTGAGGAAAACATGGACATCACAGCAGTACTGGTAGATCACGAAGAGCAGGAGCATGCACTGACAGGGGCGATGAACGTAGGGCGCTCTGCGGATTGCGCTATCACTATAGATGACGCGAAGGTTTCTCGAGTGCATGCGATTTTTCGCGTCGATGGTGGCCAGTTGGTTGTTGAGGACATGGGGTCTTCCAATGGCACCCGGGTAAATGAGCTTAAGATAGATAAGCCTACGCCGGTTTATAACGGCGACAAGATTTGTTTCGAGAAGCATTGCTACAAGCTGGTGGTATCGGGTGGTGCAGAGGACATGGACGCTACGGTGGTCGATAGTGACGCCACGGTTGTCAGCGCCTTTGAGGAGCCCACCGTGCAAGAGTCTGCGCCATCCGCTGATCCACCGCCTGCGGAATCCGGGGAAGGCTCCATGCCTGAATCGCTAGACGACCTCGACCTGCCCGGAAGTTGGGTAGACGATGGCACCGGCGATGAGACTCGGGTCCTCTCGATGGATCAGGCGGGCGCTACAGGTAATGTGCAACAAGACGCGGATGCGATCGAACGCATGTCCGAACTGGCACACCTTGTGGTGGTAACAGAGGGCGGCGCGGCGGGTGAGGTCTTTGAACTTGCCCCAGGAGGCACCGAGGAGCCTGATGTCTGGGAGCTGGGACGCGATGCCGACTGTGAGCTTAATATTTCGGATCCCTCGGTGTCTGGTCGTCATGCCCAGCTTATTCACCAGGGCGGTCGCTGGCGTTTGGTTAACCTGGTTTCTGCCAACGGCATCTATGTCAATGGTGAGAAGCGACTGACGGCTTATCTGGCTGACGAAGACCGAATCCAGTTGGGCGAGGCTACGGTCGTGTTTCGCGCGGCGCTCAATGCTGCTCCAACCGAGGCTGGCGCCGCAGCGTCAAGTGCTGGTGGGCCAGTCAGTAGTGGCAGTGGGTTGAAAAAGGCGATGCTGGTGGGCTTGGGTCTTGTCGTGCTGCTGGCGGTTGCCTGGTGGGTACTGGGGTAACTGACAGGGCATAGTCGGGTGCGAGCACTGCGTGGTTTGTTGGCGCCTGGTGTCGTATTGGGGCTTTCGAATAAAAAGGCATAGCGCGGTTGTAGTTTATTCGAGCATGGCATATATATAGCGTCATGGATGCTGATTCCGCGAAGCACGATCTCCCCGTCAATGATGCGGAATTTTCCCCGGGCATTGTCGTGGCTGGTCGCACTGATGTCGCCCAGCGCAAACACAATGAAGACGCCTTTCTGGTTAACCCTTCACTGGGTGTCGTTGCCGTTGCCGATGGCGTCGGTGGACACCACGCTGGCGAAGTTGCCAGCCGCATTACCTGTGAAGCAATTAATGCCGAGATGGCGCTTAGCGGCGACCTCGATCAGGCAGTGCGCTTTGCCAATCAGGAGGTTGCCGCGGGCGTGACCTCCGGGTTGGGTAAGGCCGGAATGGCCTCAACCGTAGTCGCAGCACACCTGGACGGCACCCAGTATCAAATCGCCTGGGTAGGCGATAGCCGCGCTTACCTCTGGGATGGCCAGTTGCACCTGCTTACCCGCGATCACTCGTTTGTGGCAGCGCAACTGGAGATGGGCAAGATCACCCTGGAAGAAGCGCGTAATCACCCCCGCAAGAATGTGATTGTTCAGGCCATTGGATTGCATCACGACAGTGATCTCAAAGTTGGCTATAACGCCGGGGCTTTGGCGCCGGGTGAAGTGCTGCTGCTGTGCACCGATGGACTCAACGACGTTCTGGACAGCAGCCAGATAGCCACGATCCTTTCCCTGAATTCCCCGTTGGCAGAAAAGTGTGAGGGTCTTGTACGGGCGACGCTAGAGGCCGGCGGCCGGGATAATGTCACTGTCGCGCTGATCGGGGCTGAAATGTCGGTAATGAGCACTGGCAAGCAGCCGAACATCGTCTGGAGCTACGATCCCGATACAAGACACTACGAAGGCTTGCCTGAGTTGCTGGATGACACCCAGTTGCGTCAACCTGTCGGTACAGAAATGGCGTCCCGGCCCGGTACCACCCAGATGATGAAGGTGGATCTCGCTGAAGAGGTGCGCAAGCGCGGCGGAGAGATGCCGGACTCTGGCCCCGAGAAACAACCCGCCTATTGGACCTGGTTAGTGCTGGGGGTTGCAGGACTGGGAGTAGCGGCAGTAGCCGCGATGTGGATTCTGGGCTGAGCGGCTGCTCAGTCGTCCTGTTGTAACCGATTCATTTCTTCGTCGAGCAGGGCGATGTCGTCGATGTGAGCGGCCAACAGCTCGCGCAATGGCTCAATATTTTCCCGATCAACGTGCTGCACTGAAAAGCCAAGTCGGTCTGCCTCCACATGCTGCAGGTAGGCATACAGCTCCAGCCGATTGGTCTCATCGATATGAATAATCAGGGTGAAGGGTTCGTTATATTGTGCGTCCCAGACATCGGGCTGGTCCGTAGCTGCACCGGCCAGTGACAGGTCGATCAGGCGCTGCTGCCATACGCTGCCCCCCTGATGAACCTCCACCGGAAGGTCCAGGGCAACCCGGGTGAATCGTCGTAGTTCCGGGCGGTGTTCGCTCATTGCTTGATCTCTTGTCAGTTACGTTTGCAGTTCAACTATAGCGCCGCTAACACGCCAATGCGAGACGCTGTTTGCTATTTCAGCTTCCGGTACGGCACCCGGTGCGGTTGGTCAGCGGCAGAGCCCAGCCGGGCCCTGCGGTCTTCCTCGTACTCGCTGAAATTGCCCTCATGAAAAACCACATTGCCGTCATCTTCGTAGGCCAGAATGTGCGTGGCGATGCGGTCGAGGAACCAGCGATCGTGAGAGATCACCATGGCTGCTCCGGGGAAAGCCAGTAAGGCTTCTTCCAGTGCTCGCAGTGTTTCAACGTCCAGGTCATTGGTGGGTTCGTCCAGTAACAGCACGTTGGCGCCTTGCTTGAGCAGCTTGGCAAGGTGCAGTCGGTTGCGCTCGCCGCCGGACAAATCCTTGACGTATTTTTGCTGATCGCCGCCTTTGAAATTGAAGCGGCCCACATAATTGCGTGAACCGACCTCGTAGGTGCCAATGCGCAGGATGTCCTGGCCATCGGAGAGTTCCTCCCAAACGGTTTTTTCACCTGCCAGGTCATCCCGTGATTGGTCCACATAGGCCAGCTTTACGGTCTCGCCCAATTTGACCTCGCCACCATCGGGAGTCTCCTCACCGGTTAGAATGCGGAACAGGGTCGACTTACCCATGCCATTGGCACCGATGATGCCGACTATGCTGCCCGGAGGCACAACAAAGCTGATGTCGTCAAACAGCAGGCGATCGCCAAAGGCTTTCTTGAGATTGCTTACTTCCACGACGTTGTCGCCCAAACGGGGCCCGGGTGGAATGTAAATTTCGTTGGTCTCGTTGCGGTTCTGGAATTCCTGAGATTGCAGCTCCTCGAAACGTTGCAGCCGCGCCTTGCTTTTAGCCTGGCGGCCCTTGGGGTTGGAGCGTACCCACTCCAGTTCGGCCTTGATGGCTTTCTGGTGTGACGCTTCCTGGCGTTTTTCCTGTCCCAGTCGCGCTTCCTTGGCATTCAGCCAGTCAGAGTAGTTGCCTTCATAGGGGATGCCGCGGCCGCGGTCGAGTTCAAGAATCCAGCCGGCCGCGTTATCAAGAAAGTAGCGGTCGTGGGTGATTGCTACCACCGTCCCGGGAAAATCGTGGAGAAAACGTTCCAGCCAGCCCACACTCTCTGCGTCCAGATGGTTGGTGGGCTCGTCCAGCAGCAGCATGTCGGGGTTCGACAGCAGCAGTCGACACAGCGCCACCCGCCGCTTTTCACCCCCGGACAGTGTGCTTACGTCGGCATCCCAGGGTGGCAGGCGCAAGGCGTCGGCAGCCACTTCCAGTCGGTGATCCAGGTTGTGAGCGTCGGTGGCCTGAATGACATCTTCCAGTCGTGCCTGCTCCTTGGCCAGCGCATCAAAGTCCGCGTCCGGCTCCGCGTAGTCGGCATACACCTTTTCCAGTCCAGCCAGGGCGTCGATGGCCTCCTGAACGCCTTCCTCGACGTTGCCGCGCACGTTTTTGTCCGTGTTGAGCTGAGGCTCCTGAGGCAGGTAGCCAATATTGAGATCGGGCTGTGGACGCGCCTCACCCAGAATGTCGGTGTCCAGGCCAGCCATAATGCGCAGCAAGGTCGACTTACCAGAACCATTCAGGCCCAGCACACCGATTTTGGCGCCAGGGAAGAAAGAGAGGGAAATGTCTTCAAGGATTTGCTTCTTGGGCGGCACAATCTTGCCAACCCGGTTCATGGTGTAAACGTACTGCGCCATCAGAAATGCTCGATCATTTGTGAAAAGAGAGGCGGAGTTTAACAGCAAACCCTTATTGGGTTGAGGCCTGTCCGGACTTCACTGCTGTCGTTGCAGCGAAAGGCCGCGGCCGATGCCGTAGTAGTCTATGCCAATTTCGTGCATGTAATCAGGATCGTAAAGGTTTCTGCCATCAATGATTAGTGGCAGTCTCAGCTCGCGTTTTATCAATTCGAAATCTGGCGACCAGAAGGCTTTCCATTCTGTACAAATGACCAGCGCATCGGCGCCAGCAAGAGCGGCTTCCTTGCTGTCACATAACAGCAGGTCGCCCCGCGCTCCGTAGATCTTTGCGCATGCTGGATTCGCCTGTGGATCAAATGCACGAACGCAACCCCCATTTTTCCAAATGCTCTCCATCAGATAGCGGCTGGGTGCCTCGCGCATATCGTCTGTATTTGGCTTGAATGCCAAACCCCAGACCGCAATGGTTTTCCCCGTCAGGTCGTTTCCAAGCTTGGCGGAGAGTTTTTCGGCCAGTTTGTTTTTTTGCCGCTGGTTGGTGTTATGAACCGCACTGAGTATGACGGCATTGCTGTCATCGCCGGCCAAATGCGTCAGTGCCTGCACATCCTTGGGGAAGCAAGAGCCCCCGTAGCCTGCACCGGGGTAGATAAATTGATAGCCGATACGCGGGTCGGAGCCCATGCCGCGCCGCACATCCTCGATATCGGCACCGACTCTCTCTGCGATATTGGCCATTTCATTCATAAAGCTGATCTTGGTGGCGAGCATGGCGTTGGATGCATACTTGATCATTTCAGCGCTGCGGGGGTCAGTCGCCATGATTTTTTCTCTGTTGCGGTTGAACGCCTGGTACATCCTCCGCAGATCTTTCAGAACCGCCTCAGATCGCGTTCCGATGACAATTCGGTCTGGACTCTGGCAGTCGGAGACTGCTGAACCCTCTTTGAGAAATTCAGGGTTAGATGCAGTCTCTATCGGTATGTTGCGACCTTGCTTTGCCAGCGCCTGTTCAATGTGCGCTTGAACAGCGTCTGTTGTGCCTACCGGCACGGTAGACTTGGTAATGACCACCTTACGACTGCTCATGTTTTCGGCAATGCTCGATGCCACCTGCATAACGTAGCTCAGGTCAGCGCTGCCATCTGCGTCGGAGGGTGTGCCCACGCAGATAAATAGATAGTCACTGTTTTCTGTGGCGGCCAGAGCGTCGCTGGTAAATGACAACAATCCGCTGTCGATGCCGTTAAGAATTAATTGAGAGAGCCCCGGCTCGAAGAACGGTACTTCACCATTACCTAGTTGTTCAACGCGCGCTTCATCGATATCCATGCAGAGCACTCGATGGCCGACATCAGCAAAGATAGCTGCCTGAACAAGGCCAACATAACCACTGCCGAAGATACTGATATTCATGATAAAAGAGGTCCGATTTAGAGTTTTTCGCTGATATTGGAGACCACTATATGCCGAAACCGCGACAAAAAGAAAACAGGCGCATGAAAATCGCTGATCTACTTATCGCCAGGGGTCATTTTAGGTTAAAATTCGGCGCTTCCGAAGCGGGGTGAAACGCCCTTCGCCGCGCGCATCTCAGGGGATTTCGATGTTTGACAGTAGTATGACCATTGCCGGGTTTGACGATGCCTTGTTTGGCGCCATTGAAGAAGAGGAGCGCCGGCAGGAAGAGCATATCGAGCTGATTGCTTCCGAGAACTATGCCAGCCCACGGGTTATGCAGGCTCAAGGCACTGTGCTCACCAACAAATACGCGGAAGGCTACCCTGGCAAGCGCTATTACGGCGGTTGTGAATACGTAGACAAGGCGGAAGAACTGGCCATCGAACGCGTGAAAGCGCTGTTCGGTGCTGACTATGCCAATGTGCAGCCTCACTCAGGGTCACAGGCCAACGGCGCTGTTTTTCTGGCCCTGCTGCAACCTGGTGACACCATTCTGGGCATGAGCCTGGCCGACGGTGGCCACCTGACTCACGGTGCCAAGCCGAATTTTTCTGGCAAGCAATACAACGCCATTCAGTATGGCCTGGATAACGATACCGGTGAGGTGGACTACGCGCAGGTAGAAGCGCTGGCCCTTGAGCACAAACCCAAGATGATTATCGCCGGTTTTTCCGCTTACAGCCGAGTGATGGACTGGGCTCGTTTTCGTGAGATAGCCGACAAGGTTGGCGCTTACCTGATGGTGGATATGGCTCACATCGCGGGCTTGGTGGCGGCAGGTGTTTATCCCAATCCGGTGCCCCATGCCGACGTGGTTACCTCCACCACCCATAAAACGCTGCGCGGACCCCGTGGTGGCGTGATTCTGGCTCGGGCTAATGAGGATCTCGCCAAGAAGTTTAATTCTTCGGTGTTCCCTGGCAGCCAGGGTGGCCCTTTGATGCATGTGATTGCGGCTAAGGCAGTCAGCTTCCTGGAAGCCCAAGGCGATGACTTTGTTATCTACCAGAAGCAGGTTATCGCTAATGCGCGGGCCATGGCCAAAACGTTTATCGACCGGGGCATTAATATTGTCTCCGGCGGTACCGATAACCACCTGATGCTGGTTGACCTGATTGGTAAGCCCTACACCGGTAAAGATGCGGATGCGGCGCTGGGCGAAGCGAATATCACGGTGAACAAGAATGCTGTGCCGAATGACCCGCGTTCGCCGTTTATAACTTCGGGTTTACGAGTGGGTACGCCCGCTATCACGACCCGCGGATTTACCGAAGCTGAGACTATCGAGCTGACTGGCTGGATGTGTGATGTGCTGGAATCCTTGGAGAATGACAATTCTGAGCAGGTTGTGGCTGAGGTGAAGGCGAAGGTGTTGGAGATCTGTTCTAGGTTTCCTGTTTATCGGTAAGTGAGTGCTTGGGTTTCTGGCTTGCCTGCAGCATCAGCGCTTTTGCGGCTGCAGGACACGCCGTGAACCCATCCATGGGGGCTCGGCAGCGACATCCTTGTCGCTGACGGTCCTGCAGCCGCAAAAG
>JBDVXK010000026.1:0-3544 GCA_039964455.1 Halieaceae bacterium | reverse complement strand
AGCTAACTCCACAGGAAGCTCTGCAGTGTCAGACGCTTTTCCGTGCAATGTGGCATCAGCTCACTAGTGAGTACTACCTGTGGCGCAAGGGTCTGCATGACGAGGAGATTTGGGAACGCAGAGTAGTCTTTTTTCGGGGGGTTTATTGAACCTCCTCTTATTCGACATTTTTTTGAAGAAGAAAGGCGCACGTATTTGGACCCGAATCTATATCGCGAAATCATGGATGCCAGAGTGCCTGATGCACACTAAAGTTCCTGCGATGAAGAAATCTAGCTAAGACCTGAAAAACCGAATGCCCGCCTTGAGGTGAAAGCGGACATTACCCACCGCAGGGCCGATTCATGGCATCTAATGTCCGCTTTCGCCTAATTGCGGACATCAGTATATTCTTGAGGCACCGAAAAAAACTAAGAAGGAGAATCCATGAGTGCAGAAGGTTTACTTGAGGTCGCGTTTGTAACTTGGGGTAACGTGGCAACTCTTTTGGCGCTTCTTATCACGATAATAAGCGGTTACATGGTTGTTGCTTACACTGCCGGCGCAAGTTTGACGAGGCAGCAAGTGATATTGATTAACCTGATATACCTACTTATGGGTGGGTTTGTAGGTTGGGGATGTCGAGAGATGACCATAAGGGCTGCTCTATTTGAAGATGTCGCCTACAAAATGGCTACTGGCGAAATTGGCGCGATGGCTTCACGCGGAGAAGTAGCTTTTGGAATAATCAGTGCGTTTAGTCTGGCGATGATTGCCTCATTAAAGTTCATGTGGGATATCAGACACCCCAAAGTCGAATAACCGCTGTGAGGTGAAAGCGGACATTATCCCCTCCAGGGCCAATTTAGGACCCCAAAGGTCCGCTTTCGCCTAATTACGGACATGGGTCTATTCTTGCTTTAGACATTCGAAAAAAGGGTTAGATATGAGTGGTTCTGAATGGTTTGAGGCCTATACAAACGCTTCCAGTAACGGGCTGACAGCCCTCGCTATTTTGCTAACAATTGTTAGCGGATACATGGTGATTGCTTATCTTGTCGGGGAAAAGCTCACTAAAATACAGGTTCTACTAGTGAATATGGTGTACATCGCAAGTGGCTTGTCAGTACTTACATCCAATTTTGGTAGCGTTCTTGACTCTGCAACAGCTCGTGCAGAGGCAGCACAAAGAATTGAGCAGCTGGGCTCGATAATAACGCCGGTTGGCGAAGCCGTGCCGGAAACCTACGCCATTATCGTAGCGTCAGTAAACTCTCTATTTTTGATTATCTCTCTAGTCTTTATGTGGCAAGTTCGGCATCCGAAGGCTGAGTTACCGCGTTAAGGTGAAAGCGGACATTTCCCGCCCCAAGGCCGACACAAGCCGTCTAATGTCCGCTTTCGCCTAAAAGTGGACATGGGTGTATTCTTGTTAGCGGCATAACAATAGGGAGAATATTTAATGAATTGGGACGCTATTGGAGCTATCGGCGAAAGTTTGGGCGCGATTGCCGTCCTGATTACTCTCTTTTATCTTGCTGTTCAAATTCGACAAAACACCGCGCAGCAGAAACGCGAAGAGCTCGTTGCGATTCAGCATGGCCAAAATGCCGTGGTGGCTCAAATTCAGGACCCTCGTGTATTGGGGGCATACGTAAGAACTGCTGAGGATAGGCACCCTACAATCGAGGATCGAGGAACATCTTTCTCATGGGTTGTTCAATATCTTAACCACTTTCAGATTGTACATGAGGCCTACAACAATGGCTCATTGGGGCACGAGCAGTATGAGCTATGGGCTGGCATTGCGGTGGCAGTTGTTGCTCCCAAAGGGATTCAAAGATGGTGGGATGAAGAGCAGGGTCGACTCGGCTTTCATTCCGAGGTCCGTGAGTTGATCGACATACGACTCCAGAACTCCGAGCAACCACCAGTTCCAATTACGGAGATGTGGTCGCAGTTCAGCGGAGATGCTTGGGAACGCGTCAATTCAGACCGTATTGATTAATATTTTCTTCCTGGCGTTATCACCCAAAAAGACCATCAAATCGGCCATTGAGACGCACGGCCGGGGAAGCGCAAACGGCACCCGCCATTTGTAGCGCCGTTACTCGGCGTCCGCTTTGAAGTGAAAGCGGACATTACCCGACTCGGGGCCTAACCAGCCTCTCTAACGTTCGCTTTCGCCTATCTTGAGACATAAGCTGGGGCCTAGGTTATTCTCGTAGCGAACTTAGCTAATTAAGGATGCTGGAATGAACTGGGATGCGATTGGTGCTGTTGGAGAGATCATAGGAGCTGTTGCTGTACTTGTGACTTTGATCTATCTAGCAATTCAAGTGCGGCATGCAAGGCGCGCGCAACAAGCTGAAGCTATTCGTGCAAATCGATTAGAGCGTCGTGAATACCACACTGGCTTTAGAGACTCGCCCTATATACCGAAGATATATTCGAAGCTGGACAGTGGCGAAGAACTTGATACAGAAGAGGAACACCGATTGCTTCAACACAATGCGGCAACATGGGGTCTGTGGTATTCCGAATGGGTGCAGACGCAGCTTCAATGGCGAGGGCCATATGCGACGTCCCAGAACGCAACATTTACCTATCTTTTTGCACTGCCACGTTCGTTAGAGTTCTTCGAGCAGCATGGTCGAAGTCTCTACCCGGAGGAGTTCACTAACTATGTGCAGGCTCACTTGGACGAGTACAATTCGCAAGGAAGCGTATAACGCAGAAGCGTCCGCTTTCACCTATGAGCGGTCGTTAATCTTATGGTATGGTTTCGGCTGATAAAGACTCAGAATACACACCTATTAAAAAGGAAGGGGTCAAATGTCAAATCGCTCAATCACATGCCTTGCAATCGTGTCGGCTTTCTTTCTATATTCTTTTCAGGGCTACGCATCAGAGCCAGCAATATCGTATTCTATTCATGATGAATCAATAGAATGGGGTCCTTGCCCCGCATTTTTTCCGGCTGGCTGCCAAATCGGAGTCATTCATGGAGATCCGTCAAAACCTAACGTAGATATATTTTTCAAAGTCCCAGGGAATTATGACCTCCCGGCACATTGGCATACGTCGCCAGAGCGCATGACTTTGCTGTCCGGAGCCTTGAATGTAACTTATAGAGGCCAACCCACAACCAAGCTAAAAACAGGTATGTATGCCTACGGCCCAGCTAAAGCGGTGCATGACGGCAGGTGTGTGAGTGATGATCCCTGCGTTCTATTTATAGCATTCGAAGATCCATTGGACGCCGTGGAGTTCGCTAGTGCTGCACAATAAATCTCCTATAAGCACGTAGCAGTCGCGACGGTTCGCTCAGGGCAAATTTGGGCCCATTTCTTGACTGAAACTGCCGCCAAATTTGACCGCTTTGAGGTGAAAGCGGACATTTCTCCTCTAGGGTCGAATCAGGCCCTCTGAGGCTAGCTTTCGCTTACTTTGCGTCGTTCAGGTTATGGCGTGCTGAATGTCCGCTTACGACGTCAAAAGCGGAGGTTTATGACAACGGGTGGTTTGGTTTTTTAATGGACAAGCTCAATATACTTCGCTGTCA
>JBDVXK010000025.1:0-277908 GCA_039964455.1 Halieaceae bacterium | reverse complement strand
CAGAGAAGATTGCCCACTCACCCAATAAACCAAGCATCAACAGTATCCAGCATAGGTATACCCAGCCTTCCGTCATCTCCGATCACCTCTTGCTAGACCTCCAACAAGGATAGACCGATGTCCGCAAATAGGCGAAAGCGGTCATTAGAGGGCCTGAATCGGCCCCGAGGTGGATGACGTCCGCTTTCACCTCAAATTAGTCGCTATGGGCTTACTGCTTTGGCATCATTTGCTGTGAAGCAGCCATGCCAATATTGATGGTATAGGTTGGGGGTATCGCAAAACGGGGCATCCAGCGAATTGTAGGCTGAGTCCCGTGGCATTCGAGTAGAAAGCTGCACTTACTACATAAGATGGGTGACGATTCTTTGCGGGGACACCTGCGTACGTAAACTAAATTCAAATTAGAAGACGGAGACAGTCATGGAGTTGATAAAAGTACAAGCCTATGCAGAGATATTCGAGAAAACCTTCGCGCGAGCTACTCCGCCCTATACAGGCATCAATATTATGAAAGTGCGAAACGAGAATATGGAAAAGCTTCTGGAGAATCTGAGGGTTCAGGGAGAGTATTGCGTAAAACTGGGAATGACGCTGGCCGGACTCACTGTGAGAGAGTATGACAGCTACAATACTGTCCTATGGAGCTGGCACTATCCGAAAAGTTTTACCGGCTTTGAAGACCCAAGGTATGCGGAGGATAATCGCCTTATTTCTGAAAAGCTCGCCCCGGAGTGGTTTTCCTTGATTGAAGATTATGATTGGTACCTGATTGAAGAAGAGGCAAAGGACTTCCCCAATGATCGGGGAAGCCTCTTTCGCCAAATACCCCACTCTGACGCTTAGTAGATTGAAGTTTGCTCTACTTGCGCCGAATTCACTTCCATGAATTCTAGCTTCGGCATTTTTCGTGTGCCAGAAATCAGTGCCAGGACATGAATACATCCACTGCTTTTTTACTTTCTGGCCTTAGATTCTCTATACCCTTATAGGGCTCGTCCGTGCCCTGCTGGAGGTGCGGGTACTTCTTGATAGTCAACATGTGTCGCTTGGCCATATCCGAAAAGGAGGCTCCTGACCACAACGCCTGCCCAATCAAAGGATGCTCCTCTCGAGGGTCACGCAGAACATTGTATACCCCTGCAACGGCAGCGGGGACACCCGGAGCGGGTATGTGCATTTTATACTCCTGCTTGACGATGGACTTCATCGACTCGTTTTCGTAGATATACACCCAGTCGCGGCGTCCGTGGTGTTCGCCATTGAGCAACAGGGGCAGCTGATCGATGCCGTCGATAACACGGTCACGCGGAATGTATTTCTCCGCCTGCGCAACCCGAGCAAAAGTGGTGAAGAGATCGGAAACATGCACGATGTCACCAGCTGCACTGCCGGCCTCGATGACTCCAGGCCAGCGAGCAAAGGCATCAACTCGCACGCCGCCTTCCAGGTGCTGGGTCTTGCCGCCGCGGTAAACCAGCTGGTTCAGCCCGGAAGTGCCTTCAAATTGGAACATCAGACCATTATCCGCCATAAAAACGATCAGAGTATTCTCAGCAATTCCAAGCTCTTCCACCTCGTCGAATACATCACCTATCCAGCCATCAATAAGCTGCAATTTGTCAGCATGAAAACCCCCGTTCTGGGAGATGGCCTGCCCGTCATTGACAAAATTCAGAGGCCACAGTGGCCAGTACTGCAGGAAGAAAGGCTCATCTTCTTTCGCCAACTCTTGCAGCTGCTCAAGCGTTTGGCGCTGATAGCGCTCATTCATTTCAACGTAATGTGCCTGAGTCCACTCTTCACCTGGCTTGAGGTCAATCTCACGTGCCTTTCCGCCTTTGCTCGCCTCTAAACCGGTGGTCAAACCGGAGGGCTTGAACAGACGGTCGACTGCAAATTCACCAGACTGACTCTCGTGATACCAGCCAAGCAGGTTGTTTGCCTGCGCAGCTTCGGCCGACATCAGTGCCAATTGCACCTGCTGATGCAACGGGAAAGCGGCCCAATCAAACCCTTGGTTATGGGGATAGGCTTCTTCAATATCACCCTGGTGCCATTTGCCCACATGGGAGGTGTTGTAACCAGACTTAGACAACACTTCAGCAATGGTGACCTCGTCTGCGGACAAACCTTCACCGACAAGAACCGCTTTGACTTCCTTGAGGCCAGTACGCACCGGATGTCGCCCTGTCAGGAAGGCTGCTCGGGTCGGTGTACATGACGGCTCTGTATACATCCTAAAAAGGGACATACCCTCTGACGCAAATGCGTTGATATTGGGAGTCTTGATTCCCGTGACATAATTAAGCGCACGATTTCCCATCTGCCCGAAACTGATGTCGTCAATCAGTATATATAAGATGTTAGGGCGCTTACCGCCGTTCCTTTCGCGTATTTCCGCCAGCGCGGCATCAATTTCTCGATCTTCCTTATCCCAGCTATCGCCGTATTGGGCCTTAACAAAATTGTACTCGCCATCATGAACAATGGGCTTTTCAGCCATAGCCTGGCTACTGACGAATAGAGCTGCTAGTACGGCGGCGCACTTTAGTGATGTAGCCCCCAAGCCGCATGACTTTGATTTCATAGTGATTCCTATAGGCAAAACTTCGATTGAGGGGTCGATTCTACTCAACAATCCGCTTCGACATCAATGAAAGCAATGCCCACAAGCGGACTATGGTCTGCAGCTAATATGGCTTCTCTAAACGTCTGACATAGGGCCAGACCTGGGCATCTTCTTTGCAAAAATCAATCACGATTCACTCAACTCTAGTGTCGACGGCACAAACAGTTCCTCAACTGTTAGGCGTCGTGCAGCGAGGCCTTGCTCGTGAGAGTACCGAAATAGAGTTTCAAGCGCTTTCCGATTAGGTTCTATCGCGTAGGGCCAAAAATTCTTTCCCATCAGGTGCTGCGTTTCCTCGATCTCTTGGGCGTTCCATGGGAGTGTTCCGAAAAAGTTTTTCTTCTTCATTTCCCCGTAAGCGATAGTTTTGGATTCAGAATAAGCGTTGAACACTGCCTGAGGTAGCCAGGGATGTTCACTTACCAAATCATTTCGAATCGCTACTGCATGCATGATGGGAAATATTCCCGTACGAGAGTAATAGTCTCGCTCGACAGTGCGAACATCGCTAAAGAGCCGCCGCACTTTCGGGTTACCTTCAACAAATGCTCGTGGCTCGACTGCATGAAAAAGAGCATCAACATCTCTGTCGAGAAGCAGGTCAGATTCGTCTTTACCTGGTGGCCCATTCCTTACTGTCAGTCCTTTGGGGAACACATTCTCGTTTTTTGAGGGCGCTCCTGAAGTCGCTGCAGCTGAGTCCTTGGCGGATAAAACCCATTCAATGTCCTCGGGTTTAACGCCATACTCGTCCTGCAGTATTCCGCGAATCCATTGTAAAGAAGTTGATGAATATCCCGGCGTGGCGACCCGCTTACCTTTGAGCTGTGACGGGTTTTCTATACCTGCGTCGGAATGAACGAAGATACTTCTATGCCTGAATGTCCTGAAAGGAAAAATTGGAAGCAAGGAATAGTCACGGAAATTGTCATTCGCATATGCGACCATGAACGGTGCTAGGCCTATTTCCGTAATAGCGCGTGTTTGCGGCCCTGAAAAAACATGGGTGTTCATCTTGCCAATCTTGTCAATTTCGAATTCTGTATTACAGCCTTCGATTTCGGCTTTGCCGCTCATGAGAGCCTTTACATGATTGAAAGGATACCCAGCGACCGAAAGCTCAAGTTGGCGATCTAAATTTCCAGCAAAGATCTGATTTGGTTGGGCGAGTAGTAACGATGCTGCCGAAACAAACGAGCCTTTTATGACTTCCCTGCGATTTATACTCATACATGAATTCCAACGCATTTAGCGCACATATTGGGCCTGCTGGCCGGTGTAAATAAACGTCCGCTTTCAATTCAAAGCGGACATCAGCTAATTGTCGTTACAGAGCAATCGCAGGCCATTACCCTGGAAATGTTCAGTGGGGCGGCAGATCGTCCTCAGATGCCACCAAGTACCTTCCTGATGCCGTCACCTCTTAAGAACCAGCTCCTCTAATTCCTCTACCGCCTGGTCTACGGTGAAATGTCCTGCATCTTTATGCTCATCAAACAGGTTGATCATCTGGTCAGACTTTCTTCCCAAAAGCATCAACCTCAGGTAAAGGCTATCCTCCAGTGTGGGCTTGCGGATTACGTCGACGGCAAAAACAAGCATGCTGACAGGACTCAGCAGCAGGTCACGAAATGCATCCGCCGCCAGTTTTAGCTGAAACACAAGCAGATGGCGTATGGCCTGAGAGGTGGTCACCTCAGCCTTGGAGTCTTTCCTGATTTTGAAAAACATATCATGCTCCGCTGCGTGGTGAGTTCCGGGCCGGAACAGCCCCTAATTTAACGGCGCGCCTGGAGAGAATCGATGCGCTTGGCCGTCTCCGTCCCACTGACGGAAGGTCGCCCCGTCGAACCCAGCTACTACATCCAGCTGAGCTACGGGCGCGTGGAAGGCTTACTATACACCCACCGAGTAAAGGAGGCAGGTGCAGTCTCTGCAACCCTTTTAGATTACCACTTAATATGGCTTCACGCCGCTGGCGTTGATCGGAATCTCAGGATCGGAGCGTTTGCTGAGTGGAGTAGGGCAGTTGCTTGAATTCAGAGGGGTGGATTTCTCTTACTTGAGAAAGCTAATTAGTCAGTACTCGGAAATGAGTTATTGCTGAATTTCCAGTAGCGAGTTCCTGATTCGCGGAAGCTACCCTTAATTACCCAGGGTCATGCCCCCGTCAAGCGTAATCAGCTCACCGGTGAGGAAACTTGCTAGTGGTGAGCAGATAAAAGTAGCGAACTGCGCTACCTCTTCGGGAGTTCCCATGCGCCCCAATGGCACGCGATCAACCATTTTCTGTACTGTTTGCGCATCAAAAGTGCCTTTGTCATAGATCCCGGTTTTGATAGGGCCCAGCACCAGTGCGTTGCAGGTGATGCCTCGCGAGGCCTGCTCCCTGGCAATCTGCCGAGTGAGTGAATTCAAGCCACCTTTAGCGGCTACATAAGCGGGCACTCCGGGTTGGCCGGTGAGTGCATTTGTCGAAGAAATATTCAGAATTCTTCCCCAGCCACGGCTGCGCATGATCGGTAGGGCGGCGCGACTCCACAAGTAGGGTCCGGTCAGACTGACATCCAGTTCCCGACGCCATTGCTCGGGCTCCATATTGGTCACACTACCCATATTGTTAGTCAGCGCGGCGCAGTTGACCAGAATGTCTACGCGACCAAACTCTTCTAACGCTCGATCAACTACGATGCTGACATCCTCATGACGGGTCTGGTCCGCCGCAACTGCGATTGCCCGCCCGCCCAGCCGCCGCAGCTCTGCTGCCAGGCGTTGAATGCCATCCTCCTGAATGTCAGTGAGTACGAGTTTGGCGCCTTCCTTGGCGAGAGCTCTGGCGCATACGTTCCCTATGCCTTTGTCCGAAGCCGCGCCATTCACTAAAGCCACTTTGTCGCGTATGCCTAATTCCACTCGCTATTCCTCAATGCAGATTTTATGAATGTCGATACGATATGCGCCTAGCAGACGATAATGCCCCAATGGTCTAATAAGCGCCTGTCATTTATGGCAGGGCTCGACCCTTTTCCCGCATAGTTCTGTCAGGGAGAAAAAATGCTATAGCCTATCTGCTGCGTCTGGATAGTTGTCCCTGAAGTCAGACGGAGACTGGCCGGACCAGCGCCGGAATGCACGGGAGAAATTGCTGCAGTCGGTAAATCCCAGCAAGTAGGCGATTTCACTGATTGTTACTTCTTCCCTGACCATATACTGGAAAGCCAGTTGTTTTCGCGTGTTATCGAGCAACTCCTGGTAGCTGGTCCCGGCCTTGTTGAGCTTGTTATACAGGGCCCTGACGCTCATATTGAGAGACATAGCTATTCTCTCGTTATTACAATCGCCAGAGGGGAGTAACTCGATAATCTTGCGGTTGACCTGGGAGGGTAGATCCACCTTGTTCATTTTGGCCAGGAATTCAACCACAACTTGATCGTTCTGTCGGGCAAGTGCTGCATTGGCTGCGGGCAACGGCACCACCAGGTCCTCCTTGGAGATATAGACAGCGTTACGCACGGAGTTGAATTCGGGTTCAATACCAAAATAGTCACGGTACACACTGCTGTCATCGTCGGGAGCAGGCCAAGTGGAGCTAACCTTGGCCGGCACGTAATCCGGGCGATACATTAACCGCATATACTTCACGACAAGCGCAATGAAGGCGTCTTCATGAGCTCGCTCTACGGCGGGAACGGCGTTCGAGGGAATACGGGTGTCTGCCAGATAGGCAAGTCCCGCGTCAGATCCGAACTCTACTGTTTCATTGGTGTTGATCAGGGCGAAGTAACGCACCCAGCGTTCGCAGTAGTCCTGAAGGGTTTCACTCGCCAGCAGTGCCAACCCCAGCGCACCGAAGCTGGTGGGATGGCAGAAATCCGCATAGCGCAGGCCAAACGCCGGTTCACCGCTGGCCTTCACCGCGCGGAAAATAAGCTCATCATAGGTTTCTTCTGGCACCCGGGTAGACGTGGCCCTGAGTTCCCTAACGTCGAGTTGCAGGCCACACAGTAGTGCGTCTGCGTCCACTCCATAGGATTGTAGCGCCTGGTGTATTACCACTACCGAACCGGCGTAGCTGGAAGAGCCGCTTCTTTTCAATGCCTAATCCCATTGAATTTTTATTACCGAGGAGACCAGAATCATACCCCATCTCCTCGCGTTTGTACTGCAGCCAGTTACCAGTAGGACATTGGTCTCTTGCGCCCGCGGATGTACCGAATATGACCGGCGCGGTCATAGGTTATGCAGCAAACTACGATTCCCAAGTTGCGAATAACATAGAGGCGCCGGGCCATAATGAGTGTTCAGGAAGCGGAGCATATCGGAATGTTGCGGGAGAGTATCCAGCGATTCCTGCAACAGAATTTTACTCGCGAACAGGCGAGGGAATGTGATGCGCAGTGTCATTTCCCTCGGGATGTCTTTCGGCAGCTTGCTCAGATGGGTATTTGTGGCCTTACTATTCCCGAAGAGTTTGGAGGTGCCGGTGTAGATATCGTTGCCTCTATAGCCGTGATAGAAGAGTTGTCCAGACGTGGCACCTTCCTATCCGGCCCCTATATACACGCGGCTTTCTACGGTGGCCTGAATATAGCTGAAAACGGCAATGAAGAGCAGCGGCGCGAACTGCTGCCCAGGCTGGCCAATGGAGAGATTCTTTTCGCCTATGGATTAAGCGAACCGGATGTCGGTGGTGATCTAGCATCGGTCGGGACCACCGCCAAGTTGAGTCCGGATGGTCAGAGTCTCGTTATAAATGGCACCAAGCGCTGGTGTACCGCTGCACGCGATGCTGATTATATTTTAACTCTCGTACGCAGTGGTCCCAAGGAAGACCGCTACAATAACCTCTCGTTAGTGGTCGTTCCGACTGATCGCGCCGGTTTAACATTTGTTGATATTGAGCATACCGGGTTTCGTTACGCGGCTACGACTGACACTATCTTCGAAGATGTTGAGGTGCCGCTGGACTGTGTTCTCGGCGGTCCACAAAAGCTCAACAAAGGTTGGCCTATGCTGGCCACAGCTGCGCTGGATGTTGAACGTATAGAGACGGCTGCGCTTGCTTATGGTATCGCGGCAGCAGCCGTCGAAGACACCTGGGAATACGCTCAGCAGCGCAAGCAGTTCGGCAAACCGATATGCGCCCATCAGGCTGTGCGCCATTCACTATCAGACGTTAAGACCAAGTTAGAGGCCTGCCGCCTAATGCTTTACAACGCGGCGGAGATGGCCAACAAGGGGTTGGATTGTGCGGTTTCCAGCTCGATGACAAAACTATTTGTTGCAGAAAGCTCAGTGGAAATCGTCCTAAACTGCCAGAAAATCATGGGCGCCTATGGCTATGCCCGGGACTACGACATGGAGCGCTACGTTCGCGACATTATTGTATTGCCGATAGCCGGTGGCTCATCAAACATGCAGCGCAACAATATAGCCAATCGGCTGGGCTTGCTTGGCAAGTGAATACCAAGAGGGCTTTACCGCTGCGAGAAGTAGATAAAGATCTGCGGCCTGCAGGTCATTATCTGGCGGCAAGACTTTGTAACTGCCCAAGATATACGTAAAGGAAATAGAGACATGGACTTGGAAAATATTAGCCTGGACGACAAATACCAGCAAAACAGCGGCCTGATCTATTTAACAGGTAGCCAAGCCCTGGTTAGGCTCGGGCTTCTGCAAGCGCGACGTGACAGGGCCGCCGGACTTGATACCCGCGGTTTTATAAGCGGCTATCGAGGTTCTCCTCTACACACTCTCGATCTTGAGATGGAAAAAATACCTAAGGTATTGGATGAACACGGTATCAAGTTTCTGCCTGCTGTTAACGAAGACCTCGCGGTAACAGCGGTAAAAGGCTCGCAAATGGCTGGTGCCTATGGCGACGGCATCCACGACGGCGTATTTGCTATGTGGTATGGAAAGAATCCCGGGCTGGACCGCAGTGTCGACGCTATGCGTCATGCAAATCTGGCAGGCTCATCTAAACACGGCGGTGTGCTTGCAGTCTGCGGTGACGACCATGGTGGCCGTTCAACAGATACATTGGCGCATTGTGAGCCCACCTTTGAAGACATGCATATGCCTGTTCTATACCCGGCAAATCTCCAGGAAGTCATCGACTTCGGTTTGCTTGGCATCGCGATGTCGCGCTTCTGTGGCGCCTGGGTGGGTTTTAAGATCACTACCGAAAACTGCGAGTGCAGTGGTGTTGTAGATGCCGATATAAACCGGGTGAATATCGTAGAACCGGAATTCGAATTTCCGCCTGGAGGAGTGCACAGCCGTCAACTTGACTGGTGGTTCATGGGCTGGGGACAGCGAATGACACGCGTTAAGCTGCCTGCCGCAATCGCCTTTGCTCGCGCGAATAACATCAATAAAGTAACTCACACCTCCGGCAACCGCCGCTACGGCATTGTCGCCGCTGGCATGGCGTGGCTGACTGTTCTAGAAGCATTTCGCAGTATCGGAATTAGCGAGGAAGACCTGGATGCGTTGGGGATCACCATTCTTAAAATCGGTATGGTCTTCCCAATTGATTTGCAAGGCTACAGGGAATTTGCCAGTGGGCTGGAAGAAGTACTGGTCGTCGAAGAGAAACGGCAGCAGATGGAAGACGCCCTGCGTGAGGCATGCTACGGCCTGCCAGAGGAGTCTCGTCCGCGTATTGCGGGGCGGTACGATGAAAAAGGCGATCTGTTAGTTGATGATGCTGGCGAAATGTCACCTGAGATGGTTGTCAGGGCGTTTGCGAAGCGAATCGCGCATATTGTTGATGGCGAAGCCTTGAGCAATAGACTGGAGTTGCTCCATCGCCAGGGTACTATGATGGCAAGTTTGCCGGCCATGCCTATGGCACGGATGCCAACGTTCTGCTCAGGGTGTCCTCATAGCCGCTCCACTAAAACGCCCGAAGGCACACGTGCGCACGGCGGCATTGGTTGCCATGGCATGGCAGGTTTTATGGACCGCGGTGTCATGGACTTTTGCCAGATGGGAGGCGAGGGCATTCCCTGGGTGGGTGAGTCTTCCTTTGTTTCGACGGACCACATTTTTCAGAGCCTCGGTGAAGGCACTTACTTCCACTCCGGCTCACTGGCAATTCGTCAGGCAGTAGCGGCGAAAGTCAATATCACGTACAAGATCCTATTCAATGATGCGGTCGCTATGACGGGTGGGCAGGTGGTCGATGGCCCGATATCCGTACCAATTATCACGCAGCAGGTTCGTGCCGAAGGCGTCGAAAAGATTCTCGTGGTAACTGACGAGCCGGAGAAATATCGGGGCAGTCAAGGCTTGGCTTCGGGGGTAACTGTTCACCATCGACTGGAGTTCGCCGAGCTACAGGACCAACTTAAGACCTGGCCTGGCGTGTCTGTTCTGGTTTACGACCAGACTTGCGCTACCGAGAAACGCCGCCGTCGCAAGCGTGGAACATACCCGGATCCAGCTAAGCGCGCTTTCATCAATGACCGGGTCTGTGAGGGCTGTGGTGACTGTGGCGAGAAGTCGAGCTGCATCTCTTTACTGCCGATCACTACGGAATTCGGTCGCAAGCGTGTAATTGACCAATCAAGCTGTAATAAAGATTACTCATGCGTGGAGGGGTTCTGTCCGAGCTTTGTCACTGTGATCGGGGGTAAGCTGAGACAGGGTCAAGGCACAGGGGAAAGTCCGCCCGAATTCGTTAGCCTGCCGGAACCGAAGCTGCCTCCGATTTCAGCAGGTAGCACCTATAACGTTTTGATTACGGGCGTGGGCGGTACAGGTGTGGTCACCGTCGGGGCGCTACTGGGAGTAGCGGCTCGAATTGATGGAGTGGCCACCTCGATACTCGACCAGATGGGGCTGGCCCAGAAAGGCGGCTCCGTTGTCTCCCACCTGCGTTTTGCGAGTTCGCCCGCGGACTTGAAGGCTATTCGCATCAATTCTTGCTCGACGGATCTGTTGTTGGGCTGTGATTCACTCACCGCCGCGGGCGACCTCGCTATCAATACAGTCAATAGTGGGCGGACATTCGCAGTAGTTAATGCAAATGAGGCTATAACGGGTGAATTTTCACGCAATCCCGACCTCGAGTTTCCTGCGAAGACATTGCATACGCGCATTTCCTTAGCCTTGGGAAGTGAGCGCAGCGAGTTTATTGATGCAAGCAAGTTGGCCACATCGCTCATGGGTGACTCTATTGCCAGCAACATGTTCCTGTTTGGTTACGCCTGGCAAAAAGGACTATTGCCTGTCTCCCTGGATTCCATTTTGAAAGCCATTGAGCTCAATGGTGTCCGAGTTGACTGGAACAAAGAGGCATTTATGTGGGGGCGACTCGCCGCACATGACTTGAAGGCGGTGGAAGCGTATGCCGAACCTGCCGCTCCCGTGAATGTTGTTGGTGTGGAAAAGGGCAGCACTGAGTTCTTCGCAGCAGAGCTGACAAAATATCAAAGTGAGGCCTATGCCAACGAATATCGAATGCTGGTAACTGAGTTTAAACAATCTGCGGAAGCGAAGTTGGAAAATGTCGATACTTTGGTGAAGGCAGTTAGCAAGTACGCCTTTAAGCTGATGGCTTATAAAGATGAATACGAAGTCGCGCGTCTCCATTCCGACCCTGCATTTCGTCAGAAACTGGACGAGCAATTTGAAGGCGACTATAAACTGGAGTTCAACCTGGCCCCCCCAGGTGTTGCACGAAAGGACCCGTTCTCGGGAGAGCCCAGAAAAATCACACTTGGTCCATGGATGATGGTCGGCTTTCGGCTACTGCGGCATTTCAAGATATTGCGTGGTACGGCTTTCGATCCATTCGGAAAAACGGCTGAGAGAAGAAGAGAGCGTGCTTTGTTAGGTGAGTACAGGGATGTTCTCAACGCTGTGCTTAGCAATTTAACCGAGGATAACTATGATCTCGCGGTCGAATTGACATCTTTGCCGGAAAAAATCAGGGGATATGGTCACGTTAAGGAGCGACATTTAGTTGCCTATGAGTCCAGTAAAGAGCAACTACTTGCGAAGCTGCACGGGCATGATGCGGATTCCCTGGCGACTGAAGTGAAGGTTTCCAATCCTGAAGCTCAGGATGCGTGAGCCTACTGTGTCAGGGGTCAGCCTTCTCATTACTTGATAGGTCGCTAGGCACTGCGCTGAATTTTATGGAGCCTCTCGATTACTGTGGGCCAACGGAAAGGTAATAAAACGTATGACTACTAAAACAAAGAAGATTATAGGTGGCCCAGTTGATTTTGGCGGGATGACGCTGCCACTGTCGATGGCGGTGCGTGCGGGAGATTTCGTTTATCTATCCGGAATGGTGGCCTGTGATGACAATGGCAAACCAGATTTGAGTGGCGATATTGAACAACAGACCAGGCAGTCGCTGCGCGCCATCGAAGAACAGTTAGTCGAAGCGGGGTGTGCAATGGTCGACGTGGTAAAGGCTGTAATCTACCTCAAAAGCAGGGAAGATTTCCCAATGTTTAACGCAGCATATGCAGAGTTTTTCCCCGAATTTCCACCTGCACGTACCTCGATTTGCACCGACTTCGTTGCGGAAGGTGTCTTGGTAGAAATCGATATTGTGGCCTACCGACCCGAATAGAGTAAGAGGGCATAAGAATGAAGCATATTGGATTGGTTGGTAACAGTGCTGAGGGCGCCGCTCTGTGTTATCGCACCATCATCGAAGAGGGCTTGAGCGAGCTCGGGGGATTTAATCATCCCGAGGTGACCCTGCATACCTTCTCCCTGCAGGACTATATGCAGTACCTGGAAGGCGACCGGCGTGATTGGGAAGACGCCGGTAATAAACTCATTGAATCTGTGGAAAAATTGAAAAGAGCCGGTGCCGATTTTGCCTTGTGTCCGGATAATACTATTCACCACGGTGTCGATCTTGTGAGGGAGCGGATTCCTCTACCGTATTTACATATTTGCGAGGTTGTCGCTGATACCGCAAAACAGCGCGGATATAGCAGAATTTTAGTACTGGGAACCCGCTTCACGATGCGCGGCAGTATCTATCAGCGCGCTATGTCTGAGGTGGATATAGAATGTGTGATGCCAGATGATGAGGAAGTGGCTGAACTTGACCGTATCATCTGGCAGGATCTGCTCACCGGAAAAACTATCCCTGAGTCTGTGGCCTACTATCAACGAGTGATCGAAAAGTACAAAGCCGAAGGGTGTCAGGCGGTAGTCCTGGGCTGTACGGAAATCCCCCTGATCATCAATGACGAAAACTCTTCTCTGCCAACACTCGATTCGACACGGCTATTAGCAAGGGCCGCACTCAAAATGGCACTCTTAGATGCGCCTTGATGCCTTGAGTGCCAGTACAATGGTCGAAACTGCGGGGCACATAGGCAGGATTTGGATCGCAGCGCCGCCTACTTCGACCTGCCGATTATAACGCCCGCTTTAAGTGCAGTTACCTCTCTAGGCAAATCAACACCGCATATCTACAGCGTGTTTTTAAAGATTTCTCCACCCTTCATAATCACATTGATTGTAGAGATAGGCTCAGGTTTGGGTGCCTTGAGCCACAACTGCCTGCCCCCGATTACAGAAATATCCTCCAAAGGATTACCATCCACCAGCAAAATGTCAGCGTAGGCTCCATCTTGAATTACCCCAATAGGGCCGTCGTGATAAGTGGTTTGCTTCGTCATACCCAAAAGTTCACCCGCGGAAGAAGTAGCAGCCTTGAGCATCGCGTGGTTTCCGAAGTTTTGTGCGAAAAGGTAAATTTCATGCCGGCGTTGGTTGATATAAACCTCTCTACTGGCCAATACAGCGTCAACCGCAAACACCTGCTTGGGCTTATATTTTTTAACCAGGCTGTAAAAATCCGACATCTCTGCATGGGCTAGGTCAAGCTTGCGAAGATTTTCCGGTGTCAGCGAGGGGAGTTCAGTGAGTTCACTCGATGTACCTGTCAGCTGACTTGAAAGCCATACATCGTTTTTAACCAGCATCTTCATAGTCGGTTCGTCGATGACAAACCCGTGCTCAACACTTTTGACGCCTGCTTCGATAGCCATCTTTATCGACTCAGGCTGGTTGATGTGAGCTGCAACGTAGGAGCCGTAGCCTTGAGCCACATCGACGGCGGCCTTAACTTCATCGAAGGTGAATGTCGTACTGTGCCAAGGATCATATTCGGTAGCCACACCACCACCAATCATCAGCTTAAGCTGGGAGGCTCCCAGCTGAAAGTTCCGTCTGGAAGCTGCTAAAACCTGATCAACACCATCGACTACATAGCCTATTTCGAGGCGCAGCATGTTGCTGTCTTTAACACCGTCAAGTTGTGGGTTGCGCATGGTCAACAGCCTGAAGTCAGCGTGACTGCTTGTGGCGCCTATAAAGCCGCCACTTGGGAAAATTCTGGGACCATCAAGTTCGCCGGTATCAATCATACGCTTGACACCCTTGCCGTTCATTCCACCCATATCACGGACGGTAGTGAAACCGTCCATTAGCACTTCCTCAGCGACTAGCGCTGTGCGGGCCCCAATCTCTTCCCAGGTTGAGCTTTCAAAAGCGACCACAGAAGAGGATGAAATTGCCAGGTGTGAGTGCATATCTATAAGCCCGGGCATTAGGACTCTTCCCTGACCTTCGATCACCGCTGCATCATCTCGAGCATCGCCAGTGGATGCTCCAACTTTCTTGATCGTGCTGCCTTCTATCAGCACATTTGTAGCGCTGGAGAGAGCTTCGCTGGTGCCGTCCCAGATTTGTACGTTCTTGAATAATGTTTGCGGCTTCGCTGGTTCATCAGCAGCAAATGACGTTGTTGAAAAACTCAAGCTCAACGCTGCGGCTAATAAAATCCTATATAGGATGGACATGGCGTTACTTCCCGTTGGGTCGCTAATTTGTAAGCGCATGATTTTATCGAGAATGTTCTCGATGTGAAAGCGTGGGGTCTTGCGATTGAGGCGGCTAGGCGGCTATTCGAATAATAAAAAAAGCGCTGGCGGCGCTTATAAAGCTCAGCACTGCCAACACCCCGTGAATCGTTGGATTGCGGAACCAGAGTCCCAAGAGGGAAATACTCCCTACAAATGCCGCGTTAATATGAATTGGCCCAGGTTCAAACCAAGGTAATAAGCCTTGAACCCAAGGAGTCAGGGCGATCAAAACCGCTACTATTGCACCTATAGAAAAAAACACGCGCCGTTTTGCATAGAAATGGTCATAGTAGGAGTCTGGCTCATCACCTGAGTTTCCAAGTAATACAGTGGCCCGAATATAAAGTGACGCCGGCAGCGCCAGAGCCCAAAGGAAACGAATCGGGGTCCAGGCGACTTCACTGAAGCGCCACATGACCCACCACGACATAATAGATATAAGCAGTAGCGTGAACACCCAGGTTGTATGAACCCAATATCGCCGCTCACCAGTGAGTGAGAGCGACAGACCAGCGAGCAACCGACCTACAGCAAGCGCATTTATGAGTGCTATCGCTACTGACACATATTCGAAGTGCGACAATTTCAGTTCAACCCTTACGCTCTATGAGCTCTGAATACATCGCCATAAGCTCCGGATGCTCGCCTTTAGCCAGCTGCTTATCCACCGCAATAACCATCTTGGGCACGAAAATAGGTCTTCCAGAATCCTCCCACCAAGCGCCTCCACCTGGCGATGCAATTATTGATGTGAAAAACAGGAGATAAGTAATATAGGTAGCTTCTTCAAGCTGCCCATTTTCGTACTGCGCGAAAATGGACTGGAACATGAGAGCTTGATTGGTCATCTGAACCGCGAAGGAGTTGTTAGCTTCATTAGCCATGTGGGGGTAACTTTGTAGCCCCTGGTGCCAGGCGCGCGCAACCACGGGATCGAGTTGATTCTCGCCAAACCTAACAAAATCACGGGTAATCTCGCGACGGTTGCTACCCTGTGTTGCTTTTGTGTTGGACTGCAACTGACGAGCCAGATAGATCAAAGTCAATATCGTAGCAATCGCTGCTACGAATTCTCCCATGCTGCCTACATCTTGAATCGATAGCTCCATGACTTCTAGCAACTCCAAGAATAGGGCATTGCAGAAGGCCTCGAGGTGGCGGATAGAGGTTTCGGCCGAGGATAAATCCCTTTCATATTGTTCTCCGATCACAGCCAGTGGCACGAGTGTCATGACTTGGGTAGACCTCTCGCCTGACAAGCACTATGTGAGCCTAGCGGTGACGAGAAAACCCTCTACCTCGTCAAGAGGATAACCGAGCGAAGATAAGGCATCAATAATAAGTGCCAGCGTCCTCCCGCAGAGCAACTGGATATCACCGCAGCTATTTTAATTTGCACCGGTCAGTGCTAAATTCCCCGCCCTTAATGAATACCCTAAAGATGGGGCGAAGCCCCTAAGCGCGCTACTTCCAAATAGGATCTCACATGTTAAAACCCACACTACCATTGCAGGCGATTAGCCTGGCAGTGTCCGCCGCTATTTCTGCTTCAGCTGTCGCACAAGACGCCAGGCCAGTCTTTGAAGAGGTTATAGTTACAGCCGAAAAGCGTACTGAAAGCCTGCAGGATTTGTCGCAAGCGGTAACTGCGCTGTCTGATGAGGATCTGGATAATCGCCAGATCACCACCTTTGTTGACCTCAGCGCCATCGCCCCAGGGGTGAATATCGCCAAAAACGAAGGGTTCAAGACCGTGATTACCATTCGCGGTGTGGGCAACGAGGCCAATCAGAACGCGATAGCCAACCCCTCAGTGTCCTACCATCTTGATGGCATCTACGTTGCTTCGCCATTTGCCCTGCAAACTGACTTCCTCGATCTGGAACGCATAGAAGTGCTACGTGGCCCCCAGGGCACACTGTTTGGCCAGAACTCCACCGGTGGTGCTATCAATGTCATCACCAAGGCGCCTACCACCGATGAAATTTATGGCACCGCCGATCTGACCCTGGGCGATTACGACCTGGTTCGCGCACGCGGCGCGATAAACTTGCCGTTGGGTGACAGCGTCGCCATGCGAGCCAGTATCGCCACCAATAAGCATGACGGGTTTTCTGACAACGTTGTACTTGACCAGGAGCTAGACGACGCCGATAGCATCTCCGGTCGCGTGCGATTTTTGATAGAGCCCACGGATACCTTTCGCGTTCACCTGACGGCCCAGTACTTCGATGAGGATCGTAACGGTGCGGCCCAGAAAGGCCTGCTGGATACAACGCGTGACGCGCGCAAACTGCGTCAGGATTCACTGGCAGAATATGAACTGACCTCAGAGATTTATAGCGCGGTACTGGAATGGGATCTCGAGCCCTTTACCGTCAAGTCACTGACCAGCTACCAGCATGATGATGTGCTGATTCGGCGTGACAACGACCGCAACGATCTGGACAGCTTGCCTCCTTTTGCATTGCTCCCCAGTTTCTATGATGCCGAAACCAGCGACCTGAAAACGTTCACTCAGGAATTTAATCTGATTTCTGCCGACCCCCTGTTTGGCAAGCTGGACTGGGTAGCCGGTGTTTTTTATCTGGATACGGAAATAGAAGGGGAGATTCTGGAGCGGCTGGACTTTGGCTTTGACGGTGAGTTCGACCCCTTCACCGTAGAGGATGTGTACAACTTCAATGGTGACTTCGGCTTTATCTCTACCGCCGAGCCGACTCGCGAGTCTATCTCTGTTTACGGTCAGGGCACCTGGAACTTTAACGACGACTGGCGCACTGTTTTTGGCCTTCGTTACACCGACGACGAAGTGACCTCTGAGGTGACAAACTTCTACGGGCGAGATGGAACCCAGTCGCTGGACGTACAGAGCGATAAGGTTACCGGTCGGCTCGTGGTAGAGCATGATTTTAATGACTACACCATGGGTTACGTCTCTTACACGCGTGGCTTCAAGCCGGGTGGCTCTAACCTGACTTTTGGTCTTGAGGACGAGATTGCCCCAATCGTAGTGCTGCCCACTTACGAAGAAGAAGTGGTGGATGCCTATGAAATAGGCCTCAAGACGGACTTGGCCGATGGCCGTGTGCGCATCAATACGGCTGCTTTTTACTACGATTATGAAGGGCTTCAGTATCAGGCCACAGACCCTGAGGTTTTCCAGGGCGGTGTAGGTAACATTCCAGAGTCTGAGATTTATGGCGCTGAGCTGGAGTTTGCAGCCTTCATTACAGATAACCTCGTGCTGGATGCGCGCATGGCGTGGCTGGAAACAGAGATTACCGACGATCACCTGGCGCTGGATAACGTTCAATCGGACGCAGCGACCAATGCATTAATTGGTCAGGGCTTTGACCTGTTTAGCCCTGAGATTCAAATCGCGCGTGCTGCGCAGGTACAAAATGTGAAAGGTAACGAGCTGGCGAAAACCCCCGGCTTTACCGGCAATCTCGCGCTTAACTGGAACACCGAGCTAGGTTCCTGGGGCGAAATGCGTAGTACCTTCCAGTACACCTATCGTGGTGATTTCAAGCATCGTATCTTCAACAATGACAAGACTGACGTGGTCGATAGCTATGATGTGATTGATCTGGTTGTCGGCTTCTACCCGGGCTCGGCAGATTGGCGAGTAGAGCTGATCGGCAAGAACCTGACTGACGAGGATGGCATCAATGCACGCTTCACCGACGTGTTTGGTGTGGGTGCCACTGGCGATGAATTGATTGCTCCCCGCCAGTATATGGTGAGGGTAGGCCTGGACTTTTAAGCACGGGTTCCATTGGACCTAGCACACCTTCTCTATAGCGAGGGCGAAATCCATGAAACGTCGTCATAAACTAGTCACGATACCGCTGCTGATCGTATCGACTGGACTGCTGATTTTAGCCTTGGCCTTAAGCCACAGCGAACCGTGTCCGGCCTCTCAGGGGGCCGCCACAGGCATAGCCTCAATGAAGGCTGTAGTACACACCTGTTATGGGTCGCCTGATGTGCTGCAGGTAGTCAACGTTGAAGTCCCCGTGGCGGGACCGGGCGAGATACTGGTCAAGGTAGAAGCCGCCTCAGTAAACCCGTTGGACTGGCATTTTATGCGGGGCTCGCCCTACATCATGCGCCTTATGACTGGCTTTGGTGCTCCTGGCGACCCGCGTTTTGGTCGCGATTTTGCAGGCACAGTACAGGCAATCGGAGAGGAGGTAACCGAGTTTGATGTTGGAGACCGTGTTTACGGTGGTGCCAACGGCGCCTTCGCTCAATATCTCACTCGAGACGCAACCGGTTCAGTGGCGAAAATCCCCGACAATGTCAGCTTCGAGCAGGCCGCCTCAGCCCCCGTTGCCGGAATAACAGCATTACAAGCGCTGCGTGATAACGGCCAACTGGAAGCCGGCCAGAAGGTGCTCATCAATGGCGCATCCGGAGGCGTTGGTACATTCGCTGTGCAAATTGCCAAGTCTATGGGAGCAGAAGTTACCGGCGTCTGCAGCACTCGCAACGTGGAGATGGTGAAATCAATCGGCGCCGATCACGTTGTTGATTACAAGCGGGAAAACTATACCGATAGCGGCCTGCAGTATGATTTGATTATTGATAATGTCGGTAACCACTCCCTGTCCGCGAACCGCCGCGCGCTCAAGCCCGAAGGCAAGCTGGTAATAATAGGTGGTGCCAAGGGGGACTGGATTGGGCCTCTTGCCGGGCCCATTAGTGCGATCGCACTGCAACCTTTTGTCGACCAGAAACTGATTTCCTTCACCGCGAAAATGCATGCCGAGGATTTGTTAACACTGGCCGGCCTGATGAGTGATGGCCGGGTGACTCCGGTTATTGAGCGCCGCTACTCGCTGGACGAAACTGCGGCGGCGATTCGCAAGTCTGAAGAAGGGCGCGTACGTGGCAAGCTGGTTCTGACCATGTAATGAAGCACTACGGCGCTTGTTTTCGTTCCAGTATGACAGGTACTAACAGCGGACGAGTGCCAGCTATGGCTCGTCCTGTGCAGTGGGGAGGGTTACGTTTCCTACTGAGGCTGCCGGTAATCAATCAATCTGGTTTTTGAAGACCTTGCCATCTTTCATAACCATAACGACGTTATCAGAATCCTCTAGCACTTTAGTGCCTTTAAGTGGATTGCCAGCTACCAGTATCACGTCGGCGTAGCTGCCTTCCTGCAATGTGCCCAGTTGTGCATCTTTGTACGGATTCTTCGGGCCGGTTTTCATTAACCACTTGCCTGCGGTAGAAGTGGCAGCGCGCAACGCTTCCACCGGCGAAAACCACCGCTCCAGCTGAGTGATATTCAACATAGCGTTTGGCAGCGTGTCGTATGTATACATATCGCTGCCAGCGAATATCTCGACGCCTTTCTCTGCCGCCCAGTTGAACATCTGGTCAGCGCCCTTGTTGACCTTGATGCCCTTGGCTACCTGTTCCGGTCCAAAACCGGGTATGCCGGCAGGGTCCTGGAATGCGGTGTAGCTCATGAATGCCTGTGCAGACAGCACAATGTCTTCCTTAACCATGCGCTTCATAGTCGCCTCGTCCATCAGGAAGCCATGCTCGATGCACGTGACGCCCTGATCCAGCGCCATCTGGATGTGCTCGGCGTGATAAACGTGAATGCAGGCATAGGAGCCGAAGTCTTCTGCCACTTCCACGGCGGCCCTGAGTTCCTCTGGCCTGATGGTGATCGATTCCAGCGGGTCGAAGGAAGAAGCTACGCCACCGCCTACGAAGATCTTCAGGAATTGCGCGCCCTGACGGAAATTGTACCGCGCGGCCTCTCGGTATTCGTCCGGGCTGTTGGCAATCAGAGACGTACCCATACGCATATGGTTTGATTCGGCACCAAGCTCTGCAGTTTGGGGCCCCCAGTCAGCGTGGGCTGAGTAGGAAGAAATGCAGGCGCCCGAGGTGTAAAAGCGCGGACCTTCAATAGCGCCTGAACTGATGGCCCGTGACAGGCTGGGGGGGCTGCACATATCACGCAAGGTGGTGAAACCATTATTCATATAAATCTGCATGCTCTCATGCGCCATGGCGCCAGACGCTGCGCCATCCCAAATATTCTCATGGTCTGGTAAGCCGCGGGGGAACATCACGTGTGTATGCATATCTATGAGCCCCGGCATCAAGGTGCGTCCGCCACCGTTGATGATGGTAGCGTTGTCGGCCGTGAGGCTACTGCCGATTTTGGCGACGCTGTTACCCTCGATCAACACGTCTTGCGCCTCGCTCAGTTCATCCGCAAACCCATCCCAAACATGGACGTTGCGAATCAACGTTTGGCTGATTTCGTCATCTGCCTGGACATTCAGGCTCAGGGCCATTGCGGCCGCGATAGTGGTTTTGATCATTGACTTCAAAGTCTTTCTCCGTGAGAAGATAGTATGAAAAGGTTTAATAATTAATCAGGCCAGTACCGCACGATGAAGTTACCCAGTGTTACTGGTTGCTCCTCTTCGTTGCTGTGCCAGGCGAAGTCATAGTGAACTGCGAAACCCTCGTCGCGAATTTCAACGCGGTCGACCAAAAATTTAAGCTGCAGTTGATCACCTGCTTTCACAGGTCGCAGAATACGGAAACGGTCCGACCCCAGGAACAGTGCACGCAGGCCGTTCAATTCAACATTTTCGAAGTACACCGAGTGGATCAGCGAAAGCGTAAACATGCCCGGCGCCACGATAGCTCCAAAAGGTGAGGCAGCGCAGCGCTCTTCGTCGAAGTGAAACCAGTCGAGCTGGTTTACAGAACGGCAAAATTGCTGAATCATTTCCTTGCTGGCGGTTAGCGGAGGAGAGGTGAATATCTCCTTCCCCGTATACTCCTGAAAGTCTTCCAGGCTGGTAATGGTGATCTTTTCCGGCATTACTCGAAATATACCTCAGCTTCAATCTCTACTGACATACCCATGGGTAATGATGCCATACCCACCGCTGCTCGCGAGTGTGCTGCCACGTTACTTGGGAATACCTCATTCACCAGGGTCGAAAAAGCATCGATAATCGGAGTCTGCTGGATAAAATCCGGCGTGCAGTTGACCATTCCCAGTACCCGGCCAAACGCGGTGATACGCTCCAGTGATCCCAGTTCTGCCTTCAGGCTACTAAGAATAGCCAGACTAGTCAGTAGCGCGGCCTGCGTAGCCTGCTCCTTGTTCAGGTCCTGGCCGACTTTGCCAAACAATTCGGTGGCCAGGCTGCCATCGGCATTCAGTGGGCCATGGCCAGATACCAGTGCCCGGTTACCAATTATGCGCACGAATGGAAATTTGGCGACTACCCCCGGCGGCAATTGAATAGGCGCCGGTAAAGTGTGGCCGAGTTCGGTAATTCTATCGGCTACTGTGTCATTGCTCATCAAGTACTCCTCACGCTGATTGGTTGCTCATAATACTGTCACTGTTGACCTGCTCGAGAGTGGCTGCGCCCATAAATATCATATCTCGCTCAACCTCTTCACGTAGCAGTTGCAGCGCGCGTTCCACTCCCTGCTGGCCTCCGGCAGCAAGGCCGTAGCAATAAAGGCGTGAGCCGGTGCACGCGGTGGCTCCCAATGCGATGGCTTTAAGTATGTCTGTGCCGCGCCGTATTCCGGAGTCAAAAATCACCTCTACCTTGTCGCCAACAGCATCCACCACCGCCGGTAACATATCCAGAGTAGCTGGCGCGGTGTCAAAGTGGCGGGCGCCCTGATTGGACAGAATCACAGCGGAAGCACCGGCATCGACGGCGGCCCGCATGTCTTCCACTGCCAACAGCCCCTTCACCGCAAATGGTCCATCCCACTGTTGGCGCATCCAGGCTAGATCGTCCCAGGTAATATTGGTGATCAGCTGGTTTGCCAGCCAGTTCATATCTCGTTCCTGGGAGTCCATATACTTGTCGTAAAGACCGAATCCGGGCATCGGTATTGTGCCAAATGCCCAGCGGGGGCGGCTGGCGATTGAGGCCATTGCCTTCAAGGTGAAGGCTGGCGGAACACCGAATCCGCTGCGGGCATCCCGTTCGCGGTTACCATGCACCGGGTTATCCACGGTCACAATCAAGGCATCGTAGCCGGTATCTTTGGCCAGTTGGATCATGTCGGCCATCACTTCCCTTGACCGGCAGGGCTGCAGTTGGAAAAAGCTGGGGCCCTTCGACGCCGCCGTAATATCTTCCGGCCGGGTGTTGGTCCAGCCTGACATCGCATAGGCGGTCCCATACTTGTGGGAGGCACGTGCAACGCCGATTTCCCCGTGTCTGTGCAGGTACTTCAATCCTCCGGCTGGGCCGGTAAAATAAGGCCACTCTATGCGTTGCCCTAATACAGTGGTTGAAGCGTCTACGCTTTCTACGCCACTGCAGTAGCGCGGCTTCAGGCAATATTTATTGAACGCACTTGTGTTAGCGCTCAGGGTGGTTTCATCGTCAGATCCGCCGTCCACGTGGTCAAATAGCGGAAAGGGCAGGGCGCGCTTTGCCGCTTTGCGCAAGTCAGCGATGTTGTGGCATTTTCGCAGTTTCCGGCTGAACCGGGTGCCTTGACGATCACTCATTTACTGTCTCGGTTCCTTTTTCATGGAGCCAAGTATCACTGATCGGCTCATGCCCAGCCTTGTTATATTGAGTAAGTCGGCAGTCGGCTACCGAACGCTGACCGCCCATATTCCCGGTTTGATAAGAGGTTTTTTCCGCTCGCTGCTAACCTATAGGTCTAGAATGCCCGGATGCTACCTATGCTGGATTCATACCTATTTCGTGTCTTTATAATTCCATCGGCGGTATTCCTGTCGGTCGTATTCGGTGGCTCTTACGGTACCGGTAGAGAGGTGATGGAGTTTATAAGCCAGCACGGGCCGGTAGGCGGGCTTCTGTCGATCCTGGCGGTGGTGTTTACTTACAGCGTATTGCTGTTTGCTACCTTTGAACTGGCGCGACTGTTTCAGCGCTATGAATACCGCAGTTTCTTCGAGAAACTACTGGGTCGGTTCTGGTTTTTGTACGAGATCGTTATCCTCCTTGGCATGATTATCACCCTGGCTGTATGTACTACCGCAGCCGGCGCGATCGCTGACACTCGCTTTGGTATGCCGTCTTGGGCGGGTAGTGCTGCGCTGTTGCTAATTGTTTTTGTACTGACCTATCAGGGAAGGGTACTTGTAGAGAAAACCATGATACTGGCGGTATTGGCTTTAGGTGCGGTGCTCGTGGCGCTTGTTGTTCAACTCTCGGGCGAGCCGGCGGAGCAGATAAGAGCAACCTTTGCTGCCGAGCCAGTTGAATGGTCGGCCTGGCAGGGTGGTATGCAATATGCGTTGGTTAACGGTGGATTTATCCCATTGTTGCTCTACTGCGCGCGAGGCGTGCAAAGCCGTTCCCAAGCTGCATTTGCGGCGATGACGGCGGCAACAGTCGCCGTGATACCAGGGATTGTTCTCCACGTCTCTTTCATGAGCGCTTACCCGGCAATCACCACAGAGGAACTCCCCGCTTATACCCTGATGAGTACCCTGGGTTCGGATTTGTTTCTAGATATTTATGTTGCCGTTCTCTTTGTGCTTATTGCCCAGACAGGTGTCGGTATGCTGCAGGGGTTTCTGGAGAGAATAGACAGCTGGCACGTGCAGCGTTTCGAGCGGCCTTTGAATCATCTGGGTCACGGCACAGTTGCGGTCGGCATGGTGATTGCCAGCATGAGTCTAGGCAGTATGGGGATCATCGCCCTGATTCTCACGGGGTACACATTGCTAGCCATGAGCTTTATTTTGGTCTTCGCCGTGCCGCTGCTAACCCGCGGGTTGTGGCTGATCGCTCGCACCTCGTGACTGGAAGTTACTTCTCGCGGTGACACGGCTTGTCACCCGGTTTGGACTGTGATCAAATCGGGCTCCGTTCTGTCATAAATTGCCAACAATGCCTGAGGCTGAACATTCTACCCTTGGTCCCATTGGGATCATTATCGCGCAAGCTATCGAAGACGGTGGTCAGGACGCTGCCGGTCTGTTTGCAGAGGTTGGCCTGGATCTGGACGCACTGCGCGAGCCTCATGTGCGTATTCCTGCGGCAGCCATGGAATCGTTACTGACCCTGATTCCGGAGAGGCTTGACGACCCTATTTTTGGGCTGCGCCTGGCGAACTACGTACATCCGACTTCATTTTATTCTCTCGGCATAGCCATGTGTTTCAGCGAAACGCTGGAAGACTTTATGGAGTGCTACGTAAAGTACTATCGACTGATTACGACCAATGATTCGCTGGAGGCGGGTCTCGATGGTGACGTATATGAATTAAAGGCGAGGCCGCGCGAGGATATGCCATTAATACCGGTTCGGGTTGATGGTTTTGCTTCCCTGACTGTGAGCACAATCAGGGTGGCGCTGGGCGAGGAATTCAAGCCGCAATCTGTTGCGCTCGCAAGACCGGCGCCCGAGTTGAAATCAATATTGCAGAAGTACCAGAACTTCTTTGGCTGCCCCGTTATTTTTGATGCTCCCGTGACTACCATTACGGTCGCCGCCCAGGATATGGCGAGAACACTGCCGGCAGCCAATCCCGAATTGACGCGAATGTATGAGCAACTGACAGTTGAACATCTGGCGAAAATAGATCGCAGCGACTTCCCGGCCAGGGTGCACAAGGAGTTGATAAAATTATTGCCTACCGGGGTATCCGGTAAGGATCTGGTGGCACAGGCTCTGAATATGAGTACTCGCACGCTTTATAACAAACTGGAGAGTGCAGGGACTACCTATCGAGAAGTATTGGACGACACGCGCCGCGGCCTTGCTGAGGACTATATCAGTCAGGAACTCCCCATTTATGAAATCGCCTATCTCATCGGTTTCTCCGATACCGCTAACTTCTCGAGGGCGTTTAAAAAGTGGACGGGTAAATCCCCCATAGAATTTCGTGAGGCGCAATAGGCGCATACAGTTAGATTTCTTCTGACCCCTTTCTTTGACACCACACTTGCCCATTTTGATATCAGTCCATTCGGACAGTTGAAATACAGTCGTTGACACTAATTTGCCGAACTTGAGGGCAGCATGGCCGTTGACAACTTGTACCAAGGCGACACCTATCTGGATCTTATTCTTAAGGGGCTGCGCCGCTGGCCGGATCGAGATGCCATTGTCGACGCTGGCGGGGTAAGCCTCACTTACGCCGAGCTTGAGCAGCGTATCTGGCGAGTTGCCCAGGTATTACGCGATGCGGGCCTTAAGCCGGGTGATGGTGTTGCACAGTTGGCAGCTAATCGCGTCGATACTTTCGCAACCATGGCGGCGGTACTTGCTAATGGCATGCGCTATACGCCGCTGCACCCCATGGGGTCGCTGGAAGACCAGCTTTTCATTCTGGACGATGCTGAAATCAAGGCGCTGGTGGTGGATGTTCCCTATTTTACTGAGCGAGGGGCAGCGCTTCGGGCGCGAGGCCCGGAAGAGCTACTTATCTACACCTTGGCAGAGGCGGAGTTCGGTTCCTGCCTGCCGGCGCTGGCTGATGTAGCTGAGCCTAAGGTTTTGTCTACTCTACCGGGCTCCGATGATATTGCCTGGGTGAGCTATACCGGCGGAACCACGGGCAAGCCCAAAGGGGTGATCATGACCCAGGGGGGCATGGCGGCCAAGAGCTTGATTTCCATGGCGGAGTGGCAGTGGCCACAGGATATTCGCTACCTGGCATCGTCCCCGATTAGTCACGCTGCGGGCTTCCTGCTAATTCCTACTTTTCTTAATGGCGGAAAGGTTTACCTGACGGCAGGCTTCGATCCTGAGCAGGTGTTGGACCTGGTCGAAAAGGAAAGGGTAAACACGCTTTTTCTCGTTCCCACCATGATTTATGTATTGATGGATCACCCCCGTACCTTGCAGGCCGACCTCTCCAGTATTGAATCAATTATCTACGCTTCTGCGCCGATGTCGCCCACGCGTTTGCAGGAGGCGTTAAAGCTCTTTGGCCCCGTCATGATGCAATGTTACGGACAGACTGAGTGCATTCACCTGACCATGATGCGCAAGGAAGAACACCGGCTGGATAAACCCGAGCGCCTGGCATCCTGCGGCAAGCCCCCAGCGGGAGTGCAGATGGCACTTTTGAACGAACAGGGCGAGGAGGTGGCACCGGGAGAGGTGGGCGAGGTCTGTATTCGCAGCCCCGCTGTTATGCGTGGGTATTGGAAGAGGCCCGAGGCCACGGCTGAGGCCCTTGCGGATGGTTGGCTGCACACCAGCGACCTGGCGCGACAGGATGAAGAAGGGTTCTATTATCTGGTTGACCGTGCCAAAGATATGATTATCAGCGGTGGTTTCAACGTTTATCCCCGAGAAGTGGAGGATGTGTTAACGGCTCACCCCGCGGTGGCCATGGCCGCAGTTATCGGTGTGCCGGACGAGAAGTGGGGTGAAAAGGTCATCGCCGTAGTGGTACCCAGAGAGGGCGAGACGGTAGTTCCGGGCGAGTTGATTGATTTGGTGAAAACCAGAAAGGGCGGCATTCAAGCGCCCAAACATCTGGATGTAGTTGATAGATTGCCACAGACCGCATTGGGGAAAATCGATAAAAAGGCCCTGCGGAAGCAATACTGGGGCGAGCGCGAGAGAATGGTCAACTGACCAGCCAATTAGCACAAATTGATGTGGGTTCCGGGCACTTACATACTGTATAGTAGGTATGTGACGATTTGCAGATAACGTATGAGGCATTTTATGAGTAGCACACAGGCACTAGCGATAGATGAGTCCGCTGAAGAGGCGCTTCTGGCCCGAATTCAGGCGGGCGAGTTAATCGAGGACATGGACGAACTGACCCCCCGGTACAAGGCTATTCTGCAGAGGACCCTGGAGATTGCTGCCCAGAGTGAGGTAACCGTTCTAACCTGGGCCTATACCGCATTTCGTGTCGCACCCGATATCGGTGCCAAGGTGGCAATCTGCGGCACGATTCAGGACGAGGTAGGTCACGCGCACCAGCAGGGCATGTTGTATGAGCGCTTTGGCGTCGATATGCAAAAACTGGCATTCGAAGCGGATCCGAACACCTATTGGTCACTACCGATTATGGAGTTTCCCGTGCGCAACTACGCCGAATTCGTGGTTTCTCAGGCCTTCCTGGATCGCGCCGGTCGCTTTACTACCTGGGATCTGGAGCTGCACTGCAGTTTTGCTCCCTACCGCAGAACCCTGAAAAAAGTGAACTTCGAGGAAGCGTTCCACTTTCGTCATGGCGCAATGTGGACCAAGTATTACTTCAATCAGAACGACGAAACCAGAAAGTTGGTACAAGACGCCGTCAAGTGGATTTTCCCGTGGGGCTACCACTGGTATGGAAGGCCTGATCATCTCAAGGGTCACCCGGACCAATTGACCTACAAAGTGCGAGAGTGGTCCAACGACACGATGCGCGCCAAATGGCTGAAATCCGCCACTGATTTTGCAGAACGGACTGGCCTTGATGTTCCCGCTAAGTTTGACGAGGAAACAAAGGACTACGTGATTGACGGCATGCCATATCCGATGACCTTTGATGCCGAAAAAATGGACTGGGAATGGGAAGAGACGACCTGGGATCGTGCAATTGGCAACTTCAAAACAGGTGGCCCAATGCGCCCCGCCTGCTACGAGCGGCTGCAGCGGGAAGAGTGGGGTGACAAATTGTGGTAGCCGAAACGGCTGTGCGTGCGGCACTGGATACAGTGATGGACCCGCATATGAATGTAAGTTTGCCCGACATGGGCATGGTGCGGCGGGTGGATATTGATGCCGATGGCATTGTCGATGTTGGCTTGGTGTTTCCCTGCGTGGGCTGTCCTGCCTGGGACTTGATTCAGTCGGAATTGAAAGAAGCGGTGGGCGCCGTAGATGGCGTATCCAGGGTGAAGGTAAAAGTCGAGTGGGATCATGAGTGGAACCGCAATGACATCACGCCAGATGCCCGCATCATCGCCAGAGATCATGGATATTGTATTTAGGAGTTCCCAAAAATGGGCTTAGTGAAAGACAAAATACCTCTGCCGGTAACCACTTACGATTATTACGAGGTGTTTGCGCGAGAAGAGATGGATGGCCACCTTGCGCACATTGGGTGTTTAAGCGCGCCAAATTTTGAGACCGCTTTGTCCCAGGCCAGGCTGATGTATTCCGAGAAAGTGTGGACCGAGATGTGCATGGTCAGGCGAGATGATGTAATCCCAATTATTGCCCCCAACGATATTGTAGGGACTGCCTGATTCATGTCAGCTGATGGCGTTAAAAAACCGGACCAGGGCCCGAAGCAGGCCTTCGGCGACCTGTATGACGAACAGGTTGCATGTCCCTGGTGTGAATCCAAGCAGACCGAAGTTGTAAGCCCTTTCGGCGGCACGGTTTCAGAGATTTCGATGAAATGTAACGACTGCCACAGCACCTTTGGGTGGATGAAGTGGGAAGGAAAATTACCGGGCGACTAGATGTCTGTGCCGCAACCGTGTGGCAAACCGATGAAATAGCAATGAGGACTAGCAAGTGATAGTGAGCGAAAGAGCAAAGAAAGAACTTACCGCGGAAATGCTGTGTATAGCCGACAGTGACTGGGTGCTGGGCCACTGGTATATCAAGGTTATGCTCAATGGCCGTAGCTTGACCGACTGCTCTGCGTTTGCCGGTATGGCTCAGGACACGCTTGGGCATACCCGCGCGATGTTTCGCTACCTCGAAGAAGAGCTGGATCTGCCCGAGCATCAATTAGAGTTTGGCCGAAGTCGTGAGCAGCTGCACGACATGCAGATGCTGTCTTCACCGCCGGAGAACTGGGGAGATTTTTTGGTTTCCACTTTCCTTGCCGAGGTGGCCTTATGGCGCATGCTGAACACATTTAAGGACAGCAGCGCCGTTCCTTCTATCAAGGGTATGGTCAAGCATTTTGGTAAGGAGCTCTACTTTCACCGTATCGGTCTGGAGGGCTGGCTGAAGGCCGCGGATGAATCTGACCATAACGATATCAAGGAAGCGGTTATTCGCCGGGTGCCGCAGGTACTGGCATGGTTCGACAGCAAGGAGCGGTCGGGGACCGATCTTCTGCTGCAGGAAGGTGTGCGCTCCAGTTCTGTATGGGATGCGCGACTGGGCTTTGTTGAGGAGTCACTGGGCAAGCTGGCCAATGCTGTGGGCATGACCGACGAGGAGCTCACCTCGATAATGGAGCAGGGCCTGGAGGGTGATTGGGATTCCATTCGTCGCCGCACCAGCGGCTCAATTCTGCCGGATACGCTCTGGGAGTTTATGATTCCTACCGACGCTGACACCGTTTCATTGCGACGCCCGCTGGCGGTCAGTATCGACGATAATCTGGATCTTTTTGATCGTGCTGAATACGCCGAGGATGATTGAAACGGGCAGTTATCTTTCTTATGACCACGGGGCGAGTGAGTGCTTCGCCCGAGTTTTAAAACGAGGAATTTCAGGATGAAGAAAAGAGGGCTGGCGATTGTCGGCATTGGAGAGGTGCCTACAAGTCGCGATCCGGAACGTACCCGGTGGGATATCCTGCTGGATGTTTGCATGGAAGCGGTACGCGATGCGGGTATCGACAAGAACCAGATTGGCGCAGTGATATCAAACAATCCAATGGCTCAGCCGAGCATGCAGAACGACATGTCTCTGGGTAAAATTCCCGAGGTTATGGGTTTGGAGGGCTGTCGGGATATCGCAATTTGTAATGCCGGGGGTGCATCCACTACCAATTGTTTGAGGCTTGCCGAGCAGCATATAGAGAGTGGTCAGGCCGATTTTGTCCTGGTTCCCCACACCACTATTCAATCGGACATACCGCCGCAACAGCTAATAAATTTCTTTGCTACCGCCCCGCTGGATAAGCAGTTTGAGTATCCCTACGGAGTAACCTTCAATGGCTCCATGGGTTTGATTACCCAGCGCTATATGTACGAGACCGGGGCTACTGAAGAGCAGCTAGCCGCGGTTACTGTCGCTTTGCGAGCCTGGGGTGCCTTAGACCCTCTCTCAATTTTCTACGGTAAGCCCATCACGCTGGACGATGTGATGAACTCACGCATGATAAGCACCCCGTTGAAAGCCAAGGAATGTAATTTGCTGGCCGATGGCGGTGGCGCCATGCTGGTAACGTCGCAGGATATAGCGGCAGAGATGGGCGATAAGGCGGTCTACAAACGTGGGCATGGCACTCGTTTCATGAGTGCGACACCGTTTATGCGCGAAGACGTATTCCATCGCAAGGCCTATCGAGAATCAAGCCAGGATGCGCTGGCTCAGGCAGGCTTGTCTATCGATGATATGGATCTTCGCCAGATCTACGGCGCTTACCCCTACACGCAGTGCAGCGCGCTGGAAGGCTATGGAGTCTGCGAAGAAGGCCAGGGCGCAAGTCTGTGGGCAGATGGCCGCTGTGGCCCAGGGGGCGATCTACCCTGCACCACAATGGGAGACGCTACTGGACGTGGCCATACAGGTTCCGGCGTGAGCATGGCATTTTATCTTGATACGGTCAGGCAATTGCGTGGCGAGGCCGGGGAGCGGCAGGTTGAAAACTGTGAAAATGCGATTCTCACAACCTCTGGTGGATCGGTGATGAACACGTGTACAACTGTCTTTGGGAGGGCGCCCAAATGAGCGACTACAACAAACCATTGCCTGAGATACAGCCCTACAGTAAGGGCTTCTGGGATGGTACCAAGCAGCACAAATTGTTAATTCAACACTGCAATAGCTGCGACACGAATATCTTTTATCCCAGGCGAGACTGTCCCAAGTGCTGGAGTCAGGATCTTGGCTGGGTTGAAGCATCCGGCAAGGCAACTGTTTATACCTACTCAGTTACCCTTGAAGGTGTTGAGGAAATGTTCGTTGAGGATCTGCCGATTATCCTCGCCTGGATAGACTTGCCCGAGGGTATTCGCATGCACACTAATCTGGTGGAATGCGAGCCAGAAGACGTACACATCGGAATGGAAGTCGAGGTGGTCTTCAGGGACGTGACAGAAGACGTCACCCTGCCTTTTTTCCGCCCGGTGAAATAGTAGTGTCAGAGCCGAGTTGGGGACTCTGGGGTAGCTGGGAGGAAACCGAACAGTACCTGGGTAAGGTGGTGGGAAAGTCGGTTGGCCCGGACCCCGTTGAGCAGGGCAGTATCCGGCGTTGGCTGGAGCCCAAGGAATTTGCGAGTACTATTCATACCGAAGCGGGTGCAGCGCACGATGCGGGGTATAAAGACATTGTTGCCCCTGCGTCTATGGTGTTTACCTATGGCATAGCCGCTTATTGGAACCCCGGTGATGCGGCGGCAAAAATTGACGACGAGCCGACCCAGATCCAGATTCCGGTCATATTCGATGTGCCTGCACCATGCGACAAGAGCTTTGCCACCAGTATAGAAGTGGAGTTTTTTGAACCACTGTATCCGGGTGACGTAGTCACCTGCACCTCAAAATTGGTCGACATCAAACACAAGGAACTGCGGGTTGGGAAGGGTGCCTTTCTGCGTCAGGAAGATACCTATACCAAGCAGTCGGGTGAAGTAGTTGCAGTGTCCTATCTGGATATCTTTCGCTTTGTCGCGTCGTCAGGGGAGGCAAAGTCATGAGCCTCGAGGACAATATTGAGCTGGCCAGTGTCGCCGTGGGCGATGAGTTGCCTACCATTCAGATCCCTATAACACTGCAGCGGCTGGTGATGGAGGCTGGAGCGAACCGAGACCTGTCACTTATTCATCACGACGCCGGGGTAGCAAAAGCAACGGGCGCGCCTGATGCTTTCGCTAATACCTATTTTTTGATGGGAATGTTCGAGCGCCTTATGCGTGATTGGGTTGGCCCCAAAGCTCGCATTAAAAAAATCGGACCATTGCGCATGATGATATTTAATGCGGTGGGCGATACTATTTTCTTCAAGGGACTCGTCGAGTCTGTAGATGAGGCTGCTGGCACTATTTCATTAGATATGTGGGTGGAAAGTGATCGTGGTAAAACCGTCACTTGCAAGGCTCTGGTTGAGCTAGGCAAGTGATTGTGTGAAATAGTCGTTCTTTGCCAATTCGTCTATGTGCCCCATAATACGCACAGAGCCATAATAAAAGAGAGTGCGCATGAGTGATACGGCGAGCGATACGCCGCACACCAGCTATATTGGGAGCGTCATCTGTGTTGCCAAGACACTCGATGCCTATGGGCTGAATGGCACTGCAGCATTGGCAGATGCCGGTATTGATATCGATTCCACGCCGGCTTTTGACGCACGTGTTCCGGTGGGCCTTTTACATCAGGCATTAATCGCCCAGGGCGGCAGCAAGATTGATCCGCTTTTCGGCATCAAATATACCGAATTTGTTAACCCGGCAACCTATCATTCCTTTGGCGTAATGTTGACATCCTCAACCACGCTGCGCGCATTTTGTATGCGCTTGCAACGCTATTGGGCCTATATCAATACTGGTGACGATGTCGAGTTTGATGGGCACGGAGGGTTGCGTTATCAGCAGATAGTACTCCAGGAGATGTTTGGGGAACCCTATGAGGTTCTGTTACATGAGTCTGCCTGGGTGGCTACCATGCTTAAATTGATACGAATGGTGTCTACTCCCAGATTTTCACCCCTGCGAATCGCTATGGCCTTTCCTGAACCAGAGGGTTTTACGGAGGAATACGACGCCTATTTTCGTTGCCCAATCGAGTATGGTGCACCAGCTACCGTTATTTATTTTTCCGAGGAGGACCTCGATACTCCCCTGGCCGGCGGCAATGCAGAGCTGGCACGGCACAGTGAGAGCCTGGTCTACAATTATCTGAAGACGCTGGTCAAGATCGATATTCGCAATGCAGCCCGCATGGCTTTGTTTGAATTGCTACCCAGAGGTCAGTTCTCGCTCGATATGCTGGCGGAGGCTCTGGACATGGATGAGCAATCGCTTTCCGCTGAGCTAAAACAGGCCGGCATCAGTTACCAACAACTGTTGGGCGATACCCGACGGGAACTGGCAGAGGAATACATTACCAGAGCCGATCTCACGGTGAATGAGATAGCCTATATGCTGGGCTTTTCGGACTGCAGTAACTTTGCCCGCAGCTTCCGTCGCTGGACCGGGACCTCTCCAACTGATTTCCGCGATAACATGAAGAGCCACTGATGGCGTCTAGTACCAATCGGCGTAGTAATCAGGAGCGACGTGAGCAGAGCACCGAACAGGTGTTGAGCGCTGCACTGGCGCTTTTCGTCACCCGTGGGTATGGCGCGACCAGCATCGATGATATCGCCAGTCAGGCCGGCCTGACCAAAGGTGCTGTGTATTTTTATTTCAAGGGAAAGTCAGCGTTGCTACTGGCGTTGCTGGCTGAGTCAGCCGCACTTTATGCGGGCATCTTTGAGCAAATGCGCGACTCTGATGCACCCGCGGATAGCCAGTTGGAAATGTTTGTGGAATGGGCGGCGGGTGTGGGCGCAGAAAACAATGAGCTACTTGTACTGCCAATACTGATGTCGCTGGAATTCTACGGGCAGGATCAAGCCATCGCGAGCTCGCTGGAACAGCTCTATGACCACTATCATGAGGAAATGGAACGGGTGGTCAAGTTGGGGCAGGATCAGGGCGAATTTGATCAATCGCTGGCGCCTCGGGAGGAGGCTGCTGTGCTGGTAGCCTTTACCGATGGAATGCTTTTGGAATGGATTCGTCGCAGTCGACGCCTTGACGGGAAGCGTTTGGTACAAAGTGCCAAGGCCTTGATAGCAGGTGGCCTGCGGTCACATAAACACTAGCTACTGCTTGCGAAAGCAAATTTCAGGCGGAGCTGGATCTGATCGGCACGCGACCGCCTTCCTTGAGGTCGCCGAGGTGCATTTCATGGTGGCCTTACCGGCCTATCGGGGCCACACAGAATGAGACTGTTCTTATTGCTGGGTCTACTGCTGACTTGCTCCTTGGCATCTCATGCCGCTACTCCTTCTGTACAGCGGCCGGCGTCTAATCTGGAAGTGTCCCGCATTGCCTTTGGGTCCTGTTCTTTCCAGTCTGTACCACAGCCAATTTTTCAGGCAGTTGTGAGCGCCAGCCCCGATCTGTATCTGTCGTTGGGTGACGCTATTTATGGTGACTATGATTTAGCGACGAAGTCAGCCTACGAAGTCACAGAAGAATCCTTGCGCCGTGAATGGCAGGTTCTGGCGAACAATCCTGACTGGCAAAGTCTGGTGGAGCACGTCCCGGTGATGGCAACTTGGGATAACCATGATTATGGTCACCACAGCGCGGGCGCAGAATTCCCCTTGAAGACGACGTCAGAGATGCTATTCCTTGATTTTTTTTCGGAGCCCGCTGATTCCGACCGACGTAATCGCCCCGGTGTCTATGAGAGCAGGGTATTTGGGCCCGAGGGCCGTAGAGTGCAGGTTATTCTGCTGGATACCCGAAGTTTCAAATCATTGCCTGTGCTCGCGCAGCGACCAGAAGGAGTGACTGGTAGCCTTGGCAAATATGCGCCGAATACTGATCCTGCAGCAACCTTGCTGGGCAGGGACCAGTGGGCCTGGCTCGAGAGGGAGTTGAAGCGACCGGCTGAGCTGAGGTTGGTCGCCTCCAGCGGGCAAATTATTGCAGATGAAAAAGGTATGGATGAGTGGGGGAATTATCCTCGTGAGCGTGAAAAGTTGCTCACCATGATTGCATCCACCGTGTCGGAAAATGTACTGCTTTTGTCGGGCAATGTTCATTTCACCGAAGTGTCCTCGCTCGATATCGGGTCTCGTCAATTGGTCGATTTCACATCCAGTGGCCTGACACACGTTAATCGGGAGTACCCGCAATACCCTAATCAGTATCGTGTCGCGGGGCCGTACGTGGAGGAGAGCTTTGGTCTGTTGGAAATCCACTGGGAGCCTGACCCCAAGGTGGTTTTTAAGGCCATTGGAGTGAAGGGGGAGGTACAGCTTGAGTACCAAATGGCATTTCAGAAACCGATCACACCGCTGTCACATCCGTGACCTCTTTTCTACCGCGTAAGCCCAAAAGCAACTTTTAGACACAGCCTTTAGTTAGCCGCTTTTTTTAATTGTGGGTTGCTGGAATGCCCTGACTGCTGGAAGTTGGCCTTCGAATTTTTCAATATCCACGAGACAACTGTGGGCACTGCAGCCCTGAGCCAGTCGAGAAGTTCCAATATCGGGCGTGAGTACATTGGGGTTGCCGTGGACTTCCAGCGCCTCTCCTTTCACCTGCTGTGAATCGAACCAGGCGCCCGTGGGCAGTTCCAGTACGCCATCGCGTAACGCGTCAGAAATTTCCAGCCCTGCCAGGCAACTACCGCGATCATTGAATACCCTGATGATATCGCCATCTGCAAGCTTACGTCGAAGCGCCTCGCGACTGTTGAGGCGTGCACGTTCCCGCCCTTCGATTTTGTTTTTTCGGCTGGTTACACCGTGATCGTATTGGCTGTGCAGCCGGGTTTTGGGTTGATTGGAAATCATATGTAGCGGGTAGCTTGCAGAGCGCTCAGCCCCCAGCCACTCATCCCGGTCATACCATCGTGCATGACCCTGGCAATCATCGTAGCCGAAGCCCGCGATAGTCTCTGAGTAAATTTCAATTTTCCCGCTGGGGGTTGTCAGTGGGTATTTCTCGGGGTCCCGACGAAATCGTTCCAGCATGAATTCGGCGTCAGGTAACTGTTTGCCCACGTGAATTTGCTCTCCTGCCCAGAATTCCTCGAAAGGAGGCAGGTCGATATTTTTACTGGCGGCACTGTCGCGCGTGCTCTCATAGAGGTATTGCACCCATTCCCTCTCGTTGCGACCGCCGGTAAATTCATCCTGAAAGCCCAGTCTTTGTGCCAGTCCTGAAAAAATGTCGAAGTCATGACGGGCTTCTCGATAGGGCGCTACTGCCTGTCGCATCGGCGATATGTAATCGTCATAGCTGCTGCCGCCCAGGTCATTGCGCTCCAGGCTGGTCGTGACGGGGAATACGATATCAGCGTGGCGCGCAGTAGCTGTCCAGAAGGCTTCATTAACGATGATTGTGTCGGGCTTCTGCCAGGCCGTACGCAGCGTGTTGAGGTCCTGATGGTGATGGAACGGATTCCCTCCAGCCCAGTAGACCAGCTTTATGTCTGGATAGTTCAGGTGCTGGCCGTTGTATTCGTAGGGTGCACCGGGGTTGTTCAGCATATCGGCGTGGCGAGCCACAGGTATGAAGGTGTTTTTGGGATCTGAGCGTTCGCCCAGGCCCATTCCAAAGGCGCCCATACGATAGTTGGGTATTTTGCGTCCGCCAAAGCCCATGTTGTGAATACAACCGTAGCCATAGCCAATGCCGCCACCGGTTAGGCCTATATGTCCCAGCATTGCGCCAAGAGTGGTAATCATCCACCAGGTTTGCTCGCCATACTCCTGTCGCTGTAATGACCAACTTATGCCTACAAGGCTGCGGTCCTTCGCCAATTCCCGCGCTAGTTGACGGATAGTGTCGGCAGGAATTTCCGATTTTTCTGCAGCCCAGTCTGCGCATTTTGGGCTCCCGTCCTGATCGCCCATGAGGTAGGGCAGAAAGTGCTCAAAACCGACCGTATACTTGTCCAGAAAAGCAGTATCGTGCAGTCCCTCACTCACCAGTGTGTGGGCCATACCCAGCATAATTGCCACATCTGAGCCGGGGCGGCAGGCCAGCCACTCAGCCTCAACTTCCTCGACGACGTCATCTTGGATGGGGCTGATGTTGACGACTTTCACGCCTGCCTGTTTCAGTTTAAGCAGTTGCTGCTTAGGCGAATGATTGCCGATTCCACCGGCATTGACCTGGGCATTTTTCACCGCGGCTCCGCCGAAAAGCACCACTGTTTTGCTGTGTTCAGCAATCTCCGCCGGTCCCGGCGTTTCCCGCAGTAGGGCGAGCAGGGGAGGGCCGAGTATGTGCTTGATTATGACTTCGGCGGCGGCCGTGGAATAACTGTTTACCGAAGCCACATAACCGCCGTTAAGGCGAAGAAAACTGTGTATCTGGCTCTGTGCGTGGTGAAACCGCCCGGCGCTAGACCAGCCATAGGAGCCACCATAAATGCCGTTCGGCCCATGTGACTGCATGGTATGACGCAGAGCTTCGGCAGCGAGCTCCAGTGCGACATCCCAGGAGACGGGCACAAAAGGCTCTACCCCACGGCCGGCCCCATTGCTGTCGCGCCCCTGGTCCAGATAGCCGGCTCGAACCATAGGCTGGGGTATTCTCGTGCCCTTATCCAGCGCATCGAGCAGTGACTGCCCGATTTCAGTGGGTTCTGTGTCGGCGTCATAGGGATAGACAGCCGTGATGTTGCTACCGTCTGACTCTATGCGGTAGTTACCCCAATGAGTGCACGTAGGGTTGATCTGTTTGGGTCCGCTCATACCTTAGGTTCCGCAGCGTGGCAGGTTCCAGTATGGGCGTGGATGCAGCGCTGCACTATGGCAATTCAGGCAAAAAATCGAACCTGCATAGCACGATTACGGATTAACTCCGTTGGGGTCGCTTGTTAACGTATTTTTGCCCAATTGCACATGGAGGGGACGCTTACTTTCCCGGAAGATTTCCACTATGGAAAAAGAGATCGATATAAATCAGCTGAAGCCAGCATTGGCGGACTATATTTTCGACTATGCCAGAAACTGTCCGGACCGGCTCGCTCTGAGTTCTGAGTACGGCGACGTGAGTTATGGTGAGCTGGGTATTCGCGTGAGTCGCATTGCGCTCGCCTTGCAGCGCACTGGTGTTAAGCGGGGTGATCGGGTCGCAGTGCTGACAACACCGCGCACGGACGGTTACAGCGTCTTTCTGGCGCTTAATGCTATCGGCGCTATCTGGCTGGGAATTAACCCTGTGTATCAATACAGCGAGATGCAGTACGTCGTTGACGATGCCTCCCCGGTGGCACTCATATTCTTGAGCGAATTTAACGGCCGCAGTTATGCCGAAGACGCAGCGCGCCTATTGCATGAGTCGGATTCCTTGCAAAATCTATACTGTCTCGAAGGGGATCTGGGCGATGTTGAATCGCTTGACGGCATGGTGGAGCGGCTTGTCGGTGAAGAGGAATCCTTGCCCGAAGACGCGCAACGTGATGGCGAGGATGTGGCAATGATTGTCTACACATCCGGCTCAACGGGAGATCCCAAGGGCTGCATGTTGCCGAATAAAGCCATGGCCTACCGGGCATTTACCCAATGGCAGCAATTTCAACTCAGCGAGTACCCGCGTGTGTACTGTCCTCTGCCGCTGAATCATGTTGGCGGTATGCAGATGGTGGCCGGGGCCGCGCTGTTTGCAGGCGGCACCGTTAATTTTAGAGAAAAATTTGACGCGGCCGGAGTAGGGCAGGTGGTGTCGAAAAGCAGGATAAATTTTATGGTGATGTTCCCCACCATGTACCAGTTGATTTGCGATGCACCGAACTTTCGTCCCGATGATTTTGATAGCCTGGAATGCATCAATTTTTCTGGCGGTGTTATTTCCCGTGAGCTGTTGGGAAAATTGGCGACATTGGGTAATGGCCAGGTCTGCACTTGCTTCGGTTCAACAGAGACCTGTATAGGCGTGGTATTCAGCGAGCCCGGCCTTGATCTGGATACCCTGTCCATTAGTGTTGGACGGCCGATTCGCGATGATGTGCGGGTGATCAGTACTGGCGGTAAGTCCTGCCAGGCTGGGGAAATCGGTGAGTTCCAGGTGAAACCCGATTACTGCATGGTGGGATATTTTAATCGCCCGGAGGCGACAGCGGCTGCCTTCACTGACGACGGATGGTTGAAAACCGGAGACCTGGTAGAGGTTTTGCCCGATGGTAATTTCCAGTTCTCCGCCCGGGTATCCGACATGTTCAAGTCCGGCGGCTACAATGTTTATCCCCGGGAAGTAGAGATCGCGCTGGAAGAGCATGAAAGCATTTCTTCCGCAGCTGTTGTAGGGGTGCCAGACGACCTATACGGAGAGGTTGGCTATGCGTTTATCACCCTGGTTTCTGAGAGCACCATCGATACGGAGCAACTCATACAGTGGTGTAAGGGTAGGGTGTCTAATTACAAGATACCGAAAACTATTGTGGTGCTGGAGGCTATGCCCCTGCTGCCCAACGGTAAACTGGACAAGACCTCGCTGAAGAAAAGAGCGTTTCAGGCCTGATATGTAATCAAGGTGTTCTAGCGCGCTACAGGGTGTTCTTGTAAACAACCCCATCTTTCATAATCAACCGCAAAGACTGCTCGGGCCTGGAAAGAATGGTGACATCTTCCAACGGATTACCATCAATCAACACAAGATCTGCATAGGCGCCCTCCTGGATAATGCCCAGAGGACCCTCTCTATAGCGATTGCGGGCACCGGAAAGCTCAATTAACTCAGCACCGATGCTGGTAGCCTGAACCATAATTTCGCTCGCGGTAAAATACTTCGACCTGGCCACCCACTCTAGAGGTTGCAGGTCATAAGCTTCCTTGGACAGAAAGACATCTGAACCAAACGCTATCTTGAGCTTGTGCTTCTTTGCCGATTTGATAAGACCGCTGAAGCCGGCCTTTGCCAGTTCGTACTTTTCTCGCTGATCCTGGGTAAAAGAGGGGGGAGCTTCCGAGGTAGACATGAGTGCTTCTACCACCAGATATACATCCTCCTTCGCCATTCTGCGAACGACATCGTCAGTGAGCATATGGCCGTGCTCAATGGACCTGGCGCCAAAGTCGATGGCTCTGTTGACCGCGTTATCGTAGTACGCATGAACCATAAAATAGCTGCCAAAACTTTCAGCTACCTGTGCAGCTGCTCCTAGCTCAGCGTCGGTAAACTGGTCTATATCCAGCGGGGAATAAGTGGCTGAAATCCCCCCATTGGTTGCCAGTTTTAATTGAGTTGCTCCATTACGGAAATTCTGGCGCGCTGCCGCGAGCATTTCATCGTCGCCATCAACTGCCGTGTAGTGGCCTATTCGCTGGGCGTGGCTGTGATCACCGCCTAGATTAATGTGTGGATTGGTACGGTTGCGCATATCCAGATGGCCGGACGTCTGGGTCAGGAATGCCCCTGAAGAAAAGACCCTGGGGCCGGGAAACCAGCCGTCATCGATTGCCCGCTGTACGCCAATACTTGCGCCACCGGCATCTCGCACAGTGGTGAACCCTCGCATCAACATATCCTCTGCCATTTGTCCTGCAGCAGCCCCCACGTAAACGCCGGTGTACTCACTCTCGAGGAGATCAAAAGAGGAAATCAGCGACATGTGGGTATGGGCGTCTACAAAACCCGGAGACAAAACCATGCCTTGCCCATCGATGACGACTGCTCCCTCTGAGCTGAGGTTATTGCCAATTTTTTGTATCAGATTGGCCCGCACGAGTACGTCGGTTTCAGCGCTCAGCGAAGGATCTGCACCATTAAATATTCTTACGTTTTTAATCAGTTTCGAACCGATGGATTCGGATGCGTGACTGATAGTTCCGATCAGCAAGGTGAATAGAGTAAAAACCAGGGCTGTAGTCTTCATCATCGAGTTAGTTCCCGTGGGCGAGTCTGAAAATAGAGTGAAACCAGTGCAAAATTTGATGCCCGTAAAGACCGCGCTCACCGGTCAATCTGGCTGTCCTGTGCTGCCCTTCATCTGAATCACACTACTATAGATCGAGTTGATCGACTATGCGGCATCATTCGGGCAATAGCCTATTTACCTGCTCAAGCGCCTCCAGGTACTCATTGATAACCCGAAATACCACGCCACGGCATGACTCTACCTCATTGATCTGGCCGATAACCTGGCCACAGATATTCATTGCCACCGCCTGAGTGTCACCGGCGCCGGCATAGGTTTCTGTGCGCCGCATGGCATCGGCCGTTACCAGCCCATGCAAGGGCATTTCCAGGGGGTCTGGTGTGCCTTTGTTGTCCCATGCTTCCGTCCAGTCATTGCGCAATACGCGGGCCCCCTTACCTGTCCATGCCTTGGTGCGCACGGTGTCCTCTGCACCTGCTTCGAGCAGGCTCTCTTTCTGGGCCGGTTGGGCGTGGGCTTCTTCCACGGTCAACCACAGGGACCCGGTCCAGGCGCCTGCCGCACCCATGGACATCGCAGCCAGCATTTGCCTGCCGTTGCCGATACCGCCAGCGGCGAGAACCGGTAGCGGTGAAACGGCGTCTATAATGTCGGGCCATAACACCATGCTGCCCACCTCTCCAGTGTGACCGCCGCCCTCGTAACCCTGTGCTACGACAAAGTCCAATCCCGCGTTTTTGTGTTGTATAGCCTGTTTTTTCTTGCCGCATAGGGCGCCAATCAGACGTCCGCTGTCCTTCACCATCTTGATCACATGGTCAGGCGGTGTCCCCAGGGCATTGGCAATCAGCTTACAATTTGGGCGGGTCAGGGCCTCTTCTATGCAGGGCATAACCGTTTGTAACGTCCACCCCAGAATTTTGGGTCTGCCTTCCTCGGGCCATTGGGGTACGCCATGTTCGTCGAGCAGTTTGTCGGCGAACTCGAGATGTCTCTGGGGCACCATGGCCCATAGTTTCTTTTCCAGTTCTTCTTCAGTGAGTTCGTCTTCACCCTTGCCCACATAATTTTGCGGAATAACCACATCCACACCGTAGGGTTTGTCGCCAATGTGTTCGTCGATCCAGTTCAGTTCTTCGCGCAATTGGTCGGCATCCATGAATCCCGCCCCCAGCACACCCAGTCCGCCGGCTTTGCTGACCTCGACCACTACATCGCGGCAGTGGGAAAAAGCGAAAATCGGCACTTCAATGCCGAGGTCCTTACATATCTGCGTATACATTAAGTGTCCCTGTTTGCTTTCCTACCAGACCAACTTACGACTTCTTTGCTCGAAGGGTCACCATAGGACCATACCTGGCAGCCATCCATTGGCTGAGCCTTCCCTAAATTGCTGGTTGGTCAGAGAAAAAGAACCTTAAGGGAGTCGATTGCGCTGGTAAGTAGTTATACCTGATAAAGCGGGGGAGGGGGTCTACCGCTTCTATCAATCCGGGCACACTACCTGTCATTGCCGGGACGGCCATAGGCGTGGAGAGAGCTCAGAATTCCTGCGTTGGTGGATAACCCCCCGATATCTGGCGGCTATAAAATAACCTCAAATGACAAATCAAAGCTGGCTAAATCTGCTAGGGTACAGGGCTTCTTCAGAGGTGTTTACGATGTTTAAAATCAGAACTATTCCCGCGATGTTACTGGCGAGCTTGCTCGTTACCCCCGTGATCGCAGAAGAATACGATGTTGTGATCCTGGGTGGTCGGGTGATGGACCCTGAGACTAATTTTGATGCTGTGCGTAATGTTGGTATCCGCGATGGACGAATCGTCAAGATCACCAAAAAGAAGATCAGGGGCAGCGAGACCATAGGTGCAACGGGTCATGTTGTGGCTCCAGGGTTTATCGATACAGAGCAACATGGGCTGGACCCTTGGGGTATTAAAGTTAATCTGCGGGACGGTGTTACAACGCAGATGGATTTCGAGGCTGGCGCTCTGAACATTAATGAGTGGTATTCAGCGAGGGAAGGTAATCGGCAGGCAAATTTTGGCACCACTGTGAGTCAGGAATTTGCACGCATGCGGGTGCATGACGGACTCGCCCTTGAGGGGCCCAATATCTCAATGCCTTATTTCTTCGCACTGCGTGCCGAGGCGGCGAAAGATGGTGTAGATGGCTGGTCGGTTGCCCGCAGCAGCGTCGAGCAAATGAATCAGATTACCGAAATTCTGGATGAGGGTTTGCGCAAAGGGGCTGTAGGGGTTGCGTCAACCATTGGTTACGCCCAGGTAGGCATAACGACGTATGAAATGTTTGAGGCGCAGCGCGCCGCAGCACGTTATGGGCGGCTCACCTCGGTACACCACAGGTTTCACCCCAGCGCAGCAACTCCCACAGAAGCACCGACCGGCGTGAACGAGGTATTGATGAATGCGATAGCCTTAAAGGCGCCATTACAGGTGCATCATGATAACGACTACGGCTGGTGGGAGAATCAGGAGAAAATGGCTCTGGCCCGGGAGCAGGGCCATAATGTGTGGGCCACCTATTATCCCTGGATAGCCGGCTCAGGAAATTATGGTGCGTCGATTGTTGCGCCTGATACCTGGGAAAAAGCCATGGGCTACAAGTACGAGGAGACGATCTTTGATCCTCAGTTGGACAAGTTTGTTACCAAGGAGGAGTTTCTCCACTTTGCTAAAACGGAGCCAGGTAGAACCCTGGTAGCGTATAGCCCGCCGCGCAAGCAGTGGCTTCCCGAATGGACCAAGGTGGAGCACTTTGTTGTTGCGGGGGATGGGATGCCCGGTTTGGGCAGCGACGGAAATCTTCTTGATTGGGATGCGCCTTATGACCAGTACGCGGGCCACCCTCGTTCAGCTGGCACCCATGCTGCGACCCTGCGAATAGCCAGAGAGAATGGTGTGCCCCTGATGCACAGCCTGAGCCAGCTCAGTTACTGGAGTGCGAAACACCTGGGAGATACCGGGCTGAAAGCCATGCAGGAGCGTGGCCGCATGCAGGAAGGTATGGTGGCAGATATTACGATTTTCGATCCGGTAAATGTCACCGAACATGCGGATTTCAAATCCGGTACCAGTGGCCTGCCCTCAACGGGCATACCCTATGTATTGGTGAATGGGGTTGTCGTCGTAAAGGATTCGAAAGTACTGAAAGATGTTAACCCCGGGCAGGCAATTCGTTTCCCTTTGCAGGAAAAAGGGCGCTTCGTTCCCACCTCTGGCGAGAGTTGGCTTGAGACTTACACGGTAAAGGCCAACCAGCAGACAATTGATGTGGATGACAGCACGTTAGATTGATGTGGCAGTGCGGATGCATCTCTGCCGAGCTTTAAGCTGCCAATATATTCTGGGTAGAAATGGCGTGTAAGCCGGCAAACGTCCCCACATTTTCCCCTATGGACAACAGGTTTTCGTGGAAGCATGTGATGCTATGTCTCACGAATACAGTGAGATTATCATCATGAAGACATTGATTCTTGGCGCTGGAATAGCCGGCCTTTCAAGCGCTATTGCTCAGCAGGAACGTGGTGACGAGGTCGAAGTTCTGGAGGCGCGTGAGGGTGTGGCTCTGGAGAGCAGCCTTGGCAATGGAGGACTGATGACTGCCTCCCTGTGCGAGCCGTGGAACCAGCCGGGGATTTCAAAAATTATGATCCCGGCCCTTTTCGGGGGCAAAGACTCCATGCTTCGTATCCATCCCAAAATGTTGCCTTCTCTGGCCTTTTGGGGACTGAAATTCCTTCGGAACTCTAGCCAGGCACGATTTTTGAGTGCCTCCGAGGCAGATTTTCGCCTATCTACCTACTCACAGGAAAAGACCAAGCAGTTGATCAGCGAGCATGACTGGGACATAAAGTATCAGGATAACGGCATGCTACAAGTATTTCGTGACCAGGCTAGTCTCGATCATGCGTTGGCCATACATGTTGAATACGCCAAGTTTGGACTGGAGTATCAGCTGCTGGACAAGGCGGCCACTCTGGCTCGGGAGCCACACCTCCAGCACAGCGCCGACGACCTCGTAGGCAGTATAATTTATCCCGACGGCAGCCGCGGTGAGTGCCCCTTGTTCTGCCGACATTTGGCCGAACTTTTGGTAGACCGTGGCGCTGTTGTACGCACCGGTGTTGTGGTTGAAAAGATACTGGTGGAAAAGGGGCGCGCCGTTGGTGCGCTTACTAATCAGGGAGAAGTGAAAGCCGACCGTGTTATTGTCGCCATGGGAAACCATGCTCCTATGGCCATGCGAACGGCGGGACAGAAGCTGCCGATTAGACCGGTCAAGGGTTACGCGATCACCGTGCCTGTGGACGCCGAACTGCCAAAAACTATTATGCTTGATGTTGGTCTGCACATTGGCATCATTCCCCTACATCATGACAATACCTTGCGTATTGGCGGCGGGGCAGAGTTTGCAGGAATGGATACCGTATTCCATCAACGCTATTTAGAGCGGTCTTATGGCAATGTTGAAAAGACACTGCCGCATCTTGTGCCTTACCTCAAACGTGACCAGCAAAAAACCTGGGCAGGTAGGCGCCCCGTTACTTTTGATGGGAAGCCGTTTATCGGAGCGACGGGTGTCGAAAATCTATTCGTCAATGGCGGGCTGGGCCACCTGGGCTGGACCCAGGGTATGGGAGCAGGGCATTTACTGGCGGATATTATTGCCGGCACTACGCCTGCTATCGACCCGGCGCCTTTCCGCTTGAACAGGTAGTGGAGACAAGGGGCGGAGGAAGTCGAGTATATTGTCGCTCTACGCGGCTTCCTGCCATTTGAGATTAGGCCACATGGCCATTAGCTTCTCCAGCTCCGCATGGGCTTTCTGTACGTTGTCATGTTTCACATGCCCGTAGCCGCGAATGGTCATGGGCAACTCAGCAATCTGTAAGGCGAGCGCGTGATTTTCGGCGTTCAGGTCGGCCAGTAGTGTTTCCACAGTAGCAAAGTATTTTTCGATCAAGTCACGCTCCATCTTTCGCTCGGCAAAATAACCAAAAGGATCTAGCTTGGTGCCGCGCAAAAATTTGAACTTCGCCAGCAGGCCGAACGATTTGAGCATCCAGGGTCCAAACTGAATTTTCGTCGGCTTACCTGTGCTCTTGTCCTTGGGCGCAATAATCGGTGGCGCCAGGTTGAACTCCAACGTGTAGTCACCTTCGAACTGTTCTTGCAGCTTCTGTAAGAACTCGGGCGCAGAATAAAGCCTCGCGACCTCGTATTCGTCCTTGTAGGCCATGAGTTTATAGGCCGCTTTGGCCACTGCAGTGGCCAGTTCGCCTTTTCCGGGAACGGCATTGTTTTCTGCCGCCATAACCTTGTCTGTAAAACTGCGGTAGCGTGCGGCGTAATTCTCATTCTGGTATGCGGTGAGTTCGTCGCTGTACTTCGCTACCCAATCTGCCGCGGTGGTGGGAGTGAATATTAGTGGTTGGACGGTGTCTTCCGGCCTGAGGATCTTGTTAATCAGTTCTGGCTGGTGTGCCAGACGGCGGCCCCAGTCGAAGGCCTCCTTGTTCCAGTCGATGGCCACGCCGTTTAGCTCAATGGCTTCCAGAATGGCTTCTTTCCTTATAGGAATCATTCCTCGCTGCCATGCGAAGCCAGTCAACATGAGGTTGGCGCCCAGTGAATCGCCAAGTAACTTTACGGCCACTTGTGAGGCATTAAACATCTGACGATCGGCTTCGCTGGTAGTGGCCTCCAGCCGGGTTACCAGAGTTTCTGCGGGATACGCTAGCTCGGTGTCGCGAGTGAAGTCACCGGTATAGTTTTTCTCTGTGTTAACGATGGCCTTTGTTCTCGATGGATCCAGTGAGTCCAGTACTTTGTCGCTGCCGGCGACTAGCATGTCGCAGGCCAGGAATGCATCCGCCATCCCACTGTTCACTCGGGAAGCGTGGATTTGATCCTGATCTTTTGCCAGGCGTACATGTGTGACTACTGACCCGCCTTTTTGGGCGAAACCCAACTGGTCGACAATGCACACGCCCATGTCTTCGATATGGGCGGCCATGCCCAGCAATGCACCGATTGTTACCACGCCCGTGCCACCGACACCCGTCACCATCAAGCTGTAACTGCCGTTTTCGGGTAGCTCCGGAAAAGTAGGCTCAGGAATCTCATCAGCCCTGGGCGCCATTTTATCAGTGGCCACGCGGGAAGCCTTGCGTACCTGACCTCCCTGGATGGTTACGAAGCTGGGACAGAATCCCTCGACACAGGAGTAATCCTTGTTACAGGAAGACTGGTCGATTTTTCGTTTGCGGCCAAAGTCAGTTTCCAGTGGTTGTATCGATACGCAGTTGGATTGAACACCACAATCACCACAGCCTTCACACACACGGTCGTTGATGAAATAACGTTTGGCGGGATCGGGGAACTTGCCGCGCTTGCGCCGGCGGCGTTTCTCAGAGGCGCAGGTTTGGTCGTAGATAAGCACTGAGACGCCCTTTACTTCGCGCAGCTCTCGCTGTACCTCATCCAGTTCCTTGCGGTGATGAACGGTGGTTCCGCCGGCGAAGCTTATACCGGAGTTATATTTTTCGGGCTCATCTGTCACCACTGCGATACGCTGGATGCCTTCATTGCGCACCTGCCTGCTGATTTGATCTACCTTCAGCGTGCCGTCCACGGGTTGGCCGCCGGTCATCGCAACGGCATCGTTGTAGAGAATTTTATAGGTGATGTTGATGCCAGCCGCCACAGCAGCCCTGATGGCGTGGGAACCCGAGTGAAAGTAGGTGCCGTCGCCAAGGTTTTGAAAGACGTGATCGGTTTTTACGAAGGGCTGCTGCCCAATCCATGCGACACCCTCGCCACCCATCTGGCAGAAGGTGTAAGTTTCCCGATCCATCCAGGTGACCATATAGTGGCAGCCCACGCCGCCGACACCACGGCTGCCATCGGGAATTCGGGTAGATGTGTTGTGTGGACATCCTGAACAGAAGTAGGGTGTACGCTGCATATTCAAGGCCGGCAATCCAGCCGAACGTTCCGTGAAGCTTCCCAGTCGGTTTACCCGAGCTTGCATCCACTCACTCTGGTGAAACCCATGAATGCGACTGGCAATAGCCAGGGCGATTTCATCGGCAGAAATGGTTTTGCTGTTATCGAGTAGCGGTGCACCTTTTTCGTCTTTACGACCAACAATTCGTGGGCGCAGATCCGCGGGAAGGTCGTAACAGGCCTTGCGCATGCCGTCTTCGAGCAGGTCGCGCTTTTCTTCGACCACCAGTACTTCTTCCAGGCCGCGAGCGAACTCAGCATAGGTTTCCAGGTCAGCGGGAAAGGGCATGCCGACCTTAAGAATGGTAATACCCAGGTCTGCAGCCTGCTGTTCGCTAATGCCCAGGTCTACGAGGGCCTGGCGCACATCACGCCAGCTTTTGCCCATGGTAACGATGCCAATGCGCGGGTTGTCTGATGGGTGACTGACGTAGTTGAGTTTGTTAGCGCGAGCAAAGGCCAGCGCTGCCGGAAGTCGGAAGTTGCGTATACGCGCTTCCTGTATATAAACCGAGTCCTGTAGAAAAGAGTTCACCCCTTCTGGTGGGAATTCGAAATCGGGTGTAACAATCTTTACGCGACTGATATCGCCATCAATAGAGGCAGATGTCTCAATGGTTTCCGGTAGTAATTTATACCCGACCCAGGCGCCACAAAAACGAGATAGGGCAATCCCGTACAGACCCATATCCAATACTTCCTGAATATCCGCCGGATAGAGAACGGGCATGAACAAGTCTTCAAAAAGTAACTCAGAAGAATAGCCGTTGATAGTGGAGGTCATGTTGTGATCGTCGCCGGCAGCGATTAAGACCCCACCGTTTTTTGCGGCTCCGTGCCAGTTACCCTGGCGCAAGGCGTCCATCGCCTGATCGAGGCCCGGGCCTTTACCGTACCAGAAGGAATAGACGCCATCGTAGTTACTGTCGTTGTAGTAGTGCGCCTGTTGGGTGCCCCAGACGGCCGTCATGGCCAAATGTTCATTGGTGCCCGGCCAAAACTTGGTGTGGTGCTTCTCAAGGAGGTCTTCGACTCGCCAGAGCTCTTCATCTATGGCGGTCATGGGCGACCCGCGGTAGCCTGACACGAAACCGGCGGTATTAAGCCCGGCTGCTTCATCTCGAAGCCGCTGCACCATCATCAGGCGCACCATGGCCTGACTGCCGCGCAGATGTATACGACCCTCGTGTTGGGTAAATCGATCCTTCAGGGTCACCTTGTGCTTGGCCATATCTCTGTTTCCGGCGTGATATCGGTTATGGTCGCTAACAGTAGCAACGGCTTTGGTTTCTGCTCATATCAAATCGGGCAAAGGGGTGATCATCCGATAGACTCTTTTTAACAGGGCCAGGCGTTGAAGGTGACCTTGCCCGAAAGGACACAGCTTGCACATAGTTCGGTGCTAGTCTGTTTGCATCAACTGAGCGGATAACGATTGGAGATACGGTGATGGGGCCTTTGGTGGGCATCAAAGTGATCGAGATGGCAGGTATTGGCCCTGTGCCCATGTGCGGCATGATGATGTCGGATATGGGAGCAGAGGTGTGCCTGGTGGAGCGTAAAAGCGGGGCAAGTGCAGAGTCCAGCCTCCATGTTTCAAAGCGAGACATGATGAAGCGCGGCAAGAGTTCTATCGCCCTTGATCTTAAAGACCCCGACGATATTGCTTCTTTGTTAGAGCTGATTGACGGGGCAGATGTACTTATTGAGGGCTTTCGCCCCGGAGTAATGGAAAAGCTGGGTCTGGGCCCTGAGGTTTGCCTGCAGCGCAATCCACGGCTGGTCTTCGGCCGTTTAACGGGGTGGGGTCAGGAAGGGCCGCTCGCTCAGGTTGCCGGCCATGATCCCAACTATATATCCCTGACTGGCGCGCTATATCATTCTGGGGAGTCCGGGAGTCCACCCCAGGCACCACCGACGCTATTGGGTGATTGTGCTGGCGGTACAGCGATGATGGCCTGGGGAATCAGCTCTGCACTATTACATGCAGAACGTACGGGGCAAGGGCAGGTGGTGGATGCGGCGATTGTAGACGGCTTGGCATATCTGTCGAGTTTTGCCCGAAGCTTTTACCAGGCGGGTCATATTAGTGACCAGAGAGGCGGGCAGTGGATGGATGGAGCTGCGCCGTGGAATCGCAGTTACCGGTGTGCGGATGACGGCTACGTGACACTGTGCCCGGTAGAGGCCAGGTTCTATGCGGTGCTGTTAGACAAGCTGGGCCTTGGGGAGCATCCACTGTTCAGCAATCATGACCAGTGGGATAGGGGGCTGTGGCCGCAACAAATCGAGCAATTACAGAAGCTGTTTTCGAGTCAGTCACGCCAACAATGGTGTGAACTGCTGGAGGGCACAGATGCCTGCTTCGCGCCAGTACTTACCTATGGGGAGGTGCAGGATCACCCGCACAATCGCGCCAGAAACGCCTATGTGGAGGTTGACGGTCAGTGGCACCCGCAGCCGGCGCCAAGGTTTAGTGTCACCCGTCCAGAGCCCGCCTGGGACGAGTGATTTTACCTTCTGGGGGGCGGGTGGTGCCGGCAGTGGCTTCATTGGCCGCCAAATAGCGATCTAGGGGCGTGATTTGCTGCAATTTGCAGTGTTTCTGCCGGTTTAGAGAGGGGCGATCTCACAATCTCTGGCGTCCAGTTCTCCCAATTTATCGTCTTGTGACTTTTCTCTTGCACGAATTGACATGTTTCATGGCCATCAGGCGTCGTAGATTAGGGTCACCAGAGCCGAATAGCTCGGCGGCAATCTAATAATACGAGTCACGCTCATCACTCAAAGGATCGATAACATGAAACTCAGATACCCGTTTAGCCGTACGCTATTGGCCACGGCAGTAACACTCACACTCCCCAGTTTCGCCGCAGCGCAGCAGTTGGAAGAGGTTTTGGTTACCGCTACCAAGCGTGTTGAAAGCACACAGGACATTCCCATGTCTGTGCAGGCCATAACCGGTGAGACGTTAAATAATATGGGGATAGACAACCTTAGCGATATGGCGTCCACGGTACCGAATTTTACCGTTGGTGATTCCTTGACAGTCAGTTCTATTACCATGCGCGGTATAGGCTCAGGTGAAGATCGGGGCTTTGAAACCCCAGTGGCCACCTTTAAAGACGGGATCTATATGCCCCGTAACAGGCAAACTCGCTCGCCGTTTTTTGATGTAGACCGTGTAGAGGTCTTGCGCGGCCCGCAGGCAGTACTGTTTGGACTCAACTCAACCGCGGGTGCAATTAGCATTCACGGTGCTACAAACAACCCGGGGGACGAGTTTGAGCTGACTCTCACGGGTGAGTATGAAGCCGAATACAGCGGCTATATGATTCGCGGTGTAGCGGGAGGCTCTCTTGGCGATAGCCTTGGCTGGCGTCTTGCGCTGGAAACCAAAGATAGCGGTGATGGGTGGTTGGATAATCCGATCGCCGGTGATTCCGGCGAATCAGAGCACGATATTGCTCGCTTAAGCCTTGTTTGGGAACCTACAGACAATCTGGTCGCAAAATTTCGCTGGGAGCACAACGATGCCAGCCAAGAAGGTCAAACAACGGAACTGGTTAACGGTGAGCTTAATCTTCCGGGAGACTTTGACGCCGGTGCACCCGGTGGGTTTGATGCGAGGGTCGCTCAGTGGAATGCGATAGCAGGGGGCGCTGGGTTACCGCTTTACGACACGGGCGGTGAAAACAACAAATTTGATTATAAAGGGTTCCACGCTCAGGACCTGTTCATGAGAGAACTTTACGACCCCATTCAAGGTGGTGGAAACTATCGTGACAAGCTGGGCGCTGACCAGGAAATCGATAATATAAGCCTGTCTCTTGACTGGGCGCTGGGAGAGTACACGCTGACGGGTCTGTTTGGTTATTCCGACTACGAGTATGATGCAGCTGTAAATATTGGGGGCACCGCGGAATCTATTTACTTCGGTACGAACTACGAGGAGTACGATCAAACCAGTGCAGAACTGCGCATAGCCTCTCCCATCGGTAACACCATAGAATGGATCGCGGGAGTCTATTACCACGACGCGACTCTTTATACAGATCAGCCAAATACTATCGATGTTGGAAAGTTCTTCGGTATTTTCCTCGGTTTGCCAGAAGCCGTAGTGCTTGATGCGTTTGGTCTTCCACCAGTTTATGAGCTTCTGGGAGCTGACTTTGAGCAGGACACTGAACTGCTGTCGCCTTTCGTATCCATGACCTGGAATATTTCAGATGCTGTTCGAGTCACCGGTGGAGTGCGCTATTCGGACGAGGAGAAGGATTACGATCGTCGGGGGTCAACGCCTAATTCTAGCGTCTATCTGAAGAATCCGGATGGCAGTATCGGTCCTGCCCTGGGGTTTTCAGTTATTAACGCTACCGGAGCTGCGGTGGGTTCAACAAGTGGTACGGTGTCGTCGGATAACACCATGCCTGAACTCATGGTTGAGTGGGATATCACTGACGATATTATGCTTTTCGCCAGATACGCCGAAAGTGCTAAGGCGGGGGGCGTGGCTACGTCTGGTTCTGTTTCTGCCGATGGCCTTATTTATGACGATGAAACTGCCGAGTCCTTTGAGATTGGCATGAAAGGCCTTTTCCTCGATGGAAGCGCCGAACTTAATGTCGTTGCGTTCAGCACCACCTACGAGGATCTGCAGGTCAAGACCAGTCAGGTGAGTACGGGTGGGATTGTGACGAATATTGGTAACGCCGGAGAAGCAACCAGTGAAGGTATAGAGATTGACGGTCGGATGGCGGTCACGGACTGGTTGTTATTCGGCGGTAACGTCGCCTGGCTGGATGCTGAGTATGACAAGTATGATAATGCCGACTGCAACCGGTCTCAGTCTACCAAGGTGTCCGCTAGCGGAGTCGGTTGTGATCTGAAAGGTGAATCACTGCCTTTTGCCGCCGATTACAGTGGCAGCGTGTATGCTGATCTTACGTTCCCCATGGGCGCGAGCATGAACTTTATCGCCAATCTGACGGTCGCTTTCAGCGACGGCTATACCACTCAAGGTTCGCTTGAGCCGACGTTGGAACAGGATTCCTGGACTCGTCTGTCTGGTCGAGTTGGCGTTGCTGCCAGCGATGACAAGTGGAGCCTCACTGTTATAGGGCAAAACCTCACTGAAGAAGAGGTTTGGGTAGGCGGACAGCCGTTGTTTGGTAACGATCTGGTTTATCCGACTATGCCTCGTACAGTATCTCTGCAAGGTGTTTATCGATTTTAGGCGCCAAACGGGGCATATTGCTGCCCCTTTTAAATCTGAAAGGCATTCGGAGTTTCCAGATGCCTTTTTTTTGTCTTGGTAATCGTCCCTACAACCGTGGGTTACTTACCTTACAGGAAATAATATGCAGCTAAGTCAGTGACGCTGCTTGTAACAGAGAGGCAAATATGGATTTCTCGCTCACCGAAGAGCAACAAATGATCGTCGATTCACTGGGCAAGTACGCCCGGAATGAACTCAAGCCCTTGGCGGAGGAATATCGCGACCAGCTGATTCCCACTGAGAAGATGCGTGAAATTCAGAAAGGCCTTCTGGACTTCGGTGTAGGGGTGGGTGTTGCATCGAAAGAGCTGGGCGGCCTGGGTCTTGATGCGCTCACTATGGGGTTGTTGCAGTTTGAGGTGGCTAAAGTGTCGCCGGATATCGCTATCACCAGCCTGATCCAGATGACGGTGGGTAAGTTGCTCCCGCTGGTGCCCGCACATCTGCGTGACCAATACGTTGATCCAGTAATTGCTGGCGATAAGTTGGGTTGCGTGGGTATGTCCGAGCCAGGTGCGGGCTCGCAGGTAACCGCCGTGAATTGCCGTGCGAAGCTCGATGGCGATCAGTACGTGATCAACGGTGAGAAGATGTGGATATCCAGTGGCGGGTACTCAGATTTTATTTTCTTGTTGGCCCGTTTTAATGAGGACCCCGTAGGCGGGCTTGGCTTGATTCTGGTAGACCGCGCCCACGGCTATGAGACAAGCAATATCGAAAAGATGGGTTTGAACAGTCAGTCCACTGCCCAGGTATTTTTCCAGGATGTGCGTGTGCCAGCCTCTAACCTGATGGTGGAGCCGGGGAAGGCCATGAAGGCACTGTTGACCCTGCTGAGCAGCTCCAGGCCGGTAGTGGGCCTGATGGCATTGGCTATTGCCGAGGCCGCCCTTGAAGAAGCTGTGACTTATGCCAAGGATCGCGAGCAGTTTGGTAAGCCTATTGCTGGTCACCAGCTAATTTCAGCCAAGCTAGGAGAGATGGCAACAAAGGTGCAGGCAGGTAAGCTGATGTCCTACAGGGCCCTTAGCGCGATCGACAATAATGAACGCTCTGACGTCTTCAGCGCGATGTCTAAGTGGTTTGGTACCGAGCTGGCCTGTGAAGTCGTAGCCGAAGCCATGCAAATTCATGGTGGCAATGGCATCACTCGCGAGTTTCCGATCGAGTATATGTACCGCTCGGTGCGTCCTTTTATGGTGACTGAGGGTACTAACGAAATACAGAAGCTGGCGATCGGTCGTTCTCTGACCGGAATCGACGCCTTCTAGGAGAGCAGTAGATGGATTTTGACTTGTCACTTGAGCAGCAGATGATGGCTGAAACGGCCGCGCAGATTTCTGCTCGCTTCGATCCAGAGTACTGGATGCATAAGGACGACAACAGCGAGTATCCGGCTGAGTTTATCGCGGAGATTGGTGCCCAGGGTTTCTTTGGCTTGCCTGTGCCTGAATCGTATGGCGGTATGGGCCTGGGTTTGACTGAGTTGGCGGTAGCCATGGAAGCACTTTGCCGAGGCGGCGGCGGTGGTGGTCCTGCACTGGGTTATCTCTTTGGTTTGCTGGGCAATTTGTCCATTCTTCACCATGGTAGCGATGAGCAGAAAACGAAATACCTGCCGGATATGGCCGCAGGAGCAAAGATATGTGCATTCGCCTTGTCGGAGCCAGATGCAGGCACAAATTCCATGAACATCACAACCTTTGCCCAGCGCGACGGTGACGAGTTTGTGATCAATGGGGGCAAGTGGTTTATAACCAATATTGAAAACTCGGATGCCTTATTACTGGTGGCGCGAACCAGTAAGCCACAGGAAGGCAAAAGCAAGGCGGGCGGAATTTCATTGTTCCTGATAGACCTGCCGCAGGCAGCTATTACCTACACGCCCATCCCCAAGCACGGTTTCAATTACTACAAATCCAATACTGTATTTATCGAGAATCTGCGTATTCACGAAAATTGTCTTTTGGGAGAGGAAGGGAAAGGCTTCTATAGTCTCTTGGGCACCCTGAATCCGGAGAGAGTATTGATCGCCGCGGGCGCCGTAGGTACTGCGCGCCTTGCGCTTTCCAGGGCAGTGCAATATGCCAACGAGCGAAATGTATTCTCTACGCCCATAGGCGCACATCAGGGGGTTCAACACCCACTGGCGGCAGCCCACGCAAAGGTGGAGTCTGCCTGGTTGGCTGTTTTGAAAGCCGCAACCCTGAATGACAGGGACTCTACGTCCAAAGAGGCCAGTGATCTGGCCAACGTGGCGAAGTATGTGGCGGTGGAGTCTTGCATAGAGGCTTGCTATCACTCGATGCAGACTTACGGCGGAGCCGGGTTTGCCCGTGAATACCACCAGGAGCGCTGGTGGCGAGAGGCACAGTTATTTCGCTTGGCGCCACTCACACAGCAAATGACCCTGAACTACATTGGCGAACACGTACTGGGCCTGCCCAAATCCTATTGAGGAAATAACGATGACCGTACCATTTTCGAAAGCGATGCAGGGCTACGGCTCGGACTTCATCAAGGACATGTTTGCGGCAGCGCGTAACCCCGACCTGATTTCTTTTGCGGGTGGGGCGCCGGCAGCGGAAGTTTATCCACTTGAGGCGTTCCGCGCTGCATCTGACAAAGCCTTTGAGGAGCATGGGCGAACCATGATGGCTTATGACGGTGCCGAGGGCGTGCTGCAGCTGCGTGAAATTATCGCCAATGAGCGAATGGCGTCTATGGGTGTGGAGTGCGGCGCCGCAGATATTAGGGTGCTTAGTGGCTCTCAGCAGGGCATCGACTTTCTGGCGCGTACCTACCTTGATGAGGGCGACACAATTATCTGTGAGTATCCCACCTATCTGGGTGCGCTCAACTCTTTCAATATTTATCGTCCCAACTATGTGTCGGTGCCTATGGATGACCAGGGTATGTTGATGGATGAGTTGGAAAAGGCGTTGATTGCCAACCCACAGGCGAAGCTGATTTACACAGTCCCCGAGTTCCAGAACCCAACGGGCATTACCTTGGCGGGTGATCGTCGCCAGCGCATGGTGGAGCTTGCCGAGGAGCACGATGTGCTCATTATCGAAGATAGCCCCTATTATGAGGTGCGCTTTGAAGGCGAGAAATATCCTCCTATCAAGCACTTCGATAAATATGGCCGCGTGGTTTACCTGGGTTCCTTTTCCAAGACTTTGTGTCCCGGCGTACGTCTGGGTTGGGCCTGCGCCGACTTTGAAATTCTTGACCGCTTTCGAATCCTGAAGGAAGCCAGCGATTTTCAGGCCACTACGGTTACGCAGTATCAGGTGGCTACCTTTTTGCGTGATAACGATATGGATGCGCACATGGCAGGCCTGGTTGAGGTCTATAGAAGTCGTCGCGATGCAGCATTGGCCGCGATAAAGGAGTTCTTCCCGCCTGAGGTGGAGTACACGCGCCCTGACGGTGGTTATTTTATCTGGCTTACAGTGCCGGGAGTAAACACCACCGAAATGTTATTACGGGCGATGAATGAAGAAGGCGTTGCCTATGTGCCCGGGGAATCTTTTTTTGCGGAAGCCGACCAGAGCTGCAATATTCGCCTTAGCTACTCGCAAATGACCGAAGAGAAAATTCGTGAAGGCATGTCGCGTCTGGCGAAGCTGTTAAAAAGCGGCTGAGCGCTTACTTTGTTGGTTAGCGATAATGAACATCTAAAAGGTTAAGAACATCATGACTCAGTTTAATCCCGGCCTGATGCAGGACTTCTCCCTGACCATCCCTACATTGCTGGAACACGCGGCGACGAATCACCCAGATACAGAAATCGTGGCCCGAATGCTGGACGGAAGTATTCACCGCTATAGTTACAGTGCTATGGCAGGGCGCGTAAAGCAGGCCGCCAATGCGCTGCAGCGATTTGGTGTTGAGTATGGAGACGTAATCGGAACGCTGGCCTGGAACCATCATTGGCATATGGAGTGTTTCTACGCCGTGCCTGGCATAGGTGCTGTTTGCCATACGGTAAACCCCCGGTTGTTCGAGGAGCAGATTGTTTACATCATCAATCATGCAAAAGACCGTATCTTGTTGATTGATCAGGACTTTGTGGGGCTAGTTGAGGGCATTGTTGATCAAATACCAAACGTGCAACAGTTCATCATACTCGGCGCCCGGGGTTGCGTAGAGCCGCCTACGAAGTTGGGCGAGGTGCTTTACTATGATGACCTCATAGCCGCCGAATCCACTGAAATAGAGTGGCCTGTCATTGACGAGCGATCGGCTTCCGGCTTGTGCTACACCTCCGGCACCACAGGTAACCCGAAGGGTGTGCTGTATTCACATCGCTCGACTGTTCTTCATTCAATGGGTATCGCTCAACCCGATAATCTCTCCCTGTCGGCGCTTGATTGTGTGATGCCAGCCGCACCGCTCTATCACGCCCAGAGCTGGGGCCTACCCTATGGCGCCTGCATGGTCGGTAGCAAGTTTGTGTTGCCGGGTCGCCAGCTAGACGGCCCGCACCTGCTGGAGTTGATTCGGGAAGAGGGCGTTACCACCGGATGTGGCGTGCCCACAATCTGGACCATGGTGCTGGAGCACGCAGAAGACAACGACCTGGATCTTGGTGAACTTCAGCGCCTGCTGATAGGCGGTACAGCGCTGCCAACGACCATACGAGACCGCCTGCGCCGCAAGAATGTCAGTGCCGTGCAGATATGGGGGATGACGGAAACAAGCCCCATGGGAACCATAGGCAAGCCAGGGCGTGAGGTGGCAGCGATGCCAGCGGAGCAGCGTGACCAGCAGTTGCTCAAGCAGGGCAGGTTGCCCTACGGGGTGCAGATGAAGATTGTACTGGAGGATGGTTCGATTGCGCCAAGAGATGGTAAAACAGCCGGCGATATCTGGGTAAAAGGCCCGTGGATTGCTTGTGGCTACCTGCACGGTGACGGTGGTGAGCAGTTGGATAATCAGGGCTTTTTCCCCACCGGCGATGTCGGTCATATAGATCAATATGGCTACATGAAAATCACCGACCGCTCCAAAGACGTTATCAAGTCAGGCGGGGAGTGGATCAGCTCCATTGATGTGGAGGATGTGGCCACTGCACATCCTTCTGTGAGTATGGCCGCGGTGATAGCAACCTATCATGAGAAATGGGATGAGCGCCCACTGCTGATACTGACGCTGAAAGAGGGTGAGTCTTTGGACAAGACGGCAATGTTGGAATATCTCGGCCTCAAAATGGCGAAATGGTGGATGCCTGAGGACATTATTGTGATCGACGAGATGCCTATGACTGCCACCGGCAAGATTCGTAAGATCAACCTGCGAGAGCAGTACTGGAATCATCTGCAGGGCAAATGAAAGCAGGCCTTTTCGGTGTGGTCCAGGAGACTTTGTATTTGCCGAAATTGACGAGGTGATAGCCCGGCTTATGGCTACACTGATGGTGGGATTTGGTAATGCATTTTCCCTGTAAAACTAGCATTGGGTGCTTGCCCGCTCCTTGTAAGGCGCGGGCTTTTTTTTGTGCGATTAAAGAGAGGATTACTGGTGATTAGAAGGCGTAGCTACAGGCGCGGTCTCGGTTTAAATCGCAGTTTTCGTAGCTATCTTCTTAATTCCGCACTGCGCGTCTTCGTTAAGCCGCAGTTCAAGTCGCAGACCAAGCCACCGGCTGAAATGCGCGAGTTTATGAAGAAGTACATCGAGGGTCGGGCAAAGCTTCCCGAGGGTACCCGCCACTGGCAGGATAGCCTGGGTGGGGTTCCCGCTCATTGGTTTCGAGCAGGTCAGGGTGAAACTCGTGGCGTGCTGCTTTACCTGCATGGCGGTGCCTTCGTTGTGAGAACGCCGAAGGCGCATGGTGCCTTTGTCAGCGAATTGGCTGGGCGCACCGGGATGTTGGCAGTAATGCCGGAGTACCGACTGGCACCCGAGGAGCCATTTCCGGCGGCGGTGGATGACGTTATGGCCTGCTATCGTGAGCTACTGTCTTTGGGATACGCTGCTGAAGATATTGTAATAGCCGGAGATTCCGCGGGTGGCAATCTGACCATGGTGTTACTTCAGCAGGCCTTGAAACAAGGTCTTCCCATGCCAGCGGCGGGCGTATTTTTATCTCCAGGTATGGAAATCAGTGGTCGACTGCGTTCGCATAATATCAACACCTTCTCCGACCCCATGTTCAACCAGTACGCCTTACAGCAAGTCATCACCCACTATTTGCACAATGATCTTGAACTGTTAAAAGATGAGCGCGTCTCGCCACTGCGTGGCAGCTTTGAAAATCTACCCCCACTGTGTTTTATCGCCAGCGATATCGAAATTTTTCGAGATTGCTCAGTGCAGGCTGCCAGTAAGGCAGAGAAGGCAGGAGTGATTGTAGAGGCCCACATCTGGAAGGGCGTGCCTCACTGCTTTCCGGTGATGTTCCCCGGAATTCTGCCAGAGGCGCGAGTAGCGATGGATGACATGGAAAACTTTATCAATCGTTTCCTGCATGAGACACCGACGGCTGTAATTCCACAGACAGCGTGATTCGCTCTTCAGTGGAGTTTGAATTTGATGATTGCTGTGTTATCCCAGCACGCCGGCACGGCGAGCCGATGCCAGGGATCGCAGCGCTCTTACCTGTCGACTGATAGAGCGCATCTCGTCGGCGTATTCCTGTCGTCGTTCTTCCAGCTCTGATGGGCTGGCATTGATGTCCAGCATGCCACGAGACTTGGCGACCTTCAGCCCGGTATCGAACATAGCCTTGGCGATCGATTCAGGGCTGACGATTTGCCGCTGTAAATAAAGCTGTTTCCCGATATTAATGCAGTCATCGATAAAGGCCTTCTGGTCAAAATCCTCGACCTTGCCGCTGTTCAACAGCTGCTCGCCAACAATTCGATAGGCTTCCAGATAAGGCTCCAGAGCGCCGTGCCCCAGCAGGGGTGATACTTCCAGAAACAATTGGTGCAGACCAGACTTTCCCTGTTGAAGCAGCTCTCGCCAGTTTGCCTGGCGTATATCAAGGTCGCTGTATAAGCCGGCCAAGAACTGATCTTTATCGGGAAAGAAGAATTCCCATTGAAAGAGCTTACGTAGCTGCAAAATCCCCTGTTCCAGTTCCTGTGGTGGATTGTCACCGATCCCTTCAAGATACAGTTTGGCCAGGGCGATATCTGCAATAGCGCCTGTAAACAGGTAGTGGATGGCATTGTTGCGGTAGTAGGCCGCGTCTAGTGCCTTGTTTTCAGCGATGTTGTATACCGGCTCCAGGCCCGCCTCAAAGCAGTGAACCACGCCACTTCTTTTTAGCGGTGGTAGGCCGGTGTGTAATAAATCCTCAGCTTCAATGTCTAAGGGAAAAGTCGCAGTGCTCTTGGTGGCGCGTAAATAGGCCTGCAGTATGCTGAGTTCTTTGCAGAGTTCGGTATGGGTAAGAGCCTGCGGGGAAGCGGCCAAAAGGGTGCCGCAGATAAGCGAGGCCATGGTGACCGGCGTACTCCGGTTCAGTTCAACGCAGGTTTCAAATGCCAGCCTTTCGACCGCGATAGGGTCTCTTGGTTGACCCGCATCAACACTGGCCTTAACCGGGTCGCCAAAGCTGATATGTATTTTCCCCAGAGGGGCCTTGAAGCTATTCAGGTATTGGTAAAACCAGGACAAATTCTCGGGTTTCTTGGTGCCACCTAACTGCTCATGCGCATAGGCTTTTACATCGACAACCTGCTCGAATACTACGGAGAGAGGTACGATATATAGGGGCTGCGTCTTGTCGAATCTTTCTGCCGCATTCAGTAACCAGTTCAGTAGGCCGTAGCGTGGAGGAACCAGCTTGCCCGTGCGCGAGCGTCCTCCCTCAATCGACCAGAGCAAGGGGAAGCGGTGGCTTACCAGGTAATCAATATAGCGTTGCAGCACCGCCTTATAGACGGGGTTATTGTTGAATGCGCGGCGAATAAAAATCATTCCCGAGGAGCGCTGGATGTTGCCAATGATGGGCCACTTCATATTGATGCCCCCAAAGGTATGAGGGTGGGGCAGGTCATTGTCGTACAGCGCAGAGTATATGGCGAAGGAGTCCACCTGAGACCTGTGGTTACAAAGCAGGATGACCGGATGCTCTTTAGCTAGCTCCCGTAGCCTTTCAACCTGATCATTGTCGATCACAATTTCGCGGTCATAACCGCGAGTGTAAACATAGCGACTGAGCCGAATAAGCAGGTCAAGGCCCAGTGGTGTTGATGTGGGAACAAGTTCCTTGATGTAGCTGCGCGCTTCTTGCGACAACTCAGAGGTGGAACTGTTGTTTTCGTTAGCTATTTTTGCAAGGTCTTGCCGAAATTCAGGGTCTTGCAGGATGTCGCTTTCAAAAAAGGCTGGCTCTTTATAGCGGTGGCCACGCAGCTTTCGCTCTACTTGTTTAATGGTCAGCACAGCGCGTCGCTGTACAAATTCACCGAATGTTTGGAATTCGGCGTGTTGGCTGTAGTCTGCCCGCAACTGGCCGAGAGTAGCCGGGTCACCATGTATAGGAGAGCAGCGGTCTGGATTAAAGTTCAGAATCCATTTCTGTTGCAGCCAGCCCGGATTGTGCGGGTTGCCCAAGAGTAAGTCTCGAAGACGCTGCTGACTTGCGGGAGGTAACCAGAGGATACGCAGTGGCAGTATAAGGGTGTCGTCATCCAGGTTTTGCAGCCGTTGCTCCAGGCTGCTTGCGGCGGTTGCCTGAGACAGGTTCAGGGCGAGCTGTTGGGCTTGCGGATTAACAGTGGTGCCGCGTACATTTCCCTGAAGCCAGCGATCCATTACGTCTTGCTCTATGCTGCTGCGACAATCGGTAAGAAGTAGCGCAGATTCCCCGGCTATTTCGAGCTGGCGATGCAGATCATCGGAAAGTTCAAGTCCGTGGTGATTCATGCAAGTGCAGCGTCCAGCCATTCCAGTAACTCTTCAGTTACCTCTTTGCGATTGATCTCATTGAATAGCTCATGTCGGCCCCCCATATATTTTTTGATGGTCATGTCTTCCAGGCCAGCCTGACGATAGTTGTCCTCCAGTCGGTGAATGGCGCGCCAGTCGCCATGCGCCGGGTCCTTTTCGCCAGAGAGTATGTACAGAGGCAGATCTTTGCGTATTGCTGCGACTACCGGTGCTTCAGTAGTTACCATCATGGCGGCGATGAGGTCTTGCCATGCGCTTGCACAAAGTGGCGCACCGCACAGTGGGTCATCTTCATAGAGCTGTCTCTGCCTGGCATCGCGGCTTAACCATGCGTGGGCGGCGGGCTCGTCAGGAAAAGCGGCATTAAAACCCTCCACGATACCTGCTTCGAGGATATCGCTTACCTTTCCACGGCCAAGGCGTTGTACCTCGGCGTGCACAAGGTCGGCGGCGCTGGCCACGGCGTTAATGTCAGGGGAGCCTGAAAGAATCGCAGCTGAAAACTTGCCAGAGTGTTGTAACAGCAGGCGCTGCGTGATTAAAGAGCCAAGGCTATGCCCAAGAATTACGAGCGGCTTACCCGGGTTCTCGGTGAGCGCACGCTCTCCCAGGGCCAGCACATCGTCACATACGCGTTCGAAGGCATTGGCGCTGCCCATATCGCCCAGCTCGCCGTTTATCCCGGCTGTGCGACCATGCCCTCGATGGTCCTCTGCATAGACAGAATAACCCCGCTGATTGAGAGCCAGCGCCAGGGGCTCGTAACGACCTCCGTGCTCAGACCCACCGTGGACAATCAACACCACTGCCGCGGGGCTGTTGGCGGGCCAGTGATGACAGAATATTTGCTGATCATCTGGAGCGGAAAATATAAATGTGCTCTTTGCTATCGAACTGCTCATGTCTTGCTTCCAGTACGTTTTTATTAGTCAGCGGTGTCAAGGGCCTTCAGGTACTTCCGGTGAAGGCTTTCGAGATTCTTGCCCAGGGTTTCCTTAGTCCAGCTCTTGGTGGGAACAGGCTTTAGAACTTCGATATGCAGGGTGCCCGCACGTACAAAATTCTGTCCACGGGGCCAGAGTTCGGTCGCGTTTTTCACTACGATGGGAACGATTGGTGCGCCGGTTTGCAGGGCAATATGAAAGGCACCTTTTTTGAAGGGCTCCAGACGCTTGCTGTAACTACGCGTTCCCTCAGGAGCAATGCAAAGCGAATAGCCCTCCTTGATTCGCTCAGCAGCGTCATCGCAGGCGGCGATAGCCGCTTCTCGATTGGTGCGATCGAAAAGTATGAAGCCTGCGTCTTTTAACATGGGCCCCAGTATTGGCAGATCGCCAGCCTCTATCTTTCCCATCATGAAGTAGTCACGCTTCACCAGCGCCGGCGCAATATAACCATCGAGAATGCTCTGGTGATTGATAACGAAAATGGCTGGGCGCTGCTCCCAGAGATATTTCTCGTTCTTGATGTCTAGCTGTATTCCAGCTAGGTCCAGCGCATTTTCGGCGTAACTGGTAAAGCTCATAAGTGCTGCACGATGCCTGTCCGCAGCGCCTAACAACCTGGCAGCTTTACCCGTTAGAATTGCCGGAGCCATTGCGCCAAACATCGCGCCCGTGCGGGCCACGTCCAGAAAACTGGGTCGTGCTCTGCTGCGGAATTTGCAAATTGGCCAGTCCTTGGAGCGCGCATGCAGTTCCAGATCTTTGGAAGGGTTCACTGCAACTGGATTAGCAACTGCATCGAGTAATGGCAGATCTTCCAGCGCATCTGTATAGAACCAGGCATTTTTCAACTTCAGTTGGTGTTTCTTGGCCCATGCTTCGGCGGCATTGAGTTTGCCTTCGGCCCAGCAAATATCCCCTTTCACAACTCCGGTAAGCTTGCCGTTACTCACTTCTAGCTCAGTACAGAGGATATGTTCTATTCCCAGGGCCTCGGCGACCGGCTCAATCTGGTAGCGGGTTGCAGAAGAGACGATCACCAGCTGATGACCTAGCTGACGATGTGTATCCACCAGCTCCTGAGCTTCAGCGTACAGCTTTTTTTGCAAATGCTTGTGGAATAAGCGATCTCCCAGTCGGGTAAGGTCATGCTCATCGAGGTCTGCCATCATGGCCACAGCTGCCTCCATGACTTCCTCAAAATCGTAAACGTCCCGGTTTTGGCCCAGTGCCATCAGGACCTGCTGCATTGCCCCTACCGCGCTGACCTGTTTCGCCTTGAGCTGCTCCATCAGTAGAGGGACGGCGCTGTAGACAGCAATCAGCGTGCGATCCAGGTCGAACATGGCGACTCGGTTACTGTTTCTCTTCAAGCCACGCAATGTGGCCAGGTGAGTGCGGTAATCTGCCATTAGTTTTGTTTCCTGGGCCGCTTCGCTTTAGCGCCTTTTATGCTTGCCAGGCGAAGTGCCTGATAGGATTCATCCATAGCATCACCAAGCTGTGAGGGTGTGGGTAATATTTTGGCGCTGGAACTCATGGATATGCTTAATTTGCCAGCGCAGGTTGTGAGACCCACGAATAAACCGAAGCCATTCATTACTGGCATCGCTGCGCTAATAGTATGGAGCCGACCTCCCAGCATATGCAGTTCTTGTTGGGGGCCGGGAAGATTGGAGACGGAGCAGTTGAACTGAAAAGCGCGATTTATCTGCTTTGTAGCAGCTCCTACTGCATGTCCCAGCAATGCCTGTGCCTGAGCTGGAACTATAGAGACAAGGTCTAATACTTTGCGCGAGCCACGCTGGCTGGCTCGATGTTTGGCAGCGGCGGATGACTGAGTGATTGCTGCCAGGCGTTTCAGGGGGTCTTCAATGTTGGTGTGCATGCTGATGATGATGGCGGAAATTTTATTGCCGCCGCGGCTTGCTTCTTCTGCGGTTCGAATGTTCACCGGACAGCCAGCCTTCATTGACGATTCAGGGAGCTCATTGATCGAGGCGAGGTAGCTGCGCAAGCCGCCACCGCAAACTGTCAGGAGCACGTCATTTACTGTGGCTCCCGGTACTGCCAGTCGCATCTTCTTTATCTCAGTCAGGTCGAAGCTGCGACTGTCCCAAGCGCTTTCATTACCGACGCTTTTGTTGAAAATTGTCTGTGGGATGCCGGCGGGATCCTCGTATGTCTCTTCTATGACGGTTTCAACCACCGGGGGGGCGTCTTCGGCTTCTTCGGATGCTGGGCGCGGTTTGACGCCCATTAGCTCCAGACTTTTGTCCAGCGCCGCTACATTGCGTACGGCAGCGCGAAACAGGCCTTCTCTCAGGCCAGGCTTTCTGGCGCTGCGTGGGGCCGGATGGCTGAGTGAGGGTTCCGGATTATCCGGGCAGTCGTGTATCCGCGTAATGATCTCCATCCCTGTGGCGCCATCAATCGCTACATGGTGGAATTTGCCGAGAATAGCGAAGCACCTCTTGGGCAAGCCCGGAATGTTCTGCAATTCGGGTACCAGGGTCATTTCCCAAAGCGGGTGGTCGTGGTTCAGTGGCTGTGAATGCACCTCGGCGACCAGATTGCAAAAATCCTCCCAGTTGCCATTTTCGGGCATTACCCTTTCGCGTACGTGATAAAGCAGTTCAAAGCCCTCATCGTCGACCCAGTAGGGGTAATCGAAGTCGAGGGGGAGCCTATGGATCTTGCGCGTAAATATTGGCGACACGTTCAGCCTTGAGGCCATATGGTCCAGTAGCGCTTTGCGATTAATCGCGCCGCTCGTGCAGTCACTCGCATCGTAGATCCATACAAGTGTGCCGTGAGCGTGGGTCGACTCGTTCTCCAGGTAGAGAAATGCCGCGTCCATTGGCGATAGTTGCTGCATACTGTCGGCTGTTCCATGGCTTTTACGACTTACTAGGATAGTGAAGCGGCCAGAGGGCTTGGATGGCAATTGAGGCAAAGGTATATGCTCTGCAGATGTCTCAGGGAATACCTGCATGCCTAAATGGATATCATCAACAATGCCTGGAACAGGTAGATTGCAGTCATTCAGTTAAAAAATGGCAGGGAATAATATGAATACTGATACAGGGCCTCTAGAAGTGCTCCAACATGAACCGATGGGCGCGGGCCAATGGTATGTGGTGGCGATTTGCATCGGCATACTGGCGTTGGATGGATATGACGTTCTATCCATTGCGTTTGCAGCGCCTGGCATCACAGCGGAATGGGAGATTTCCAAAGCCACCTTGGGTGTTGTCCTCTCGCTAGAGCTGATGGGAATGGCACTGGGCTCAATTATCATGGGCGCATTAGCTGATAGCCGAGGTCGCCGTCCCACATTACTGCTGGGACTTGTCATTTTGACCGTGGGCATGCTCTTTGCTGGCATTTCCCCCAACGTTTACATGCTGGGAGCAGCGCGTGTTTTTACCGGAATAGGGATAGGCGGCCTTTTGGCGGCAGCTACCGCGACATCATCGGATTTTTGCAATGATAAAAACAGGTCGTTAGCGGTAGTGCTGGTAGCCGGTGGTTTCGCATTCGGTGTCTACCTGGGCGCGACTTTCCTCGCGCCATTACTTCGAGAATATGACTGGCGGGTCACTTTTTATCTGGGCGCCTTTTTGAGCCTGCTGTTTATTCCGCTGGTTTATTTTCTGGTTCCTGAAACGATTACCTTTCTTGAGCGCAAGCGGCCGGACGATGCCCTTGTGCGCATACAGAGCATCATGCGGCGCTTGGGGCACTCCGTACCGCAAAGCCTGCCTTCCAGAGAGACGCAAGTGGCGGAACCGGTGGGCATGGCTAGCCTGTTTAAGTCGGGGTTGGGTCTTATGACCGTAATCTTGCTTTTCGCCTATCTGGGCAATGTGGGGACCTATTATTACTTTGTGAAGTGGATTCCCACGATTGTTTCTGACCTTGGTTATTCCACCTCTGAAGCAACCACTGTTCTCGGTGTTATCAGCCTTGGAGGAGTGATCGGTTCAATAGGATTGAGCATAATTGCAAGGTTTCTGCCGATTCGGCTATTGATGGCATTCTGCCTCATATCGGCGGCGACAGGTGTTGCCGCATTTCCCTACTTTACAGAGTCGCTAGAGAGCATGAAGCTGGTTGGGTTTGTCACGGGGTTGTTTATCTTTGCGGCTATCTCGGGCTTTTTCGGACTCTTTGCGGTTTCGTATCCCTCATCGCTTTTGGGTTCGGGTTCCGGTCTGGTGCTGGGTGTTGGTCGTGGGGGTGCGGTACTTGGCCCAATGATCCCCGGGTTCCTGTTTGCTGCGGGTCTGGCACTGGAAAACATCGCCCTGATAATGGCGGGTGGCTCGTTTATGGCAGGTGTGGCAGTGTTGTTTCTAAGGCCCCAGAGAGCCGCGACAGCGGGGGGGTCAGGCTAATACAGGTGCCAGTACAAAGAGCGCGAAGGCCGCAATGGCAGCTGCGCTGAGAAAATCGATTTTGACGTTGCGGATACTCATGGCAGGGATTTTAGGAGATCCCCGAATCTGGGCAAAGTAATCAATATCTATATGGTTATAACCAAAGGTTTGATGATTTCCCCAGAAATGCGCAAACAGAACTAAACGGTTTGGGTAACCAGCAATAGCACCAGTGGAACCACCAATGCCCAGAGTAGCAATCCGTGTAGCAGTATTGCTCCGCGTAGTTGTTTCAGTGTGGCTCGATTGATTTCCGTACCGATAAAGAAAAGTGCTACCACCAGCAAGTTTTTACTGGCCATTGAGGCGGCGCTGACTATCTCGGCCGGAATCGCTATGAATGAGCCAAGTGAAGCGGTGGCCACGAAAGCGATTACGAAGAAAGGCAGTCTCAGCGTAGCGGAGCCTCGCTGCTCCAGTACGCTGAAGACCAATAGGAGGGGGATTAACCAGAGTGTTCGCCCAAGTTTGACTGTGGTGGCAATGGTGGCAGCTTCCTCTCCGTAAATAGCCGCAGTGGCAACGACGGAGGAGGTGTCATGAATTGCGAGTGCGGCCCATATACCAAATTGCTCCTGCGTCAGTGACAAGGCTTCGCCCACTATCGGGAAAACAAAGAGTGCCAGCGCGTTCAGCAGGAATACCAGCGTCAGCGCAACGCCAGTCTGTTCAGGCTTTGCTCCGATAACGGGAGACAAGCTGGCAATGGTCGTGCCTCCGCATATCGCGGTGCCCGTAGAGATTAACTGGCTGCATTTTCTTTGGTTGCCTAACCATTTGCCGAGCATAAGGCCGATACCGATGGTAAGCCCCACGTAGACGGTAACCAGCAAGCTGTAGTCAGAGCTGATTTGAATTAATTGGCTAGCATTAAGCTTTAACCCCATCAGCACGATGGCGGCCTGTAACGCATATTTTCCAATAGTACCGGCCCATGGTAGGACTTCTTTGTTGAACCCTAACGAGATTGCAGCGCCAGCAAGAAGTGCGATAGCAGGATTGCCAAACCGCAGAAGGCCAGCCAGGACGGCCAATGCGAGCAGGCATTGAGGTGCGAATAGGGTGCGCATGGCCAGAGCGTGGGGCATGACCGTTATTATGCCGAAGTTAACGGTGTATTCGCTGTCCCAAAACGGCAATCTCGTGGTCAAGGTGGTGAAGTCAGCGGTGCAGCCTCGCGAGAGGGGCAGTTGCTTTTTCCTGAAATATCATCAGTAAAGAATACTGTCGGGAGCGCTTTTTTCCACCGTGTTTTGTATACTGCCGCAGCATTCGAGAAGCGCCTCTGTTTCTCGTTGTCGTGTCGAATTTTGGAGAATGACCATGGTTAGGAAATGTAGGGGACAATTAGAGAAGTTCATGGCTGGGGCAGCGATAATAGCTGTATTTGGGCTTTTCTCAGGCATGTTGTCAGCCGAAGAAAGCACGACAACGCAAAATATCCTGTTTAAGAACGTCAAAATATTTGACGGCAAGACTAACAAGCTGTCTAGCGGTCAGGACGTTCTGGTCGAGGGAGAGTTGATCAAGGCTATAGGCGCCGGCGCGAGTGCCGGACCGAATACCCATGTTATTGATGGCGGAGGTCGCACACTGATGCCGGGCCTGATTGATGGTCATGCTCATGTGATGATTAACCGCAACTTTGGCGTGGTTGAGACCAATATGGATCTCACCGATATGTCTTACAACGCTACGGTTGTAATTAAGCGCTTCCTTATGGACGGCTTTACCACGGTTCGGGATATGGGCGGACCGACGTTTGGTTTGGCCCGTGCGATAGACCAGGGCACCGTGGTGGGGTCTCGTATGTACCCGTCTGGCTCCTTTATCTCTCAGACGTCCGGACACGGTGACTTCAGGGACAGATCAGACGGTGGTTTTAGCCATAATGATGCCGGCGATTTGTCTAACTTTGAACGCTTCGGCATAGGAACTGTTGCAGACGGCATTCCAGAGGTACTCAAAGCCACTCGGTTGAACCTGCGTAACGGCGCCACTCAAATCAAGGTCATGGGTGGCGGCGGCGGTTCTTCTCGCTTCGATCCAATCGATACGACCCAGTACTCCAAGGAAGAAATCTGCGCGATTGTGGAAGCTGCCAAAGACTGGGGAACCTATGTAGGTGCGCATACATTTAATGACCGCTCAGTGGACCGATTACTTGATTGCGGTGTAAAGACTTTTGAGCATGGGTTTTTCATCTCAGACAAAACTATGAAGCGTATAGCTAAAGAGGGCGGTTACGTGGTGCCACAGATGTGGGGCTTGTCGCCTGATCTGGCCAAGAATCCGCTAATGCCAGCAGACAAACTACCCTTGGTTGCCCAGTTGCAGGAGGCCTACGGTGATTTTGGTGAGCGGCTGTTGAAGAACAATGTGAAGGTCGTATTCGCCTCTGACTATGTGGGAGAGTTCTCGGACGCCGAGCGCGCCCGCAGGTACGAGATTTGGTGGCGATCACAGGCGTTTGGCAGCAACTTCGAGGTGTTGAAACAACTGACCTCCACGGCGGGTGAAATGTTGGCGATGTCCGGCCCCCGTAACCCCTATAAAGCGGGAAAGCTGGGAGTGGTTGAAGAGGGCGCCTATGCAGACCTTATTTTGGTTGATGGCAACCCGCTGGAGGATATCTCCACGATCGGTGGCACTGATAAGTGGTTCGATGCGGACCCCGAATACAAGCTCATTCCAAGCATTCGGATTGTGATGAAGGGGGGCGATATTTTCCGCAATGATGTCGATGGAAAATTGTCTGAAGCGGCAATCAGCTTCCCTGAAATGCAGTACCAGGGCGTTATAGGCGACTATATACCAGCCGACTGATTGGTGTTCTCTGCGGTTATCTTCACCGGGTAGTTGCCGCCGCTGTCTTGCGGCAACGCCCTCGCTTTACGTTCAAGGACTATGAAAAATGCGGTTTCGTTCCCGGGCTGTCCGCCCATTTCTTTTTACGCTTTTGTTCGCTCTTCCGGGTGCGGTGCTGGCGCAAACCTGGGAGCCCTATACCGGCGCTGAGAACCTTCGTCGCCTGATGTCCGATACGGTAGTCGAGGCCAAGCCGAAAGAGGGTGTCACCTCTGTTGGGCGATACAACAAGGATGGCACCGGGGAATTAACAGTATGGGGTGAAACGTTTCCGCGTACCTGGCGAATAGAGGGTGAGGATCAGGTCTGTATCACCGTGGGTCAGAGCGAGACTTGTGCTCGATTAGAAAAAGCCGTTGGGCAAGAAGCAGTTTATAGGGCGGTAGACAGAGCAAGTGGCGAGGTGCTGGAGTTCTCGGTTCTGTCTGCAGGTGAACCTATAGTAATGGATTCGAATGCAGGTAACGCGGGCAACGCCGGTAGCGCCGCGGAACCCTCCGCTGAGGAGGTGGCGAAGTCATTGGCCAACCCCAATACGCCGCTGGCCAGCCAGACCTTCAAATTCCAGTATCGTTTGTTTGAAGGTGACTTGCCTGACGCTGATGATCAGAGTGGCACTACGGTGTTATACCAACCTTCTTTTCCCTTCAAACTGGACAATGGCGCCACGGTTTTTTTCCGCCCCGCCTTCCCCATTATTCTGGATCAGCCGGTATACGACGGTACGGAAGGTGACTTTGATTCAGTCAGCGGCATGGGTGATATCGGTTTCGATCTGGCCTATGGGCGTACCACCGACACAGGCTTGTTGTGGGCGGTAGGGATGATCTCTACCCTGCCAACAGCAACCAAAGATGAGCTGGGCCCTGATCGATGGAACCTTGGGCCGGAGTTTCTTATTGGCAAAATCAGTAAGAAGTATGTGGTGGGCGCGTTGACCACCTACCAGACAGATATAGGCGGCTCTGGCGACGCGGATGTTAGTTTGACCACATTCAACGCCTTTGCCACATTCTTGCCTGGTGCTGGCTGGAATGTCGGCAGTGCACCTATCATGAGCTATGACCACGAAAACAGCCAGTGGACGCTGCCGCTCAACCTGAGTTTTGGTAAAACAGTGATCTGGAACGGGCGCCCCTGGAAGCTGGGTGCCGAGATTAATTATTTTGTTGATCAGCCAGATGCCTTCGGCCCTCGCTGGATGTTCGGTATCAATATTGCGCCGGTGGTCGAAAACGTCTTCGCGCGTATGTTTCAATAGCCACTTGATTACTTAGCCATTGCTGGATCACGGCACAGTGTTTACCAATGAGAAAACCCACATGTTAAAACCCCTCGGTCCTTTGCTGGTGGTAGCAGCTACTCTTGTCCCAGTGCAGGCTAGCCTGGCGGAAGGAGATTCACCTGTCTTCGGTGGCCCAGATTCGGTGGAGCAGACCATAGAAACCGACCGCGCTGAAAAAGGGGGCTTCATAGAGAGTGAAGTATTTACTCCCCTGGAGCAATGGCAGACAAAAATGAAAGAGGAGCACGGCTTCAGCCTCGGTATGGATTATTCAGCCGTGACCGTAAATGCCAGTGAATCCCTGCCGGGCGGCGATGACTCTGCCAGTGGTGGTATGTTTCGTGTGTATGGCAGCTGGAACCTGACTGGCGACGGCGAAACGACCTCTGGAGGCGTGGTTTACAAATTGGAGCATCGCCATGGTTATAGCGATACGGCTCCCAGTGATTTCTACCTGGGTGACGTTGGCTATGCTGGATTGACCGCACCTCCGTTCAGCGACCAGGAAACCCGTTTCACCAATCTGTACTGGCGCCAGAGTATGAACAGCGGTCGCACAGTAGTGTTAAGCGGTTTTCTCGATGCGACTGATTTTTTTGATGTCTATGGTATGGCGAGCCCCTGGCTGCATTTTATGAACCTGGCGTTTTCGACAGGCTCAGCTGCCACCGACTTGCCAGGTGACGCGGCATTAGGCGTAGGTGCAGGTCATTTGTTTGATAATAATGTGTATGTCATCGGCAGCGTGGTTGACCGCAACTCAGACCCCACTGATATCAGTGAAGGCTTCGATACTTTTTTTGGCGACAACGAATATTTTTCCAGTATTGAGATAGGGCACACCAGCTCTCATTCCCGCATCGCGCTGGACAATGTGCACCTGTCCCTGTGGCATGTGGATGCCAGGGAAGAAGCCGGGGCACCTCAGGGTTGGGGAGCCAATTTCTCCTGGTCGCGTTACTTCAATAACCGTTTCATGCCGTTTATCCGCGCCGGCTACACCGACGACAGTGGCTCCTTGTTGGAAAAAAGCCTGAGCCTGGGCTTTGGCTACCAGCCCAATTCCTCAACCGCGGTGCCAGGCAATTTATTTGGGGCTGCGGTGAACTGGGGAGAGGTGAATGAGCTCTCTTTCGGACCAGACCGAGATGACCAATACACCGCAGAGCTGTTCTTTCGCTGGCAAACAACAAGGAAGTTGGCGCTGACAGCCGATTTCCAGTATCTCAAAGACCCCGCACTCAATCCGGATGAAAGCAGCATCTATGTCTGGTCTATAAGAGGGCGTTTCGCGCTATGACCGGGATTATCCTGAAGAACGGTTCCAAGCGCAGTATTTCTGCAATTTCGACCGGTTAGCCCGCGGCTAACTGCCTGCAATCGTGCCCAACCAAGGTATTTCTGGCGCCATAAGCCATTGAAAAAATAGCAAAAAGTGCAGATCTGGTGGTCCGGATGAGGCATTTGGACGTATTCCCCCCCGTATATCATTTAAATGTTCCGCCGCGCTGGCCGAAAAGTGCCCGAGGCGCACAGGAATGTAATGTCTGATTGGAAGGAAGTTATGTCTAAAAATGTGGTATCCGCCTCCTTGGTAGCGTTCGCCTTGACTGTTTGGCTGGGATCGGGCTTTTTGCCACAGAGCCAGGCTGAAGAGGTGATCGTGGAGGAAACACTCCAGGCTGCCTCTGTTGATAGCGGCGATCCTCGCGTGCGTGTCTCTATGATTGCCTCCGAGTCCCGCACCCGTCAACTGGTATTGCGCGGCAAGACCGAGAGTAAGCGGATGGTGGACGTGAAAGCCGAGATCGCAGGTTCGGTTGTAGCCAGGCCGGTTGAACGCGGCACGCAAGTTTCAAAGGGTGATCTGCTGTGCGAAGTGGCGATCGACGATCGTGAAGTGGCGCTGCAGGAGGCGCAGGCGGCGCTGCAGACTGCTGAAATTGAGCATCAGGGTAGCTTGAAGCTGAAGAAGCAGGGCTTACTCTCCGATGTGGCCATCGCTAATTCAGAAGCCAGGCAGGAAGCTGCCAGGGCTCACGTGCATCGCCAAGAGCTGAATCTGGCCCGTACCCGAATCGTAGCGCCGTTCTCTGGCGTGGTGGAAGACTTGCATATGAATGTGGGCGACTACGCGATGCCGGGCGAGTCCTGTGCCACCCTGATAGACCTGGACCCAATGTTGATTGTTGCCCAAGTGACGGAGAACGAGGTGGACAGCCTGATTCCCAACCAGTCGGTTTCTGGCCAGACCTCCACCGGCCGCAGTGTGAGCGGCCTGGTGTCATTTGTTGGTAAGCAAAGTGATGCGATGACGCGTACTTACCCCGTTGAAATTACCGTTGAGAATAGCGATTACAGCCTGCGCTCAGGCCTTACGGTGTCGCTGCGAGTGGGTGTCGACAAAGTGCTTGCCCATCGGGTAGCGCCGTCACTATTAACGCTGAACGATGCTGGCCAAATGGGGCTTCGTATCGTCAATGGCTCAAATCGCGTCGAGTTCAAGGTAGTCGAAATCCTTGAGGATGGCGCCGAAGGAATGTGGATCACGGGCTTGCCAGAAACTGTCAGCCTCATCACCGTTGGCCAGGAGTATGTGGCGGTGGGCGATGTGGTAGAGCCAGTCTTCAGCAGTAGCCGAAGCGATCAAATAGCAACGCTATGACCTCGTTAATTGAAGCGGCCTTCAGCAGGACGAGAACAACACTCTCCCTGTTGGCGGTGCTGGTGCTGGCAGGCATCATGGCGAGAAATGCGCTTCCTATCGCCAACGACCCTCATGTAGAACTTCCTTTTTACTACGTTGGCGTAGTGCACGACGGCATCTCGCCCGAAGACGCAGAGCGCCTGTTGGTGCAGCCTATGGAGGCGGAGCTGCGCAAGTTGGAAGGCGTTGTAGAGCTTCAGTCCACCGCAGAGGAGGGCATGGCCTCGTTTTTCGTCGAGTTCGATGTGTCACACGACCTCAATCAGGCCATTGCTGACACGCGCGAAGCGGTTGATCGCGCCAGCGCAGAAATGCCCACTACCGCAGAGGAGCCTTTCGTTAATGAGTTGACCGCGGAAGACTTCCCCATGCTGCTGGTGAATTTCATTGGTGACAATGCCAGTGAACGCATGGTCTATCAGGCTGCGCTTGCACTGCAGGACGAAATCGAATCTATCCCCTCGGTGTTGAGTGCTGACATGCAGGGCCACCGTGAGGAGATGCTCGAAGTAATCATCAATCCGGAGGCGCTTAACTCCTACCGCATCTCTGCCGAGCAGCTCATTCAGACGCTGCAAAGAAATAATCGCTTGATACCAGCGGGCAGCATGGAGCTTGAAGAAGGGCGCTTTGCCGTTAAGGTTCCCGCCCTTGTGGATCGCGCGCAGGATATTCTCGAGTTACCCATTCGCGCCCAGGGAGATACTGTTGTAACCCTGGGCGATGTAGCAACCGCTCGTAGAACATTCAAGGACCGCGCCAGCCATGCTCGCTATAACGGCCGCGACACTATATCAATCAGTGTGAAGAAGCGCGCCAACGCCAATGTTATCGATAGTGTGGCCGAGGTGCTGGCCAGCGTGGAGCAGGCCAGGGAAACCCTGCCCGCAGGCATCGAGATTATTACGTCGCAGAACCAGGCAGAATTCGCAACGGTGCAAGTTAAGGAGTTGGAAGGCAATATCCTGACAGCGCTGGCTGTCGTGATGGTCATTGTGGTTGCTGCCATGGGGTTTCGCAGCGGGCTTGTAGTCGGTCTCGGTATTCCGTTCTCTTTACTGTTTTCGATTATTATCATTTACCTGCTCGGTTACACCTTCAATTTCATGGTCATGTTCGGCATGCTCCTGGGCTTGGGTATGTTGATCGACGGCGGCATTGTGGTTACCGAGTATGCCAACAGGAAGATGGCCGAAGGCATGGATCACAAAGCCGCTTATGCCGAGGCGGTTAAGCGCATGGTCACGCCCGTTACCGCCTCAACTGCAACAACACTGGCGGCCTTTCTGCCCATGTTGTTCTGGCCGGGGGTGTCGGGTCAGTTCATGGTGTATCTCCCGGTAACCGTGTTCACGGTGTTGTTAGGGTCTTTGCTTTACGCGCTACTCTTTGGGCCAGTGCTGGGTTCACTGATGGGGCAGCCCTCGGCATTTAATGTGCGTGCCAGCCAGGATCAGGCACAGTTGGAATCGGGCGATCCCACGCAGCTGAGAACTTTTACTGGCTATTTCTCCCGACTGCTTACAGCCGTGTGTAATAGGCCTCTTATTTCGCTGGGACTTATCTTCACGCTTCTTGGCGGTATCTTCTGGGGCTATGGCAAGGTGGGAGTGGGAACTATCTTCTTCTCTGACGCGGACCCGCAGTTTATTACGGTATCCGTTCTCGGTCGTGGTAACTTCTCAGCCAATGAGGTGAATGATCTGGTGCTTGAGGTAGAGGAGAAGATCCTCGATATACCTGGCATTCGCTTTGTTAACACCCAGACCATGCTACCCGGCGACAGCAGTAAGGAATTGGGCAGCAGCTCTGACCGAATCGGGTCGATTTTTATTGAGTTGTTCCCGGAGCGGGAAAGAACGCTTAAGGGTAACGACATTATGCGTGAGGTGCGGGAACGTACCGCTGATCTTGCCGGTCTACGCGTAGAAATTCGCCCGTTGGAAAAGGGGCCGCCGGTAGGTAAGCCTATTCAGATTGAATTGACCTCGCGCGATCGAGCATTGCTGGAACCGACAATGGCGCGAGTGCGGGCCTATCTGGATACATTGCCTGAGCTTGTTGATATAGACGATACCGCAGCGTTGCCATCCATCGAGTGGCGTACCGAGGTGGATAGAACACAGGCGGCGATTTATGGTGCAGACGTATCCTCAGCGGGCCTGGCCGTACAGTTGGTTACAAACGGCGTGAAGATCGCCGAGTACCGCCCCGACGATGCGGACGATTCGGTGGACATTCGAGTGCGTTATCCGCGTGATGAACGGGGCCTGACTGCGATCGAGGAAATGCGACTGAGCACCGAGCAGGGCATGGTGCCACTCAGTAACTTCGTGCGCCTGGTGCCAGCGCCCGGGGTCGATTCTTTCAAGCGCATCAATGGCATCCCCGTCGAACGAATTCGCGCAGATGTGGCTGAAGGTGTTATGGCCGACGCTATGGTACGTGAAATCGATAACTGGTTGCAGAACGAGGATTTTGATCCCGCCGTCAACATTCGCTTCCGGGGAGCGAACGAGGAGCAGGCCGACTCCATGGCCTTCGTCTCTGCCGCATTCACACTGGCATTGGGCTTAATGTTTATTTTGCTGGTGACGCAGTTCAACAACTTCTTTCAAAGCACGTTGATCCTTGTTGCTGTCGTGATGTCCACGGCAGGGGTGTTACTGGGATTGATGGTGCTATCCAAACCCTTCAGTGCTCTGTTAACCGGGGTGGGCGTGCTGGCGCTGGCTGGTATCGTGGTGAATAACAATATTATTCTCATCGATACTTATAACTTCATACGGCGCAGCCAACCTGAGCTGGATGCCCGCACCGCGATTGTTCGAGCAACTGCGCAGCGTCTGCGTCCCGTTGTCCTGACCACAGTTACAACCATCTCTGGCTTGCTGCCACTTGCCTGCGGTTACTCGGTAGACTTGTTGGCGCGCACCATCACCGCTGATGGCGACATGGCCATGTTCTGGGGCCCCCTCTCACAGGCAATCGTATTCGGCCTGGGTTTCGCGACAATTCTTACGTTGATTGCGACACCTGCGATGCTGGCTTTGCCTGTGGCGCTGCGGGAGAGGTTCTCCAAGGCCGGCTCTAGCCGTAGTCCGGTACCTGCCGCCTAATTCTCAAGGCCAGTCTCGGTATTCAGCCGAGACGACATGACCTCGTGCTTCATACAGAGACCAATATCGACTATTGTGACTGTCTTTAAATAGCAGTGGATTCTGGCAATGGGTCAACTTCAAGGAAAAACAGCGGTTGTGACGGGTGCGGCACGCGGCCTGGGTAGAGCCTATGCGGAGGCATTGGCCGCCGAAGGTGCAGCGGTGGTGGCGTGTGACATCAACGCGTGCGAGGAAACAGTCCAAAGTATTGTTGACGCGGGTGGCCAGAGTATCGCGTGTATAACCGATGTAAGCAGCATGGATAGCTGCGCAGCGATGGCCGAGCAGGCAATCGATGCTTTCGGCAGTATTGATATTCTGGTTAACAACGCCGCTATGTACGCGGACCTGCAAGGCGCCCGGTTTGAGCAGCTCGAAGATTCGCAGTGGGACGCTGTGATGAACGTAAACGTCAAGGGCGTGTGGCACTGCTGCAAAGCGGTGGTGGCGGCCATGCGCAAGGCTGGCGGTGGTTCTATTATCAATATATCGTCACTGGGCGCTCTTTACGGGCTCCCCTATAATCTCGATTATGTCGCCTCGAAGGGCGCAGTGATCGGCATGACCCGAGCCATGGCCAGGGAGCTGGGCGCGGACAACATCCGGGTTAATGCCGTGGCGCCATCCGCAGTAATGACCGAGGGCACCGAGCAATTCTTTGGCGAAAAGCTGGAGAAAGCGAAATCGGTGATCGCCTCTGGCCAGCTTATACAACGCAACCTCGAAACCAGCGATTTGACCGGTACCATCGTGTATCTGGCGTCGGAGAATAGCGCATTCGTGACGGGGCAGACGCATATGGTGGATGGCGGCTCCTGGTTTTTGTAGGCCAACATCAAGATAAACCGACAGGATTTACAAGATGGCTTTTGAAGTTACCTACCCGGAAATACGTGATGCAGTGGCCAAGCTGTGCGAGCGTTTTCCTGGAGAATATTGGCGCAAACTGGATCAGGAAAAGATTTATCCCAGTGAATTTGTGCAGGCACTGACAGAGGCTGGGTATCTTTCGATTCTCATTCCCGAAGAATACGGAGGTAGTGGGTTGCCCCTGGGCGCCGCCTGCGCGGTGCTGGAGGAAATTCATCGCAGCGGTGGCAACGGTGGAGCCTGTCATGCCCAGATGTACACCATGGGCACATTGCTGCGCCATGGCTCAGCCGAGCAGAAGGCGCAGTACTTGCCCGCAATAGCCGACGGCTCATTGCGCCTGCAGGCGTTTGGCGTAACAGAACCCACCAGTGGCACTGATACCTCACGTATTCGTACACACGCGGTGCGCGATGGTGACGATTACGTGGTGAATGGCCAGAAAGTATGGATATCACGCACCCAGCACTCTGATCTGATGATCTTGTTGGTTCGAACCACCCCGCGAGAGGAAGTGGCCAAGCACACCGATGGTATGTCGGTGCTACTGGTTGATATGCGTGAGGCCGTGGGTGATGGGCTTACGATCAAGCCTATCGATACCTTGATGAATCACGCCACCACCGAATTGTTCTTTGACGATTTGAGGGTGCCTGCAAAAAACCTGATAGGCGAAGAGGGCAAGGGGTTTAGATGTATTCTGGATGGCATGAATGCAGAGCGTATTCTGATTGCCGCTGAATGCATTGGGGATGCCCGTTGGTTCACTCAAAAATCCACGCAATATGCCTGCGATCGCGAGGTGTTCGGCCGACCGATCGGGCAGAATCAGGGAATCCAGTTTCCGATTGCCCGGGCCCACATACAAAGCGAAGCGGCTGCGCTTATGGTGCAGAAGGCTGCCGATCTTTATGATGCGGGTCAGTCAGCTGGCGCAGAAGCAAACATGGCAAAGTTGCTGGCTTCAGAGGCATCCTGGGCCGCGGCCGACCAGTGTATCCAGACTCATGGTGGCTATGGATTCGCCGTGGAATACGACGTTGAGCGCAAGTTTCGCGAGACACGTCTGTATCAGGTAGCCCCGGTGTCCACCAATCTGATCCTGTCTTTCGTTGCTACCCAGGAGTTGGGGATGCCCAAGTCTTTTTGAGGAAGGCGTTGCGATAGCCGTCAGGAATTACTCCTGACTGAACTGTTTGTCGCCGAACATATTCTTGTAGGTTTCCTCCGTCGGGTTACCTACTTTCATGTCTTCAGCCAATACCGCGATTCCGCGCTGCACAGCCGGCCGTTTGGCCACTGTCTCGTTCCAGCGCTTAACGTTCGGGTATTGCTCAATATCGATGCGGTGCATCTCCTGCTGCTTTGGCATGGTCCAGGGGAACGTGGCAACGTCGGCAATAGAATACTCCGGGCCGGCGAGATACTCGGTATCTCCGAGGCGTCTGTCCATCACGCCATACAGCTGCTTGCTGACATTGTGATAGCGCTCTTTGGCCAGCGGCACATCCTCGGGGCAGTAACCCTGGAAATAGCCGTTCTGGCCGAACATCGGGCCTACATTTCCCATTTGGAACATTAGCCACTGGATGACATCGTAGCGCTCTACCGCATCAGCGGGCCACAGCAGCCCTGTTTTCTCGGCAAGATACATCAGAATAGCGCCAGACTCGAACACGGCGTAAGGCTCGCCTTTTGGCCCCTGTGTATCGACGATCGCCGGGATGCGGTTGTTGGGGCTAATCGCGATAAAGGCGGGATCGAACTGCTCGCCCTCCAGTATGTTGATGGGGCATACCTCGTATTCGAGTTCTACCTCTTCCAGCATGATCGCGGTCTTGTGACCGTTAGGGGTGGGCCAGTAATAGTGCCGAATCATTGTCCGCCGGCCTGGGCAGCCAGCACTTCCTGCACATTACGCTGCAAAAACGCCGCCGAGTCGTCACCCTCAAAGTCACGGTTGTAGTGGCTTGTGACCGAGGGGCGTTGAATAGATTCTTCCCACCAGGCCTTCAGGTTAGGTCGTTTGTCAAAGCAGTCGAAATCAGGATAGAGAGGATCCTTGGCATCGTAGAAGTTGACCCTGAAATCCATGTAACTGATGGCATGCAGCATTGAGGCCTGGCCTATATCAAAGCTGTTAAAACCGCGTTTACAGGAAGCTTCCAGTGAGTCGCAGCCGCGAATAATCTTTGGCCAGATCCATTCGAAAAACTCGATGCGCTGTTCTTCTTCCGGGTTCCAGCCCTCCATTACCAGCATTACTGTGGTCTCAAACATGGTGTCGGCCAGCGCAAGACGGCTTACCGCGTCCCAGCGATCCGGGCCAACTGCGGGGTACAGGTTGCTGCCTGACTTGCTCATGCTGTCCAGGCACTCCACAACGGCCTGACTGCCAAACACCACCTGGCCACTATCCAGCGCAAGCGTTGGCACTTTGTCCAGCGGGTTAAGTGCGGCAATCGAGTAGGCGTCGCCCTGATCTTCACCATCCCGGTTTTTAAAAGGGTAGGTGGGCACAAATGTGATCTCGTCCCAGAGGCCTGCTTCGTGAATAGTCACCAGGACTTTGTGAATAAATGTGTGGAATGGTGAGTAAAAGAGTTTCATCGCGGTGGACTCCGGATTAAGTATTTAAACGGGATTTAGGCAGAGGCTTTAGCATAGCAGCTGAGCGAACAGCTGCCATTTTTGATCAGGCGCCGACCCAGCTGCCGTGGAAACCTGCGGGTATTCTCACGGGAAGCTTGGCCCTGCCGATGGGCCCGGTTTCGATGTCGTCGGCGTTGAAAATCATCATTTCATTCAGGCAGGTTGTCTGATCGTAGGCCAGCGTAAGCAGATAGCCATCGCCTTCTTCGGCGTCATCAGATCGCGGTGCCAAAATGGGCTCGCCAAGAAGATACTTGTCATCCCCCCAGGTTTTGCGCGATCCAGTCTTTGTGTCGTAGTGCAGCAGGCGATTGAACACCAAAGCGGAACCCTCGCCACCAACAGCGTAGGCGTGACGGTGTGAGCGCGTCATATAGCGGTCGTCTGTGCGAGGAAATTCGCAGGGCAGGTCGTCAAGAACCTCTTCGCTTATGGTATTGGTTTTACCACTGACGTCGATTTTCCAGCGCCTGACTACAGGCAATATGCCTTCCTCGGCATTGGCCATAGTGCCGTCGAGTTTCGGAGCGAAATTGGTGGCGTTGGATGCGCAGATATCAATCACGATGGTGTCGCCTTCATCCCAGGCGTTCACCATGTGAAAGCTCCAGCGCGCATCCATGGTGTGCCATTGCACGTCTTCGGCAGTGCCGTTACGTGGCATGACGCCAAAGTGCGTGCCGCGATCTGGTTCCCAGGCCATGGGTATATCGCCATTGATGGCGCGCTCCATATCGAACACCAGTGGGAACACGGGGAAAATCACATATTTTTCGGTAACGAAAAAGTCATGAATGAATGAGGGGAAGGGCGCCTGTATCATTTCGTTCTTGATCAACTTGCCATTTTTGTCGGCGATGTTCAGGCGCAATGTGTCGCTGAATGGCCCCCCGGCTTGATTACCGAAGAACACCAGCTCGCCAGAGGCGTGGTCGTATTTTGGATGGGCGGTGATAGGGCCGTCGATTTGCCCGTCGTAGTCAAAATTACCCACGGTGGCCAGGGTGTCGGAATCAAGCTCTACGGCTATGGTGCCCTCCATCAGGGCCATGAGTTTGCCGCCGTGGTAAACGATATGGGTATTGGCCGTGTTGTAGTGCTTGTCGGCCACTGAAGGGTCGGCGTTCAAGGGGTTACCCAGAACGCCGAACAGCGATTCGCCTGCGGCCCGCTCAAGCTCATACTTCTCCGTCCTGACCCACCGGTTTTTCCATGATACGCGCCCATCTGCAAACTCGAAGCGTTGAATCATGCCGTCGCCATGAAACCAGTGATACTCCTGTCCTTCCCGGGGTGGATAGAGGGGGTCTGGTCCGTTACGGAAGTACACGCCAGTCAAGTCTGCAGGTAGTTCACCCTCGATGATCAGATCGGGGGCATCACATTCAATGCCAGACGGCGCCGAGTAGCCTGTCAGGTAAGGGTGGTTGGGAAACGGCTGAGTCATGGCGAATACTCCTTTATGGATTGGCTACACGGCAGTTCTGCTGGGCTCTATTGCCTTGGCTATAGTGAAGAAAGATCGATAACGAATCGGTATTTAACGTCGTTCTTCTCGATGCGATCCCAGGCCTCATTAACGTTTTCTATAGCTATCATCTCGATATCGGCAGTGATGCCATGCTCGGCGCAGAACTCCAGCATTTCGCCTGTGCTTGGCATGCCGCCAATCAGCGAGCCCGACATGATTTTGTCGCCTACGATGAGGTTTGAAATAGTGACTGGGATTGGAGTTTGCGGTGCACCCACGAAGCACATGTTGCCCTCGCGCTTGAGCATCGTCAGGAAACTGTCCGGGCTGTGAGGCCCTGAGATGGTATTGATGATGAGGTCGAAGCTGAAAGCCTGCGCCTGCAGATCTTCCTCGTTACTGGTCAGCACGACTTCATCAGCACCCAGCTTCTCCGCGTCTTCTACTTTGGACGGGGAGGAGGTGAGCATAACGGTGTGCGCGCCCATGGCTTTGCTCATCTTTATTGCCAGATGCCCCAGGCCACCCAGCCCCAGAACCCCCACTTTCATGCCCGGCCCCGCGCCAAATCGCTTCAGGGGTGAGTAAGCCGTGATGCCGCCACAAAGCAGTGGTGCGGCTGCCGCTGGATCCAGGCCGTCGGGTAGTTTTACCGCGTAGCGTTGATTAACAGTGTAATGGCTGCTGTAGCCGCCAAAGGTTTTTTCCCCTGTTGAGTCAGTAGCGTTAAAACTCAAGGTGAAGCCGCTGTCACAATACTGCTCGTCGCCTGATTCGCAGGGATTACAGCTTCGGCAGGAATCGGCGATACAGCCCACGCCCACCAGTTCGCCAACACTGAAGCCGGTGACATCAGCCCCCACTTCGCTGACCCGCCCGACCATTTCGTGTCCGGGTACCACGGGGTACATCGCAAGGCCGCCCTCATTGTTACCAATAATCAGGTCTGTATGGCAGATACCGCAGTACATCAGCTCAATCAATATGTCATCGGCGCCGGGTGACCGTCTCTGTACGGTAAATGGTTCCAGCTTCTGACCTTCGGCGAGAATAGCGTAGGCTTTTGCTTCCATGTTGACTCTCCTTGTTTGGATTATTAGCGAAAGTGGGTGTTTACACAGGGGTAGTACTTTAGCTGATTTATCGGATGGTCGTACAATTCTAATTTCACCCGCTTGCGCTATGCTTGTTTGACTGTGGCGCGGGATATCTTGAAGCGGAGCATGTTCTTGGCTTTGACTAGACATTTACCCTGCGTAAGCCATTTATAGGGGGTATTCATGCCTCGCGTTTGGGCCGCAATATGATTCGGGGTGATCTTCACAATGTGCTTCAGGATTTAACCCTGGCGTGTCTGTGTCTGTGCCTGTCCTTGTCTGCGCTGGCCTATGCGGATATTACGGGTACGGTCGTGGAAGTTGACGATGGTGATACGGTGCAGATAAAGAATGCCGACAGTATTGTTTACACCGTGCAACTGCGCTGCGCTGATGCGCCAGAGCTTGGGCAGGATGCGGGGGAGGCGAGTGCAGCCTACCTGGCAAGGTTAATTGCTAATAAATCAGTCACGGTAGCGTGGGAAGTGGTTAACCAGAGCGGCCAGGTTAGCGGCACAATCATGTTGCGTGGATCCGACATCAACTTTCGTATGATTCGAGCGGGTTATGCATGGCACGACGCTGATGATCGCTGTGGGCCTGCCTGGGACACGGCGCAACGCCGGGCACAGGAATCAGGGCGCGGGCTTTGGTCTGCCCCGGAACCTATCCCTCCCTGGGACTATCGTAGCCTTTAGCGATAAGCCGCCAACCAGATCGCACTGAAACAGCTTCTGTATCTCCACCGAGGTGGAAAATAGGGTTTTTGTGGCCGTCGGATATCACGTAGAGTAGGCACCTTGATTGCGAACATATACACAAGGGAGAAACGACAATGAGTGAGCCCACAAGAGCGTCAGATGCACCGATAGCCGTTGAGGTAGAGGCAGGAGAGGCCTATTACTGGTGTGCCTGCGGCGAAAGTAAAACCCAGCCTTTTTGTGACGGGTCGCATAAAGGCAGTGATTTTGTTCCCCTTAAATACCAAGCAGAAGAGTCGAAGAAGGTATTCTTTTGTGGCTGCAAGGCCACTAACGCGCAGCCGCTATGCGACGGTAGTCATAACCAATAACCTTGTCCCTCGCTCGGGTAGTTTCATAGATATGCACGCGCCTGTCGTGATTGTAGAGCGTCGTTTGTCCAGGCGTTCCAGAGGTAAAGCATGACTAAAGTAAGAATGGGTATGGTAGGTGGTGGAGAGGGCGCATTTATTGGCGCTATTCACCGGAACGCGGCTGCCCTGGATGGCGTTATCGAGCTGGTCTGTGGGGCATTTAGCAGTGATGCGGAGTCGTCGCAACGAACGGGAGACACACTCCACTTACCGGCGCACAGGGTCTATGACAACTATCAAACAATGATGGAAGCGGAGTCGGCGCTACCCGAAAGTGAGCGCATGCAGTTCGTTGCCATCGTGACTCCCAACCATATGCACAGCCCGGTGGCTTTGGCAGCGTTGCACGCGGGTTTTCACGTGCTATCGGAAAAGCCCGCCACTTTGAACCTTGCTGAAGTGCTGCAGTTGCGTGATGTCGTTGCCGATACTGGTCTGCTCTACGGGGTGACTCACACCTACACCGGCTATCCGCTTGTAAAAGAGGCCAAAACCAGAGTGGCGGCTGGTGAACTGGGTGCTATTCGAAAGGTGGTCGTGGAGTATCCTCAGGGCTGGTTAGCGGCACCCACAGATCAATCGAATAAACAGGCCCAGTGGAGACTGGACCCTACCCGGGCAGGCGTTAGTAGCTGCATGGGTGATATCGGAGTTCACGCCGCGAATCTGGCGGAGTACGTCACCGGCCTGATGATTTCCGAAGTTTGTGCCGACCTGACTGCGTTTGTAGAAGGGCGGGAGCTGGATGATGATGGATCCGTTCTGCTGCGTTTTAGCGGTGGCGCTCGCGGTGTTTTGCTGGCCAGCCAAATCAGTGTAGGTGAGGAGAATGGCCTGCGAATTCGTGTTTACGGTGAGAGTGGCGCCCTCGAGTGGGCGCAACAGGAGCCCAACTCGCTTTGGTTGAAATGGCCGGATCGCCCCGACCAGCTGTTGCGGGCGGGCAATGATTACCTGGGAGAGCTGGCGTCGCTGAACTCGCGAACTCCTGCCGGACATCCCGAGGGCTATATAGAAGCCTTCGCCAATATCTACAGTGCTTTTATCGGTCAGATTCTGGCCAGACAGGAGGGCAGGCCACCAGATGCCAGGGCGGCAGATTGCCCGGGCATACAGGAAGCGGTTCGCGGTATGACTTTTATTGAACTGGTAGTGGCTGCGGGTAGCAGTGATACCAAGTGGCACCCGTTCCCGGTGCACTGAACATTGATTGAGGAAAACGTTTCATGAGTATGATGAAAGGACCGGCGATTTTCCTGGCTCAGTTCGCTGGCGATTACGCGCCATTTAACAGCCTGGATAGCATCACGCGGTGGGCGGCTGAGCTGGGCTATGAGGGCGTGCAGGTGCCAACCTGGATTCCTGAGCTTATTGATCTGGAGAAAGCGGCAGAGAGTAAAGATTATTGTGACGAAATTGCCGGTGTTTGTGCCGCCAATGGCGTCCAGATCACCGAGCTGTCCACGCATTTGCAGGGCCAGCTCGTGGCAGTTCACCCCGCCTATGACGAACTATTTGACGGCTTTGCGCCTGAGGAAGTGCGGGGCCGCCCAGCACAGCGGCAGGCCTGGGCGGTGCAGCAACTTATGCTCGCGGCGCGGGCCAGTGCCAACCTCGGTCTTGCTGCCCATGCTACGTTTTCAGGCGCATTGCTGTGGCATACATTTTACCCCTGGCCTCAGCGCCCGGAGGGGCTGGTAGAGACCGGATTTCGTGAGTTGGCCGATCGCTGGCTACCGATTCTCAATGCGTATGATGAAGCTGGTGTGGACGTCTGCTACGAGATACATCCAGGGGAGGACTTGCACGATGGTGTTACATTCGAAAGGTTTCTGGAAGCCACAGGGAATCACTCCCGCTGCAACATTCTATATGACCCCAGTCACTTGGTTCTTCAGCAGCTGGACTACCTGCAGTTCATCGATATCTACCATGAACGTATCAAAATGTTTCATGTGAAAGATGCAGAGTTCAATCCGAATGGTCGCAGCGGGATTTATGGTGGCTACCAGGGTTGGGTAGACAGGCCTGGCCGTTTCCGCTCGCTTGGCGATGGCCAAGTAGACTTCAGAGGAATTTTCAGCCAATTCGCCAGGTATCATTACGAAGGCTGGGCCGTGCTGGAATGGGAGTGCTGCCTTAAGCATCCAGAGGACGGCGCCAGAGAGGGCGCACCTTTTATCCGCGATCACATCATTCGCACCACCGACAGGGCGTTTGATGATTTTGCTGGCGCTGTGGCCGACGAGGCTCGGAACCGACGTATACTGGGTTTGGATTAGATTGCCGCTGACGGTGTATCTGCAAACTTGTAAATAACCGGAGTGACTATGGTAGCAACAGAGGTGAATCGAAAACGCCTGTATTATGTGGGTAATCTTTCGATTTTCATGATTGGCCTGGGCTTTGCCGTCAGGGCCAATATCGCGCCAAACCTGCAGGCAGATATTTACGATCAGATAGACCTGGCGAATTCGGCGGCTATGGTCGGTGAAGCGCTGGGTATCACCTTTACCGGCTTTGCCCTGACCTTGCTTTTTGGCAGCGCTCTGGTCGATTTTATTGGCATGAAGCGTATGTTGCTCCTGTCTGCACTGGGCTATGTTGCCGGCTCAGCAGGCCTTCTTGCCGCAAGTATGATGACAGTTGGCCCGGCTGTTGAGTCCGTGGTGCTTGTCAGTTTATTGCTGACGGGGCTTGGCTGGGGCGCGGTGGAGGCCGCCTCTAACCCAATGGTCGCAGCGCTGTATCCCGAGGAAAAAACCCATCGACTGAATATCCTTCACGCCTGGTGGCCGGCGGGCATTGTGGTGGGCGGTCTGCTGGGTGTGGCTATTGGTGCTATGGGCTGGTCGTGGAAGCTCAATATGTTCCTGTTGATGGTGCCAGCATTGGTTTTGGCCTGGTTGGTAGCAAGCTCAGCGTTCCCTGTGACCGAGCGCGTTGCGGCGGGTGTTAGCTATACAGAAATGTTAGGTGAGTTGGTGAGGCGGCCCTTGTTTTGGTTATTTTGGGTTTGCATGTATTTCACAGCGGCCGCAGAGTTGGCGCCGGGGCAGTGGGTAAATATCTCGCTGTCCAATATTGTTGGAATGCAGGGTATTTTTTTGTTGGTGTATGTCAGTGCATTGATGTTCGTGATGCGCCACTTTGCAGGCCCTATAGTTGCCCGTATTTCCTCTATAGGGTTGATGTTTTGCAGCTGCATTGCCGCTGGAGTCGGTCTTTACCTGTTAAGCCTTGCCGACTCGCCAATTCTGGCTTTCGCAGCGGCGACTGTATGGGGGATGGGCGTGTGTTATCTGTGGCCAACCATGCTGGCCATCGTGGCGGAGCGCTTCCCCCGTGGTGGCGCTGTGGCCTTGGGCCTGATGGGTTTTGCCGGTGGTATGGCAATCCAGTTTGTTTTGCCGCAGATGGGCTCGATATTTGATTCTGCCAAGGCCGATGCAGCGGGTGGCGCGGATAAACTTGCCTCCCTGTCACCTGAGGCGATGGAAGCTGCGGTGCGATATGCCTCAGTGGAGTCCTTCCAGTTTGTCGCGGTTATCCCGCTGCTTTTATTGCCAGTGTTTGGCGCGATTTGGTTATACGACCGTAAGCAGGGTGCTCATCAGTCAGGCACGCTGGTGTCGTCAGAAACTTCTCTTTAGTCCAGGGTAGCGTAATGAATGTAAAGATCGGCATGAATATGCTGCTGTGGGGCGGGCAGATAGACACACAGCATATCCCCGTTTTTGCAAGTCTCAGCGAGGCGGGATACGACGGCGTCGAAATTCCCGTGTCTGGCCAGGCCAGTGCAGAGCTCGAAAAAATGGCGGCTGCCTGTGAAGAGCTTGGCCTTGAGCGAACCGCATCGGCTTTTGTGGGTCTGGAGTGCAACCCAATTTCTTCCGACCCGGCGGTCAGGGCCGCGGCACTGGATAATCTCAAGCAAAGCATTGATGGGGCAAATCTCATCGGCGCCGAAATTCTTATTGGTGGAATTTACCAGGCGCACAAGTATTTTACGGGGGCTGCGGCCACCGAAGCAGAGTGGCAATGGTCTGTTGAGTATCTTCGAGCGGGCGGCGAATACGCTCGGGACAAGGGCGTCCGTCTGGGTCTGGAAACCCTTAATAGATTTGAGGTTTTCCTGATTAACACCTCTGCAGACTGCAAGCGCATGGTGGAACAGGTGGGTCTGGAGAATGTCGGTGTTCATTATGATACGCATCACGCCAATATCGAAGACCCGTCACCAGTCGAAGCCTTGCGTGATATCAGTGGGGTGATCAACCACGTGCATCTCAGTGAGAGCCACCGAGGTACCCTGGGTACCGGGCAAGTCGATTGGGATGAAACCTTTGCCAGTCTGCGGGACATAAATTATGAGGGATGGCTGGTCATTGAGGCATTTGGTACGTCTGATCCCGGCCTTGCAATGGCGGCTAACGTTTGGCGCAATGCGTTTACCTCAAGAGAAGAGGTCTATTCTGACGGTATTCGGTTTATACGAGACCGCCTTAAGAACTAATGCCGTGAACTCCTCAGTGGGCGCAATGCAAATAGGAAGTCTTCAATGAAATGGTTCAAGTACACGCTTTATGCGATTCTCGGTCTGGTCGTAATTGGCGGCCCTCTGGTGTATTTCCAATTACAGTCGATGGGCATTATTCCGAGAGCGATTTACGAAACCGAGCCGCCCATGATTCCAGATTTTGACAAGCCCGCAGTGCTGGTGCTGAGCAAGGCGAATGGTTTTGTGCATGTAGACGCCTTACCGGCAGGGGAGGCGATGCTGCAGCGCATTGCGAAAGAGCAGGGCTGGGATATATTTCTGACTGACAATGCGGCTAGCCACAACGCGGCAGATCTTGCGCGTTTTAACGTTGTCGTATGGAATAACGTCTCCGGTGATGTACTGACAGAACAGCAGCGTGCGGATCTCAAAGCCTGGATAGAGCAGGGTGGTGGCTGGGTCGGGATTCATGCAAGCGGTGGTGATTTTAGCTACGAGTGGCAGTGGTATGTAGACACCTTGCTGGGCGCTCAGTTTGTGGGCCATACCTATAACCCTCAGTTTCAGGATGCAGACGTGTTGGTGGCGGATCCCCAGGTTGCGTTAACGTCACATCTGTCGTCCCCCTGGAATGTGCCCAATGAAGAGTGGTATGCCTTTGATCGCAACCCACGCGATAGCGGCTTTGAGATATTGCTCACGCTGGACGAAAGCTCATACAGCACCAGTGGTGAGTCGTTCTTCATGCAGGATCGTATGGCGGGTGAGCACCCCATCGCCTGGCGACGCACCCTGGGCGCCGGCCGCGTTCTCTACAGCGCCATAGGCCACCAGGGCGATACCTACCAGATACCGGAATTCCAGCAACTGATATCAAACTCGCTGCAGTGGGCCGCTGGCCCTCGTGGAGCCGAGTAGACGCACGTGTCTATTTCTCACCTCTCCGTTTGATGGTTTGTAATGCCACTGGCGACTGTTTATGCTTTTGCGGACGCAGATAATTCGATAGGGTATCTTGCCTGAATAACGGGAGGCGACTCTCCCAGTTTCTGTAACTCCGTCAGCGTTTGTCGAAGAGTATATCCAGCTCAATCAGGTTACGGCCAAAAAAGCTGGGCGTGTACTGGTGTATCTGCCCCGGGTTTTTCGGCGAAAAGTTCTGCAGGCGCTGGATAATCACATCAAAGCTGGTGATAAGTTCCTGTCGCGCCAGTGGCGCGCCCACACAGTGGTGTCGGCCTATGCCGAAGGCCAGATGATTTCCAGCTTTTCTACGATGCAGGTCGATTTCCTCAGCGTCATGAAACACTGATTCGTCGCGATTAGCGGCGCCAAAGCGCAGGCTGAGCACATCGCCTTTTTTGAAGTCGACATCGCCTATTCTTGTATCCGCTGTGACCTCTCGAAACATGCCCTGGGCGGGGGATTCCAGGCGAAGGACTTCTTCTACGAAATTAGGTATGAGGCCGGGGTCATCCTGCAGTGCCTGTGCTACTTCTGGCTGCTCACACAGTTTTAATACGCCTGATGCGATTCCGGCGGTGGTGGTCTCGTTGCCGGATGCCAACAAGTCGATAGTCACGATAGAAAGTAACTCGTCCATCGGTATCGGCTCATTCTCGTCGTTCACGCCATTGGCGAGCAGGGTAAGAATGTCGTCTTTTGGCTGTGCCCGGCGCTGGTCGATCTGCTCCTTGAAAAAATGCTGCATCGCGACAACTTGTCTTGCGCACTCTATGACCCGTTCCGGCCCTACCATCATGCTGAACAGATCGACAATCGCGTCAGACCAGTCCTTGAATGTGTCAAGGTCATCAGTCTCAACCCCGATCTGCTCCGCGATAATAATCATGGGTAGCGGATGTGCAAAGGCTTTGACGAACTCACAGTCGCCCTGGTCCTCAAATGAGTCGATAAGCTGATTAGCGGTAGCTTCAATATAGGGCGTCATCGCTCGAACTCGAGCTGTGGTGAACAGCCTGGACAGCAATTCTCGCACCCAGGTATGCCGGGGTGGATCCGAAGTGGAACAAGACGCCTTGGGCACCCATCCTTCGTTCTGGTAGATATCCATGACCTCGGCTGGCACGCCGTCAGACTTCAGCGCCAGCGGAGATACGCCGCTGATGAATACATCGGGCTGACGAATGATTTCCCGACAGTGTTCAAACGAGGTTACCAGGTAAAAGCCGGTGTCCGGCATTCGGTAGATCGGCGCTTCACCCCGCAGCTTTTTGTAAAGCGAGTAGGGGCAGGCTTGCACTGCCGGATCCATCAAGTCTTCGATAGGGTCCATAGCACTTCTTTCACTAGACAGCCGCGGATATCAGAGCTTGCGATGCCTGCTATTAAAAATCAACTGGCTGGCGGTTGAATACACCTGCTTGGGGGGGATGCAATCCGGGGTGTCTAAAGCTGTTTCGGAGCGTCAATTTGCTGCAGGGGATGCGCAGCTCTGAAAGCCTCCTGCTGCTTGCAGTGTTCTACGACTCGGCGAATAACGGGATAGGCCTCCATGGGAAGCTTGAAACGATCGGCATTGAATACCTGGGGTACCAGTACACAGTCAGCCATTGAGGGTGCGTCGCCAAAGCAGAAGTCGCCACTGGACTTGGCCAGCGCTGTTTCCACTGCCTGAAAACCTCGCTCCATCCAGGTGCGGTACCACTCGAAAATCTGCGCCTCGTCGGCGCTTAACTGGTCCTGTAGATAGTTGGTGACAGCCATATTGAGGATAGGATGTATGTCACAAGTGATATTGTTCACCATGCTGCGCATCGCCGCTCTTTGCAGGCTGTCGGTGGGTAAAAGTGCGGGCTGTGGGTGTGTTTCCTCCAGCCATTCCATAATCGCCACAGACTGCCCAATGACTGTGCCGTCGTCAGTCATCAGTGCGGGCACCAGCCCCTGCGGGTTATCCGACAGATACTCCGCCGACTTTTGTTCACGCTCCAAAAGATTGACGGGAACGTAGTCGTATTTCAGCCCCTTGAGGTTGAGCGCGATGCGGACTCGATAGGCAGCAGAGGAGCGAAAGTAGGAGTAAAGCTTCATCGTCTATCCCTGATTATGCGGGTGGCTGATATTCCACAACGGTCTGGTCTATTTTCCCGAAAATACTAACACCGGAGGCATCGAGCATCTCAATTTCAATGCGGTCGCCAAATGACATAAACGGGGTGGATGGTTGGCCATCGGCAATGGTTTCAAGGCAACGCACTTCCGCGAGGCAACAGGAGCCTGCAGTGCTACCCACGTTGGATACCGTGCCTGAGCCTATCACTGTGCCAGCCATCAGTGATCGCGATTTGGCGCAGTGAGTGATCAATGTCGGGAAATCGAAGGTCATGTCGACGCCAGCGTTGGGTGCGCCTACTAATTCGCCATTGAGTATTGCGCGCAGCGGCAGATGTATTTTCCTACCGTCCCAGGCATCGCCCAGTTCATCAGGCGTTACCAACACCGGTGTAAAACTGGTCCAGGGCTTTGATTGATAGAAACCAAATTGCTTGCCAAGTTCAGCAGGGATGAGATTGCGCAGTGATATATCGTTAACAAGCCCAATCAGCTTGATATGCTTTTCAGCGAGATCAGGCTTGCTGCCTGCTGCCACGTCATCGGTGATAACCACGATCTCTGCCTCGAAATCGATGCCCCAGTCCTCGCTCTCTACCTCTATATCTGCCGTCGGGCCGATAAAGGCATCTGATGCTCCCATGTAAATCAGTGGATCTGTCCAGAAAGAAGCCGGAAGCTCCGCCCCGCGTGCCTTGCGTACAAGTTCAACGTGAGTGACATAAGCGCTGCCGTCCGCCCAGTGATAGGCGCGGGGCAGGGGCGCATCGCATGCGCTTGGGTCAAAATCGAAAGCCCCGTCTACAGTACCCTTGTTTAGCCTGTCATAGCGCTCGATAAGCACCGGTTCAGTCTCTGCCCAGTTATCCAGAGCGTGTTGCAGGGTAGTAGCGATGTCGGTCACTGCAACCGCCTTGGAGAGGTCGCGTGACACAATAATCAATTGTCCATCGCGACCGGATTTCAGGCTGGCCAGTTTCATGTTTTTTCTCCGTTGAATTCTTTTTCATGCAGCCACGCCGCATGTTGTGGCGCCTTCTTGGTGCGACTCCATTCTTCCAGCATCGCGGGAGCCACTTCATGCAGGGTTTTCATTTCTTCTTTTGTCTGGGTGTTTGTGGCCAACTCCAGTCGGTGCCCGTTGGGGTCACGGAAATAAATGGACTGAAAAATGCCATGATTGGTTGGGCCTAAAACATCCACACCCTGCGCAAGTATTTCCTCTTTGGCTGCCAGCAATTCTTCCATGCTGTCCAACTCGAAGGCGATATGTTGCACCCAATCCGGTGTGTTTTCATCGAAGCCCATGTCGGGCGAGTTTGGTAACTCGAAGAATGCGAGCACATTGCCCATGCCTGCATCCATGAACAAGTGAATGTAGGGGTCCGGCGCCTTTGTGGAGGGCACCTGATCTTCCGCAATCGCTAATACGAAGTCCATTTTCAGCACGCGCTGATACCATTCGACGGTTTCCTTGGCATCCCGGCAACGATAGGCCACGTGATGTATGCGCTTCACATTCATGATTCTCTCCTCACGCCTCGGCGGCACTCAGTACGCCACGCTCGAGCTGATCCCGTTCTATTGATTCGAACAGGGCCTGGAAATTACCTTCACCAAAACCTTCATCGCGCTTGCGCTGAATGAATTCGAAAAAGATTGGGCCGATAAGTGTATCGGAGAATATCTGTAATAGCAGCCTGGTGTCGTCACCCTCTGTCGAGCCGTCCAGCAGTATGCCGCGGGATTTCAATTCCTCAACGGGTTCACCGTGATTGGGGAGTCGCTGATCCAGCATCGCGTAATAGGTGTCCGGTGGTGGCGACATGAATTTGAGCCCCAGCGCCTTTAATCTGTCCAGACAGGCCGGCAAGTCATCGCAGGAGAAAGCGATATGTTGTATGCCCTCGCCGTTGTAGGCCTGCAAATATTCCTCTATCTGACCCTGGCTGCCGGCTTCTTCATTCAGTGGTATGCGAATCTTCCCGTCCGGCGCGGTCATTGCCCTTGAGGTCAGACCTGTATATTCGCCTTTGATGTCGAAGTAGCGAATTTCGCGAAAGTTAAACAGACGCTCGTAGTAAGACGACCAGTAGTCCATGCGGCCGCGATAGACATTGTGTGTGAGATGGTCGATCAGTTTAAAGCCACAGCCCTGTGGGTGTCTGTCAACGCCGTCGAGGTAGACAAAATCGATGTCGTAGATTGAGCTACCTTCTTCATAACGGTCGACTAGGTAGAGCAGGGCGCCGCCTATGCCGCGAATTGCTGGCAACTTTAACTCCATGGGGCCGGTGGGTATATCAATGGGCTGTGCGCCCAGATCCAGCGCCCGGTTGTAGGCTTGCTTGGCATCGCGAACCCTGAAGGCCATACCGCAAGCCGAGGGGCCATGCTCCTCAGCGTAGAACGCCGCGGGGGATCCCTTCTCATAGTTCAGAATAAAGTTGATATCGCCCTGGCGCCACAGATCTACTTCCTTTGAGCGGTGGCTGGCAACGTGGGAGAAACCCATCATCGTGAATGCGGGCTCAAGTATCCCGCGCTCTGGCGCCGCATACTCTACGAATTCAAAGCCGTTGAGGCCCATGGGGTTGTCGAATAAATCAGGCATAGCTGCTCTCCCGTTCAGAAATAGCCTGGGGCGTGAAAAACGTCCCTGAAGGAGGCAGTTTACCGTTGGGGAAGAGGAATTATTCTGCTTTATCGGCTGATATGGGCGTCAAATATGCAAGAAGTCTTTGTTAAATACGACAAAATGGGTGATTTCCGTCTTTTTGGCCGCCCTAGCAGCAAGGGGCCTCTGCCGCTTCCGACCCACGCTCAAAGGGGATTGCATCCCCGCAACCTTCGAAGATGCCGTAATGGGTGTTCCAGTCGCCAATAAAGTCGAAGTGTGGCTTGAAGCGGGTGTCGTGCAGCATGCGCCAGGTATTGCCGGACACGGGGAAGGCCTCGCCAGAAACGATATCGTGGTGGGTGTCGAGACTGAATGTACTTTCCTGATGTGGAATGCTGCCCTTGTATACCACCGCCTGGCCGTAGTCCTCGCAGGCAGGTTCCAACTCAGCCAGCTTGAACAGTCTATAGGTGGCGGAAAAGAACCCGATGTGGCCGATCAGTTCCTGAACCTCGGTGTCGTTGATACCCAGCTTTCGGCTCTCTACGAGTCGCGGGTCAGCGAAGCCGACGCTGCGGGCAATACTCAGGAAGTCATTCCAGTAAAGTGCGCCACTCAAGCACTCGCCGTACAGCACCGGGTCTTTTACCAGTTCCGTGGGCACACGCCGGTCGGCATAAACATCGGAAAAATACAGTTCGCCGCCTGGCTTTAGTACACGCATCGCTTCAGCGAGCACGGCGGTCTTGTCTTCACAGAGGTTGATAACGCAGTTGGAGACGATGACATCGAAGCTATTGTCAGCAAATCCGAGGTCGGATAACTTTTCGAGGTAGCCCTGGTGAAACTCGACATTTGACGTGGAGTGGCCAAAAACCTCAGCGTGGTAGTCCTGGTGTTCGCGGGCGACTGCAAGTTGTTCTTCAGTCATATCTACGCCGACAACACGACCCTGTTCGCCGACCATAGCGGAAAGCACATAGGCATCACGTCCTGCCCCGCAACCCAGATCAAGTACTGTCAGCCCCTTCATCAATTGCGGCGCTACCAATCCGCAACCGTAATAACGTGAGAGTACGTCGTCGTGCACCAGTGACAGGATCTCTCTCATATAAACAGGTGGTGCCTCTAGTGTGCAGCAGGCATCTGTTTTGAGGTCGGCTGACCCCTGCAGGGTCTTTCCGTAATAGTCTTTTACCGTATCTAGCACAGTAATCTCCTGCGTCTGGCAGTGTTGAGGTTGATGGCTGGTAGAGCCTCGAGGCGTGGATACTAGCACGAGTCTGCGGAGAATTTGCCTTACCGGCATTGTTCCTACGGTTTCGTGATATATTCGCCGCTCCCTGAATTTTGATGGAGATATCGGTGGCGAAGCGAGGCGTATTTGCACGACTTGTACGAGGCTTGGTGTTGCTGGCTGTGTTGCTGGCAGTCACAGTCCTGGCCGCCGCCTACTCATCGGGTGCCTGGCATGTGCTTTTCCCAAGTAGTGAGCACGATACGCGAGAACCCTACTTGCCGCCCAATTTGCGTGATCCGGCGATTCTGGTGTTCAGCAAAACCAATCGCTTTCGCCATGAAGACGGGATCATCGCCGGCAGTGAAGCCTTAAAGGAATTGGCGACAGGCAATGGCTGGAGCACGTTTTTTACCGAGAACGGAGCAGTGTTCAATACACCGCAACTGGCGGCTTTTGACGTTGTTGTTTTTCTTAATGCCACAGGCGATATGCTCAGCCGGGAACAGCAGCAGGCATTCGAGTCCTGGCTGGAGGCAGGAGGGGGCTGGCTGGGTATCCATGCAGCCGGCGACGGCTCGCATGCGGCCTGGCCCTGGTATATGGAGAACCTGATAGGCACCCGTTTTACCGCCCATATACTGGGACCGCAATTCCAGAGGGCATCAGTTGTTATGGAAAATCATGACCACCCTGTTGCGCAGGGCGTGCCCAGTGTCTGGGATCATTCAGAGGAGTGGTACTCCTGGGAGAGCAGCCCGAGGCAGGCAGGCTTTACTGTTCTGGCGACCGTGGATGAGGATTCCTACACACCTGAGCAAAAGGTACTGTGGCACCAGCGCGACTTGCGCATGGGTGACCACCCGGTTGTCTGGAGTAACTGTGTGGGGCTGGGCCGTACAGTCTATGCCGCCATGGGGCATCGCGGTGAGTCGTTTCAAACCCCACAGGTTCGCCAACTATTGGAGAATGCGATTCTCTGGGCATTGGGACAGGCCAACGAGTCCTGCTGAGCTCAATCTTGCGCGGCTGGTGAGGCGCTTCTGATCAGCCTGCGCTGAAAGGTGGCCGCTGGCCGCCACAGAGAACATCGGTCACCATCTCGGTATCCATGTATTCTTTCAAACGCAGTAATTTTCCATCCCTGAACTCGAACAGGAAGTGGTATTCATTGCCATAGGTCTGGCCTGAAATATGTTCGCCTTCGCTGGTTGCCTCTACGGCCACGCGCTCACCCTCAGCGGTCATTGCCTGGATATCGAAGCGCAGGCCTTTGGGGAAAACGTCAAATACCCCACCGGCAGATTGGGCCACCTGTTCTTTGCCAAATACACCGGAAATCAGCGTATTCCCCATTGTTTGCACGCAGCCGTCCTCGGCATAAGTCGCAACAACTGAAGCGACATCGCCTTCGTTCAGCGCGGCAAAAAAATTCCTGACGATTTCCTTGTTAGTATTTGCGGTACTGGATGTCACGGTAACTCCCGGGAGTATGCTGTTAGCTGATTTGCTGTCATCATCATAGCGTCAGCTTGCCGGGGAGTAAGGCGCGTCGGTTTAGATATCCGCGCCAACGACTCCGTCTGTGAAAGCATAGGCAGATTGGTTTAATTATCTGAAAGGAGCGCGAGTGTATGTGCTGTGACTACACCATTGTTATGAGGTCACTATCTTTTGCCTGAAGTTTTGATTGTTGGCGACGACTCAGAGTATTACGGCCAATTGCTTGACGCTATGAAGTTACCCGAATGGCACTGCCGTTGTCTTGAAAACCCTCTAATAGCTGGAGAGTCTTTCACGAATGTGGAGGTGCTGTTTGGTCCGCCCGATTTACTGCTGCAAATTTTGCCGCAGTGCGCGTCGCTTAAGTGGGTTCAGTCCAGTTGGGCGGGTGTAACTCCGCTGACCCGGGGCACACGTCGAGACTTTCGTCTGACCGGGGTCAAGGGAATCTTTGGCGAGCTTATGCGTGAGTATGTATTGGGTTGGATGTTAGCGCTGGAGCGCAATATCCCTGCACGTGCCAGTGCGCGCAGCTGGCAGCCGGTTATCGATGGCAGTTTGCATGGCAAGTCTCTGGGAGTGATGGGGACAGGCTCTATTGGGTGCTCGGTGGCGCAAGCGGCAAAAGGCTTTGGTCTGGAGGTGCGTGGCCTGAATTCTGACGGCAGGCCAGTCCAGGGGTTTGATGTTTGTTTCGACACGGCGAGTGCGCTCGAGTTTGCTGAGGGCCTGGATTATCTGGTGGCCTTACTCCCGGCCACTAATGCCACAACCGGGCTCATTAATGAGAGCGTATTTGAGGCTCTGAGTCCCGGGGCGGTGTTTATCAATGCCGGTCGCGCGAACTGCCTTGTACTGGATGATCTCAAAGCGATGCTTGCCAGCGGGAAACTGCGAGCTGCCGTACTGGATGTGCTGGATCGCGAGCCCCTGCCTGAAAGCGACCCCTTGTGGGCGCTGGAAAACCTCTATATCACCTCCCATACCGCTGCTCCGACGCAGGCGAGTGCGGTTGTAGCTGTTTTTGCCGAGAACTATCGACGTTTCGTTGCCGGTGATCCGCTGCTGTATCAGGTTGACTTTGAACGAGGGTACTAAGCGAATGAGTCGACCTGTCCATACTCTGTTAATCTGGTAGCCAAATTCTACGAAGAGGTAATCCCGGTGAAAGCGACCATATTCTCGAGCCTGTCAAAACTGGCGCTTGCCGGGCTAATTTTTTTACCCCTTTTGGCAATGGCTGAAGAGGCAGATTGGTATCCATCGAGGTATGGGGCCACCGACACCATTGGTGCCGCCAACAACCTGAGCGAGGCCGGTGTACTGAAGGCAGCCAGTTTGGTAACGCGCGGGAAAACATATCAACTGGGCGGCGTTACCGGCCGCGATACCCCAGCCTGGGGTCATCGTAATTTCAACCTTATCCTTTATCCCCATGCCGCCGAGGCCGTGCCACCCCTGGGTAAGAATCTGGGTACTTCTCATGATGATTACCTGGCCACCTGGTTGGGTATAGGAACCCAGATCGATGGTTTTGCTCATTATGGTATTGATCACAAGTACTATAACGGCGTGTCGGCAGCTGACCTGTTCGCACCAGATGGTACGCGCAAGTATGCGACCAAAGATATACCGCCAATAGTGACTCGTGGTGTCTTGCTGGATATGGTGGCCTATTTCAAGGCCGACAAAATGCTCGCCGAAGGTGTGGCTTTTAACGAATCCGAGATACGGGGAGCTGCCAGTGCCCAGGGTGTTGAGATAGGCAAGGGTGATGTTGTTATCTTTCATACGGGTTGGCAGGCATTGGCAAGCGCAGACCCCCAACGATTTTTACAGGGCGAGCCTGGTCTGGACGTGGAAGGTGCACAGTACCTTGCAGGGCTAGGGGTGGTGGCAGTAGGGGCTGACACCTGGGGGCTTGATGTGCTTCCTAATCCGAATCCTGAATTGATGTTTCCTGCGCACTCGGTGCTTTTGGCGAAGAACGGAGTGTATGTGCTGGAAAACATCCAGACCGAAGAGCTTGTGGCCGACGGTGTTTCGGAGTTTCTGTTTGTTCTGGGGATACCGAGGTTCGAAGGGGCAGTGCAGATGGTAATTAACCCGATCGCGATACGCTAACAAGGCTGGCTGGGAGCAAAAAGAGAAGATGAGCTGTTGATGGAAATATCTGAAACTGATCGTGAGTACGGCAAGGCCGATGCTACGTTTAAAGCCGCCGGCGGCGAAGTAGGGGTTCGTGCATTGGTTGATGCGTTCTACGACATTATGGGGTCTGAGGGGGCGTATCGTGAGATTTGGATAATGCATCCGGAAGTGAATGAGGTTTCTCGCGATAAGCTTGCGCGCTTTTTGTGCGCCTGGACAGGGGGACCTCGCCTGTATGCAGAAAAATATGGCGCCATAAGTATTCCCGGTGTTCATGCGCATTTGGCGATTTCGTCGGCGCACCGGGATCAGTGGTTGGGATGTATGGAGCAAGCATTGAAGCGTTGCGATTACCCACAGGAATTTCAACAGTATATGCTTGCGCAGCTGGCGGTGCCGGCAGAGAGAATTCGTACGATATGCGAGAAAAATCTCGATGACTGACAGCGATGAGGCTGTGGTGCAGCGGCTTCCAGAGCAAAGGCTGGAAGCACGGTGCACGTTGTCGTTTGATGTGAGTCAGCCCACTCCCATGGTGTTTATGCTTCGGCCTCAAAGCGGTGACGGCCAGCAGATTACCCTGGAATCATTTGAGCTGACACCAGTGACTCAGGTGACAGAGTTTACCGATGCGTTCGGTAATCTTTGTCAGCGTCTGCTGGCCGTGCCGGGGAGCTTTACCGTAGACAGCATCGTGCAGGCACGGGTCAACAGAGACAGGCAGTATCCGCTGGCGCCCGAGGATGCAGGTTTTATAGATATCCCTGATCTCCCCGATGCAGTACTCGTCTACCTGCTTCCCAGTCGGTATTGCGAATCGGATCGATTTAGCGATATGGCGATCGAGATTGTTGGCGGCGAAGCTCTGGGTTTTGCACAGGTGACAGCAATTTGCCGCTGGGTAAGTGCCAATATCAGTAATATCCCGTTAAGTAGTACCTATCCTGTGTCGGCTGTAGAGGTAAATCAGCGTGGGGAGGGTGTTTGTCGCGACCTGGCGCATCTTGCGATTTGTTTGTGCCGCGCACTTTGCATACCGGCGCGACTTGCCGTTGGCTATCTGCATGGTCTGGATCCCATGGACAACCATGCATGGTTTGAAGCCTATGTAGGTGACAGGTGGTACACCTTTGATCCTGCTGCCCCCGCTAGTGTGGGCGCCCGCATTGTGGTGGCTCGCGGGCGCGATGCCGCTGATGTGGCAATCTACAACCAATATGGACCGCTTCTATTACCGACACACATGACAGTTTCGGTTGAAGAGATCGACGAAGCCACCGCCTGAGGCGATAGCGGTCATCGCTGGATCATTGAGCAAGCAGCTGTTTTTAGTTAGGGAATGCTCAGCCCGGATTGTCGAAAATGTTCTCTATGATGGGTATAAGTTCTGGAATTATTCTTGCAGGGCCAGTACGGGCGGCGATCAGGTTTTCATACTGTGCAAGTGCGACAAAGGCACCGTAGCCGCGCTCAAGGTCAATCCAACTGACGGAGCCGAAGGCCCCGGGGTCATCAAAGAAGGTGGGCTGTTTCCCCTCGAAGGGCGGTACCCACCAGCCAAGCCCGTAGCCCCGTCCGTTGTTAAGCCATTCTCGGCTGCCCAGTTCGGTGCCAATATCAATCCGCATTCGCTGAGCCTGCTCGGCACTGATGACGCGGTTGGAGCCGCACAGGCCGTCGTTGAGGTGCATTCTTAGTAGCTTGCCCAGGTCGTCGATATTGGACATGGCGCCGCCTTCGATATTGGGATTTGAGCGACCCTTCAAGCTGTCAGGAAAGCCTGTCCACGCCGAGGTATCGAAAAACATATTGCCGTATTCAAACACCTCCAGATCGCAGGGAGCTCCGATGTATTGCTGAAACAAGTTGTTCCAGGAGTCTCCGCCCACTATTTCGGCGACGGCTCCGGCCAAATGCCACTGACTGCCACCATAATCAAAGGCTATCCCTGGTGCAGTTGTACCCTCCAGCGGAGTTTCGTAGATAACCTTCGCGCAGTCCTGTAGCTGATCAGCGTTGGGAAACTGGCCGGCAGCGGCGTATTGGCATAAATGGGCACCGTAGCGATTGGCTGCCAATAGGCCAGGTATGCCTGAGATATTGCCTACCAGTTGAGCCGTGGATACCTCAGGGTAGACACCATTCCAGGGCAGGTAGGCCTCTATAAACTCATCTACATCGAAGGCAAGGTCGGGGTCATTTTCCAGCGCCATCAGCAGGCTGACAGAGGGTACTTTGCTTACGGATGCCAGAAGAAAAACATCCTCGGTGGTGTGGTTGCCAACGCTCATGCGGTGCAGTGTGCCGGTGTTGGTATTAACGACAATGATTGAAGCGCCATCGAATGCATCTTCTTCCTCCACAAAACGCTCTAGCCATTGGTCGGCGGGAGAGAAATCGTATTGTGGAGTAGCAGAATACTTTGGTCTGTTCGATGAATCGCTACAGGCAAGCAGTGAGATAGATAGCATCAGTGCCAAGCAAAATCTGGCTGGATTCATCGTTTCTGGATTGCCCCCGGATCTTTCCGACGTTAATTCACCGCGAGACAATATGGGTTAGGCTCGCAGGATTGTCTGCACTATACTTGGCTTGAAAAGGGGAGTACATATGACCGACGTTGACTTTGACGTGATGATAGTGGGCGCGGGCCTTTCCGGTATAGGCGCGGCTTGTCACTTACAGCGGGAGTGCCCGGGCAAATCTTATGCCGTTCTCGAAGCTCGTGAGTCGATAGGAGGGACCTGGGATCTCTTTCGTTACCCCGGTATCCGCTCGGATAGCGACATGCACACGCTGGGTTACAAGTTCAAACCATGGCGAGGCGGAAAAAGCCTGGCAGACGGCCCCGCCATCAAGCGTTACGTAGAGGAAGCTGCAGACGAGTATGGTGTAGTCCCAAATATCAAGTTTGGCCACAAGGTAAGGCAGGCTGACTGGTCATCCGAGGATGCCTGCTGGCAGGTAACAGCTGAAACAACGGCGGGTGACAGTGTGATGTTTCGCGCTAAGTACCTGATGATGTGTTCGGGCTACTACGACTACGCTGAGCCCTATCAGCCTGACTTTCCGGGTCAGGAGTCCTTCGCTGGTAAATTGATACATCCACAGCATTGGCCCGAAGATCTTGATTATGCCGGCAAGAAAGTCGTAGTGATCGGCTCAGGTGCTACCGCGGTGACGCTCATCCCGGCGATGGCCGAAGCCGTTGAATCTATCGTCATGCTGCAACGATCTCCTACCTACATTGCCTCGCGACCAGCCCGCGACAAATTTGCCAATTTCCTGCGCAAAGTGCTTCCGGAAAATTGGGCTTATGCCTTCACTCGTTGGAAAAATGTGATGTGGCAGAACTGGTTTTATAAAATGACTCGCACCAAGCCAGAGAAGATGAAGGAGCGACTGCTCAATCAGGTACGCGAGGAGCTTGGTCCTGACTATGATGTCGACAAGCACTTCACGCCAAGCTACAACCCCTGGGATCAAAGGCTGTGCCTTGTTCCGGACAATGATCTTTTTGAGGCAATCCGCTCGAACAAGGCATCGGTAGTCACGGACGAGATAGAACAATTTACCGAGGATGGCATTACCTTGAAGTCGGGAGAGCAGCTCAAGGCAGATATTGTTATCAGCGCCACCGGGTTGAGTATGATTTCGCTCGGTAAGGCCCGCTTCAGTGTTGACGGAGAGCTTGTCAACTTTGCAGATACCTGGACTTATCGCGGTGCTATGTACTCCGGCGTGCCAAACCTGGTCAGTACCTTTGGTTACATTAACGCGTCATGGACGCTGCGTGCCGACATCATTGCCGAGTTTTTCTGCCGAATGATTCAGCACGTGGACAGCACTGGAACCGAGATGGTTACACCCAGGCTAAGGCCGGAGGACGCTGACATGAAACCTCGTCTCTGGATAGAGGGCTTTCCCTCCGGTTATATGCAGAGGGGGTTGGGGCAGTACCCCAAGCAGGGTGACCGCGAGCCTTGGACGAATCCACAGATCTACCTGCAGGAAAAGAAATTTTTCCTGACGGGTACGCTCGAAGACGGTGTGCTGCAGTATGAACGGGCAAAAACGGCCGTCAGTGGAGCCGTCAGCGCGGCAGCGTAAGCACGCCGCTGATGTGCTTCCGCAGTCTGTCAGGGCGTGGAGTCGGCGAGTCGCTGTGCCTGTAGCCAGCTACAGGCTTTCAGACATAGGCTTGGTCAGCGCCTTGCTGCTAGTTACAGCCAGAGTTCCAGTCGCAGACGCACATCTTCCTTCCCTATTTGGCAAAGAGTACATTCGGGCAGAGCAACTGGCCGATGTGCAGCCTGCAGCCAATATACCTGCGTTGGATATCGAGGCCGGTGACCCTGGGCCCTATGAGGAGCAGTTGGAGGATCTGGCGCTAAGAGATGGCCCTTACGCCAGTGGACTGGCGGATCCCCTGATTGGCGTCGCGCAAATTTATAAACAGCGCGGTGATTATAAGGACGCCATCGAGGCTTATCGCAGAGCCCTGCACGTGATTCGGGTTAACGATGGCCTTAGGAGCGAGCGTCAGCTTCCCTTGTTGAAAGACCTGATGACCGTCTATCGAATCGAAGGAGACGGCGATGCCCTGGATGACGCCTACCACTATTACTTCAATGTTCATGGCAATGGACATCCCCCCTATACGGAGTCTTCGATAGCAGCAACCCTGGAATATATGGATTGGCAGCGTGAGGCATTCGGTATAGGCATGGAGAGTTCAACTGAGGCCAGGGCGCGATCTGTGCAAGCCTACTTACGGAACGCGCGGATTATAGAGGAAATGGCGGCCCAGCCATCGGTGGATGTTAACTGGTACGAAAAAATTGTGATGAGCCAGATGGCAAATCTTTATCTGATCCTGGGTGAGGATATGGAGGAATACCTGGCGGTGGGTCTTCCCTCAGGCGCAATGAGTGGCGCAGAGGCGCGTTCGGAAGGCTATGTGCGTGACCGGGTGACCGTCATTCAGCAGTCGGGTGTGAAAATAGGGCGCCGATTGTTACAGGACTTGATTGATCGTAATGAGAAGGCGCCTGCCATTGAGCGGGCCGGGCTCTATCTTGAATTAGGCGATTGGAATCAGTGGAACGGATCTTTGCGTCAGGCTAATGAGGCATACACGGTAGTAGAAAGCTTGCTGCAGACCGAGGATGGGGCGTTGCTGGACGACTGGTTGTCGGAGCCCATGGAGCTGCCTGATGAGCGTGCCTTGTGGCGAAGCTCGGCCGGACTTTCGACAGAGCAACACCCGGTGTTCACTGTTCGCTACGATGTCGATGAGAAGGGCAATGTGCGCAATGTGGAGATCCTGTCGCCGGAAGAAGGGCAGGGATGGCCCACTCAGCGCTTGAAGCGCATGTTGCGTGATACTCATTTTCGGCCGCGATTTTCTGGTGGCCAACCACTTTCGATGACGGGTGTGCAGCGCCAGTATCAGGTTCTTGATTGATCAGGTGAATCAGCAAAAATATGCGGCAGGCCGTGCTAACTGCGCGATGACCGTCAGCGTTGCCGTGCTTGTTTAACGGTATACTGGCGATGTTGCGTAGAAAATTTGGAGAGAAACTTGAAGAGTTTTTTTGGAAAGTTGGGGGATGTACTCACAGCAGTACGCGTTTGGACGGTAAATATATTTACGCTACTGCTGCTGGTTTATGTCGTGGGCGGCGCGATTTATCTACTCTCGAAGCGGCCAACGGCTGTCGACCCCGCTGGCAAGATACTTATTCTAAACCCTGAGGGTATTATTCAGGATCAGGAAGTATTCCCCACTGATTTCGACTTTCCCTTTGCGATGCCCGCTGAAAAACAGATTCAGTCGCGTGATTTGATCAGGCTCATTCGCGCCGCGGCAGCGGATCAGGCGTTGGCCGGTGTTCTTCTAGACTTTAGCGATGCCAGTTTCGCGGGTCCCAGTACCGCGCTCGCAATTGCTGAAGAGTTGTCCGCGCTGGGAGAAACGGGCAAACCGGTTATCGCATACAGCGAAGTGTTGAACACCAGCGCTTATCTTGTCGCAGCCCAGGCCGATGAGATATATGTTCATCCTTCGGGCGCAGTAGCCATCAATGGCATAGGCGGCTACAGGGACTATACCCGCGAGTTGACCGACAAACTCAATATTACGATTCACAATTACAGCCAGGGCGATTACAAGTCAGCGGTAGAAGGAATGACTCGCTCGGATATGTCGGATGCCGACAAGTTGCAACGCGAGGAGCTGTACGGGCCCATCTGGTCGGCGTTGAAGCAGAGAATGGCAGAGGGTCGAGAGATAGAGCCCGAGCAAATACAGCATATGGCAGATAACTTCAGTGTGCCGATGTTGGACGAGGGGGCGTATGACGGGCTTGCACATGCGCAAGAGATTGGTTTGATCAGCGGTACCCTGACTTTTCCAGAGCTGCGCGCTCTGATGATTGAGCGATTCGGCAAGTCAGAGGACGAGAAGGCAGATCGCGAGACCTACCCGCATATCGCCTGGCAAGCGTATCAGCAGCAGATGGAGCCAGAGGACAGCGAGTCGGAAGATGCTGTCGCCGTGGTGTTTGTGGAAGGTGGTATTCGTCAGGGAAAAATGGGCCCCGGTGTTGCAGGATCAGATGATATTGCACCGCTTATACGCAAAGCGCATGAGGATAAATCTACACGAGCAATAGTTTTGCGGGTAAACAGTCCGGGTGGCTCCGTGATCGCCAGCGATCTGATTCGCGATGAATTAGCGGCCGCCAAATTGAAGGACATCCCTGTTGTAGTCTCGATGGGTGATGTGGCGGCATCCGGTGGTGTGTGGGTTAGTACACCAGCAGACACTATTTTTGCAGAACCAACGACCATAACAGGGTCTATCGGAGTCGCTATCGCCTTTCCCACTCTGGAAAACGTGTTCGACTACATCGGCGTCAATTTTGATGGTGTAACAACCAGTGAGCACGCTGGTTGGGGGCCTGCACTATCAGTTGACGAGAAGCTCGACGCTATTTTTGCTCGCTGGGCGGGGAGCGCCTACCAAACGTTCATCAATAAGGTGGCGGCCAGCCGCGATAGAGACCCGGAATATATTCGCTCTATTGCCGGCGGCAGGGTCTGGTTGGCGCCCAAGGCGTTGGAGCTTGGCCTCATAGATGAACTGGGAACGATGGAAGATGCTATTGATTTCGCTGCGGGGCAGGCTGGTCTGACAGACTTCCGCACACACTACGTCGTCAAAAAGACGTCCCCGCTCATGGCCGTGTTGCGGGAGTTGTCCGTGGAGGCGGGGTTGTTTTCAAATTACACAGAGGGACAGTTTGGGGCGAGGGTGGCTGCACTATTCGCCATTTTCGAGGGTGTATCACAGCCGCGGGCAACGGTACTGTGCGATTCGTGTTTGATTGAGATGTTGTAGCCCCAGCTGGAAAGAGGGATAGCTTGCAGCAGCGACTCTGCAGGTCAGTTCCTGCGCAAGGTGGAAAATACTCTATTGCTAACGCGCCATCCGCTCTCAGTCTTAATGACCTTATCGTAGTAAGAGCCATAAAAGACCCGGTGTCCTGGCGCGCCTTTTTTACCCGCTATTGGGAAAATTCCTCGGCTGCGTAGTTCCACCCCTTCATCGCTTTCGATGATGTGCACATTGGTGATCAGGTGGGCCAGGGGATGCCTTCCTTCCTGGTCCATATAGCGCTTGATATCAGCGAGACCGTTCATAACCACCAGGTCAACCACCTCATATACGGCGTCAGGCGTGAAGATGTCATCCAGCGCCTCCCAGTTGCGATCATCTATCGCGTCGCCATAGCGGCCGGTCAATTCGTGTAAAGCCAAACGATCTTCCACTGTGATAGCCACAAAAAGGTCCTCTATGATCGCGATCTAGTTTGTATCGGTCGTTTCGATGGTGTCATCGATCCTGCGCTCGACAATGCCAGCTGGGTCCTGGTGAATCACAATATCGGCGCCCGGGATTGCTTTACGTAGTGCAGCTTCCCTGTTGTCGGCTATGCGGTGAGATTCCAGCAGACGCATTTGATCATCGAGTTCCAGATGGAGCTGAATGTATACCGTACGCCCCGAAACGCGGGTACGTAGATCATGTGCACCCATTACCTGGGGATGATCGGTAGCAATACGGATTATCTCCTGCCGTTTTTCCTCGGGTAGCTCACGGTCCAGCAAATCGTTAAATGCTTCCCGGGCAATTTTCCACGCGCTATAAAGTATGTAAATTGCGACACCGAGTGCGAACAGGGGGTCCATCCCGTACCAGCCCAGTTGCGACAGAACCAGGGCCAGAATGATTGCTGTATTGGTTAAAAGGTCCGTTTTGTAATGCAGCGAGTCGGCCTTGATCGCCACAGACTGCGTGCGACGTATGACGTAGTGCTGAATTGCCAGTAGCACCAGGGTCGCGGCGATAGCAAACACCATTACCGCCAGTCCAAGGCCTAATTCGTTAATGGGAGCTGGTTTGGCCAGGCGCTCAATGGATTCGATAATCAGAAAAACGCCCGAACCTGCTATAAACATGGACTGTGCAAGCCCGGCAATGGACTCTGCCTTACCATGGCCGAAACGGTGCTCGTTATCGGGTGGCTCCAGCGCATAACGAACAGCGAAGAGATTGATGATGGATGCCGCTGCATCCAGTAAAGAGTCGATTAAGGAGGCCAGAACACTGACCGAGTTGGTGACGATGTAAGCCGCAAGCTTGGCCACGATGAGAATTATAGCTGTCGTAACCGATGCGTAAGTCGCAAGTTTGAGAAGGCGAGCGCTTTCCTCACCGTCGATTTGATGGTTAGTTTCTGTCATGCCGATATGATGGCATAGAAGGCTTCATAGTTGCTATTGCAGCGCCAGGGTTGAGCTCAGCTGTCGGTAGCGCTTTCTTTTTCGAATTCGCCTATGGCTTCCTCCAGTGGTGCGAGCATGGAGGCCGCACGCGGGTAGCCTGCATATTGGGCGATGAACAGTAGTAGTTCACGTGCCTCATCGGAATTCATTTCACCGCGCTTGAGCGACGCTTTTACCTGTATTTTGAATGTCATAGGCTCGCCTTTTTCAGCGATGATGCCCAGTAACAAAATTCGTTTGTCTCGCATTGACAGCGTGTCTCGAGTCCACACTTCGGCGAACAATTGCTTTAGCATGATGTCGGTGAAGGCATATCCCTCCGGCGGAACTACAACATCGCCGGCATAGACATCTGCAATCATTTCTTCACCCAGCGCCCGTCGTTCTTTGTCATCCATGTTCTAACTCCGGTTGTTTATTCGAATGTGCCGAATAGTTTGTCGTAAATCATGCTGATCGATGCATAGTTGCCCATTTGCATATTTTCATGATGGCGATGATGCTTGGCGGTGATCCAGCTCAAGGTTTTGAAGGGGAAATAGGGCAGGTCGACATGTGTATGATTGATGGTATTGAGCTGAACATACAGCGTATACAGCAAGACCACAGTTACAATATTCAACGGCCCCAGTAATAGAGACATGCCGATTATGGTCGTGAAAAACAGTGCCAAACCAAGAAAGGTTTCCGTTGGATGCACATAGTGGGCGTCGATGTAGGTTGGTTTGCGGGCCTGGTGGTGTATCGCATGCACTTGCCGCATGGCGCCATCGCCGTGAAACCAAAAGCGGTGCATAAGGTAATAAAAGAAGTCGTAGACCATCAGGATGACCAATACATGTAGTGGTACTAGCCAAACCGACTGCGCGTCCAGCGTGATGCAAAAAGGCAATATCAAAAGAAAAAAAGCGATGTTGCAATAAAGCCCCACCTTTTGGCTGGCCTTGATCATAGGCGGGTATTTGTCTTTTTTAAGCTTTACTTTGTCCTCGTCTCGATTCAGCTGTTTCGTGCGTGCGAGGGCAGGAACTTTGAAGGCCAGGAACTTGCCAAGCTTGGTGACCAGGATGATCGCGGCCAATGCCATTAGGGAAGCCTGCCAGTTGTAATAGGTGAAGACAGTGGTTGCTAGAGATTCCATAAATACTATCCGTTAACGGTTTTTGGCCTAACAAGGAGTTGTGCCAATTGTTGTGCGCCAGATGCGCCCAGTTGTGCCCGTAGTTGCCTGGCTAGTACGCGCACATTCAAGGATTCTGGCCGGGTGAAAATATCATCTTCCAGGCCAAGGGCCCGATAACAGGTCGCCAGGGTTTGGCACAGCGTTTTGAAACGCACAGCCCCGACCAGACGGGTAAATTCATTGGCCAGTGTATTGACGCTGGCGACCGAGTCGGCGATCAGTGCCTCGCCCCGGGGGGTGAGCTTAAGAACCAACTGACGGGCATCATCGGGGTCGACCTCTCGGCGAATATAGTCAAGTTCCTGCAGCTCGCGAGCGATGGCACTGATGGCCTGCTTGCTGACGTCCTGAATATTGGCGATACGCTGAATACTGCCACCTTGCGGGCCTAGAAGCGTTAAAACCTGACCAAATGAAAGGCGCAGTCCCGGATGTCCTTTCTCGGCGGTTAATGTCATTAGCCGATATTCGATATAGCCGGCTAATCGGGGTAATAGCCCGGCCAGTTCAATTCCCTGCAGTGACATTTCTGTACTGGCGGCAGGCATGGGCAGTTTCAGTGCAAGATTAAGTTCGGTGAGCGTGTCCACGCTGCTATCAAATTCTTTAGCGGTCACCAGTTTGTTGGTATTTGCTTGCAGTCCAGCTGCCACGGTGATGCCATCGTGACGCAATTGCTGGCCGGCGTCTGTCAGTACCAGTAATCGTGCGCGGCCATCGCGGGGGTCTGCAACCCGTGTCGCATAGCCCGCGGCTTCAATGGCGTTTGCGGTCTGGTTGGCAGACTGCCTGGACACGCCCAGTGTGTCGGCAATGTCGCTCAAGCGAGAGCCGGTGTCGCCCAGAAGGGCGATGTAAGGCTCGAAGTTCAATCTCAGGCCTTCATGGCCGAACTCTGCCAGCAGTGTATGCATGGTTTGTGACTGCAGGTGGCGAGTCAGCCCCAGAAGATGCCGGGCGAAGTTGTCTCGATAACGCTGTTGCGCATGCAGCGGCATGTCAGAACTGAGCAAGGATTGTGTCATAGCCAAAAATAGTAAATACAAATTGACTATTGGTCAAACATATTGACATAAATGTTTCGGTGGTCCTATGCTGCCCAACGGGTTATCGCACGGCAATAGATGGGGAATGGCGCCATGAGTTTGACGACAAATGTGGGTTATATCGGGCTGGGGAATATAGGCAAGCCCTCGGCAAGGCACCTGATTGGCGGCGCTTATAGCGCCCACGTTTACGATGTGTATCAGCCAGCGGTTACCGAGTTAGTTAGCCTGGGGGCGACTGGCTGCGACTCTGTGGCGCAGTTAGCTGGTAGCTGCCCCCATATTGGCGTATGTGTACGGGACGATGACCAGGTAACCAGCGTGTTATATGGCGCCGGCGGAGTGCTTGAGAATGCCACCGCGGGCACAGTGGTGGCCATTCACAGTACGGTTACCCGTGAAGCGCTATTGCGTTGGTCGGCTGATGCGAAAAACTACGGTATAGACTTGATAGATGCGGCAATATCGGGCGGCGCGCAGGGCGCAGAACAGGGCACCCTGTGTTACATGGTGGGTGGCGACGCCCGGGTAGTCGCAAAAGCCACGCCGGTTTTTGAAACCTCGGCTGACTCTGTGATACACGCAGGAGACCTGGGTACAGGTCTCTTGTTGAAGCTGTGTAATAACCTGATTACCTATGCGGAATTTCTGGCGATGTCGGAAGCTGCCAGGCTCGCTGAGGCAGGGGGGCTGTCGATTGACCTGCTTCGTGAAGTGGGCAAATCCAACGGTGTCGTGAATGAGTCGATGCATCAGTTCATCAGCAATCGCAATGCGCTTGCTGCGAGTTGCACTGCGCAGGAGATGGTCGAGATCTTTGGAGCCTACGGCCAGCTGGGTGAAAAAGACCTGGACTGTGCGCTTGCCAGTGCAAAGGAAATGGACATCGAATTACCCTCCACGGCGCAACTGCGTGAAACCGTTTACGACCTGTTCCTTAATAAAGCCTAGGATATTTTATGAACCCGGAAGTCAATCTGTTGATAGATGGTGAGCTCTGCCCAGCGACCGGTGGCAGCACTTATTCCAATATTGCGCCGGCGACTGAGCAGGCCTTGGGCGAAGCTGCAGATGCCAGTAGTGGTGATATGGATCGCGCTATTGCTGCAGCCCGGCGTGCATTCGACCACACCGACTGGTCGACGAACCACGCACTGCGGCTGCATTGCCTGAGCCAGCTGCGCGATGCATTGCTCGCGGCACAGGATGAGTTGCGAAACATCATCAGTGCCGAAACCGGTGCCCCTATGGGTATATGCGGAGCAGGTGGGCCACAGTGCGATGTCCCGATCAGCTTTATCGACTACACACTTGAGTCACTACCCAATTATAGGTGGAGCCGGGATATAGGCGTTGCCGAGCCACTGGGCCAAAAGAGTCGACGTTTAGTTGAAAAGGAGGCAATTGGCGTTGTCGGTGCGATAACGCCGTGGAACGTCCCGCTGCAGATAAATCTGGCCAAGTGTATCCCCGCGCTTGCTGCGGGCTGCACGGTTGTCCTCAAGCCCGCGCCCGATACACCCTGGGCGGCGACCATGTTAGGGCGACTGGTGGCCCAGAGTACCGATATCCCCGCAGGCGTATTTAACGTTGTAACAGGGTCAGACCCGGTGTCGCTGGGCGAGCAACTGGTCAAGGACCCGCGTGTGGATATGATCTCTTTTACAGGCTCCACCGCAGTCGGTAAGGGAATTATGGCGCAGGCGGCAGGCACGGTTAAAAAGGTGTTTCTGGAATTGGGCGGCAAGTCTGCCAATATCATGCTTGACGACGCAGACTTGTCACAAAGTCTGTTGAGTTGTCTGGCCGTCTGCTTTCACGCGGGGCAGGGATGTGCAATACACACGAGACTGTTGATTCCCCGTAACCGGCAGGCGGAAGTTGAGGAACTGCTAAAGGTTTATTTCGGCTTTATAGATTATGGCGATCCGTCGTCAGATTCCCAAATCATGGGGCCACTCATCAATGCCCGTCAGCGGGAGCGGGTGCTCGCCTATATCGCAACGGGGGTTGAGGAAGGCGCCAGGTTGCTGCTTGGTGGTGGCACACCTGCTCAGCTGGATAGGGGTTATTACGTTGAGCCGACGGTATTTGTCGATGTTCATAACGATATGACGATTGCCCGCGAGGAGATTTTTGGCCCGGTATTGGCTGTGATCGTCTATGACAACGAGGACGAAGCCGTGCGACTCGCGAACGATTCTATGTTTGGGCTTTCGGCAGGCGTGTGGTCGGCCGATGAGGCGCGAGCCCTCGCGGTGGCGCGTCGCCTGCGCAGCGGAACCGTCACTGTGAATGGCGGTAACTATTACAGCCCCGATGCGCCCTTTGGTGGATATAAACAAAGTGGGTTAGGGCGTGAAATGGGCCCCGAGGGTTTTGAGGAATACCTCGAGACAAAAACGATCGCGATAGGGGGTGGCTGATGGACCTGAATGGTGCAGTGGTAGCGATTACCGGCGGTTCTCGGGGCTTTGGCTTGGCCATCGCAGCGTTGCTGGTACAGCGCGGTGCCAAGGTGGGGTTGATCGGTCGTAGTGCAGAGGCACTGGCGGCGGCTGTTGCCGAGTTGGGCGAGGAGTGCGCATTTGGAGCTTGCGCAGACGTTGGCGATAAAGCCTCGATCACAGCCGCAATTGTAACCATCCATGAACACTTCGGGCGTCTCGATGCGCTGGTCAATAATGCGGGTTTAGCCCGCCCCAATCCGATTGAAAAACAACAAGAAGACGACGTCTTGCTGCAAGTGAATACGAATTTCATTGGCACTGTGTTTGCGTGCCAGGCTGCAATTCCCTTGTTGCAGGCCGCCACCGATGCTCGCATCCTGAATATATCGTCGGCCTCGGCATGGCACTACGACGAGATGAGCCATCTTTCGATCTATGCCGCCAGCAAGGCTGCTGTGGAGCGCTTTACCCGTGACCTGCGAGAGGAACTGCAGCCAGGCAATATAGGTGTGACTTGCCTGCGCCCCGGCGGTGCCTGGACGACATTTTCCGATGATTGGGATCCCGAGGCATTGAAGGCTGGACTGGATGCCTGGCATGACTCCGGCCCATACATGGATACCGGTATGGAGGTTGAGCAGGTTGCTGAGGCTGTTGTGTACTGTTTGCAGCAACCCAGAGGGGTGGCCGTGGACCTGCTGGAGTTGAGGCCCAATCAGCTTACAGAAAAGCTGAAGATTTGAGGGGCGTTGATATTCCCGATTGTCTGGCCATTCCCATAATGATCAATTGCAGAGACGGCATGCGTATGCGGCCACTGTAGCTATTCGCTCACCTTGCCGCGCAGCGATTTGAGCTGGCCACGCTTGGTTTTGCTATCCATACGTTTTTTTCGTGCATTTCTGGACGGCTTGGTTTTCACCCGACGCCGCTGTGTTACCGATACGCCCTTGATAAGCGCCTGTAGCCTCGCGAGTGCATCCGCTCGATTCTTCTCTTGGGTTCGGTACTGCTGCGCTTTGATGACAATCACGCCATCATTGGAGATGCGCCTATCGCGGAGCTTTAGAAGCCTCTCCTTGTAGAAATCGGGCAGGGAAGAGTCGTGAATGCTAAAACGTAGGTGTACGGCAGAGGAGACCTTGTTAACGTTTTGGCCGCCCGCGCCCTGAGCACGGATAGCTTGCAGTTCTATCTCACTGTCGGGGATGCTGACCTGTTGGGAAATCTGTAACATTCTGACTCTATTCTGCACTGTCCAGGGATGCTTCGACCAGAGGAAAATGATGTGATTAAGCGTATCTTCAAATATCTGTTGATTACCCTCGCCATTCTTGCCGTCGCTGCGGCATGGCCGACCTACAAGGTCTATCGCGAGCTTGAAAAAGCTGCCAGCGAGAATCCGGAGGTTTGGGAGCAAGATATTGCAAGGCTGGAGAAAGTCGCTTCCGCAGATTCGGGAGCGGTACTTTTTGTCGGTAGCTCTAGTATTCGTCTATGGTCATCCCTGCATGAGGATATGGCGCCTCTCGTTGTTGTACAACGGGGGTTTGGTGGGGCGAAGATCAATGATGTCATGTTCTACGCAGACAGGCTGTTTGCGGCTGATGACCCTGCAGCTATTGTGATTTTTGTCGGCACTAATGATATCTCGCCCGGCGCTGCTAAGCAGCCAACCGAACTTTTATCGAGCTATAGAAAAATGGTTGCAGCCATCAGAAAAATCCATAGCGATGTGCCTGTTTATTACGTTGCTATTACGCCGTCGCCTCTGCGCTGGGAGGTCTGGCCATTGGCAAATGCAGCTAATGAACTGATAGCGGAGGAAGCCAGTGGTGATTCGAGTCTTCATATTATTGATACAGGGCCCGCTCTGTTGACTAACGACAAGCCAAACCCGGATAACTATTTACTGGATGGCTTACATTTGAGTAAGTCGGGTTACGCACTGTGGCGAGAAATTATTCGCGGCAGGCTATTGTCTGATCTGGCAGCGCCCTGATCGAACTATTGATTGTGGCGTACAAGTAATTGCCAGAATGAGAAGCAGCAAAGCGCAAATAGCCAGGCTATGCCGATAAGCACCGGCCAGAAGGTGGCCAGGGTCACAATGTTATACACCTGCAATGCTAATACGCAGACCGCGGTGCTGAACCAGAAAATATTGTTTGGGCTGGGGAAGGGTTGCCCGGTCTTCTTGCTGAGCTTTCGATAGTCAAAGGCATTGCGAATAGTTGCCATTGCACCGGCCAAAAACCAGGTGGCGCTGAGGGTTACCCAGGTGACTTCTTCTGCAACATCGGCATGCATCATGACTAGCGCAAGAATGGAAACGAACAACGCGCTAAAGGCGCAAGACAACAGATTTTTTAATTGTAAGGAATCCAGCTCAGTCCATTTTTCGCGTCGCAGGGCCGCTACGATACCGGCGAAGCCGGCCAGCGCAGCGGCTGCCTCGATCATGACAACCAGCGTGTCAGCGGGGGCTACCAAGTTAGCGGTTCCTGCCCAGTTTTTCGTGCGCATCTACCCATTCGTTAGTACGGGTGTCATGGTCGATACGCGAGGCGGCACCCAGCGATAACTCACCTGCAACTGTTAATGCTGCGGCAATCTCCGCTAGCTTGTCAGCTTTGCCTTGCCCGAAGCAGTCCATAATCTCCAGGCATTCACGCTGCGTTGCCAACGCGGTACCGCCACCATAGGTAGCGACGATCAGCGAGGGGAAGGTAATAGAAAAGTAGTAATCACCTTCGCGTGTCACCTTGTTGTATGTCGAGCATTGGTTGGACTCGCCAATATTGGCAATGTCCTGGCCGGTAGCAAGATACAGCGCCGCCAGGCCATTGGCCGGGTGCGCGGCATTGTTGGAAGAGCTGGTGATGAATGCGCTGAGAGTGCTGACACCCTGGCCGTAGTGCATCTGTTGTGGGGAAATACGCAGGTTCTGCAGCATCACATCGCGTGGAATGGTCACCTCGGCAGTCACACGGCGGCCGCGGCCCTTGAGCATGTTCACTGATGACGTTTTCTTCTCGGTGTCGAAGTTGCCCGACAGCAAATAATGCGACATGTGCATGTTTTGCTCGCGAATCCACTCGCAGGCAATAAATGTTGCCTTGCTTGTCATGTTTTGACCGGCAGCATCACCGGTGCTGTAGTCGAAGCGAGTAAAAACGAAGTTGTGGGCGTGGTAGTGTTCTATCTCGTTAAGCTTTCCCACTGAGGTAGAGGTTTCAGCTTTTGCCTTGATGGCCTCGAAATTGTCGACCAGCCAGCATTCAAAATCTCGTGCTTCGCGTGCATCCTTGAATACAAAGACTGGCGCCCGTTGCATTGCGGTGCGAGTGACCGTGGTTTTGACCCCGCCACTTTCACGGATGACCTTCATACCCCGGTTGTAGCTTGCCAACATGGTGCCTTCGACAGTCGCCATGGGAACGTAGAAATCACCCTTGGCGTGTTCGCCATCAACCAACAAGGGGCCGGCTACGCCAACGGGTACCTGGGCGACACCGAAAATGTTTTCGATATTGCCGGACATTGTCTCAGGATCGAATGAAAACTGCCGCGTATGGTTCAGTTTGGCGGGGGTCTCTTCCTCAAGGAATTGCTGTCTGGCTTTAATAATGTCGTCGCTGTAATCGTCGCCCGATGACCGGGGTATCTTCTTGCTCACGGTTTTCTCCACTGTTCATTCGAGGCGTAGAAAGTACGCGCCTAGTCGCCGCAGGTCAATGTTGGCACTACTGCTTCCAGCCACCGCTGAAGGGGATAGCCTGGCCGACAAAAAAGTCACTCTCATCGGAGGCGAGGAAGAGGGCGAATTGTGCGTCTTCCCGCCCGGTCGCAAGTCGTCCAATAGGCACCTGGCTGTTGAGCAGTTCCTTGAAGGAGTCGCGTTCGGTGAGTGCCGGCGGATAGTAGACCGGGTTTTCTACCCAGTTCTGGGCGATCAGATTGACTTGCACATTGTGGCGTGCGGCTTCCAGCCCCACTGTGCGCACATAGCCTACCTGGGCTGTTCGCGCGGTAGCATAGGCAGAAAAGCGTTCCAGTGCATTGAGGCCGGTAGCACTGCCATAGGCGATTATCTTGCCCGCCCGGCGGGCGTACATCTGTGGAAGTACAGCGCGACAAAGTCTGTGCAATGGATGGACCATAACGTCGAACATGGTGTCCCAGTGGGCGTCATCATTCTCCGTCGCCTGTGTTGGCTTGCCAGCATTGGCCGCCAGATTGGCAATCAATATATCGACATGGCCCGCGCCCGCGATAAGTTCCTCGGTAGCCCCGGTTTCAGTAAGGTCTCGCGTGTCGGCGATTATCTCGGCACCATGTTCCTCGAACAGGGCAATGGTGTCGGGCCCCATGTAATCCTCGGCCTGTGTGACCAGTACTCGCTTCCCCTTTAGCCTCTGTTCCATCTTCTATCCCTCTTATAGCTAATGAGCCTAATTGACCGCTACGCTGTCAGTGTGTTGTTTGATGACACTGACAAAGTCCGCCCCGTATTTTTCCAGCTTGCGCTCGCCAACCCCCGATAGTTCGGCAAATGTCTGCAAATCGCAAGGCAGTTGCTCGCACATTTCCCTGAGGGTTTTGTCGTGGAATATCACATAAGGCGGTATGCCTTGCTCCTCCGCCATTGCGCGCCGGCAATCGCGTAGGGCTTCCCAGAGATTGATGTCTATATCCTCGGGGAGTGGTGTTTTCGTTTGTCGTTTGCCCGGTTTTTTGGCCTCGTCCCGGCGCAGCGCAATGTCCTCTTCACCGCGCAGCAGATCCCGACATTTTTCCTGCAGGCGCAGGGCACCGAAACGCTCCAGATCCACCGCCAGGTAGCCCCTGGCAACCAGCTGTCTGTAGACAGAGCGCCATTGGTTATTGTCCAGATCGGAGCCAACGCCGTAGACGGGCAGTTGATGGTGATCGAACTGAAAAATTTTGTCACTGTCGGCGCCGCGCAGAACGTCAATGAGATGATTTACTCCAAAGCGCTGGCCAGTCCTGTAGGCGGCGCTAAGCGCCTTGCGTGCCGCATCGCTGCCGTCCCAGGTTGCTACGGGCTCGAGGCATGTGTCGCAATTTCCGCAGGGCTCCGCAAGCTGCTCATCAAAGTAGGCGAGTAATGCCTGGCGCCGGCAGCTCGTGATTTCGCACAGACCCAGCATTGCATTCAGGCGATGTTGCTCAGCCCGTTTATGTTCTTCGCTGCCCTCGGACGACTCCATCATCTGACGCAGTTTTATCACATCCTGCAGACCGTAGATCATCCAGGCATTGGCGGGCTCGCCGTCCCGTCCGGCCCGGCCAGTTTCCTGATAGTAGGCCTCAACTGTTTTCGGCAGATCAAGATGTGCAACGAAGCGTACATCGGGTTTGTCTATACCCATGCCGAAGGCGATAGTGGCTACCATGATGATGGCGTCCTCACGAAGAAATCGCGCCTGATAATCGGCGCGCTCCTGCGCGGGTAGACCGGCATGATAGGGCAGGGCGTTGAACCCCTGATCCCGCAGCCATGAGGCAGTCTCTTCGGTCTTCTTGCGCGACAAGCAGTATATGATGCCGGCGTCCTCGGGATGTTCCTGGCGCAGGAACTGCAGCAATTGCTGTCTGGGTGCACTCTGTTTCAGGGCAATTCGGTAACGGATATTGGGGCGGTCGAACCCGGCGATAAATTGTCTGGCACTACCTAGTTCAAGGCGATGAATGATCTCCTGCCGGGTTCGTTCATCGGCGGTAGCAGTCAGCGCAATGCGGGGGACCTCGGGAAACTCTTCATGCAGCAGGCTGAGTTGCAGGTAGTCGGCGCGAAAGTCGTGACCCCATTGCGAGACACAATGAGCCTCGTCGATCGCAAACAGGGCGAGTGCGCTGCGCCTGAGCAGGTCCAAGGTTCGGTTTTGTGTTAATCGCTCTGGCGCGATGTACAGTAAGTCCAGCTCGCCGCTTAGTAACTCTTCCTCTACTCGCAGGGCGTGGGCGGGCTCCAGCGTTGAATTCAGAAAGCTTGCTTTGACACCGAGCTCCTGCAATGCGCTTACCTGATCCTGCATCAAGGCGATCAGGGGGGATATCACGATAGCGCAGCCGGGCCGGGCCAGTGCCGGAATCTGGTAGCAAAGCGACTTACCGCCGCCGGTTGGCATAAGTACAAGGGCGTCGCCACCCTCCGTGACGGTCGCAATTATCTCGTCCTGCGGCGGCCGAAAGGCGTCGTAACCGAAGGTCGTATGAAGGATTTCCAGGGGGCTAGTCATGGCAGGCGAGTATACCCCAGCGGGTCCGTCAAATTGTCTGTAAATTCGATCAAAAGCTGCGCTCGAGACGAGAGGTGCAATTTCTTGCACAGGGAGGTGCTCAATCGTGTATAATGGTCGGCTTTCCCATAAAAAAAGGCATAATCATGGCGATGAAACCCAGACGTGCGCCGGCCAAGAAAAAGCAACCGGCCGCAGTTGAAACTTCTGAATCCATTGCGGAGCAAACTGCGCTGTTTCTCAAGGCCGGTAACAAGGTCGATGTGATCCAGTCCGGCATAAGCGGTCAACCCAGTATGGCCAAGCCGCGTGATAATGCGGCCAGTCGCGAGACAGCCAGCAAGTAGTCAGATCAGTGCCCGTATTATTGCGGGCCAACCTCCCCAACCTCCAAAGCATCGATCACCGCGTTACGTAGCTCGCGCGGATCTATTACTTTGTCGAACGCCATAGCGTCGGCCGGCACCCATGCGCCTGACTGCAGGCGCTCCAGCTCTGCAGAGTCCTCTGCGCTGGCCTGAGCCGCGGTCGCTCCGCCTATTGCGGGCATGCCGCCAAGATTGACTGAGGGTAGGGCAAGGCTGATTAACTGCCCATCCCAGGGGTTCATGCCCATTACCGAGCTGCCGAAACCGAATGCCTTACGCAGTGTAACCACGATTTTTTTGCCGCGAAAACGCCGCTGGCTGGCGAACATGTTGGCGGCGGCCTTCAGCACAGCGTTTGCTTCTGCGTCCGGCCCCGGCATGACGCCGGGGTTGTCTAACAAGCTGATAAGCGGCAGCCCGAAGGCGTTGGCCACGTCGATAAAGTGCGTCGCTTTTTCAGCACCTGCCCGGGAAATCGCGCCGGCTTGTACCGCCGGTTGATTGGCGAGAATGAGGCAGGGGGTTCCACCTATTCTGGCGAGCGCGGTAATGGTGCTGGCGCCAAAATCAGGCTGCAGTTCGAACAGGGATTGTTTGTCCGTGAGCAACTCCAGCACGTCGCGCATGTTGTACGCCTGGTTAAGCGCGGGTGGGATAACATCCAGCAGCGGTTCCAGCAGGCGTTTCGACACATCTGGCGCCGAGGGTGCGCAGGGCAGTGGGTCTCCCGCACGAGGCGGCATTAGCGAGAGGAAGTATCGCGCCATTGCCAGACAGTCCTGCTCCGTCTCCCCAAGGTTGTGTGCTGCGCCGCTCTTGGAGGTATGCATTTCGGCGCTGCCCAATTGCTCCGCTGTGGTGGATATCCCCAGGGCTGCCTGCACTAGTGGCGGCCCCGCTGTAAACATTGCCGAGCCTTTGCTCATAATGATGAAGTCGGCAAACATTCCAGTCAGTGCGCCGTGCCCGGCGGAAGTACCCAGAACCAGGCTGACCACCGGTACCTGGCCTTTGAGGTCGGCCACCAATTGCAGGTCACTAGGTGTATTGGGGTAGCGCTCAGTTTGGTTGCTGGCTCGCTCACCAGCACCGTCTAGCATCAGCACCAGCGGTATTAGCTGCTCCAGACTGAGTCTTATCAGTCGCGCCCGTTTGGCAGCATTGGCATGGCCTATTGATCCGCCTTTGACGGTGAAGTCTTCGGCCATAACAACAACGCTGCGACCATCTACTCGGCCTATGCCGCCCACCACGCCGTCACCCGCCAGCGGTGCATCGCCGCCGGGATGGTTGCCGCCGGCAAGCGCTCCGTACTCTGCGAAAGATCCAGCGTCACACAAGGCGTCAATACGCTGTCGCGCCGTCAGCCTGCCACGTTGTTGCTGGCGTTCCACTTTAGCTGCGCCGCCCATCGCCTCGGCGCGATCAGTCCGCTCAGCCAGTTCTGTGAGTAATTTTTGCCAGCCCTGGCGAGGTGTTGTCATTAGCTGAATTGATAGAAAGCGAGCTTGTTCCCGTCGGGGTCACGAATGTAAGCACCATAGAAAACCCCCGGTACCCTGTCACCAGGCTTGCCCTCGCAGGTAGCGCCCAGTTCCAGCGCCTTTTGGTAGAGCTCGTCTACTTTTTCCTTAGAGCCGGGGTCCAGCGCAACCATATTGCCATTGCCTGGGTGTGGGTCGTTTTCATCATAGGGGATGCATATGGCGATCATAGGCTCGCCGGTAGATTTGCCCAACATCACTAGCCGATCGGTCGCCATCAATTCTTTCGCGCCCATATCGGCGAGCAACTCGCAGTAGAAAGCGGTGGACTTTTTCAGGTCTGTTACACCCAGGGTGACATAGCCAATCATGGCAATACCTCATATTTAAGTCAGCATTTCATAATCAGAGTAGCCCAAATAGCTGGTGTTGAGAACAGCGATGTATTTTGATCTCATGGTGGTTTAACTGCGTAAGTTTTAGCGAACCTTTAAAGGAAAAGACTATGAAAACCGTCCTGTTTTTTATTGCCATATTAGCCTCGACGTCTGGCATGGCTTCGTGTCCTGATTACCTCGACACCAGCATGCGTAAGCTGCATTCGAGTGAAGAGCTGAATTTCTGCGAAAGTTTTGCAGATAAGCCGATGTTGATCGTCAACACAGCCAGCCACTGTGGTTACACACCGCAGTTCAATGGGCTGGAGGCATTGCACAAGAAATACTCAGAGCAGGGGCTTGTGGTGGTCGGCTTTGCCAGCAACGACTTCAGGCAGGAAGCCAAGGATGAGGCCGAGGCTGCGCACGTTTGCTACAAGAACTATGGTGTCAGCTTCACGATGATGGCGCCCAGTCACGTCAAGGGTGACCAGGCCAATGCTGTTTTCAAAGCGTTGGCGGATCAGTCCAAAGAGCCTGGTTGGAATTTCAACAAGTACCTGGTCGATAACGAGGGTAATGTGGTGCAGCACTACGGCAGCAGTACTACCCCCGAGAGTGAAGAACTGAAGACTGCGATCGAACAGCTACTTTAGCGTAGTGATAGTGCCGTATTTGCGGAAAGGTCTTTAAGCTATCGATTTAGGGCGACGGTGAACGTTGCGCGGATTCAGGAAAACTACTCTATACTCTGCTGCATTGCGGCTGCTACTCGTCCTGGTAAGCAGCCCGGCTGAGGAATAATAAAAGATGGGCACAATTAACTGGGATGCCATTGGTGCGATAGGCGACTTTGCCGGCTCCATCGGTGTCTTTATCTCCCTAATCTATCTTGCCCTGCAGATGCGCTCCAGCGCCGCTGAAACACGCGACGCGAGTATTCATTCTGTCATGGAGCTGGCTATTAAGTTCAGGGCGGAATCCTATAGCGGAGAACTCGCCGAGATTCGTCTGAAAGCGGCCATGGGTGAAGCACTAAGCCAACTGGAATCCCTAAAATTTGAGGGGTACCTGTCGGCGTTATTTGAGCTTAACGAGTTGGTGTTTGTGCAGTATCAGAAGCAAAACCTGGACCCGGAATACTTCAAAGCTTGGGAGAGGCGCACTGGCGCAGCGATGTCTGTGCCACGCATTCAACAGTTCTGGGCTAAGACAAAAACGGGCTATCGTTCAAGTTTTGTCCACTATATCGATGGCCTGATGGTGCAGAGCAGTTAAACGAACACCAGCAGGGACTCTGCCTCTTTTTTAGCATCGTCCAGTGTCGCGTCCTGATTGGAAAGTAGATTTTCGAGGAAGCGTTTGCTCAGATAGTTCTGGATGTGGATCTTTACCCGGGCTTTCACAATCGGTGGGCTTATGGGCTTGGAAATATAGTCGACGGCTCCGGCATCCAGTCCGCGCTCCTCATTGGCTGTATCAGACATGCTGGTGACGAAAATCACCGGGATATCCTTGGTAAGCTGGTTGGCTTTCAGTGCCTGGCAAACCTCGATGCCGTCCATTTCCGGCATCACCATGTCAAGCAACACGATGTCTGGCAATTGAACTTCAGCGATCTGGAGGGCCTGCGCACCACCAACGGCAACACTTAACGCGTACTCGCCTGCCAGAACATTGGAAAGTATTTTTATATTGCCAGGCTCGTCATCGACGATCAGCACTCTATTTTTATCATTTACTGCTGTATTCATCACTGTACTCGCGTGTTTCTGCGTCTAGCATGGTAATTGTGTTCTATACTGGCGGCAATAAAAAAAATGTCGCATTCAGAGGGTTTGAGACTTGTCGGATTCAATCGCGGATTTGAGTGTTGAGGCGCAGCTGGTTGCCAGAATCAGTGTGGCAACTATTTTCACCTATATTGCCACTCTGGTTATCTGCTTGGGGCTGTCTTTGTTTTATCAAAGCCCAGTCGTTTACCTGCTCGCCGGACTATGCGTTCTGGTTTTGCTACCGCTGTCGGGATCGGGGTATTTGCAGGCCAAGAAAGGTCGGGTTGAGAGTGCGGCAACCCTGATAGTGGCGACCTACTATGTACTGTCTCTGGGGTTGCTATTGGTTGGAGCGCGGATGTACGCGCTATTGATTGTCTCCTCTATCATACCTATTGTGATTGCGATGCCATTCGTATCGGCGCGGTTGGTTCAACGCATCATAGTATTATCTCTAGGCTTCATTTTCCTAGGCACATTTGGTGCCTTGTTTCCGCCGGTCATTACGCCCACGGTACCTGATGTAACTGTTTTTCGTGTCACGCTTTTCTCTTCCAGTGTGCTTTGCACTGTCGCTTTTCTGTCCTTGTGGACCTCCGGTGGTCGTATGGAGGCGGCGTCCCAGGGAATGAGGCGGGCTATCGCCCGTCTCGAGGACTCCGAGAGGTCGCTGGAGATGAAGGTCGAAGAAAGAACATCAGAACTCGAGCAAGCCTTTCGGGAGAGTTCTGACATCAATGCGATTGCCACGGTTGTCAATTCGACACTCGATGTAGACAAGGTCCAGGACATTATCTTCAATGGCTTGCAAAAAATGTTCGTCTTCGACCAGATGGGCGTTTTTCTTACAGACCCAAGTGTTAACAGATTGAAGCTCGAGTTCCAGCGAGGCAGAGCGTGGCCTGAGGTGCTGGACCAACTGCTTATAGATGAAGGTCTGCCGCTCGATGCCGGAGATAGTGTAGCGGCGGCTTCAGTTGTGGCCGGTGAATCCATATTTATGGGCAGGATTACGGAGGAGGGGTTGGCCGCAGCAGGCCCCAACGACAGGCTGATTTTGAAGCACAACCCGTTTGTTTCTATTCTGCTGTGTCCGCTCAAGATTGAAAATCGCGCAATAGGCTGCATCTTTTTTTCAGCGAGCGATGAGCCCTTTAAACTTAGCGACCGTGAAATCGTCTCCATTGAGCGGTATGTCACCCAGATGGGCACCGCTATCCGCAATGCCCAATTATTTCGTGCAGCAGAGGCGTCGCGCGCTGAGGCTGAACTAGCCAACGAAACAAAGGGAACCTTCTTGGCTAACATGAGCCACGAAATACGCACCCCGATGAATGCAATTATCGGTCTCACCGGCCTCTGCCTTGAAACTGAACTCAACACCAAGCAGGAAGACTACCTGAGGAAAGTGGATGGCGCAGCCAACGCCTTGCGCACCATCATTGATGACATTCTGGATTTCTCCAAACTGGAGGCGGGAAAGTTTGAATTCGAAAATATTCCGTTCTCGCTGAACGATGTGCTCGATAACCTCGCCACCATTTGCATGGTGCGCTGCCAGGACAAGCATCTTGAACTGGTCTTTCAGCGCGACCCAAGCCTTCCCGATACGCTGTGCGGCGACCCAACCCGGCTGGGACAGATTCTGATCAACCTGGCGGGTAATGCGATCAAGTTCACCGAAGAGGGGCAGATCGTGGTTGAAGTTCGCCAGACTGAGCGTGTAGACGACAGGGTAATGGTGCACTTTGATGTGCGTGACAGCGGCATTGGCATGAACGAGGAGCAACTGGGCAGGTTGTTTCAGTCCTTTTCTCAGGCCGACAGTACCATCAGCCGGCAATACGGTGGCACCGGTCTTGGCCTGGCGATTTCACAGCAGCTTACCGAGATGATGGGCGGCAAGATTGAGGTAAGTAGCCAGCCGGGCGAAGGCAGTAGCTTCCACTTTACCCTGGCATTCGACACGGTAGAGGTTGAGGCAGAGGACTCCGTCGTGCGCGAGGAGGCCCCACAGGGCCTTAATGTGCTGGTTGTAGATGACAACGAGCCTTCCCGCGATATCCTGCAGGAATACCTTCGTTCCTTCGGCTATACCGTGACGCTCGCTGAAAGCGGTGAAGAAGCACTGCAGATTATGCGGCCTACGCATGATTTCGACCTGATCCTGCTGGACTGGATGATGCCGGGGATGACCGGCCTCGATGTTGCTCTGGCAGTTCGCGAGACTGAGTCGCCCCCCAAAATTGTGCTGTTGTCATCCTGGAATATGCCCAGCAGCGAACACCAGGCGATGGTCGACGCGTTTTTGGCCAAGCCGGTCAAGCCCTCGGCGTTGTTGGACACCATTATGGTGGCCTACGGCAAGCAGGTAGTACGACGTGTCCGTAAGCTGGGTGTTAAGACGGGTCCAGAAGACCTGGCTGAAATTCGGGGAGCCAGGGTGCTGGTTGTTGATGATTCACCGATCAATCTTCAGATTGCCTGCGAGTTGCTTGAGAAGGTCCCGCTGGTGCTGGATACCGCCAGCGACGGCGAAGAGGCGGTCGCCAGAGTTAGGGAGAATGACTACGACTGCGTGCTGATGGATATTCAGATGCCCGGAATGGACGGCTACACGGCTACTGGAATCTTGCGTCAGGAATACCCTTTCGAGGCGTTGCCGATTCTAGCCATGACTGCGAACGTGATGGCCGAGGATAGGGCACGCACCCGCGAAGCAGGCATGAATGGGCATGTCGCCAAGCCTGTAGACCCCGCCGACCTCTATAAGTCCCTATTGGATGCGATTCCAGTAGCTGATTACAGCGCCAATTTGCAGCAGCGATCTACCGGGGATGATTCAATAGAGACTGAAGCTGAACAAGCGCCGTTGCCAGACTCTTTACCCGGGCTGGATATCAAGCAAGGCTTGAGTCGTTTGGCCAACAACGAAAAGTTGTATGTGCAATTGCTGGGGGACCTGCTGGCCGAATACGTCGATGCAGCATCCGGCATGCGTGCACTGGCGGCAGCGGGTGATAGCGATCAATTGCGCGGTGCAGCTCATAAGATACGGGGAATCGCCAATAATCTCGGTGCAACGGATATTGGAGCCAGTGCTGAAGCCATAGAGAAAGCTGCCCTGGCAGGTGAGGCAATAAGCGATGATCAGCTTGAGACTCTGGCCGGCGCGCTAGTAGTCGCTGCAGACTCCCACGCTATTATTATGTCTCAACGGCAGGCCATTGCTGCTTCCGGTTCTGCAGGCATCGATAGCCTGGCTGTGTTTAACGAATTACAGGCAGCAGTCGCTGGATTCGACCCTGGCGCAACAGAGCTCATAGATCAACTTCTTGCCGCGCAGAAAGATGACGGTGAGCTGATGGCCAGATTGACAGAGGCACGTGAGCTGCTGGACAACTTTAACTTTGCCGATGCCGAGCCTTTGCTGGAGGAAATTGGCAGAGGCCTGCAAGCCTGATGATGAAGACAATTGCTGTTCTGGGGCTTTGGTTTGGGCTGCTCTGTGCCGGATTGACGCCCGCGCAGGCAATGCCGATTACCGATCTTGCCCAGCCCGTGTCGATCGCCGGGCAGTGGCGCTTTAAAATTGGCGATGATCCCACCTGGGCCAGCACAGCACTAGACGAGAGTGCCTGGCAAACCACAACTGTACCTGCGGATTCTCTTACCGGACACGTCAACTATTCGGGGATGTTCTGGTACCGACACACACTACAGTTAGACTTGTCCCAGCATTCTGTGCAGCAAGCACTGGGAGCATTAGCGGTGACTATAGGCAATGTCACCAGTGCCTATGAGCTATATGCCGGCGGTAAAAAAATAGGCTCTGTCGGCCGTCTTCCTCCTGATCCGGAGGCTATTTACGATCGCAGGCGGGTGTTTGCGATACCCGCATCTGCTGTCGACGATAGCGGCGAGCTGGTTCTTGCCATGAGGATCTGGCGAAACCCCGACGTGGGAAAAGGGGAGGTCGGATTGAACGCCGGCGCAATCCTGTTGGGCAACATAGGACAGTTGCGCGAGCAATGGATGATGCAGGCTCTTTTACCAAATGTTCTGCTCGCCGCGATTTACCTGATAGTAGGTTTGTACCATTTGCTGATCGCCAGGCGTAACCCGGTGCTTAAAGAGTTTTTCTGGTTCGGCCTGCTTAGCATCAGCCTTGCCATCTATACCTATGAAACCAGTCAGGCCAAGTTTTTCCTGGAGATACCGTACTGGTTGCACAAGAGAATTGAATATCTTGCGCTGTATGTAAGTCCGATATTGTTCGGGCAGACCTTGCTGGCTGTTACCCGCACCACAAGCAACCTCACCATCCGGTTCTTCAACCTTGTTTTTGCATCTTTTGCATTGCTCATCCTGCTTATTCCGGGGGAGGCGGTTATGCGGGGAACGCTAACGCCCTTCCAATACCTTATTGCGGTATGGGGGTTATCAATGGCAGCAATCATGGGTTGGCGCGCCTACCGTGGCAGTCGCTCTGCCCGGATTATCGTTGCCATGTTCTTGTTATTGGTTGCAGCTTTATTTAACGACGTAATACTTGACGTGCCATTGGTTGCTTCCGGCAATGTGCTTTACATCGTTTTTGGCCTGCTTATGTTCGTGATGGCCCTGATGATGGCAGAACGCTACACCGAGATTCTGAAAAATCTGGAGTCTTCGGTGGCGAAGCGCACCGTAGAGTTGACCGAGGCTAACCGGGAGTTAGCAGTCGCAGCGGAGACCAAGGGTAATTTTCTGGCCAATATGAGCCACGAAATGCGTACCCCCATGAATGCTATCCTGGGTTTGACCCATCTTGGCTTGAAAACTGAATTGACCGACCAGCAACGGGATTATTTCAGTAAGGTGGAGCAATCCGCCGAGGGACTGCAGGGCATCATCGACAGTATTCTCGACTTTTCCAAGTTGCAGGACGGTCAGTTGCAGTGCGTTACTGAACCTTTCAATCTGTCTTCGTCGCTGGCGGGTGTTGAGCACATCTGGAAAGATTCTGTGGAGGAGGCTGGGCTGACACTGACTGTTTCTGCCGATGCACAGATGCCTGAATCGCTATTGGGTGATGGGCAGAGATTGAAGCAGGTTCTGGGAATTTTTGTCAGTAACGCGATTAAATTTACTGAAGAGGGTGAGGTCCGACTCGGTGCGCAGCTATTGAATAGCACGAACGCGGCTGCAACTGTGCGCTTTTCGGTTGCCGACACGGGCTCCGGTATCGCCGAGGATCAGCGCGAGAAACTCTTCGAGGCCTTCTCACAGGCAGACAACAGTATGACTCGCGAGTTCGGTGGTGCTGGTCTGGGCCTCTCGATAGCCCAAAGACTGGTAGAGCTGATGGGCGGCCAGATTAGTGTAGATAGCACACTGGGGGCTGGCAGCACCTTCAGTTTTGAACTTACCCTACCGTTTGCTGAGACGTCAGCCACGGCAGATACGGATGAGGGCGACCTCGATTTGACGGCTATACGCGGTGCGCGTGTGCTGCTTGTCGATGATTCCGAGCTGAACCTGCAGGTGGCGGGTGAGTTGCTGCGGCAGGCAAAGCTCTATGTGGATACTGCGATGGATGGTAAAGAAGCGGTCGATAAAGTAAACGCGGCGGCTTATGACTGTGTGCTGATGGATGTGCAGATGCCAGTTATGGATGGCTATACCGCCACCGAGCAGATCCGCGCCAAGCCCCATTTCAAGAATCTGCCAATATTGGCGATGACCGCCAATGCAATGCCCCAGGATCGTGCCCGTGGTGCCGAAGCTGGCATGAATGACTATATTCCCAAACCTGTAGACCCGGATGATTTGTATCGGACACTGTTGAAATGGATTGAATCGGGCGACAGGGACTTTGATGAAGAAAGGTATTCAGGCCTTACGGTATCCACCGAGGCATCGGCGGAGTTGCCCGACTCGCTGCCGGGCATCAACATTCGTGAGGGGATGACTCGCGTAGGCGGTAACTCCCGGCTCTATCTCGATCTTCTGGCTGACCTATGCAGAGACTATGCTGATTCCGGTCAGCGAATAGAGAACATGTTGGCTGCTGCCGATGATGACGGAGCGAGGCAGCTGGCACATAAGCTCCGGGGTATCGCGAATAATCTTGGTATGACGTCCGTGGGTGTTGCTGCCGAGGCTATCGAGCTGCCGTTGAAATCTGGCGATTCGGTGCCAGCGGATGCACTGCCTCAGCTAAGCGCTGCTCTTGAGGAAGCTGCAAAATCACAGGCGACATTGGTTCCGCTGATGGCGACGGGTGGCACTGTTGAAATGGATCAGGGTGAGCAGCTGCTTTTGCTGGTCGAATTAATGCAGGCAGTGACTGACAATAATCCTGAGGCCCTTGAGATGGTTGAGCAGTTGCTTGCGGCAGCTGGTGAGTCTCCCGGTGCGAAAGGGCTTGCGGCCGCCAAGGAGGCGCTCGAACTCTATGATTTTGCCAGCGCCGGTCAGCATCTGCAGACAGTTTCTCTATAGTGGGTTGAGCAATAGTGATAAGTGAAGATACGGTAAGCTCCGACGAAATCGAAATACTTGCGCCGGTCGAGTTGGTGTGGGAAGTGCTGGTTGATTTCCCCAATTATGGCTTGTGGAATAAATTCTGTCCGGTTTGCGAGGCTGAGCTGGAGATAGGTTCGCCGGTCAAGATGCAGGTAGACCTTGGCTTCGGTTTGCAGGAGCAGGTCGAATACATATGCCGCATCGACCCCGGCGAGGCGATAGCTTGGAAAATGGATACCAAGCCCGGTGATCCCATTCATGCAACGCGCACCCAATATCTGCAGAAACTCGACGATCATCGCTGCCTGTACCGGTCAGTCGATATTTTCAGTGGCGACGCCCTGGCCGAAATGATGAGCCTGATGGGTAAGCCAGTAGAGGCTGGCTTTAATCTTTGTGGCTATGGGCTCAAGACTTATTGTGAAGAGCGTCATTCAAACGCAATGCAGTGAGGGTAGGGCGGTGTACCAAGGCCCATCCCGCGGGCCCTGGTGCAGCGGTGGCCGGTTACTCGTAATGGTCCTTCAGGGCAAAGAATGCCAGGAAAAGTAGCGCTGCGCTAAACGGAATGGCAATCCATATACCGTTGATGCCCAACAGTGACTCTAGCGTGACCTTGCCGAAGTTGGCAGGAGCGATAAGGGTTGACTCAATGTAAGGGAAAGCCAGTGAGAATACGAAGGCTCCCATGAGCGCGCCAAGCACTGTAAAAATTGCATCTTTTTTACCCTCGGAGGCGCCCACCACACAGGTGCCGGGGCAGTAACCTGACACGGCCCAGCCGATACCGAATATTGTACCGCCGGCCAATATGCCCCAGACATAGGCTGGCTTGATGCTCATGTTTGCCAAACCACCCAGGTCGAGCAGGTAGATACCCAGCGTGCCTACGCCGATAGCCGTCATCATAAGCTTGATGATCCACATATCCTTGAGCAGCAATGTACCCATAATGCGGCGGTAACTTGATGCTCCGCCCATGAACAGGATCGCGCCAAATGCGCAGCCGATTAAAAACCCGATAAGCAGAGTCATGCCTGTTCTCCCTTGTTACGGTAAAGGAATTTGGCCATCAGGATAGCGGCGCCAAAGGTAGCTGCGCCGAATATGAATGAGCTGAGTGCCAATTGCGATATGCCGCTGATCATATGGCCACTGGTACAGCCGCCCGCCAAGCGCGCTCCAAAGAGCAGCAGAAAGCCACCGCCAAACGCGGCCAGATAGCGTTTTACGTGGGATGCGCCGAAACGTCCCCTCCACATGGCAGGCATTGAGCCCTTATCAACCTCAGGTTGTTTGTTACGCAGTAGTCGAGCGGTGACACCGCCACCGACGAACATGCCCAGAACCAGCATCCAGCCATAGCCAATTCCCCAGTCAGATTTCTCACCGTATTTTGCCAGATAGGTATTTTTTTCAGCGAAGTCGGGGGCCACTTTGTGGATAACCGCGGCGTCGGTAACCACGAACTGGGTCGATACGCCAAGCGGTTTAACCAGCGCAGTAGCGATGACAAGTAGGAGGCCTAGCGAAATACCGGCGGCCTTCCAGGAGATGATGCCTTTGTCCTGCATAATGTTCTCCAGCTATTTATAATTTTGAGGATAGGTTATATATTAGAACATTAATATATTAATTTACTCTTAATTACAAAGTCAACCTTGTGTATCCAGGGGAGAAAATCATGAAGGAGCTTTTTGCCTGTCTGGCCATTTCATGGTGTTGCGTCGCCGTGGCGACATCCGCGGAAGCTACCAACCTGGCGATTACCCAGGTTACTGATCGGGTGTATTCAGCCATTGGCGAAACGCAGCCCCCCAGCTATGAAAACAGGGGCCATAACAATAACCTCAGCTTTATTATTACCAGCGAGGGCGTGGTGGTAGTCAATGGCGGCGATAATTACTTGCTGGCACGGGACCTTCACATCCAGATACGTGAGCTAACAGATCTCCCGGTAAAATTTGTCATCAATGAAAATGGTCAGGGCCACGCCTTTCTAGGAAATGCCTACTGGGCTGAGCAGGGGATTACAGTGATCGCGCACCGCCTTGCAGTGGAGGAAATCAGTCGTCATGGGGAGACCAGTTTGCGCAGTATGCGTGAGCGTAATGGAGAGCAGGCGCAGGGAACGGTGGTAGTGATCCCTGAATTAGTGATGGCAGAGGACACTATGACGCTGGAGCTAGGTGACACGCGGATTGAAATTATTCGCTTTGGCCCCGCTCATTCGCCCGGTGATATATCAGTTTGGCTGCCACAGGAGCGTCTGCTTATTGCAGGTGACATTGCCTTTCATCAGCGTTTACTGGGGATCTTCCCCGATACCGATGTCGCTAGCTGGCTGGTTAGTTTCGATAGTATGGCCCAGCTACAGGCCAGTATTGTAGTGCCGGGCCACGGAGCGCCAACCAATATGGCAGAGATCACCCGCTATACTCGTGATTACCTGCAGTTCCTTACGGACGAAATTGAGAGGATTCTGGAGGAGGACGGTGATCTGGCGGACGCTTATGCTATCGACCAGTCGGCGTATTCGCATCTGGATACGTTTGACGAACTGGCTGGCAAGAACGCTGGTCGCCTTTTCCAGGCTATGGAAATGGAAATGTTCTGAAATGCACGGGGAGTTGCTTATTTGTCTTCGCAATAAAGCTCATATAGTAGCCCGACAACCTGGGCCACCTTGTCACCGTGAATCGAGTAGAAAATAGTCTGCCCATCGCGGCGACTTTCCACAACGCCCTCGTGCCTCATTCGCGCAAGGTGCTGGGAGAGGGGTGATTGCTTGATCCCCAGGTTTTCCGACAACTCACCCACAGATTGTTCTCCAGCCTTTAGTTGGCACAGCACCATCAGTCTATCGGGGTGTCCTAGCAGCTTTAGCAGGTCAGTTGCGACCTTGGCTGATTGCTGCATTTTCTCCAGATCCATCTACGTATCTCTTTTTGCCAATTGGGGTTGCTTTATATAAGAACTTTATAATATATTAATAAAACGTTGTTAGGAAGCCTCGTGATAATAAGGATTTGGCATGTCGAAGCAACATGAATTAGACAATATCATTCGGTCAATCGCAGAGTCGGGCGAAAAGCTACCGGCGCCAGAACGTCGCGGCTTTCTCAAACAGGGCCTGGCTATGCTGGGTGCGGCCGGCGTCGTTGCCGGAGCGGGGAGATTGTCCGCGGCAGAAACAGGGGGCGCACCATCAGTACCCCCGTGGACTAAAAGCCTTGGTCCGGGTGTCGTCAGCAACCCCTATGGCAGCCCCTCACCCTTCGAATCCCATGTAAAGCGCCGTACAGTGGACTGGTTGACCGCAGATAAAATTGCGTCGATCAGTTTTACGCCATTGGCAGACCTCAAAGGGATTATCACGCCAAGCGGAGTGGTCTTCGAGCGCTATCATGCCGGGTTGCCGGCAGTAGACCCCAACGTTCACCAGTTGATGATCCACGGCATGGTCGACAGGCCGATTATTTTGTCGATGGACGACCTGATGCGATTCCCGTCGGTCAGTATGATTCGCTTCCTTGAATGCCCGGCGAACGGCGGTATGGAGTGGCGGGGCGCGCAGATGGACCGGCTGCAGTTCAGTCACGGTATGCTCTCCTGTTGCGAGTGGACCGGTGTTCTACTGTCTACCCTATTGGCAGAGGTCGGCGTACAAAAGGATGCCAAGTGGATTCTGGCCGAGGGCGCAGACGGTGCCCACATGAGTCGCAGCATACCGATGGACAAGGCCATGGACGATGCCTTGATTGTCTACGCGCAAAATGGCGAGGCTCTGCGGCCTGAGCAGGGTTACCCGGTGCGGCTAATTAACCCCGGTTGGGAGGGTAATACCTGCGTTAAGTGGTTGCGCCGTCTCGAGATTGGTGACAAGCCCTGGTATCACCGGGAGGAAACCTCCAAATATACCGACCTCATGCCCGATGGTACGGCGAGGGAATTTACTTTTTTGCAGGAGTGTAACTCGGTGATCACCAGTCCTTCGCCGGAGAAACCCCTGAAAAAGCCGGGCAAGCTTTGGGTCGAGGGTCTGGCATGGTCCGGCCGAGGCAAGATCAAGCAGGTTGATGTGTCCTTTGATGGCGGGGTGAATTGGCGTCCAGCTCGTTTCACCAGCACAGTATTGCCACGGGCACTGACGCGCTTTGGTGTTGAATGGAACTGGAACGGTAACCCCGCCCTGTTACAAAGCCGGGCGATCGATGAGACCGGCTATGTGCAGCCCACCTATGGTCAGCTGCGGGAGGTCAGGGGCACCTCGTCGATTTATCACAAGAATGCGATTCATACCTGGAAGCTAAATAGCGATGGGAGTGTGGCCAATGTCCAGATTTCCTGAACTAATAGCGTTGACAGTGTCGCTGGCACTTTTCGCCTATCCCAGCGTAGCGGAGAAGGCCAAGCCAGCTGGCTACTATGGCCACGGTGAGCCTGCTACCGAGGCCCAGATCGCCGGCTGGGATATCGATGTTCGACCTGATGGCCAGGGGCTGCCACCCGGTTCGGGCTCTGTCGAAGATGGCGAGATGCTGTACGAGGAACAGTGCGCCGAGTGTCATGGATCTTTCGGCGAGGGGGAGGGGCGTTATCCCTCGCTTGCTGGTGGTGAGGACTCCCTGCGCGAGGCCAGGCCGCATAAGACTGTAGGCAGTTATTGGAAGTACACCAGTACGCTTTGGGACTATATACACCGTGCCATGCCATTTACCCGTCCGGAATCACTGAGCGACGATGAAGTCTATGCGATCACTGCCTATGTGCTTTATCTCAATGAACTTGTCGAGGACGACTTCGTACTCAGTCAGCAGAATCTGGCTGAAGTACGCTTGCCTAACGAGGCAAACTTTAGCGACGAGCAGCGACCGGATGTAAACAATACGCGGTGCATGGAAAACTGTCGTGATCCGGCAGCCATAGAGATAATCTCGCAGGCGCCGCAATATGAGCCGCCTGTCATCGCGGCCAGTGCGGCAGTAGTGGCCGTCTCAACGCCGGGTGAGGATACCTACAAGCAAAGTTGTGCACTGTGCCACGATAATGGCGTTGGCGGTTCCCCGGTGACCGGTAATGCCGGAGACTGGGCTTCGCGAATTTCAGCAGGTACTGAGTCGCTTTACGCTAACGCTATTAATGGCTTTCAGGGCGAAGCGGGCGTGATGCCGGCCAAGGGTGGCTTCGTCCAGCTATCCGATGACGCGGTGCGCCAGGCAGTTGATTACATGGTGGGAGCCAGCAAATGAAATCCAACATGATTACCGGCTTTGCCGCCGGCAGGTGGATGGTGACGTGTTTGACTCTGGCGCTGCCTTTGTTATTTGGTGCCAAGGTTGCTAGCGCGGAAGACTCGGTAGAGGCGGGGCGGCTTGTCGCGGAAGACAGGCGCAAGGGCAACTGTTATTCCTGCCACCTGGCACAGGGGGCCGAGCTGGCAGGTAATGCCGGGCCGCCGCTCATGTCCATGAAATTGCGCTATCCGCAGCGCGAGGACTTATTGGCGCAGGTGGCCGACCCGCGTAACCGTAACCCGAATACCATTATGCCGCCCTATGGCGCGCATGGCATTTTGACCGATCGAGAGCTGAACCTGGTAGTTGACTACCTGCTCTCACTTTAAACCTATTAATTAAACGCTGAGGAGTCTCTCATGCAATTTGATATAAAACGCCGTCGTCTGGTTCAGGGCCTGCTCGCCCTTACCGCACTGGCCATAGTTCCTCTGCGGGCATTGGCGCGTAACAAAGAGGCCTTCGAAGCTACCTCGCCAGATGATGCCCTTAAATCGCTATTCGGTGATAAAGCTGTCAGCGATTCGGATCAGGTGTCTCTCAAGGTGCCCGATATTGCCGAGAACGGTGCCGTGGTACCTGTAACCGTGGAATCGTCACTGGCTGGAGTAGCCAGTATCAGCATTATTGTGATTGAAAACCCCAACCCGTTGTCCGCCCGATTTCAGATGAACCCTGCAGTGGCGGCAAACATTTCAACGCGCATTAAAATGGGTCAAAGCTCCGATGTGGTGGCGGCTGTTGAAACTGATGAAGGGGTTTTTGTTACCCGCAAGAACGTGAAAGTGACCATCGGCGGCTGTGGCGGCTGATTTCGGTAGACGAGGAGAATAATTGTGGCCAAACCTGTAAAGATCAGAGCAAAACTCAAGGGCGAAGTGGCATCGATCAAGTCCCTGATGCCGCACCCCATGGAGACTGGAACGCGCAAGGATCCGGAGGGCAATGTGGTTGCCGCTCATTATATTGAAACAGTGACCTGTGAGCATAATGGGGAGACTATTGTGGTAGCGGATTGGGGGCCTTCGGTTTCCAAAAATCCCTACTTTGCTTTCCAGATACTGTCAGCCAAGACGGGGGACACTGTGAAGATAAGCTGGACGGATAACCTCGGTGAGACCTCGACTGGCGAGACGACACTTAAATAGGTCGGGGGATTCAGATGAACAGGACAAACTGTACCGCATTGCTTCCGATTACGGCCTTGCTGGTATCGATGCTGTTGAGTGCTCCCGGTTGGGCGGATCCTGCACAGGATCTGGCAGCGTTTCAGAACTTTTACCAGAAGCGATTCCCCGATATCCCGCTTGCGGCGCATAAGGATGGCGCCTATGCGCTGGATGAAGCCAAACGGGAACAGTGGCTGGAGATGGAGGACTTTCCCCCTTACGAGATAGCCGTAGATGATGGCGCAGAGCTTTACGACGAAGCTTTCCCCGGAGGTGGCGGCTACGCTGATTGCCTGGGTGACAGCGCGCCTGCCGTTAAGCAGTTATATCCCCGATTTGATGGCGAAGCCGGACAGGTCGTAACCCTGGAGCAAGCACTTAATCAATGCAGGGTTGAAGGTGGACTGGAGCCTCTTGCTTATGAGGGAGAGGAGATGGCCGCGCTGGCGGCCTATATAGCAATGGAATCCCGGGGCCGCGTCTTCGAGCTTGCCAGTCCCGCTGACCCCGGGGCATTGGCCGCGTACGAGAACGGCAAGCAGTTCTACTACACTCGCCGCGGGCAACTTAACTTTGCCTGTAGTTCATGCCATTTGCAGAGTGTTGGCATGATGCTACGAGCCGAGCGCTTGAGCGCTGCAGTGGGCCATGCCACGCATTGGCCTGTGTACCGCGGCAAGTGGGAACGTGTCGGCTCCCTACATAAACGTTTTCAGGAATGTAACGAGCAGGTGCGTGCAGAGCCGCTGGATGAACAGAGTGAGACCTACCGCAACCTCGAGTACTTCCTCACCTACATGAATAACGGCATGGAATTGAACGGACCTGCGTCGCGCAAATAATAGGGAGTCGCATGATGAATACGGTTATTGAGCCTGCTTTTCGAGTTACCGTTGCTGCCATATTGCTGGTAATAGCTTGCGGTGTTAGTCCAGTTAAAGCAGGGGAGCCCACGGCGGAGGAGGTCGCTGTCGTTATAGCTCAAGCACGCGAGGAGCTCGCGCAAGCGCGTTCGCTGGGGCACGGCTGGAGCGTCACGCCGACCTATATCCAGGAGGCTGAAGCGGCGCTCGCCGCCAATCAACTTGCTGCAGCTTTCGCCGCCGCCGAACGTGCCAACTTAACGGCAATGCAGGCTGTTCGCCAGGCAGAACTCGAGTCTTCCAGTTGGCGAGATCGTGTCCCCTCATCATAAGTTTCACCGCGGGAGTGCATTGTGAACAGACGCGAATTTATTGAGCTGCTTGTACAGGGCAGTGTAGCCAGCGGCCTGGCTGGCTTCAGCTCCTCAGCGGCCTGGGCCAATCGCACACTGTATGAGCTTGAACCGTTCGGTCAGGCACGGCTGCTGCACATAACAGACACGCATGCCCAACTCCTCCCTGTACATTTTCGTGAACCCAGCGTTAACCTCGGGGTAGGTGAAGCTTACGGGAAATGGCCTCACCGCGTCGGCAAGAACCTGTTGTCAGAACTCAAGAACATCTCCCCGCGCAATACACATGCGCTCACGTATCTGGATTTTACCGAGGCTGCGGAAAAGTTTGGCCGGGTCGGTGGATTTGCCCACTTGAGCACGCTGGTAAAGCAGCTCAGGGGACAGGTGGCAGATGGTGCCAGTTTGTTGCTGGACGGCGGGGATACCTGGCAGGGCTCGGGCACAGCGTTATGGACTCGCGGCCAGGACATGGTTGGCGCAACCAATTTGCTGGGTGTCGATGTAATGACCGGGCATTGGGAGTTTACCTATCAAGAAGAGGAGGTGCTCGCTAATGCGCAGGCTTTCAATGGTGATTTCGTGGCACAGAATACACGTGCCAGCGAGGATGCTCTCTTCGAGGGCGTGCCTGTATACGACGAAGATAGTGGCCACGTATTCCAGCCCTATGTGATGAAGACTTTGAAGGGCCGACGCGTTGCGGTTATCGGGCAGGCCTTTCCATACACGCCGATAGCAAACCCCCAGCGATTTATTCCCAACTGGACGTTTGGTATTCAGGAGGCCGACCTCGCTGAGTTGGTGGAACGCATTCGGCGCGATGAGTCACCTGATGCTGTGGTGTTGTTATCCCACAATGGTATGGACGTCGACCTGAAACTGGCCAGCAGGGTGCCCGGCATTGATTTTATTCTGGGTGGTCACACTCACGATGGTGTGCCTGTGCCTGTAGAGATAGCAAATTCCGGCGGTAAGACCGTGGTCACCAATGCAGGTTCCAACGGCAAATTTTTGGGGGTGCTGGACATAGACTTTGGTCAGTCTGGTATCAGGGACTATCGCTATACACTGCAACCGGTCTTCTCGAACCTGCTCGCACCAGACGCTGAAATGCAGGCTTACATTGACGGTGTACGGGCGCCTTATAAAGACACGCTGGACGAGGAGTTGGCGGTTGCTGACTCATTGTTATACCGTCGCGGCAATTTTAATGGCAGCTTTGATCAACTCATTTGCGATGGTATGCGTAATGTTCTGGATGCTGAAATTGCGCTGTCGCCAGGCTTTCGTTGGGGCACAACTGTACTGCCCGGCGAGGCGATTACCATGGACAGGCTGCTGGACCAGACCTGCATGACATATCCGGAAACCTATGTGCGTGACATGAAGGGCAGTGAGTTAAAGCTTATCCTCGAAAGTGTCGCCGACAACCTGTTCAACCCCGACCCCTACTATCAGCAAGGCGGAGACATGGTGCGAACAGGCGGCATGAACTATCGCTGTGCGCCTAACGCTGGTATGGGAGAGCGAATTTCCGCGATGACCCTGGCAAATGGGCGCAGCATAGAAGACGGTAAAGGCTATCGGGTGGCAGGCTGGGCAACGGTTGGAGCACAATCCACTGGTGCGCCCGTGTGGGAAGTGGTTGCCGACTATTTACGGGACCGCAAACAGGTCAGCATCGATAAGCTGGAGACGCCAAAACTCACCGGTATTAAGGGTAACCCCGGCATCGCTGATTATGCCGGGGGTTATTTCTAAGCGCTGGCAGGCTCACCAGGAAATAGTGTCATCGATAATGTCTATCAGTAGTTGGTGAACTGCGCCGTACTCCGGAACATTGGGCTCAGGTGCCCTGATGCTCAGATAAACATTCTCCCAGTCTCCCGCCAGCGTATAGATTGAGACGCTGTAGGGGCATAAGGCAAGATTGTGCGGGTTCTTTATCGTTAGTTGATAGGTCAGGTCGGCTTTACAGAAAAGCAATATATCCGCTCTATCATAGGCTTTACCCACGGCGCCCACCGCCTCAGACGTGCGCTGAAGCATGCTGGCTGCATGAGCGACATACGAGATTACAATCCCCCGTGACTCGATTGCGTCTACCAGGTCGATTTTTACATCTTCATAGTTCCCGTTAATGCTGTAAACCCAGGCCGCACCGATAATCCTTGGCTGTGGTTCGGCCTCTTCGGCGCCAGCGAAACTTGCCGTGTATAACATGCAGACGGTCAGGAACAGACGATAAGCAAACATAACATTGTACTCCGCGATGACGGTTGTACTAACAGTATACAGCTCTGTTTAGGACGTTGAGTCGCTCGCTTTTATAACGTTTACTACCTAAAATTGCCCACAATCAGAATCTGGAGATAGAAGTATGTCGGACTTTCCCTTGCCCAATGCCAGCCAAGACCTCACCGGCCAGGTTGCGCTGGTGACTGGCGCGACCTCGGGCCTGGGGTGGCGCTTTGCGCAGGTGCTTGCCAGCGCTGGCGCCAAGGTGGCGCTTACCGGCCGTCGTGAGGACAATCTGCGTGCGCTGCATCAGGAAATCACCGACAGCGGTGGCCAGAGCGCCTGGTTTACCCTGGATATGATGGATGCGCAGGACATTGAAAAAACCGTAGGTGATGTTGAGGATAAACTCGGGCCAGTGTCGATACTGGTTAACAACGCAGGTATTCCGGATGCTCAGTTAGCGATGCAAATGGAGGTTGAGTTAATCGATCGGGTTTTAAGCACAAATTTGCGAGGTCCCTTTATCCTGGCTTGCGAAGTAGGGCGCAGGATGAAAGCGCATAAAATCCCCGGGCGTATTGTCAGTATTTCCAGTAGCTCGGCGTTTAACTATACCGGCATGGGCGCCGCGCTTTACTCAACTACTAAAGCAGCAATTTCACGAATGACAGAGACTCTGGCGGTGGAGTGGGCGCGTTTCAATATCAACGTCAATGCGATTGCGCCGGGTGCCTTTAGCTCTGAGATGATGGATGGGATGTTGGAGAGAGTCGGCGACATTACCGAATTTTTTCCGCGCAAGCGCCTTGGGCAGCCTGCCCAGCTGGACAGTACGCTGCTATTTCTGTGCTCGCCGGCCTCCGAATGTGTGACTGGAACTATTGTGCGCGTGGATGATGGTCAGGACCCCCGCTGATTGCTCAGGACCGCCCTAAAATAAACCGTTCAGCCTGTTTTTTCATCCAATCTGTGCTAGTGTCTCTCCCTCGCGAAGCGGTGTGAAACCGCAATATCACCCAAGCCTTCGCCGCTGTCGAAGAGCGGGTGCGCAGGGCGCGAAAAGTAAGGCCGCTCTATGGTCTGTGACCATGAGCTAATATAAGATTCACAGCTGTTTTAGCCCATCAAGAGGGAAAGGTATGTCTACCACGGAAACACAGGGACCTACGGGTCTGTCGCGCGAGGCGCTGTTGAGGGCCTATCGTCAGATGAAGACGATTCGCGAGTTCGAAGAAAGGGCGCACGCCGAGATCATGAATGGCCAGATTGCTGGTTTTACCCACCTCTATACCGGCCAGGAAGCCAATGCGGTGGGTGTGTGTGAGCATCTGTCAGGTGAAGACTCGATCATCAGTACCCACCGGGGTCATGGACACTGTATTGCCCGGGGTGCCGATGTTGATGGAATGATGAAGGAATTGTGGGGCTCTTCTGAGGGGCTGTGCCACGGGAAAGGTGGTTCTATGCACGTCGCCGACCTCGACAAGGGCATTTTGGGTGCCAACGGCATCGTCGCTGGTGGCCCGCCAATCTCTGTGGGTGCGGCGCTCGCCAATCGCCTGAAAAAGAACGGCCGCGTATCGGTCTCGTTCTCCGGTGATGGCTCGGTCAACCAGGGTACCTGCTTCGAAGCGATGAATATGGCAGTAGTGCTAAAGGTTCCGGCCATTTTCGTTATAGAAAACAACTATTACTCCGAGCATACGGGCATTGAATATGCCGTTGGTACTGACGATCTGAAGGCGCGTACTGAAGGCTTTGGCTTCCCGGTATTTGTCGGCGATGGTTCAGACTTCTTCTCTGTTTACGCTGCAGCAGCCAAGGCAATTGAGCACTCGCGTGCCGGTAACGGACCTGCTGGACTGTTCCTTGAAATGGGCCGATATCACGGCCACTTCGTCGGTGACCCTCAGGGTTATCGTGGAGAGGGTGAGCTGGACAGGTTGCGTCAGGACTTCTGTTGTCTCAAGAACTTCCGTAAGCGTATGGCGGAAAACGGAGAGCTCGCGGTAGAGGATCTTGATGCGGTGGATGCAGAGGTGATGACGCTGATCGAAGACTCTGTAGTGGCTGCCAAGGCGGCGCCTAGGCCCACTCCGGACCAGTTACTTGAAGACGTCTACGTTAACTACGTTTGATTACCAGCGTTTAGCGAAACAGTAAAAGAATTCATAAGAGGAAGTGGCAAATGCCTGAAAAGACAATGCGTGATGCACTTAATGAAGCCCTGCATCAGGAGATGGCCGCCGACGAGCGAGTGTTCGTTATTGGTGAAGACGTGGCCGGCGGAATGGGTACAGCGGGTACGCAAGGCTGTGCCGGTGGTGTATTCGGTGTTACGACCGGAATCTACGACAAGTTTGGACCAGACCGATGTATCGATACGCCGATTTCTGAATCCGCTATCGTCGGTGCCGCCTCGGGGGCTGCCCTGATGGGAATGCGGCCGGTAGCGGAAATTATGTTCGCTGATTTTATTGGCGTGTGTATGGACCAGATCATCAACCAGATCGGTAAATTTCGCTACATGTTCGGTGGCAAAACTACCTGTCCTGTAGTGATTCGCTTTACCACTGGCGCAGGCTTCAGTGCAGCGGCGCAGCACAGCCAATCGATGTATCAGATAATGACGGCCTTCCCGGGCCTGAAGGTTGTAGTGCCATCCAATGCCTATGACGCCAAAGGCCTGTTGCTCACGGCGATTCGTGATGAAGACCCGGTACTGTTTTTTGAGCCCAAGTCGCTGTACCAGGTGTCTTGTGATGTACCCGATGAAGCCTACACCATCCCATTCGGTCAGGCGGCAATGCCTCGTGAAGGCGATGACGTGACTGTAGTGGCTTTTGGCCAGATGGTGCCCAGGGCGGCTGCGGCCATAGACTCCCTGGAAGCGGAAGGTATTACCTGTGACCTCATCGATCCCCGAACCACCTCGCCGCTGGATGAAGAAACCATCCTGGAAAGTATCGAAGCAACCGGCCGCCTGGTTGTTGTCGATGAGTCGCCACCACGTTGTGGTTTGACGGCCGATATCGCCGCGATGGCGGCTGAGAGGGCCTTTCACTCACTGAAAGCGCCGGTGCGTCAGGTATGTGCGCCGCATACGCCGGTACCTTTCTCACCAGAACTGGAGAAGGCCTACCTGCCTTCTGAAGAACGCATCGCCGAAGCGATCCGTTCCTGCATGGTCTGAAGCTCGCTGACTTAACAAGAAGGTAGAAACTACATTGAGCGAAATATATCCGATAGCGGTGCCCAAGTGGGGCATCGAAATGGTCGAAGGCACGATTGCTGGCTGGTTAAAAGCTGTTGGCGATAGCGTAGCCAGTGGTGACGAAGTCTTTGAGATGGAGTCGGACAAAATAGTCAACGTCTGGGAGTCGCCAGTTGATGGCGTGTTACGCAGGCTGCTGGCCGAGGAGGGCGACACCCGTCCGGTAGGCGCGTTGCTTGGCGTAATCGCTGACGCCTCCGTTGACGATGCAGCAATTGATGATTTCATCGCGAATTTTGCCGGCGCAGAAGCGCCTGCAGCTGAACCCGCGGCAGCGCCGGCCCCAGCGCCTGCTCCTGCGCCAAGGGCTGAAGCCGCTGCGCCCGCCGACACGGGCGGTAAGCGTCGGGTTAATCCTGTCGTTCGTCGTCTGGCAGAAGAGTTAGGCGTAAATCTCGATGCTGTTGTTGGCACCGGCCGTAATGGGCGGGTGACCAGTGAAGATGTAGAGGCCGCCGCAGCGGGCGGGGGTGAAGCCGCTGCTGAGCCAGCTGCGGCCACTGGGTACGAAATTACACCCCTGAGCCCGGTTCGTAAAACGGCAGCACGACGACTGACTCAGGCCAAGCAGGATATTCCGCATTTCTATCTCACTGCCGACCTGTGTATCGACGGATTGTTAGCGCACCGTAAAACGCTCAATGCTGAGGGTTCTACCAAAGTGTCAGTCAATGACTTACTCGTTTGGTGCGTGGCCAGGGCACTGCTGGAAGAGCCTGGCGTAAACGTTAATCTGGTCGACGACAACGTGCATCAGTTTGCCAATGCCAACGTGGCCATTGCCATCGCGACTGACAATGGTCTGTTTCCGGCGACGATCCCGGCAGCAGACGGCTTGAGCCCTGCGCAAATTGCAGAGGCTGCTTCCGCGCTGGCTGAAAAAGCCCGCACGGGGACGCTGGAACGTGCCGACCTGAGTAATGGCTCCTTCATGGTGTCGAACCTCGGCATGTTTGGCGTGACGCAGTTCAATGCGATCATCAATCCACCGATGGGTGCGATTCTGGCTGTAGGCGCCGGTGAGCAGCGGGTAGTGGTTCGTGAAGGGGCTCCAGCTGTGGCAAACATGCTATCTGTGACCCTGTCTTGCGACCACCGCGTGATTGATGGCGCGCTGGGCGCGCAGTGGCTAGCTGCGTTTAAACAGCAGGTTGAATCGCTGGCCTGATTAAATGCACCGCCGGCACCATGTCGGCGGTTTGCTTTGCCCAGGTGGCAATTACCCGCGGTTACAGTTTCAGTTTGGCCGCCAGTTGCGGAGCATAGGTCACGGGGTATTTCATCTGCTCCACCGCATTTTCATTCTCGGCTAACCAGCGTATTACCCGTGCCACTGTCTCTGGTGCGGTCGGATTGAAGCGTTGCGCAATCGCGTCATCCAGTCCGTTGTCGCGCATCACCTCTGTCATGACAAAGCCGGGCTCTACGTTAAACACTTTTAATGCTGTATTGGGGTTTTCTGCCTTGATAGACCCCGCCATGCGTAATAAAGCGGCTTTCGATGACGGATAGGCAAAGCCCCAGCCACCCTCATCAGCCGGTGCCGGAGGTTCATGCAGCGCTGAGCCCGACACCATGTTGATAATCGTACCGTGTCCTCTTGCTGCCATTCCCGGAAGTGCCAACTGCACCAGTTGCAACGGGGTGAAGACATTACCCTGGTAGATTCTTTGCAGCTGTTGGGGTGTTACATCCATCAATCGCTGCATATTCCCCGGCCCCTGGTAGCAGGCATTGTTGAATAGCAGGTCTACCTGCTGGAAATGCTCTATGGCTTTTTTCCAGGCTGCTTCGATGCTCTGCGGTTCCAGGATATCGGAGCGCAGGCACAGGGCCTCACCGCCAACAGCATTTACTCGCTGGGCAGTTTCTTCCAGCGAGCCGGGCAGGGGACTTGTGTTGCTGTCGACACTACCGTGTTCATGGCCCTCGCCGGGGTTCAGTGTGCGAGCGGTGATAGCAACCTTATAGCCGGCCTCGGCCAGTGCCACTGCGGTGCAGGCGCCTATCCCTCTGCTGGCGCCGGTTATGAACGCGACCTTGTTGCTCATGTGGCCATCCTATAGCGACCTAAAGCGGCAAGTAGTACTGGTCGTACCAGCGGCGAAGCTTATTGATGGGCCCATCGCCGTCGCACAAAATGGGTTCGGCCTGATAAATTTTGTCCTTCCAGATTTCGACATCCTGTCCGAAGGCGGCGTGGGCCATCACCGGGTAGGCCTGCAGAAATTCTTCTGGCAGAGGTTGTTCGTCCATGCTGGCAACAATCACCGCTGAACAGAGGTCCACCTCGTCAGCGTTGATGGGCGTGTGGTAGTTAACCCACCAACTCTTGTAGCTGATGTCGGGGCTGATCGACTCGGTGTAGTAATACATGATCGAGGGGCCATGATAAGTAGCATCACCCCAGGCATCGGCCTCCATGCCCGCATTGTCATTGCGAGCGTCTTCCAGGTCGAAATCCAGGCCGGGCGGTGTGACCATACGCGCATCTGGATCGCGCGCCACCCGTGATATCTGTGTAACGGAACGTTCGTTAAAGCGATTCTCGAAAGACTGCACGTTGCCACCGTGTACATGGGGGAAGTGGGCGATGTCTACCACGTTCTCGATAACGTCGCAGGGTTGTGCCCTGATGCGGGAACGCTGGAACGTCCAGTCACCCCAGCCGTCGACGCCCCAGTCTGCTATATCCGGAAGGTAGTCCTCGGGCGGGTTGTCCTGGGTATCGTGCCAGATGGCGATGAAGCCATTTTTCTCCAGCACCGGCCAGGCTTTTAGCGCAGATATAGCACGGTCGGGAATCTTGCTGGCATAGGGAATGTCCACGCAGCGCCCATTGGGATCAAATGTCCAACCGTGGAAGGGACAGGCGATATTGTCACCCAGCAGTCGTCCGCCATCGCTGGCGAGATGTGCGCCCAGGTGAGGGCAGTGGGCATTAAGAACAGCGGCCTTGCCGGATGATCCGCGATAAATGACAAGATCCTGATCGAAGTAGTGCAGCCGTTGTACATCGCCTATAGCGAGTTCCTTTGATAACAGCACGATATGCCAGCCACGGGCATAGTGTCCGCGTTCCAGATAGGCGTAGGGTCGCGTGCTCATGTCTCACTCTCCTTGTCGTTCGCGAAGGCAAACTTTGCTGTCAGGTAGCCAAAAGTCATGGCTGAGCCGATCGTTGCGCCAGCACCGGGGTAGGTGTCGCCCATTACCGCTGCGCTGGTATTCCCGGCGGCGTAGAGACCTTCTACGGGTGTTCCATTCGGTGTAAGCACCCGGCCATGCTCGTCACATTGTAAGCCGCCCTTGGTGTCGAGGTCGCCGGGCTCGCAGCGCAGTGCATAAAATGGCGCCTCGGCAACCGGCCCCAGTGAGGGGTTAGGCGTCACTGTCTTGTCGGCGTAGTAGCGGTCGTGGATAGTTGCGCCGCGATGAAACAGCGGATCCTTGCCCTGCAGGGCTGGCCCGTTAAATGCCGTGATGGTTGCAACAAGTGTGTCTGGGTCAATGCCCAACTTGCCTGCCAATTCTTCCAGTGTTTCAGCCTTGGTAAGTAGCCCTGTGGTGAAATAATCTGCTGGTATCTTGCTGTCGTCTGCCACCTTGCCCGGTTTGATATGTCCTATGGCGTATTTGCTGCGAAAGCCGTGATCAAAAATCAGGTAGCAGGGGATTGCCGATTCGCCTTTTGCCTCACTGGCGTATTGCTCCTTCACCACGTCTTCGTAAGGTTGGGCCTCGTTGGTGAAACGTCGGCCCTGGCCGTTGACCATGATTGAGCCGGGATAGGCTTTGCCTGCGATAAGTGCCAGTACCCGGCCGTCCGGAATGCGGTAGGTCGGCGACCACCAGGCACTGCCCATGAAGTCGAGATCGGCACCCGCCTGCAGCCCTAGTTGTATGCCGTCACCTGTTGCACCGGGGCTGGCTGCAGTCCATTCACGTCCAATGGGCTCCTGCTGATATTGCTGGCGCATTGCTGCGTTTTGAGCGAACCCGCCTGTTGCCAGAAGAACACCTCGCCGCGCGGTTATTTTATGCGTCTCGCCATTTTTGGTAACGATTGCGCCGATGACCCGGCCTTGTTCGTTTTGTAACAGTTCTGTGATCGGTGAATCCAGCCAGAGCGGGATATCCCGGTCCATGAGAGACCGTCTTAGCCTTGCTACCAGTGCGGGCCCCAGTGTCATCCGTCGATCCCGTTTGGTTTTCCAGTTGCGGGGCAGTTCCAGAAGATAGCGTAACAATAGTTTAAAGCCTGTCAGATAGGCGCCCAGGTCCATTTCCTGCAACTTGCGACCTTCTATCACAGTGACATTGAATGGGAGTAGCAAGTCATCGTAATGCCCGATGCGAATGTGATCCGCCTCGGCGCCAAGCTTGTTCAGGTGTAGCGGTGCCGAATCCATGGAGCGACCGCCACTTTTGTAGCCGGGAATATCCTCGTAGTAGTCCATGTATTCCGGTAAAGCGCTGTAGTCGACATGGCTGTGTTCGGTCATGAAGCGCAGCATTTCCGGCCCGCCCTCAGTAAAGGCCCGCAGCCTTGCCTCATTGACTGAGTCACCGATAAGCCCCTTCAGATACTGAAGGCCTTCATCGGGGCTGTCGCTGATGCCGCAGTCGCGCTGCGAGTCATTACCGGGTATCCAGATGACGCCGCCGGATTTGGCTGTGGTGCCGCCATAGACAGGTTCCTTTTCTACCACCAGCACGGACCCACCCAGCTGGTGTGCCGCAATAGCGCCCGTCATGCCCGCCGCGCCTGCGCCCGCTACCAGCCAATCTACTTCATGCTCATCTTGCTGTGTCATCGAAATGGGGTGCTCATAAGTGTCTGGGTTAGTGTGGATTGCTCGCTACATTGATAAGCGCACCACACACTTAAGTGTGGCAGTGACCGCTGTAACTCACCAGAGGGACCGATAAATCAAGTGATACGGTTCAACATACCGGCCGCGGTAGTTGACCACGACCATGGTGGGCCCTATGTTGCTCAGCAACTGCTAGCAATGATTGCTTAACTGCTGAGGATGTACACTGAATGGAAGATCTGAAAAACAAGGTCGCGGTCATCACCGGGGCGGGCTCCGGGATAGGTCGCGGAATGGCGGGGGCTGCTGCCGAGGCCGGAATGAAACTTGTTCTGGCCGACATTGATAGCGACAGCGTCGCTGCAGTGGCGCAGGAGCTCAATGCTGCGGGGCATCAGGCTATTGCGGTAGCGACCGATGTGGCCGATCTGGCGTCCGTGGAAGCGCTTAAAGATGCAGCTTTAGAGGCCTATGGCGCTGTTCATCTGGTGTGTAATAACGCCGGCGTTTGCATCAGCGCATTGATGGTGGATGCGGACATACGAGACTGGCAATACCACATTAACGTAAACTTGTACGGCGTCATCCACGGGGTCAATGTGTTTCTGCCGCTGCTCCTTGAGCAGGGCGAAGGGCATATCGTTAATACGGCGTCTATGGGTGGGCTTATTTCTGGCCCTCCCACCGGCCTCTACTCAACCACAAAGTTTGCCGTCGTTGGTCTCTCCGAGTCGCTATTGCTGGAGGTCGCCGACAAGGGCATAGGCGTGTCTGTGTTATGCCCCGGCCTTGTCGACACCCAGTTGATGAGCCAGTCACTTAAAGTGCGCCCAGCCGAACTCGACCCGGGCCTTGAGCACGACCAGCCTGATCCTGATACGGCCGCGGGTATATCGCCTATGTCTGTGGGTGAACGCGTCATCGATGCCGTACGTGGCGGTGACTTTTATATCATCACTCATGACGATTATCGCGACATTGTCGCGATGCGCCACGACGGTATTATCGATGCGCTGGACAAGCATACTGCTCGCTACGGCTCCACCAGCGGCCGCACATTGTGATACGGCTGTTTGCCATTGCTCTCTCGCTGATACCACTAAATCTGCAGGCTGTTGAATACACCGAGGAGCGCGCGCCCTGCGACCACCGGTCTGAACTAAAGCGTCCCTTCTTCGGTGACCTGCATGTGCATACCCGCTATTCGCTGGATGCCAGCACCCAGGGCACACGAACTACGCCCGAACAAAGCTATCGTTTTGCCAAGGGTGAAAACCTGGGAATTCAGCCCTGGGATGATAACGGGCAACCGATGCGATCCCTGCAATTGCGCCGCCCGCTGGACTTCGCAATGGTGTCTGATCACGCCGAGCTGATTGGCGAGGTCAACATGTGCAACAGTCCGGCTGTGGAAGGCTATTCGTCATGGCAATGTCGTTTATACCGATCCTGGCCCAGGGCGGCTTACTACCTCTTTAATTATTACGCGGCGATGGAGGCATCGCACATGGGGCAGTGCGGTGAAAATGGAGCGCTTTGCCGAGATGCCGCTCGCGCGCCCTGGCAGGAAATGGGCGACGCAGCTGAACAGCACTACGACCGCAGCGCCAACTGCCACTTCACCACATTTGTAGGCTATGAATGGACGGGTGTCAGGCCTGCCTCCGGGGGCAACCTGCACCGCAATGTGGTATTTCGCAATGCCGAGGTGCCGGAATTGCCCATCAGTTTTATCGAGCAGCCCTATGCCGAGGGTTTGTGGCGCGGGCTTGAGACGCATTGCCAGCAGGCGGCAGGTAGCTGCGATAGCCTGGTGATACCTCACAATGCCAATATCAGTGCCGGCGAGATGTTCAGTGGGTTAGATGACAGTGCCGCGACGATGACTGCTGAATACGCCGAGCTAAGAGGCAGAATGGAGCCTTTGGTCGAGATAATGCAGCACAAAGGTGCATCGGAATGTTACTTCGCGCCTGATGTCACTGAAGATGAGTTGTGCAGTTTCGAGCAGCAGCCCACCGATAATATAGCCTCTACGGGCATTGCGGCACTTGATAGTTACAGAGGCTACGACTCGCCGCCACAGCCGGACACGGGCTTTGTTCGCAGTGCCTTGATTGACGGACTGCTGCTCGAGTCTCGATTGGGAGTTAATCCCTACCGATTTGGTTTTATCGCCAGTACAGATACGCACCTGGGAACGCCCGGGGCGGTAGAGGAAGATCGCTTTCTCGGCCACGGTGGCGCGGGTGTGCCCGCTGGCGAGGCGGTTCCTGCGGGCTTGCCGGACAAACTTGAATATAACCCGGGAGGCCTGGCCGTTGTCTGGGCAAAAGAAAATAGTCGCGATGCACTCTTTGATGCCATGCAGCAGCGAGAGGCCTATGGTACTAGTGGGCCACGAATTATCAGTCGCTTTTTTGCGGGCTGGGATTACCCCGAGAATCTGTGTGACGCCCCCGATGCAGTAGCGCAGGCGTATGAAGGCGGTGTGGCGATGGGCGGTCAACTGCCGGCTGTCGAGTCTGGGCAGCCACGTTTCCTGGTATATGCCAGTCAGGATAATGGCACCGCCGATAGCCCGGGACTGCCACTGCAGCGCTTACAGCTTGTTAAGGGCTGGCTGGACAAGGACGGTCGGCGGCATGAGCAGGTGCTGGATGTGGCCGGGGATGCAAACAACGGGGCCGGAGTGGATACCGAAACCTGCGCAACACACGGGGAGGGCGCCGCGCAGTTATGCGCCGTTTGGACTGACCGTAACTTCGATGCCGATCAGTCAGCTTTTTATTATTCCCGCGCGGTGGAGAACCCCAGCTGTCGCTGGAGCCAACGTATCTGTGTTGCTAATGGGGTTAACTGTGATCGCCCGGAAACAATAGGCGAGGGTTTTGAGGGTTGCTGCGCCGCTGAGCACCGCCCGGTAGTACAGGAGCGCGCCTGGACCTCACCCATCTGGTACACGCCGGCTGGGTAGTCCGCCTAAGCAGCAGCTACCACAGATCGTCCTGGGCAGACTTTATTGACTACGGCGACTCCAGGCCCAGCACCTGCTTGGCGAAAGTAAGTGCCGCTGCAGAATCGACGCGCACGCTGTACGCCTCCAAAAACAATTTGCCGACGACCACACCGTCTGGGTCGATCACTATCATGCCTGGGTGCGGGATGCCGTAGGCGTTGTCACCCGGTGAGTACTCCTCGTTTAGAATGCCCAGGGTGGTAAAACTCAGGGTATCGACGTCGTGCAGCAGCGGGTATTCGATACCATGTCTATCGACGAAAGCCTGCTGAAGCTCTGGTGCGTCATAAGTCATTGCGACGATTCCGATACCAGCCTCGTCAAAGCCCGACTTTTGCTCCTGCAACTGGATCATTTGCTTCATGCAGTAGGGGCACCATTCAGCCGAGCGGGTGGCGAGAAAAACGGTTCCATTGGGACCCGAAAGCTCGTTCAGCAGTTTTAGCTCGCGGCCCTGCCACGTGGCACGTACGCCGGGAAATAACGAGCCCAGCGCAGGACCCGGGTCGAAGTCGTCGTTATCGGCAGGAACAAACATATTTTCGGTAATCTTGTCGTAGGCAGCCTCCTTGAACTCATCGCGAAAAGGGTAGATCAGCGCCACAGCGGTGAGCACAGCCACGCTGGCAATGATGAGTATGCGTTTCATTAGGATGGCTCCTTATAGAAAGAATCTGGTAATTGTAGCGCAGGCAGGCCTTCTCGGGCTGTTGTCGGGCTAGCCGCTAAAAGCGTATGCTAGGCCTTTAGAATGTGGGTTTTCGAAATCGTTCAATGATTGATCAATTATTGGTCTCAGCGCTTTTCCTGTGGTTGCTCTATAGCCTGATTTTTACAGACTGGGCCGCATCGTGGGTGTTTGTCAGCGCCATGCTGGCGGCGTATTTTCTGGGACTGGTTGATACCGCCGAAGTGCTCGATAAAGCCTCCAATACCGGACTGGTTACTCTGCTTTTGTTGTTGCTGGTGTCGGTTGGTCTGGAAAAACTGCCCTGGTTGAGTCGACTCTCCGGCACTCTGATAACACCTAGTTACAGTGCCTCACTATTGCGCTTGGGCGCGGTGACAGCCGTATTCTCGGCCTTCGTTAACAACACAGCAGTCGTTGCCACACTGGCCCACACAGTGCGCAGCAACAAGCACCACCCCGCATCGCGCCTGTTGATTCCGCTTTCTTACGCCGCGATTTTAGGGGGTACCATGACCCTCATTGGCACATCGACCAACCTGATTGTCAGCAGCTTCCTTGAGGATGCAACCGGTCAGGGTCTGGCATTTTTTGATTTCTTCAAGATCGGGGCTACCGTTACCGTAGCAGGCCTGGCAGTGATGCTGTTGTCTTCCAGATTGTTGCCGGCGGTAGCTACGGAGCAAATGGATGTTAATGAATACCTTATCGAGGCGGAGGTCAGCGCAGACTCGAGCTTGATTGGCAAAAGCATCGCAGACAACGGCTTGCGCGACCTGGACGATATTTTTCTCGTAGAGGTCGTTCGTGGCAACCATCTTATTTCACCGGTGGCACCCCAGGAGTACATAGAGGCCGGTGATAAACTTATTTTCTCGGGTGATATCAAACAGCTGGGTATTCTGGAACGCTTCGACGGGCTGACTACCTTCGCACTGGAGGAGGGCTTGTTGCGCGACAATATGGTCGAAGTCATTGTGATGCCCAATGCGTCTATCGAAGGGAAAACGATCAAGGACAGTGGCTTTCGTTCGCTGTTCGATGCAGCGGTTGTTGGCCTTCGTCGCGGTGGTAAACGCCTGTCAGGCAAGTTGGGAAATATCACTGTGCAAGCTGGCGACAGTCTTATGCTGGCGGTGGGTTCAGACTTCAACGACCGTAAAAATCTCGACAAGAACTTTGCCGTTATCGATGAGGAAGTGGCGGGCAGCTCGGTCAGTTCCTGGCAAAACTATTTCATGAGTATCGGCTTGTTGTCGGTAGTTGTTCTGGCGTCACTTGAGGTTCTGCCATTGATTAAGGGGCTGGCATTCCTGTTAGCTGGAATGTTGGCATTTGGGGTGATCGGTGGTTCGGAGCTGCGCCGACGTTTTCCATTCGAGCTTTGGCTGATCATCGCGTCGGCCCTGACACTGTCGCAGGCATTGAACAACTCGGGCCTTGTCGCGATTATTGCCGACGGCCTGCACAATAACCTTGAGTCCCTGGGCCCGTATGTAGCGCTGGCCGGGATCTATCTGGGCACTTTGTTGCTGACAGAGTTGATGACCAATAATGCCGCAGCGGCGCTGGCATTTCCTATCGCTTTTGGTCTTGCGGAGAGTTATGGCTTGAGCCACATGCCTTTCGTTATGGCGGTGGCTTTTGGCGCCAGCGCCAGCTTCCTGACGCCATACGGCTATACCACTAACCTGATGGTACAAAACCTGGGGGGTTACACCTTGCGCGACTATTTTCGTAGTGGGCTGCCGTTATCGATTGTCTACTCGGTGCTGGTTATCTCGTTACTGCCCTACGTCTTTCCTTTTTAGCCCAGCGTACCGAGTGGCCTGTTAATTCATGCCGCTGGTAAAGCCGCCGTCAACGGGGAGTGTTTGCCCGGTTATCCAGCTCGCAGCAGGTGAGGTGAGAAACAACACAGCTGGCGCAATGTCCTCGGGCACTCCGGTGCGTTTAAGCCCCTGACGCCTTACGGTCTCGGCGACCATGTCCTGCATGTTATCCATCGTGTCGGCGGTTAGGTTGGAGCGCGTCAGTCCTGCGGCAACAGCATTGGCGCGAATGCCCAGCTCGCCCCAGGTCATCCCCAATGTTTTCATCATTTGTACCAGCCCCGCTTTTGCAGGGCCGTAACCCGGTGTCCAGGCGAAACCAAAGTAGGACGTCATGGAAGCGATGCCGATCACGCTGGCACCGCCTGGAAAGTCACTGGCGGCCAGCAGGTCCTTGCAGGCGCTGCTCAGGTGGAAAACGCTGCTCAGGTTGACATTGATAGAGGCATCGAAGTTATCTGCTTCCCATTCGTTGCCCTGCGCCCCGCCGGCGTTGTTAATCAGTATGTCCAATGCATCAAGGTCGCTGGCGAGGTCAAAGAGTGCATCCCGGTTGCCTACGTCGAGCTGGCGGTAGTCCATACCGCTAAGGTCGCTGTCGTAGTCACTGCTCTGGTTCTTGCGGCCGGTAGCGATAACGCTTGCCCCCGCATCGCGATAGGCGACAGCAATGGCGTGCCCGATACCGCTGCTTGCGCCGGTTACCAATACCCTGGCGCCGCTGAAGTCGAAATTAATACCTTGGTCCATGGAGCTACTCCTATAGCAGGCCGCCTTCGGGCGCCGGTCTTGCGCGCTGGTTGTACAGCATCTCGCGCAGGTTGCTCAGTTCTTCTTCGCTCATTTCTTCGTAGCTCTGATAACCCCAGTCGCTCCCGACAGCCATTCCTTTTTGCAGCGCCGGTCTTTCGCCAAGTTCTTCCAGCCAACGACGAAAGTAGGGGAAGTCCTCAAGCTTCTGACCCAGCTCGTCGCAGCGTACTGCCCAGGGATAACAGGCCATATCGGCCACCGTATAGTCATCGCCCGCGAGGTAACGCCGGTCGTAGAGCCTGTTGTTCATCACACCGAAAAGTCGGTTCACCTCGTCGTCGAAGCGGCGAACCGCGTAGCTCTGGTCGCCTTCACGGTCCTCCAGTCGACGAAAATGCCCCAGTTCACCAAATTTAGGTCCCTGATTGGCCATTTGCCAGACGATCCACTGGTAAACGTCATACTTGCCTTTGAGGTCTTCAGGACAAAATTTGCCGCTGACTTCGGCGATATACATGAGGCAGGCACCGGATTCGAATACCGGCACTGCTTCGCCACCGCCGGGCGGATTCTGGTCGACGATCGCCGGCATGCGGTTATTGGGGCTGATATCGAGGAACTCGTCGGTAAACTGGTCGCCGGTACCTATAGAGCAGGGCACCAAGCGATATTCGACGCCGCATTCTTCAAGCGCAATGGTGACCTTCTTGCCGTTAGGCGTAGGCCAATAATGGACATCTATCATTCTGCATCACCCTGGCTGGCGTAAAACTGGCCGTACCATTTACGAAATTTGTGGAAGGGCCCGTCGTTGTCACACAACATCGGCTTTTCGAAGTATTTCTTATGGGCCCAGATGATACGGTCTTCATCCATCTGTTTGCGAACGTCCGCCACCAAGGCATCTGCTACGCCACCCACCGGCTCTTCACCATTGACCTTTTTCTGGATAAACGCATAAAACGCGTGGCTTTCTTCGGCACTGACGGGTGTGATGTTGGCCATCAGCACTGTGTCACAGATGCCGCTGAAACGAACCACGGCCTGCCCGGGTCCCACGTTGCTGTTGGCGATAACGCCGACTATCTCGCCTCGCGGCGTAGCCATGCGGCTAATCAGCGTGCTCGCCCGGCGTACGCCGTCGAACTCCATTACCTTTGGCTCGGGCACATTTTGCGTGCCATGAACATAGAGAAAGTGTGCGGCATCCACCGCGTTCTCGGCAATTTCCTGCAGATGTGTATCAATATCCCAGTGGAATATTTTTAATTGGCCCCATTCGCTGCCTTCGGTTGACGCCTCTTCGATGAGTTCCGGCTCATAGTGTGGAGCTTCCGCCGCGGGGTGGTACCAGACAAAAATGACTTGATTCAGCTCGCGAACCTGCCAGCTGCGTATCACGGTTTCACCGCGGGCGATTTTGGGCGGAAGATTATCTGCATAGGGAACATCGGTGCACTGGCCTTCGCCGTTGTAGGCCCAGCCATGGAAAGGGCAGACGATTGAGTCGCCCTTTACCCTGGAGCCACCGCCAGCCTGGTCGCGTATGCCATAGCCCAGATGGGCGCCCATATGTGGGCAATAGGCATCCAGCACTCTGGCTTCGCCGTCCTCGGTTCTGAACAGCACCAGTTCGGTATCGAAGTATTTCAGCGGCATGGATTCGCCAGCGGCAAGGTCGTGAGAATAAGCGACCTGAAACCAGCCGGATGGCATAGGCAGAGGAATACGTTGGCTCATTGGAAATGACTCCGTTGATAGTCTCGTTTTAGTGTAAACAGGGTAGGTCAATTCGGCAGTGCTTGTAACGTCTTGCAGAATCGGATTGCGCCGATACTCGCGTAAATAGCTATACCGGCGTGGCAAATATAGGCTTTCCGTGGCCTGGAGTTGGTTGTGACGTTAGCGAACAGCGCCACCGCCATCGACCGACAATATTTGGCCGGTGATGTAGGAAGCCTTGGAGCTGGAGAGAAACGTCACTGCCTCGGCAACTTCTTCACACTCGCCAAGGCGCAGCATCACAGCGCTTTTTTTCAGGCGCTCAGCGGCCTTGGGCTGTTGTTCGAAATAGGCATCAAGATGCTCGGTTCTGATCACGCCGGGAGATACCGCATTGATGCGAATGCCCTGGCCACCGTATTCCGCTGCTGAACTCTTGGTCAGTATATTTACGCCACCCTTGGCCGCTGCATAAGCCGTGTTATGTGCCTGGCCGCGTAGCGATGAGTTGGATGAGATATTGACGATAGATCCGCCACCCGATTCCAGCATTGCAGCGATCTGGTGCTTCATGCATAGCCAGGTGTTGGTGAGACACATCTCCAGTGTGCTGTCGAATACACTGCGCTCGAACTCGTGGATGGGGCCAGAGCCACGACTGACGGCGGCATTGTTGCAGGCAATATCGAGGCGACCGAAAGTTTTCAGAGTCGTGTCAACGACCGACTTTACCGAGTCTTCCTTGCTGACGTCTGCGAACACGAATAACGCGGTACCACCGGCACTTTCGATTAGCGCCACAGTCTCCCGGCCCATTTCTTCATTGAAGTCAGCGACAACAACCCTGGCGCCCTCGGCGGCATAGGATTGCGCAATGGCTCGGCCTATACCCTGGCCGGCGCCGGTAACAATACCTGTTTTATCTTCGAGCATGCTCATTGTTTATTGTATTCTCCTGTTGAGAGTGAACACCTGTCTCGCGATAGTCGTGCAAGGGGCAGCGATATTAATGTAATGGCAATATGGTACGCTGCGGGAGTTCCAGAAAAAGTGCGGGAAACGCCAAATTTATAAACATATCGTGCCACTATGACCGTATGAGCGAAATTACTGTAAAAGCCGGGAAGTTCCAGCGCCTGTTGGACTATATGGACAGGATTGGCCTCGATGTTGAAGCAATCGCTGGAACCATCAGCTTGTCCCCGCGTAGTCTTGCCGGCCTCGCATCTGATGCGCCTCTGCCTGCCCAGCATTATTCTCATCTATGGAAAGAAGCCGCACAGCGTATGCAGGCTCAAGGGCGACCTTTGCCGTGGGCGGCGGGTCTGGGCAGCGAAGCTTTCGAGTTGATGTGCCACTGCATGATCAGCTCCCGCACACTGGGTGAGGCGCTTCAGATCGCTGAGCGCTATGAGAACCTGCTTTACCCAATTACCGGATACAACATTCGCCTGATAGACGATGGCACTGGTGATCAGGTCAAGTTGAGCTACCGGATAAAAATTCGCGAGGACTGGGATGAACTCATTCCCGCGCAGTGGGACAGGGCGCACTCCGCCGAGACAGTGGCGAGAGCGTCTGGACTTCTGGTGTGGCATGCTTTTATTGGCTGGCTCACGGGCCAGACTATAGAGGCCAGGGAAATGTGCGTTGCGGCGCCGTACCTGAATCAGGATTACTACGACAGCCTGGCGGCAGTTTTTCAATGTCCAATTGTATTTGATGCTGGCGAGAATTCCTTCAGCTTTGACCGGGATGCCCTGCAGCGCAGGCTGGTGCATACACCCGATTCGCTACGAGAGTTTCTCGATAATATGGTGTTTCAACTGATTGCGATGGAGCGTGAGCCTGCCAGTACCAGCGCGGCGATAAAATCTATCGTAAGCATTGAGTTACCGGGCAGCATGCCGTCTTTTGCAGACATCGCAGAGACATTACATATGTCGGAATCCAGTTTGCGGCGGCGTTTGCAGAAGGAAAATACTAGCTACCAGGCACTGAAAGACGAGGTGCGCTGTGAAGTGGCGATTACCAAGCTATTGCATGAGCAATCGAAAATTGCCGAGTTGGCAGACTACCTGGGTTTTACCGAGCCAAGCTCCTTCGTGCGCTCTTTCAAGGGCTGGACTGGCGATACCCCCAGTAGCTATCGAGAGCGCATGCTGTCGTTGGCGGAAGGCTGATACCAGATTGGCGATGACCAGGCTCTTTCCTGAATAACCGGTGAATAGAAGGCTTCCTGCTGCGGGTCGATGCAGCATTTGCCGTAGACGTCTCCACTTGCACCCGCAGCCTGTGCTTTCACAGTCGCTGCTTCGGCCTGATCGCTACAGTTGTTGGCAAAAGGATTAACCCCAGCCGACTGGCACTGCAAGGTGCTCCAGCGGCAGGTCGGGTTTTCCAGTAATCTGACATAGTAAAAGGCTGATTGCTCGCTGTGAAAGTCAGGGTCCTCCCAGACGGTGCAGCTGTTGGTCAGACCGCTTCCCAGTCGCGCGCAGGTATTGCTGTCGACGCTGGCGCCGTTCTCGGCATTACCGGCGATATCGAAAACTCGCTCATGAGTTTTCCCTTCATCATCAACCCAGCCCTTGATGATCTGGACTCTTTGCAGGTCGGTGCCCGTTAACTGTTGATCTCCGGCATCCTTGCGGGCGCTCACCAGAAATCGTGGGACCTCGCCGCTACTACCATCCAGCTCGCCGCCCATGGGTACTCCCTGTTTATAGGCCTTCTGGACCATGTCGGGTGCATCGCATAAGTCGGGGTCCAGGTCGCCGGCGAAAAAGCGCAGGGTAGGGCGGGTGCCGCTGGTCGCGTAGGTTTCCTTGCGTCTGATCGCCTCGAATATGCTATCCCGTGAATTTTCCTCGGCCCAGACCACAGCGTGGCCACCGGGATTGGAGTAGAAGTGGTCCTGCACGTTGTTGTATTGGGCGTCGCGTCGACCCAGGTGGCCGGTGTAGTTGTTTTCCTCAGCGCTGCCGGGTGCCGCGCTGTGCGTGTCCGTGCTGCCGATAAAACCCATCTTGAAAGGATTCTGTCCCTGACTTTGGCCAAGGGCGAGGCCGTCCTTAAGCGCGTTGCGAACCATGTTGCGACGGGCGAAATTTTCCAGTGAAACTGCCTTGGCGCGCTCGGTGCGAACTTCGCCGTGCACTGAGCCCAGCATATTCAAGTTGTCCGCAGCGATTTGCTCGAAATCACATTGCTCATCCACTGTATCCAGTCCGACGCCTCGCAACCTGTCAAACCGGCACTCCGAAGCGCCTTTGTGTTGCACCAACTCTACAACAGGCTCGAAAAACAGGCGGTCAACAACTTCAGAATTCGTGGCGGGATCACGAAACATTCGGCCACCAGCAAGGTTGGAGTTGTGCGGGATGGACATCACATCACAACCATTATCCAGGTCAGTGCACGAACCGCGTAATTGTTGCCACAGGCTCACAAAACTGCCACGCCCGGTATCGTAGACAGAGATTGGTTTCGAGGTGACAACATCATTTCGAAAAATCACATTGCGATGCATGTTGTTCTGGTCAAATGCCTCAGTGTATTCATAGCCCACAAAGGTGGTGAAATCGCAATTCTGAGAACGGTCATAGTTGTCTTCGGCGGCGCGTTGAATATCACCCCAGGTTTCCTGTGCCGCGCTCTCGCAGTCAGACAGCGTGCAGGCGAACGATTTCTCTGGCGGCGCCTCTTGCTGCCCACCCAGGCTTGTCCACCAGCTGGCCGCCACTAGTTGTACCCAGATGTTTCTTGCTCGCGTCATAGCGCAGTGCGGCCACCAGTAGCCCGCCTTGGCAGAGTCGCGGGTGCAAATGTTGACTTGACCAAGAAACTCAGCGTGATCGGTGACGGCAGCGAAGTCCAGCGGGCGGCCTATGCGTGCCTTTACCTTTTGCAAGCCGTTGGCATCGGGCAGCACGATGGCCTCACCCCTGGCGTAGCCATAGGCATCCCAGGGGTCCCGACGTTGGCTGGATAGATAGGAGTCAAAAGAGTAACTGGTGTGAACATGTAGGTCGCCATATAGCGGGCGCTTGTCGGGTGTAAATTCGGTACAGTCTTCACGGGACTCTGTACGTTCAAACCCGGTAGTGGGTTCTTCGGCCAGGGAGCAGGGTGCCGCCAGCACTGACAGCACGAATAACAACGCCAGAGTTGTCCGGTTCTCGTGTTTCATTTTTCTTGCGCTGTCTCCGTAGCGGCAATGCGCTGTGACACTTTGCGGGCTGCCAGTATTGCACCATCAATATAGCCGATCTGTTCGCAATCGCCGATGGAATGTACCTTGCCTCGCAAAGCCGAGCCCTCCAATTGACTGACAAGGCTGGTGTCAGGTTGCGTGCCCATCGCAATAATCACTTGTTTGCAGTCGCAGCTCGCGGATTCGTCATCTTGCTCGTAAAGCACTCGTCCGGGCTCGATCGCGGTAATGTGAGCGTTACGTTTAATCTCAACACCGTTTTCGCGCAGCTGGTGTAACACGCGTGCGCGTCGCACCAGGCTGAGTTTGGCGCCCAGCTCGGGGCCTGGCTCCAACACCGTGACTCGACGGCGACGTTCGACGAGATATTCTGCCAGCTCCAGCCCAACAAGGTCGCCACCAATAATTACGATGTCATCGGTCAGTGGCATCCATAGCCGACTCAGTAATCGCATCAATGCAATATTGCGTAATAGCTGGGTTATTCTGCCGGCCCCCAACATTAACCGGGAGAACAGGTTTAGTTTGGCGGTGGCTGTCGGATCATCGCCAAACAGCACGCCGCGCAATTCATTGCCATCAAACACATGTCGCTGTGACTTGCCGGGAATCTCAGGCGCAGCGCGCTTTGCGCCGGTGGCAATAACCACATGATCATAGTTCCCGGCAGCGATAGCTTCAGCGGAGGCGCTGACGTTGCAACGCAAGTCTACAGGCAAGGAGTGCACTGCGTTTGCAAGGTAATCAATCAGCGCCTCATTCGGCGCATAGGCGAGCGCAGCGATGCGTGCCGTACCGCCAAGGTCCCGCTCTTTTTCCCATAGGCTCACCGAGTGACCCTGCTCGGCGAGCAGTCGTGCAGCCTCCAGTCCCGCAGGGCCGCCACCTACGACCAGAATTTTTTGGGGGGCACTATCTGTAGCCAGTACATCACCTTCATGCTCGCGGCCAACGGCATGATTTACCGCGCAGCACATTGGCTGGTTGATGAAGATCTGGCTTACACAGATATAGCAGTAGATGCAGGGCCTGATGTCAGCTGGTTTATTGGCCATCAGTTTATTGGGCAGGTCGGGGTCTGCGAGGAGCCCTCTACCCATGCCCAGAAAGTCGAAATCACCAGCTTTCAAAGAATTTTCGGCGGCCTTGGGTTCAATGCGCCCCACTCCAATAACCGGAATAGTGACGTTCTGTTTGACCGCCCTCGCAAAGGCGACCAAGCCGCATGGCTCGTGCACCAGTGGGGCCTCTGTGAACGCGATAGCTTCGCCTGTATTGCCGTAGGCGCTGACGTCGATGGCGGTCGCGCCGGCCTCCTCACAAAGCCCTGCGGTGACCAGGCAGTCTTCCAGCTCTATGCCACCGGGCACTCGATACTCTTTGGCGTCAATGCGAACCAGAATGGCAAACTCGTCCCCGTTAGCGGCCTTGATCGCCCTGATGATATCAGTCAGAAACCTGGCGCGGTTCTCGGGTGAGCCGCCGTATTCATCGACACGCTGGTTGGTAGCGGGTGACAGGAAATTTGCCAGAAGATAGCCATGCCCGGCGTGAACTTCTACACCGTCGAACCCCGCTTTGCGTGCCCTGATAGCAGCATCCGTGAAGTGATGAACCATTTCACGGATGTTTGCTTGCGACATCTCATAGTAATCGGCCCCCTTGCCATTGGGGCCTGCTGCTTTTATGAAGTGGCCTTTTTCCTCACGGGTGAGTATGCGGAACATATTGCTTCCGCTCATTTTGGTTGGTGAGGGCACAGGGATAGGGCGGCCGGCAGCAACATCCTCCTGAGCCATTTTTCCGCCGTGGTTCAGTTGGGCGACGATTTTTGCACCGTGATGATGGACTCGCCGTGTAAGCTCAGAAAGGCCGGGAAGAAATTCATCGCTGGAGAACCCAACGGTATTGGGCATGGTTGACCCATTGGGCCAAGCCGCTGCCGAGGTTTCCAATATCAACAATCCGGCACCGCCGCGGGCCCTGGCCTCGTAGTAGGCGATCAGGCGCTCTCCACAGTGGCCATTGGTTTCGGCAAAATTTGAGCCCATCGCAGCAAGCACCATGCGATTGCGCAGGGACAGCGGCCCCAGCTCGGCGGGGGAGGTTAGCAATGATAAACGGGAGGGCATCAGTTAAGTTCTCTCCGATTCTGTTGAGGCGCGTATCGCAGGGGCGTGTTTTATGGACTGTGCGCGCCCTGCGCTCGTGACAGCGAATTAATAGTAGGGCCCGGCACTGTCTCCTTGAATGGCGTTTGCCACCAGTTTTGTTGACATCTGCGCTCTACGGTAATTCTGGTGAACTTAAATGTTTATAAAACTGGCTGCACACGCCCTGCTAGATTTTCGCTACTTTGGTGAGAATACCCGAAATATCAGGGGTGCGCTGTGTGTCGCGGCTCCCTCAACAACTATAAAGGGTACCTACAGGGAGTTTTTCATGAACCAGTTCAAGCGTAAATCCGTTATTTTATCGGCGGCTGTGGCCGCCGCTATCACCACATCCGACTATACATTGGCCCAGCAGGCCACGTTGGAAGAGGTGGTGGTTACCGCACGTAAGCGTGAAGAAAGTCTGCAGCAGGTACCTATGGCGGTCAGTGCCTTTAGCACGACGCAGCTACGCGATGCCCAGGTAGACAACATTCTCGACCTGGAGCGCATGACTCCCAATGTGACACTTACCGACACAGGTGGCTTGGTTGGTGGTGCAGTTTCTGTTTTTATTCGCGGTATAGGTCAAGACCCCGGCTTCGGTCAGGGCGTTGGTATTTACATGGACGACGTCTACCTTAATCGCACCACCGGCGCCTTGCTGGAAGTGTATGACGTGGAGCGTATCGAGATACTGAAGGGCCCGCAGGGTAACCTTTATGGGCGCAACACCATCGGTGGCGCGATCAAGTACATCACCAAGCAGCCCTCAGAAGAGTTTGAGGCGGATATCGAGGTTAAGGGCGGCGATTACGACCTGATCAAGGTAAAAGGCAATGTCTCCGGGCCGCTTATTCAGGACACTCTTTACGGTAGCTTTGGTGCCATGTACAAGGAGCACGAAGGCATTCAGGAGAATACTCTGGACGGCAGCGAATACTGGGGAGCCGATGTGCAGGCCTACCGAGGTAGCTTGCTATGGCAAGCCACTGAAAACCTGTCATTCAATCTCGCCGCCGATTACATGAAGGACGAATCGGATCCTCGCATTCCGAACAGGATTTACGTGGGGCCTCTGGTTGGCGCAGCGAGCTTTGTTATTGGTGGCGCCAATCAGTTTTTAGGCCCAGGTACCGGTGTATTCTCCACACCTAACGACACTTCCATGCCTACTGATATCGATACGGTTTCAACCGCCTTTGGCGACGGCTTTGACCAGTATGAGATAGAAACAACAACCGTGGCCCTGACAGCAAAGTGGGATATGACTGACAGCTGGAGCCTGAAGTCGGTCACCGCACTACGTACGCTGGATAATGTCCAGCCTTTTGACTTTGACGGCAGCGAGCAGTACTTCATTGAAACGCTGAGGGAAGTGGAAAATGATGACTTTAGTCAGGAATTCCAGTTCAATTACACTGGTGAAACGATTAACGCGGTGATGGGTTTCTACTATCTTGATGGGGAACGTGAGGGGACTGAAATCTCCCAGCAGAGTGCCCGTCTTCGATTCATCACGAACCAGTTTAAAGCAACTAGCAGCGATGATCGTACAGAGGAGTCAACCTCGGTATACGCGAATGTAGACTGGAACTTTGCCGAAAGCTGGCAGTTTTCTGTTGGTGGTCGTTACACCAAAGATGAAAAAGAAGAGACCATCACAGCGCAGGAGACCGTCGGTTATTACGCCTATGCTGGTCTGGCTGGATTCCCCCCTGAAGCTATCGTATCCGTGGCGCCTGGGCAGGAAGCTGCGGCTATGCAGAGTCCGCTTTTTGCTTACTGGGCCTCTTCTTTTGGGCCTCCGTTTAACTCCGAGTATGTCGAGATTACCGGTCCCGCAAATACCTCACAGAAAGATGATTGGACTGAGTTCACGCCCAGCGCCAGGTTGACCTGGTTCCTGAATGACGACGTGATGGTTTACGGTGGATTTTCGTCGGGCTTCAAATCGGGCGGTTTCCAGCGCACCGGAGGTATTGAAGCAACCTACGACCCGGAAACGGTTGATACCTGGTCACTGGGCCTGAAGAGCACCATGTTGGATGGCACCCTGCGCCTCAATACCGAGCTGTTTTTCAATGACTACACCGATAAGCAGTTGTCCACAGTCGAGTTTAAGGATGGCAGTCTCGATGAGACTGTCGATAACGTGGGTGAATTCGAAACCGCCGGCATCGAAGCGGAAGTGCTGTGGCTGCCACCTCTTGAGGGTATGACGCTTGCACTCAATGTGGGTTACCTGGATACCGACGTCAAAAAGTTTAAGAATGCTGAGACAGGAGACCAGTCGGATACTACTGCGATCGGCTTTTCGCCAGAGTGGACAGTACAAGGTCGAGTGAGTTATGACTTCGATATAGCTAATGCGGGTTTTGTCACACTTGCCGCCGACTTCTCCTATCGGGACGAGTCGTTTACTAATTCACTGATTGACACATCGTCTGAGCAGGACCTGACGCAAGTGCAGGATGAGCATGTAATCTACAATGCGATGGCGGCATTTACCACCGCCGATGGTCGCTGGCGTTTAGCTGTTGAAGGTAAGAACCTTGACGACGAGCGGGTTATTACTAACAGCTATAACGTTGGCGACCTGACTACCGCAGGTTACAACATGCCGCGAACCTGGGCCGTGTCTGTTGGCTACACTTTCTAAAGCCCACCTAAACCCAAATGCGTTTCACGCTGATGACAGGGCTGGGCGGGATAGAAGACTATCCCGCCCTTGCTGTTGCTGCAGAGGAGAGCGGCTGGACGTCCTTCGCGGTTCCCGACAGCTTGTTCTACCCCGAGGTAACGGGTTCCGATTATCCCTATATGAGCACCGAGGCAGTCAGGCAAGCCCTTGACGGTATGCCGGTGCTGGAACCTTTTGTTGCCATGGCTAGCCTGGTGGCGGTAACCCAGCGCTTGCGCTTTTTCCCCGCCGTTATGAAGGTGCCAGTGAGGCAGCCGCTGGTGCTTGCCAAGGCGCTTTCCTCTCTGGCGGTGATTAGCGGCAATAGAGTCGCGCTTGGAGCGGGTCTCAGCCCCTGGCAAGAAGACTTCAGTTACAACGGGGTTGACTTTGCAGTCCGCGGCGCACTGATGGACGAGTGTATCGCCATCATCCGGGGCGCCATGTCGGGCGAGTACTTTGAATTCCACAGTGACCACTTCGATATAGGCAGGATGAAGCTGTCACCGGCACCCACCAAGCCTGTTCCAATTTTAATAGGCGGTCATGCCAAGCCGGCGCTGCGCCGCGCAGCCCGATCGGGTGATGGCTGGATATCGGCGAATAGCGATTTTGCCACACTGGAATCGCTGGTTACATCGCTGCAGGATCTGCGTGTAGAGTATGGCACTAACGGTAGAGAGAATTTTGAGATCCATGCCTTCGATATGACCGCACGGACCCTGGATGACTATCAGAGGCTGGCTGCACTGGGAGTGACAGATATTTCGGTAACGCCATGGAATCCGGCCGACCAGAGCATCACTCGAGATCAGAAAGTTGAGGCGTTGCAAGAATTTGCAAAGCGAGTAATACAGGCGTATCCGCAGTAGACCTGCTGAGCCAATACAGGAGCGCAAACATGAGATTGCAAGATAAAGTAGCCATAGTCACCGGTGCCAGTCAGGGTATTGGCGCAGCCACCGCACGACGGCTGGCCGAAGAGGGCGCCAGCGTGGTGGTTGCTGCCAGAAGAGAGCCCGAGCTTCAGGCTGTTGTAGACGAGATAGTAGCGGCTGGTGGTAGTGCCATGGCAAGGGCCACGGATATTACAGATGAGGACGCCGTGAGAGGTTTGGTGGCCGACACTGTTGAACGCTTTGGTCGTCTGGATATTGTGGTGAACAATGCGGTGCTTGTCGTGCCGGACATGTTGGCCAGCCATAGCAGCAAGCGTTGGCGGTTAAATTTCAGTGTCTCTCTGGATGGCGCAATGTACCTGATGCGTGAGTCCTTTGTTCATCTTGAGGCCAATAAAGGCGCCGTGGTGAATGTAGCCTCTGTTTGCGGGCTGTTGGGTTCAGCGGGAACTGCAGGGTATAGCGCGGCTAAAGCTGGCATGCTGGCCCTTACTCGCAATGCAGCGATTGAGTGGGGCAAGAAAGGGGTGCGCGTAAACGCGGTTGTTCCAGGTGTTTTTCTCACACCGCCAACAGAAGGTCTTATGCCCGACGCTGCATCGCAGGAAGCCACGGCGCGCAGCCTGCCTATTGGCAGAATCGGTGATCCGGTGGAATGTGCCAATGCTATTCTGTTTCTGGCCAGCGACGAGGCGTCTTATGTAACCGGCGCTGAATTGGTTGTGGACGGTGGTAGAACCGCTGAATTGATTACTGGCACAGCCAGTTGGGATTGAAGCATGAGTGAATCTGATCTTGTCGCTCGTATCGAACGCCTGGAAGCGCTGGATGAAATACGCCAGCTGGTGGCAAAATATTCACTGTCGCTGGATATGCGCGACCTCGATGCCCATGTAAATTTGTTCGCAGCGGATATTCGGGTGAGCCGCGAGCAGACCGGCAGGGCGTATCTGAAACAGTGGCTGGACGATACCCTGCGCCAGCAATTTACCGGCACCTCCCACCATATTGGCAATCATGTGATTGAATTCGATGACCCAGAGCATGCCCATGGTGTGGTGTATTCCAAGAACGAGCACGAAACCCCCTGTGCAGATGGCGGTACAGAATGGGTGATCATGCAGATGTTGTATTGGGACGATTATGAACGTATCGACGGTCGCTGGTTGTTTCGCAGGCGCCTGCCCTGTTACTGGTACGCCACCGACCTGAACAAACCGCCGGTGGGTGACAATAAAATGCGCTGGCCCGACAGGGAACCCTATGAGGGCGCTTACCATGATCTCTGGCCCTCCTGGCAGGATTTCTGGGCCAGTCTGCCGGGTGATGGCGCCCCGGAGGTTGCCGAACCTGCGCCTTTGGACGAATTTCTTACCACCATGCGACGTGGCGCGCCTGAGCCGCGCATAAGGGTACGCTAATGACTGACCTGTTTTCTCCCCTTGCCTTGGGGGCGTTGCAATTACGTAATCGCGTGGTTATGGCCCCGATGACCCGTAGCCGTGCAGGTGATGGCGCGGTGCCCACTGAACTAATGGTGGAATACTACAGTCAGCGCGCGTCAGCCGGCCTTATCATTACCGAGGGTATTGCCCCCAGCGCTAATGGCATTGGGTATTGTCGTACCCCTGGCCTATACAGTCCTGAGCAGGTGGCAGGCTGGCGTAAGATCACCGATGCCGTGCATGAAAAGGGCGGCACGATAGTCGCCCAGCTGATGCATGTTGGCCGGGTAGCGGCTGCACAAAACAAACCCTCGGGTAGTGAGACTGTCGCCCCTTCAGCGATTCGTGCGCGCGGAGAACTGTATACCGATGAAGCGGGTATGCAGCCGTTGGTGGAACCTCGTGCCCTGGGCACAGAGGAGGTGGATCAGGTTGTTGGTGAGTACCGCACGGCTACAATCAATGCGCTTGAGGCTGGCTTTGACGGTGTTGAGCTTCACGCCACCAGCGGCTATCTTCCGGCGCAGTTCCTGTCCAGCGGCAGTAATCATCGCAATGACCAATACGGCGGAGATGTGCAGGGCAGGACTCGCTTTGTGTTGGAAGCCCTGGCAGCCATAACAGCGGTTGCAGGCCCTGATCGCGTTGGCATGCGTATCTGCCCGGATAATCCGTTTAATGACCTTGCTGACGATAATCCTCAGGAAACCTTCGACTACCTGCTGACCAATGCAGAGCCCATGAACCTTGCCTACTTGCACGTCATCCGGATGCCCAAGGGCAGGGTAGACAATATTGCGCTGGGCCAGCGCTATTTTGCTGAGCGATTGATTGGAAATGAAAGCTACAGCTTCGAAGAAGCCACGCAGTCCGTTGCCAGTGGTGAGTTAAGCGCCGTTGCGTTTGGCAGGGCGTTTATCGCGAATCCGGATCTGGTAGCCAGGTTTGAACAGGGCGCTGAGCTGGCCGAGTTTGATTTGTCCAGTCTCTATGCGGCGGGAGCAGAGGGGTATACAAACTATCCGCCCCTGGGCTAGTTGTTGATGATGTGTTGCAGGTAGCCCATTTGGTCTGTGCTGACGTCAGCGTTCTGGCCAGAGCCACCGGGTAAGCCGTCGGCGCCCAGAGACTTGATTTCATAGGAGCCTTTCACCCCGCTTAATTGTGACGATTCATATAAATAGGCTCGATCCCAAGGGTCGTTTGGAATCTCTTTCAGATAGCCACCTTGTCGAAATTTTCTCGGTGGCGAGACATCCATGCGAGAAGCTGTTAGCTGGCTTAAACCGGACTTTCCTTTTGGTAGCACGAACATATCCATCTCATAGGACGCAAGCGCAGCAGATATTTCACCGAAGTCCGCTTGAATCTGCATGAGCGTCCGATTGCTGTTATCTACCGGGCCGATACCAAATAATTTCTCTAGCGCCTCTGCCGGTTTTTTGCTGCAATAGATGGCGTAGTCAGAATCACTGGGGCGTTTGTCGGCCTTACCTGATCGAAGTATAAAGCGCAGATACCCCGTCTCTTCTCCCATCACAGATATGGCATTGTATTCGCCGCAGACTATATCCGGAGAAAACTCCCTGAGGTCGCGAAACTCCAGTTCAGTCCGCTTCGGGTGTATTGAGGCCATTGCAGATCGGGCAACTTCGGTCGGGTCAGAGCAAGCGCTCAGCAGTAGAAATGGCAGTAAGAGGATCAGGTATTTTTGCAAGGTGGCATACCGGTTCTTTTATGAGGGCCGGAATTATCTCTGTCGCTCGCCTTAGAAGCAAATATCGTTGATAGACATCTCCTAACGCTGGCTCCAACTCGAGCGCAGTGCGCCGGTGAAGCACCTGCCTGATTCAAAGAGCCAGTTCTGGTACGATATTTGGCAGTGTTGAGGCAGGAATTACCACAGTGAGAATTAATGAATACCTTGAGCGTGACGATGTCGCCCGGTTCACCGCCAAAAGTGACTTTCATGCCTGGCGCCTGTTTCTCCTTAACTGGCTGGGTATCGCGGCGATTTTCGCCGTTGTAGGGGCCTATCCAAATATTGTAACGATCCCGGCGGCCATCGTGTTGCTCGCTGGACGGCAGTTGGGTCTGGCGGTTCTTATGCATGAGGCCGGGCATAGAACCCTGTTTCGAACTCCATGGTTGAATACCTTTATCGGGCAGTGGTTTTGCGCCATGCCGATTTTCAATGATATGCCTTCCTACGCCAGAGGCCATCTGGCGCATCACCAGAAGGCCGGAACACACGATGACCCTGATCTACCCAATTACGAGGCCTACCCTATATCTCGCGAGAGTTTCAGGCGTAAGGCTATTCGTGACCTGACCGGGCAGACCGGCTTCAAGCTTCTGGCCTTCCTGGCGCGAGGGGAGGGTGGAGTTATGAGTCGAGAGGCTGGCAGTTCAGGCCATACATTTTATTGGCAACTGGCAGTGCAGTTCGCCCTGTTCCTGGTGCTGGCGGCATTCGGAATAGGCTGGGCCTATCTGCTGTGGTTCGGCGCCTTTATGACGGTGTTTATGTTTATCATCAGGGTAAGACAGATTGCTGAGCATGCCGCAGTACCAGACCTCTATGATTCCGATCCCCGTATGAATACCCGAACGGTGGATGCGCCCTGGTGGCAACGGTTGTTGTTTGCTCCCAACGGCGTTAACTACCACATGGAGCATCACTTTATGGCTAGTGTGCCCTGTTATCGCCTGGCGGCTTTGCGAAAACATTTGCGCGGGCGCGAAGCGCTGGTTGGCGTTCCGCAATTTCACGGGTATGGTGCACTATTACGTCACGCCGTCGGATAAGCCTTATCAATTCAATAAAACCGCAGTTGCATTATATTGATCGGCGACAACGCCCTGCCTTTCTGGCCCTTGTTGCCCTCCTGTTCTCACTACCTACTTTAGCCAGCGCGGCAACTTTTGATCAGCAGGTGGAGGGCCTTATTCGGCCTCTTGCCAATGGTCTTGCCAACGTGGTGTTCTACAAGGTTGATCTGCTAGGCCAGCCCTTTCCCTTGATTGTGCTCTGGTTAGCCGTTGCCGCTGTGTTTTTCACCTTTTACATGGGCTTTATCAATATACGTGGATTTGGTCTGGCGGTGCGTCATGTGCGAGGACACTTTCACAACCCGAAAGCGCGTGGCGAAATTTCGCACTTTCAGGCGGTAGCCACAGCGATATCGGGCACCGTTGGCATTGGCAATATTGGCGGCGTTGCCGTAGCTATCGTAATTGGAGGGCCCGGTGCAGCGTTTTGGTTAATTGTGGCCGGCTTCCTGTCTATGTCGACCAAGCTGGTCGAATGTACCTTGGGAGTGAAGTATCGCAAACATAATGCCGATGGTTCGGTATCCGGCGGCCCGATGTATTACCTGGAGCGCTACCTGGCTGATCGCGGTGCACCGCGCTGGGGGAAGATGCTAGGCGGCTTCTATGCGCTTTCACTGGTTATAGGCTGTCTCGGTATTGGCAATATGTTCCAGTCTAATCAGGCCTATGTGCAGTTTGTGGTAATCACTGGCGGCGAGCAGAGCTTCTTTGCAGACAAGGGTTGGTTGTTCGGATTGGCCATAGCGGCTGCAGTCGGTGTGGTAATCATAGGCGGAATACGTTCAATCGCCAGGGTGGCAGGACACATTGTTCCCTTCATGGCTGTGCTCTATGTGATATCCGCGTTGATTATTATCGTGATGAGCTACGAACAGATTCCGGGAGCCATCGCCCTGATTGTCGGTAATGCTTTCTCGATGGAGAGCGCCACTGGCGGCATGGTAGGCGCCATCATCGTCGGATTTCAGCGAGCTCTATTTTCTAATGAGGCCGGTATTGGGTCAGCCTCTATTGCGCACTCTGCGGTGCAGACTGATGAACCTGCTTCCGAAGGGCTGGTCTCTTTGCTGGAACCCTTTATTGATACGGTGGTGATTTGTACGCTCAGCTCTTTGGTGATTGTCACAACGGCATATCCCTACGGGATTATTGATACCGGGTTGGAGGGCATTGCGTTGACCTCCGCGTCCTTTGAACATCATATAAGCTGGGCGCCATATCCGTTGGCGGTTGCTGCTTTGCTCTTTGCGTTTTCAACCAGTATCGCCTGGTCCTATTATGGGCTTAAGGGCTGGACTTATCTTTTCGGGGAAGGGGCGCGTACACAAATGCTGTTCAAGGCGGTATTTTGTGCCTTTATTGCACTGGGCTGCATGATCCAGCTTTCGGCGGTATTGGATTTTTCGGACGCGATGGTGTTTCTTATCGCAATTCCGAACATTCTGGGGCTCTACTTCTTTGCTCCCGAGGTAAAGCGGGACGTTAATGATTACATGCGTCGAATCAAAGCCGGTGAAGTTCACATCAACGGCGATTAACTCGCTCAAACCTCAATAAGGCTTGTCACCATCGACGGTGATGCGCTCCATACGACGATGCGCCGGGAAGTAGTCATTGACGGGTTTGTGTTGAGTGCTGCGATTATCCCAAATGGCGATGCTGTGTGGCTGCCAGTGGAATCTGCATGTGAACTCAGCAGTGTGTACGTGCTGATATAAAAACTCGAGAATTGCATCACTCTCAGCGGGGCGCATGCCTTCTATGTGTGTTGTGAACAAACTGTTCACAAAGATAACTTTCCTGCCTGTTTCCGGATGTGTGCGAATTACCGGGTGTCTCACCGGTGGGTTGGCGTCTACAGCCTCCATCAGTCTGCCAGCGCCATCATGTTCTGCGAGGCTTTCCTTGAAGCCATGCGCAAAGCTGTGAACGGCGATCAGGCCTTCCAGAAATGTCTGCATGTGAAAGGAGAGGGCATCGTAAGCTGCAGTCATGCTTGCCCAGAGTGTGTCGCCGCCCTTGGGCGGGATGATGACAGACTTGAGTACCGTGGCCATAGGGGGGTGCTCACGGAACGTCATATCGGAATGCCAGGCCTCGATCTTGGTAGGCTTATCCGGTTTACTCTCCAGAATGGTGATTTCCGGGTATCCTTCGACAGTGCCATAGGCCGGATGAGTTTGTAGCGGGCCAAAAGCGAGCGCTAGTGCCTTCTGACGGGCAGGGCTAATGTCCTGGTCACGAAAGAAGATGACTTCATAGGTATTCAGTAGTTTTCGAATCCGCAGCGTGTCTGCTTCACTCAGATCCTGTGACAAGTCCAGGCCGCTTATTTCGGCTCCTAATGCGCCTGCTACGGGCTTAATATCCAGCATGACAAATTCCACTCCAGCGTTACTTTTGCGGGCGAAATTTTAGCATCTTGTGGGGTGCTTTTGCGATCCCGATTTCCGCTTAATCCGGTCCTTCGAGAGGTAGCGTTATCAACACCTGCAAACCCTTTTGGCCATTGCTGGCAGCTATCGTACCGCCGTGTTGGATAATGGCACGATGGGCGATCGAAAGCCCCAGACCATGGCCGCCGCTGGCTCGCGTGCGGGCATCGTCAACGCGATAAAACGGCTCAAAAATCCGGCTTAGCTCCTCTTCGGGAACGCCACTCCCGCAGTCTTCCACCACGACCGTAAAGTTGCTGCCTGTTCTTGCCAGATCAATCGACACCGTTGTGCCAGCGGGTGTATATTTCACGGCGTTCCGCACGATGTTTTCAAAACACTTGTGTAAAAGGTCCTCTGCAGACGCGACTACCGCCTGGTCCAACGGGCTGTTGAAAACAGCGCGCTTTTGCTCAGCCCTTGCTTCAAAGTCGGCGTCCTTGGTGATGCCCTCCAATAAAACGCGCAAGTCAATGTGGCGATCCAGCACTAGCTTGTCGATTTGGCTGGATAGCAGTTGGCCGATGAGTTCGTCCAGGCGCTCGGTTTCGCGCTCTATCAGTTGCAGGTGCTCAGCGGTGCGTTCAGGTTGATCCTGAGCGAGTGCAAGACCTATGCGCAATCGTGCCAACGGGGAGCGCAGCTCATGCGAAACATCTGTTAACAGGCGCTTTCCCGACTCAATGCGCTGCTGTAACTGTTCGGCCATATGGTTGAAGTCGCGAGCGAGTTGATCGGTTTCGTCGCCGCCGGTTTCCCGAACGGCGATGCGGGCATCCAGCTCCCCGTCAGACAGGCGCATGGAGGCACTGCGTAACTCTCGTAATCGGCGCGTGACGAAGCGCGATAACAGGTAACACAGGATGCCACTGATCAAGACTGCCAGACTTAGTCTGAGCACCGGGCTCTCACCCAGAGCGGCAATAAAAGCACGTGGTGCCCGCCATTGAACTACAGCTTTAAGCGGCCCCTCGTCCTGCCGGTATATGGTTTGCACGGCAAAGTGGCTGCGTTCCTGTCGAATGATCTTGTGTCTGCGTGGCTTGTGCCTCTGCGCCGCTATTCTGGCCACGTTATCTGGCACCTTCTTGCCCAGTATTTCCTGTCCCTGCCGGTTGATGAGGTATATTTCGATGTTTTGTTGCTCGCGGGCCTCATCTACCAGGGACGGAAGCTCATCTCGCGCAGCGTGTTGTAGCTTGTAGTTTAATTGCAGCATGAATTGCGGCGGTGGTCCGGGTCGTTCCCCTGGCCGCTGATTGGCGCCTGGCATCAGTTCAAAATAACGGTTCGCCAGCGACCAGCTAGCAAGTACCGTGATCGATATCAGCCAGAAGCCGACGAACACCTTGATAAAGACACTGCTACGCATCCCGGCTTCCTGCCTGCTCTGCAACGAATTGGTAGCCAGCGCCGCGTACGCTCACAATTGGCGTGTCTCCATTCACCGCTGTAAATTTCTTACGGATATTGCTGACATGTACATCCACGCTGCGATCATAGGCTGTTAAAGAACGACCAAGAGCCTCCTTGCTCAGGGTGTCTTTATCTACAACGCTGCCTGCGTTCTGTAGCAGGCAGTAAAGCAGATTGAATTCTGCGCTGGTCAACGTCAGATCATGCCCCGCGTGACTGGCGTTTCGGGTCGCACTATCGGCAACGGTGACCCCCGCAGTGATGGCAGTATCCAATTTTTCTGTGGCATTGGCGCGTCGTAACACTGCCCGTAGTCGAGCTGCCAGTTCCCTGGGATTACAGGGCTTGGGCAAGTAGTCATCGGCACCCATTTCCAGACCCACGATGCGGTCGGTGTCTTCGCCCCGGGCGGTAAGCATAAGGACGGGCGTGCTACAAAACTCCCGTAGCGTACGCAGTACCTCAAGCCCCGACATTCCGGGTAGCATGATATCGAGAACAATTGCATCGGGGAGTTGCTGCCGGCAGGCGATTACGGCCTCGCTACCGTTGTGTATTGCTTTTGTATCGAAGCCTTCCATGGACAGAAAGTCCCCGAGCAGTTCGCACAGCTCTGTGTCGTCGTCGATGATGAGAATACTGTGTTTCATTGGCCGGCTATTCAATCAGGAAAGTCTGTAGTTTGGAGAAAGCTGTCGCGTCTGTCATCTGTGCTTTACGCCTTAAAGCAGTTCTTAACATTTCTTAACGACCAGGCCCGTCCCGTGCGCGCTAAAGGAGGGTTCTATTTGGGAATGAATATGGTAACTTTATCGAGAAGGGTCATCTTGGCCCGCTTCGTAATGTTTAGGGGGAGCCGTTTTGCGCTGGACTGATATTGACCAACAGGTGTGCTCAGTGGCACGGGCATTGTCGGTGGTGGGAGAGCGCTGGACGCTGTTGATCCTGCGCGATGCCTTTCTGGGTACCCGCCGTTTCGATCAGTTTCAAAGTAACCTCGGTATTACCCGGCATAGGTTATCGGAAAGATTGACCAAGCTGGTGGAGCAGGGCGTGCTGGTTAAAGTGCCCTACCACGAGAGACCCCTGCGCCATGAATACAGGCTGACGCGTAAGGGGCTTGCGCTTTACCCCGTATTGATGAGCCTGGCCCGGTGGGGTGATGACTGGATGGCTGGAGAGGACGGGGTTCCGCTGGAATACGTGCATGAAAAGTGTGGTCACAAGGCCCGACCGGTATTGACCTGTAGCGAGTGTGGTGACCCGCTGCGCCCGGAAGAGGTTAAACCACAACTGGGGCCAGCGCTTCTTGAAGTAACCTCGCACATGGACTTGCCAGAGGAAGGGCGGAGTATCCCAGCCCTAATACGGGAAGCCATGTAGTCGGCTTAACATTTGTTAATGCGTGTTTTCCCGGTAGCGTTCAGACTTAGTTTCGCTTGAGCTTGCCTTTGAGTCGCGACAGCGAAACGGCGTCAACGCCCAGGTAAGATGCGATATGGAATTGGGGCACGCGGCGTAGAAGCTCCGGCTCGTTGTCTTGCAGCCATTTGTAACGTTGCTCGGCATTGCCGGTGAGAAGAATTGCTTCGCGCTGTTCGTTGCGGATGAAGGCCTCTGAAAGCAGTGCTATCACGTTCTTGCTCAGCGCAGGATGTTCGGGGGCACTTTCGTAAAGCCGGTGGAAATCCAGTGTTACTACCTGTGTGGGTTCCAGTGCGGCAATGCTAAAGGGCGCAGTCGATTGAGTGATGGCGGCGCTGACCGCGCCAACAAAATGGCCCGGACCATAGAAAGCCTTGTTGCGCTCTTTTCCTTCGGGGCTCAGGTAGTACAGACGCAGTAGACCGCTGTGTACGAAAAACAGGTGGTTGCTGTGGTTACCAGCGGCCACCACGGTTTCATCGCTGGCGAAGGATTGTGGCGTAGCGTCAGCCACAAATGGGTAGAGCAGCGCGGGGTCGGCAATAACGCCCTTGTCGTGCCAGTAGTCTAGAATATGTTGAGCAGAGAATGAGTCAGTCACAGGGTTTACGGGAGTAATACTATGTCAGAAGCAGTTAACAGTATCATAATGAATGCCGACGTGGCGGAATCGATGATGCCGGAAGAGAGTGTCGATATCGCCGCTGAGCGCAAGCTTCGCAAAGAGCGCCTGGCGGCTGCCTTGCGCATTTTCGGCAAGTTCGGTTTTGATGAAGGTGTGGCAGGTCACATCACCGTTCGGGATCCTGAGCATCTGGACCATTTCTGGGTAAACCCCATGGGCAGGTCTTTCAAGCAAATGCGGGTGTCAGACCTGTTGCTTGTGAGCCATACGGGCGAGGTTATTGAAGGCAGCGGCCTGCTGAACGGCGCGGCCTTTACTATTCACTCACAGATTCACATGGCGCACCCTGAAATTACCGCTGCGGCGCACTCCCATTCAGTCTATGGCAAGACCTGGTCAACGCTGGGACGACTGCTGGACCCGATCACGCAGGATTCCTGCGCGTTTTACGATGACCACGTACTCTTTGACGACTTTACTGGCGTGGTACTGGATAACAGTGAGGGCGAGAGAATATCGGCTGCTCTTGGCGACAAGAAGGCCGCGATATTACAGAATCACGGCCTGCTGACCGTTGGACGCAGCGTTGATGAAGCGGCGTGGTGGTTTGTGACGATGGAGCGCAGTTGCCAGGCCCAACTGATGGCCGAGGCGGTCGGCAAACCCGTGTTGATCGAACCAGAATACGCAGAGCAGACGCGTGGCACGGTAGGTAGTCAACTTGCGGGCTGGTTCAGTTTTCAGCCGCTATACGACGTCATTGTTGCAGAGCAGCCTGAACTGCTCGAATAGTCATCAGAGCCAGATTGATCGAGTGCTGGCGCCGCTCTGGTGCCAGCGATATTTTTATGAATTAGTTACACACCTCCAGCTATCCCCTATGTAGCTGGCGAGGTAGAGTTTCGCGCCATAAAAACAACAACTGCAACCGTTGGAATTCCAACATACCGCAACGCGAATATAGGGAACACCCATGCGTAATTTCAAGAAATCAATACTGGCAGCGTCAGTGGTGGCGCTTGTCCCCAATGTATCTTATGCCCAGCTCGAAGAAGTACTGGTAACTGCGACCAAGCGGGAGGCGTCTGTGCAAGACCTGCCTTTCTCGGTTAATGCCCAGTCAGAGCAGGAAATTCAACGACAGAATGCATCTTCTCTGGAAGATCTGTCCCGCAATGTCGCCGGTCTGACTATCCAGAATCTTGGTCCTGGCCAAAGTCAGGTCGCCATTCGTGGTGTCTCTGCCGGTCAAATCGTGCGTGACCAGCCAGGTGTTAAGGAGCAGGTAGGGGTCTATCTCGACGAATCCGTTATCTCCCTGTCGCTGTTTACACCGGATATCGATCTTTATGATCTGAACCGTGTAGAAACGCTGCGTGGCCCACAGGGCACTCTGTTTGGATCTGGCTCGATCGGCGGCACGGTACGTTTCATTACCAACCAGCCGCAGACTGATGAGTTCTCTGGGAAAATTGAGGCAGATGCCAATACTGTTGACGACGGCAGCTCCGGTGGCCACCTTAAAGGCGCGGTCAATATTCCTATGACAGACAGCCTGGCACTACGATTGGTTGGCTATGGCACGCAGTACCCTGGTTACATTGATGCGCTGGGCGAGAACGGGCGTAAGTCAGAGGACGTGAATGACGGCGAGCGTTACGGCGGACGTGCAGCTCTTCGTTGGGATGCTACCGACACACTGACGATTACTCCTAGGATTGTTTATCAAAATCTCGAAACCGATGGTTTTGCTCGTCAGGAAGTGTACAACCTGTATGCGAACCCCTACACAACCACCCGTCCGGCGATTGAACTGGATGAACGAGAGCAATACCTGCAGCTCGACGAGGCGTTCGATGATGAGACCACGATAGCGGACCTGGTTGTGAACTGGGGCCTGGATAGTGTGGATATCACCTATGTAGGTAGCTACACCGAGCGTGAGATTCTGGTGAGCCGTGACGCAAGTGCACTTACAGGTAGTGTATCGGTTGATCTTGGCTACCCTGACAGCGCGGTATTGTTTCCTTCTAACCTGCGTGATACCACCGATCTGGAGCAGTGGACGCACGAGTTGCGATTCACCTCAAATGGCGATGGTCCACTGCAGTGGGTGGTTGGTGGCTTCTACTCCGACACAGATCGCGACTATGCTCAGCGCCTGCCTACGCCGGGCTATGACGCTGTAACGGACGCTGTGTTGGGAGAGGGTACTTCTGATGCGGTTTCTAATGGTTTTGGCGTCGATTCCCCGTTTAACTCAGATCTGGCCTATACCGTTGAGCAGACCGCTGTATTCGGTGAAATCAACTATGCTTTCACCGACCGTTTGGACGTGACAGTGGGCGGACGCTGGTATGACTTTGAAGACAACCGCTCTATTACCTCAGGCGGTCTCTTCGCCAATGGCGATACTAATGCCAAGGACGAAACCAGCTCTGATGGTTTTACGCCTCGTATTATGGCGAGCTACGACCTTAGCGACGAAGTTACCCTGAACGCGCAAGCGTCCGAAGGTTTCCGTCTCGGTGGTGTTAACGATCCGCTTAACCCCGGTCTGTGCTCACCTCAGGACGAGATCACTTACGGACCTTTCCAGCAGTTTGATGATGAAACTCTGTGGAACTACGAGCTTGGCTTCAAATCGAAGTTCGACAGCATCTCTGTTAATGCAGCGATTTTCTATACTGACATAGAAGACCTGCAGGTTAACCTGGACGCTGGTGGTTGTTCCTCGCGTGTAGCGGTCAATGTTCCAGATGCGCACACACTGGGCGGTGAAATCGAGATGGACGCCTATCTGACGGATGCCTTGCGTGTAACATTTGCCGGCAGCTATGTAGAAGCAGAGTTTGACTCTGATGTTCTGGACGCTAACGGTGTACCGTTGCCTGGTCTTCAGGATGGTAATCGTATCGCTTCGGTTCCCGAATGGCAGTTTTCCCTGGGCGCTACCTATACCTTTGGTGGCTTGCTGGGTGCAGAGGAATCATTCGTATCTGCCTGGTGGCAGATGGTTGGCGAGCGTTACACGCAGCCAGGTGATCAGGAACCAGGCGCTGGTGACTTCGCCCACGGTCTTCCTTTTGGCGGTGCAACAGGTGACGAAGTTACCAGTCTCGACCTTGAGCTGGATGACTACTCGCTGGTGAACATCAATGCTGGTCTTGTATACGATGCCTGGGATCTGATGGTGTACGTAGACAATGTAACTGATGAAAACGCCGATCTCTCCTTCAACCGGGAGCGTGGCGGTCGAGCCAGACTGGCTTACTTCACCAATCAGCCGCGAACTTACGGCATTACCGCGCGCTATAACTTCTAGTGCGTAGTGACGGCGGGAAATCCGCCGTCACTCAATAAAAAAGCCCCACTGTTTCGGCAGGGGGGCTTTTTTTATGTCTTCGATTATCAGTTCTGGCTGGCCGTCAGTGCCTGGTCGATATCAGCGATGATGTCGTCGATGTGCTCAATTCCCACTGAAATCCGCACCATTTCTTCGCTGACACCCGCGGTAGCCAATTCCTCCGGGTTCAGCTGCCTATGGGTCGTGCTCGCCGGGTGGCAGGCGAGGGACTTGGCGTCGCCGATATTGACCAGCCGCAGAATCATCTGCAGGGCATCGATAAATTTGCCGCCGGCCGCAGCGCCACCCTCAATGCCAAAGCTGAGAATACCCGAAGCACGCCCCCCACAAATGCGCTCACAGTTATCCCTGTAGGGGCTGTCGGGCAAATTGGCGTAGTTGACCCATTTGACCTTTGGGTGGGCCTGAAGGTGTGCGGCGACTTTTTCCGCGTTCTCGCAGTGTCTTTCCATTCGCAGCCCAAGCGTCTCCAGCCCCTGCATTATCTGGAAGGCGCTATGGGGAGAAAGGCAGGCCCCTGTATTGCGCAGCGGAACTACCCGGCAGCGACCGATAAAGGCGGCCTCGCCGAATCCTTCGGTGTAGACGACGCCGTGATAGGAAGGATCGGGGGTAATCATTACCGAGAAGCGCTCGGGGTGCGCCGCCCAGTCGAATTTGCCTGAGTCTATGATTGCGCCGCCTATCGTGGTGCCGTGGCCGCCGATGTACTTGGTGAGTGAATGAATACTGATGTCCGCACCGTAATCGAATACTTTGCACAGGAAGGGTGTTGCGACGGTGTTATCCACGATGAGCGGCACGCCGGCTTCATGTGCGATATCGGCCCATCGCTGAATGTCGACTATGTTACCCGCAGGGTTGCCAATAGATTCGCAAAAGAGTGCTCGGGTGTTTTCGTCAATCAGGCTTTTTACCTTGTCAAAATCGTCGGCCTGGGCGAAGCGCGTTTCAAGTCCCTGGCGTGGAAAGGAGTGTGCAAACAGATTGTAAGTGCCCCCATACAGCTGTGAAGTGCTTACGATATTGCAGCCCACTTCGGTGATCGCCTCAATTGCATAGCGTATTGCAGCCATGCCCGAAGATACCGACAGTGCACCAACACCCCCTTCAAGTTCTGTGAGGCGTTGTTCCAGTACACCATTTGTAGGATTCATGATGCGGCTGTATATATTGCCGGGCACAGCAAGGTTGAAAAGATCAGCGCCGTGCTGAGTGTTGTCGAAGGTAAACGAGGTTGTTTGATAGATGGGCGTCGTCGCTGCATTTGTTGCAGGGTCGCCCTCAAAGCCGGCGTGCAGGGCAATTGTTTCTGGTTTCATCAGGTGTTTCCTTTGTTTATCGATAAATTTTTACGGTCGCTAGGCAGCTTAGCAGAGCGCTGCTTACTGGCAAGTCAGTTACAATGCTCTGAATAGTATCTTCGTTGGAGCAGCTGACTTTGAATCCATTGCGCTGGGGGATTGTGCCCCAAATTTTACTGGGCGTAGTCGCGGGCGGTCTGCTGGGCATGATATCTCCCGGTCTTGCGACCCAGTTAGGTATTCTTGGGCAGCTGTTTGTTGGCATGTTGAAGTCCGTGGCCCCCTTATTGGTGATGCTACTGGTGATGTCGGCGATTGCTAACAAACATGAAAGCGGGAGTGATGGCCGCAAGACTTTTATCACGATTTTGCTGTATCTGTTTGGTACTGTCAGTGCAGCAATTGTCGCACTGATAATGAGTCAACTGTTTCCACAACTGCTGGTGCTGGAAGGTGTCGCGGCGGGAAGTCCGCCACTGGCGATCGGCGATGTGCTCGCGGATGTTCTTTTCAAGCTGATCGATAACCCGATCAATGCGCTGCTTACCGGCAATTTTCTGGGCTGCCTGACCTGGGCGGTGCTTCTGGGTATCAGCTTTCGTGGGGCCTCAAGGGAGTTCAAGGGGCATCTGCAGACGGTCGCTTCGGCCGTGAGCAATATTGTGCAATATGTTATTCGGCTAGCGCCCGTGGGTATTTTTGGTCTGGTAGGCCTGACGGTCGCCACCGTGGGGTTGAGCGCGCTGGGGAGCTACGCCAGTATGGCGTTGCTACTTGTGAGCTGTATGCTCATTGTGGCGCTTGTGGTTAACCCGTTGCTTGTCTATTGCTTCATCCGGAGAAACCCGTATCCGATTGTGTTCCGCTGCCTGCAGGAGTCGGGGGTCACAGCATTTTTTACGCGAAGTTCAGCGGCCAATATCCCCGTCAATCTCAGTCTGGCAAAAAAACTGAATATCAGCGAGGAACTCTATGCGGTGACTATTCCGATCGGGGCGACTGTGAATATGGCTGGCGCTGCTATCACGATTACGGTGCTGACCCTGGCCGCCGTCAATACTATGGGGCTTGATGTGTCCTATGGCTCAGCCTTGCTTCTTTGCGTTATTGCAGCGTTGGCGGCTTGCGGTGCCAGTGGCGTGCCTTCCGGCAGCCTGTTGTTAATACCCTTGGCCTGTTCTCTTTTTGGAATCCCTTTGGAGATTTCCATGCAGGTGGTGGCAGTCGGCTTTGTCATAAGCGTTGTACAGGACTCAGCGGAAACTGCACTCAATTCCAGTACCGATGTGGTTTATACCTATGCAGTGGATCAGATCGGACGCGGCGGGCCCGATTCGATTTCTCGAATCAGTTCGCTTTAGATTCTGAGCTACGCACAGAGTCGAGCTGAGCACAAAGCTCGGTCGTCCCTGTGAGCAGTCGTGCGGTAGGGCGTTGTATCTGATCTGGATCTATTGCAAATAGTGCATTATTCCTGACGGCCGTAAGCTGCGGATAGTTTTCCCAGTTTTTCAGCCAGGCTGGTCTCGCCTCACTCATACCGCTGGCGATGATCACTTCCGGACCGCGATCCAGTATCGACTCCAGATTCACTTTCGGTGCGAGGCTCACCGCATCTGCAAAGATGTTATTGCCTCCGCACAGTTTTATTACCTCGTTGATGAGGTGATCGCCATTGAGTGTCTGCAGTGGCTCATGCCAGATCTGGTAGAAAACCCCCAGAGGCTCTAAATCTCTATGCCTGGCGCGTAACTGTTCGAAGCCAGACTCCAGTCGGCTAGCTTCCCGCTCTGCGGTTTCTGTAAAGCCCGTCAGTACGCCAAGATTCCTGATGCTTTGATACATGTCTTCCAGGGTGCGCAATTCGTCAACATAGACTGGCAGGCCCAACTGCTGTAGCTGCTCCAGGGCCTGCAAGCCGTTCCCTGAACCCCACATCAGTATAAGATCGGGCTGTAACGCGAGAATGCGCTCCAGGCTGAAGGCGTTGAAACTCCCTATGAGTGGCAGAGTTTTGGCTTCCTCGGGGTAGTTGCTGAAGCTCACCGTGCCGACGATTCGTCCGCCACCGCCGGCGCTATAAAGATTCTCAACAAGATGGGGCGCTAAGGTAATCACTCTTTGTGCTGGTTGCGCGAGAATCACCTGACGATCTAGCGAATCGGTCACCTCAACAGCGGTGACGCGGCCTGCGAGCAAAGCGATAAGCAATAGACTGAATTGCGTCAAGAGTTTCAACCCGCTGCTCATGCTATTGGGGGACAACAAGCGGATATCCTCGAGTCGGATGTGTGTCGATCAATACCTGGGTATCAAATAATTCGGCAAACAAGGCCGGCGTGTAAATGTCCAGCGGCTGACCTTGTGCCACTTGCCGCCCCTGATCGAGAACAACAACCTGGTCCGCAATGCTCGCGAGCACATTGAAGTCATGAATGACGACAAGCACCGTGCACAGTCGCCGCTTTAGATCCCGAATGATGTCCAGCAGTTCCTGTTGATGCGCCATATCCAGCGCTGTTGTGGGCTCGTCCAGCAGTAGCAGTTTGTGCTCCATGCCTTGCTCATCCCAGATTTGCGCTAGCACCCTGGCCAATTGCACGCGCTGTTTCTCGCCTCCCGAAAGCTGGGTATAAAGGCGGTCACGCAGCGCCGCTATGTCAACCTTGGCAAGCACTGCTTCGACGATGTGCCTGTCTTCTTCAATCCCTGTCTTGTGGGGTGTCCTGCCTAGCATTACCACTTCCTCGACGGTGTAGGGGAAACTGAGCAGCGAAAATTGTGGTAAGTACGCGAGTTGCTTCGCGGAAGATCCGGCTGACCAATCATTGGAAGATCTACCCATGATCTGAATGTTGCCTTTATCGGCTGTAAAGTCACCGGCTATCAAGCGCAGTAAGCTGGTCTTTCCGGCGCCGTTCGGGCCGACAATCCCGAGAATTGAGCCAACGGGTGCCTCAAAAGTGATCTCCGATAAAAGCGGTTTCCCCCAGGGTGACGCGCTAACACCTGACAGCTCTAATACGCTCATGATTGCATGCCGTAGTGATGACGCTGGCGCAGCAGAGAAATAAAGAACGGCACACCGACGATGGCAGTAATGATTCCGACGGGCAACTCGGTGGGAGACAGAACGACTCTGGCGAGCGTGTCCGCCGCCACCAGAAGTATGGCGCCAGCGAGTGCCGAGGCGGGCAGTAAGTAGCGGTGGTTCGGGCCTATGAGTAGCCTGATGAGGTGCGGAACGACCAGGCCCACAAAGGCGATGCTGCCAACCAGGGCGACAGAGGTGCCCACGCCGATCGCGACCCGAACGACGAGTGCCTGCTTGGTATTGGGAATATCTATCCCCAGGTGCCGCGCTTCTGATTCCCCCAGTAGTAATGCATTGAGGGCATTGGCGTAGCGGGGCAGGGCGACCAGCAGTCCCAGGGTCACGCTGCCACCAAGCAACAGGCGCGGGTAACTGGCACCGTCCAGTCCGCCCATTTTCCATAAGCTGATACGCCTGAGCATAGCGTTATCGACAAAGAATTCGAGCAGGCTGCTGAGCGCGCCTGCCAGGGCGGTGATGGCGATACCGGCCAGCAGCATTGTTGCAACGGAGGTGCCATTGGGCGTGGTCGCAAGTCGATACACAAATAATACGGCCAGCACGCCGCCTGCAAAAGCGCCTGCAGATATCAGTGTAAGGCCCAGATAGCCTTCAAGTAGTGTTCCACCGGCTGCAATGGCCAGGGCGCCGCCCAGCGATGCTCCGGCGGTTACGCCGATCAGGGAAGGGTCTGCGAGCGGATTGCGAAACAGGCCCTGCATCGCCGCGCCGCATATCGCCAAATTGGCGCCCATCACGGCGGCGAGTAACACGCGTGGCAGGCGAATCTTGCCGATAATGATTTCGGCCTGCCCATTGCTGTTATTGGCAGCCAGATTCCACAGCGCTTGCAATGATTCCTGGGCACCTAACTGCGCGGCGCCGTTAAACAGGCCGGTGAGAAGGGCCAGCGGTAATGCCGTGGCCAGTAGCGCTATCAGCAGTCTGGCGTTGCTCGCCCGATTGCCTGGACGCGGATTAGTAATCAACACCCTTGCGCGCTTTGATGCCGTTGTTAAAGGCGTGCTTGACATCTTTGACTTCAGATACGGTATCCATGATGTCTTGCAGTTTGCTGCCGCCTCCACGACCGGTTACCACCACGCTCTGTTCCCGGGGGCGGTTGCTCAGTGCCTGCAGGATTTCGGCTTCCGGGAGGTAGTCGTAAGCAATCATATAGGTGAGTTCATCCAGCACAACCAGATCGTACGATGGGTCTTTCAGCATCGGCGTTACCTGCTCCCAGGTTTTTTTGGCTGCCTCGATATCTGCGCTGCGGTCCTGCGTGTCCCAGGTGAAACCAGTGCCCATCTGGTAGAAGTCGACCTGAGGGCAGTGTTCCCTAACGTAAATTTCTTCACCTGATAGTTGTTCGCCCTTGATGAATTGCACGACACCCACTTTGTGCCCGTACCCTAACGCGCGCATTACCATGCCAAAGGCAGAGCTACTCTTGCCCTTGCCATTGCCGGTCAGAAGAATGGCGACTCCCCGGCCTTCATCTGCTGCTTCGATGCTGGCGTCTACCGAGGACTTTTGCTTCTCCATCGCATTCTTGTGTTTCGCGTTTTTCTTGTCGTCACTGGTGCTCATGTTCTGGTCCCGGTTAGAAGGAGTAGCGAATACCGGCGTAGGCGGCCCGCTCTGAGGTATTGTAGGTGGGTATCTCCTGATAGTCTTCGTCCAGGAGATTTTCCACCCGGCCGTAGATTTCGAGGCCTTGCAGTATTGTCACACTCGCATTGAGATCCATAACTTCGTAGTCGTCAAGCGATGTGCCGTCTACATCTTCAGCGTCGCGTGATATTCGCATATTGAGGCCAAGTGTCAGATTGCCGGCCAGTGGTAACCAATTCACGCCTACGTTTGCTAGCTGCTCAGGCCTGAAGGCACGTGCGCTTCCTGCTTCCGTCTCGGTGTCGTTGTAGGTGTAGTTACCGGAGATCGTCAATGACTCGGCGAGAGGCCACAGTGCGATCAGTTCCACGCCTTGCGAATCACTGTCACCGTCTGACTGCAGGTAGCCAGAGAATCCCGCCAGGTCGAAGAATATTTCATCGCCTACAGTTTGGTCGAAGTAGTTGGCCTCCAGATACAGTCCCGCGCCGCTGGTCCAGGTCAGGCCTAGTTCGAACCCTTCACTTTCCTCGGCATCCAGTGTTACATCGGAGGCTGGCGGAAAGGCGAAGGCGCCGCCATTGTAGGCTATCTCGTACAAACTGGGCGCCCTGAACCCGGTGCCGTAGCTGCCCTTGAATTTGAGTTCGCCGCTGGCCACAGGTGTCAGCCAGGCCCCGCTGACCCGGTAGGAGGTATTGCTGCCAAAATCATCGTTGTCATCATAGCGGGCGCCAGCCGTAACATAGAGGCGCTCATTAAAGCCTCCCTGGTATTCCAGGTAGTAGCCATCCTGATCACGCTCTTCATCGAAAGCACCATCGTCTATGGACTCGGTTTCCAGGTCCACTCCGTAAACCAGTTGTAGCGAATCCGAAGGCTTGAAGCTGCCCAGATAGCTTGTTTTTTCCAGTGAACCCTCTGCGGCGAAACTTGGTCGATTCTCGGAGAAGAACGCCTTATCTGTGTCGTTTTCGCTGTAAGCAAGTTGGTGTGTGAGATTGCCGTGAGTATAGTCGCCGGCGACTCGCCAAATGGTTTGCTCAAACTCGTCGCGACAGTCATTTGAAGGTGCGAATGTGTCAACGGTGAAGCAACCATCGTATTGGTTGTCACCGTCGACGTCGCGAACCGTCAGGCCAAGGCGAAGGGCGTCGGTAACGTTCCAGCCCAAGCGGCCGTGCAGCGTGATATTTTGGTAGCCGTCGTCGTCTCTCAAATCCGTGTCGGTAGAGCGTGCGTTGAATCCGTCGCTATCCAGGTCGGCTGCAGACAGGTTGAAGTCCAGGCGATCATTGCTGCCGCCTATGTAGCCTGCAAACTGCTGGGTACCATAACGGCCCGCTTCCGCGCTGAGTTGCCCGCCCAAACCTTCTTCCGGGGTGATGCTCGTGATGTTGATAACACCGCCAGCGTCTGCTCCATACATCAGGCCCTGTGGGCCGCGTAAAATTTCGACTCGCTGGATGCCAGAACTGAGAAGTTGCTCGAAGCGCGGGCTGATCTGGGTCCCCGAGGTGTCAGAGATGTCGATGTCATCTATGAGTACCATCGTTCTGTAACCCTCTTCACCGCGAATGCGTACCGAGGTGGCGCTACCCTGACCGCCGGCGTTAGAGGCTGCAACAGCGGGTTGGCTGCGTAGGATTTCGTAAAGCGAGGAATAGCCACGTTGCTCTATTTCGGCCCGCTCGATAACGGAGACCGACGTGCCGATCTGCCGCATGGGCATGGGCACTCGCGACGACGTAATAACAAGCTCTTCAAGGGCAGTACTTGTCGGTTGCTGCGCTGCCGCACCAGTCGTGCAAAGCAGTAGCAGGGTAGGGAGATGTTTCATTGTATTTCCTCAATTGCCATGTTTTGGGCGATTGAGAGAAGGGGACCAGACCGCGAATTGAATGAAAATCGCGAGCTCGAATGAAGCCCTCCGCTCCATCGTATGTGTGATCAGGCAGGTATCGGGCTCACAGCAAAATACTGCTTACCGTTGCGGGGGCAGCGGTGGCATCGGTAGAACCTCACCACACTTCCCATTTAACCCACCCAGACATCTTTCAAATATGTCGGCGGGCACCTGTCACGCGGCGAACTCTAGAGTGTGGGCTGTACAAAGTCAAACAAGGTACACTGCCTGCCATGTCGAAATCGCCTACAATTTAATGATGGAAGTAAATCTACAAGTCGAGTCGCTAGCTCAGGACACTCATGATGCTGTTGCCAAACTATTGGGGAGAGAGCCCCGGGGTTTACGTGCCGTGCCTGTGCTCAATAATGTGGGCCAACCCTCGGTGATACGCGTTGGCTCACTGGTTGACGGCAAGCCGTTTCCCACCCTGTTCTGGTTGGTTGACGCCGAGCTTTGCTACCGTATCGATACAGCGGAGGCCACCGGCCTGATTCAACGTCTGCAGCAGCAGGTAGACGCCGATCCCGAACTGCTTTGTGCAATGGCAGCCGATCACAAGGCTCATATTGCGCTGCGTAATCGTTATATCGATGAGCAAGAAAAAAGTGAGCTTCAGGCGCTGGGTTTCTATGAGGTTTTGCAAAACCGGGGAATTGGGGGAATAGCTGATTTCACCCGAATTCGCTGTCTGCATACCTGGTATGGCGCCCATCTGGTCGAGGCGAATACCATAGGAAGACTTCTCGATGCGTATTGGGCGTCAGGCGAATAGTCCTTTACTCTGCATTGCTGCGGGCTAACATGTCAATCATCACTAGTAATCTGCGGAAATGATATGACTGCTCTCACCAGGATCTTCTCGCTTTTAGCATTTTTCCTGCTGGTTTCGGCATGCACCGATGAGAATAGGAGCAATTCCCGCGCAACAGAAATACTCAGCCGTGAACTGCGACCGGCCGACACAGCGCTTGCTGAAATCTATGGGCGCAGCTGTCGCAGTTGTCACACCGTTGCAGCAACCGGGTCGCCTCTTACTGGCGATGCTGCAGCCTGGGCGGTTCGCATGGACAAGGGCATGAACGTGCTGCTGGACAACGTGATCAATGGTTACGGGGGTATGCCGCCCTTTGGCTTGTGCATGGATTGTGATGCAGAGCAATTTGAAGCGCTTATACGCTTTATGGCGATGCCCGGGGCTGCTCCCTGATGTTGAAGCGAAGAAATATGTTGGCGGCAATGGTTGCTGCAGCGCTGGGGTCGACCACGATAGGGCGTGTTCCTGAGTTGATGGCGGCTGATTCTTCTGCGGCCAGACGTATTCCCTGGCGCAACTGGTCTGGTTCACAGCAGTGTTTTCCCAGTGCACGAGTTGCGCCAGCCAGTATGGCGGACCTCCAACAACTGCTTCGTGAAACACAGGGGGTTGTCAGACCCGTGGGAGCAGGGCACTCCTTTACGCCTCTTGTTCCTACAGAAGGCACTATCGTGTCTTTATCGCGATTAAGTGGGATGGTCTCCCATGACCCTGACATGCTGCAGGCGACAGTACGCGCTGGTAGCCGCCTGGGAGAGCTCGGGCAGCCTTTGGAGGACGTTGGGCAGGCGATGATTAATATGCCCGATATCGATGAGCAGGCGCTGGCAGGCTGCCTGGCTACTGCGACACATGGAACGGGGGCCGGCATAGGGTGTATGTCTACCTTTGTAACCGGCCTGCAGTTGGTGGATGCGCAGGGCGATATTATTCAATGCAGTGAGGCTGAAAACCCTGAGCTTTTTGACGCTGCCAGGGTTTCACTTGGCTCTCTAGGCATAATCACCGAGGTTACACTGCAGAACGTTGCACCTTACCGGCTGGCCAGGGAAACAGTCTGGCGCGAGTTCGACGAGATACTGTCGATTGCGGACAGCTTCGCAGACAATCATCGTAACTTTGAGTTTTACTATATTCCTTTTTCAGGAATGGGCTTTACCGACGTTCACGATATCACTGATGAAGAGGTCAGTAGTACAGAGCGGCTGGATGGGAATGATGCTGTTGGTGACCTGAAGCTGGCGCGTGACTGGCTTGACTGGTCGCCACAGGTGCGCGAGTTGTTGTTGGGCAGTTATATGAAAACGCTGGCTGACGAGAGAGTGGTGGAAAGTTCCTGGAAGAACTATGCCAGCGAACGCAATGTAAGATTCAATGAAATGGAGTATCACCTGCCTCGGGAAAATGGTCTGCAGGCGATGCGCGAAATTCGCGACGCGCTGGAAGCACAGCATCAGGAAGTGTTTTTCCCTATCGAAGTACGCTTCGTAAAAGGCGACGATATCTGGTTAAGTCCGTTTTACCAGCGTGATACCTGCTCCATTGCCGTTCATCGTATTTTTGATGAAGACTTCCAGCCTTTTTTTGCCACCATAGAACCTATTATGCGGCGTCATGGTGGTCGCCCGCACTGGGGTAAACTTAACAGCCTGAACGCCGATGATTTCCGCAGTCTTTACCCGCGCTGGGATGAGTTTGTTCAGCTGCGTAAGGAATACGACCCGGAAGGTCGGTTTTTAAATGCTTATCTGGCGTCACTGTTTGGTAGCTAGCAAGAGGTTGTGATGAAGCGTAGAAATCTTATTCTTGCCGGGGCGGCCGGTACGATGGCCGCACTCACGCTTCGTCCTGATGATCGTGGCTCTAACCACAAGCCCTATTTTGACAAGCTTAGCAGCGCACTCGACGGGGTAGCCCAGTCGAAACCCAGTCTTGTCATTGATCTCGATGCTTTGCACGCCAATATCAGGACATTGCAAGGTCACCTTCGAGACCGATTCGACTACCGCATTGTTGCGAAGTCGCTGCCTTCAATACCCCTGCTTGAAACTGTAATGAACGCTACAGGCAGTAATCGTCTGATGCTCTTCCATCAGCCATTTGTTAATCGGGTAGCTGAGCAGTTGCCGCAGGCCGATGTTTTGCTCGGAAAACCCATGCCGGTAGAGGCTGCAGCTAATTTCTATAAGCAGTTCAAAGGCGGTGCCTTCCAGCCGCAAACCCAGTTACGTTGGCTTCTGGACACCGGAGAGCGCGCTAGCCAGTATGCCGCGCTGGCCGATCAGCTAGGGGTGCAAATGCCGGTCTGTATAGAGCTGGATGTTGGGCTACACCGTGGCGGTGTGAGCAATGACGCTGAGCTGATTGCTATGCTGGATATTATTTCCAATGCTGCCAATCTGCAGTTTGACGGTTTCATGGGTTATGAGCCCCACATCGTTAAAGTACCGGGAAACCCGGAGACCTACAGAGACAGGGCCGTGTCAGCCTATGCGCACTATGTCGAGCTTGCGAGGGCGCACCTGGGTAAGGCATGGCCTGAGAGGCCTGTGTTGAATGCAGGCGGAAGTCCTACTTACCAGATGTATAACGACGGCGAGTATCCCTTTAGTGAGCTGGCGGCCGGTTCATGCCTGGTTAAGCCAACCGACTTTGATTTGCCGTCTCTGGCAGATCATAGGCCCGGGTCCTATATCGCAACTCCAGTCCTCAAACGTGGCGACTCACTGCACATACCAGGAATAGACCTTGGGCCGCTACAGTCTCTGTGGAACCCCAATCGCGCCCGAACATTTTTTACCTATGGCGGCTATTGGAAAGCCCAACCGGAGTCACCGACGGGCCTGAGTTACAACGGCCTGTTTGGTCGCTCAACCAATCAGGAAATGCTCAATGGTTCGACCAGTATAGACCTGGCGCCCGATGACTGGATATTCCTCCGGCCTACACAAAGCGAATTCGTGTTTCTGCAGTTTGGCGATATCCTGGTTTACCGCGATGGTGCTATCAAGGAGCGTTGGCCAGTTTTCTCTGAGGTCTAAGCCTGTAATGGAAGGTCCTGCGTCCAGACGACATTCAAGTCCCGCGATGTATACCTGAAACCGTCACCTGTGTTTTCGATTACGTCCTGGTAGCGAATCCCCATGTCCAGCTTGCGGGCAATACCGTCTTGCTCATACAGGTGCGACGCGACACCCCAGGTTTCGCCTGTGTAAATGTCGTTGTGCCATTGCCCTGTCTGGTTCGCGACAAGATGGAAGGTTGCCGAGTAGTTGTCCAGTACTGCCAAATTACCAACAAACTCATCCAGTGAGTCGCTGCCAAATCCAGGACCTTGCTGCGTAAATTCGGGCACCATGATTTCCCGCATGCGATCAAATTCCCGGTTGTCGACGAATTGCGCATATTGCGCCGCCAGAGTTCGGGGTGCATTGCTATCCATTTGTTCTCTCCTTGCCGTTTTGAGCCTGTGATTTTTGCCATCTTTAAGACTGCTTTTTATGGTATATTTCGCCGCCTTCGCAATCTTGAATTGCCTTTTATCGAGTTTCGACCATGACCACCAGTACCGATGATCTTCGTATTCAGAAGACCAATGAGCTGATTTCTCCCGAACAGCTGATCAACGATGTTGCCGTTAGCAGTGCGGCTGCTGAAACCGTGGCCAATGCCAGACAGTCTATCCACCGTATCTTAACTGGTGAAGATGATCGACTGCTGGTTATTGTAGGCCCGTGCTCTATTCATGATCCAGAGGCGGCGCGAGATTACGCCGCGCGACTGAAGCAGGCTGCTATAGAGCTGGAGCAGGATCTTTTTATAGTGATGCGTGTCTATTTCGAAAAACCACGCACTACGGTCGGCTGGAAGGGCTTGATCAACGACCCTGATTTAAACAACACCTTCCAGATTGGCAAGGGCTTGCACCTCGCTCGCCAGCTGCTGCTGGACCTGGCCGACATGGGCATGCCCACAGGTACGGAGTATCTGGACCTTATAAGCCCGCAGTACTATGCCGACCTCGTGTCCTGGGGTGCGATAGGTGCGCGAACTACCGAGAGCCAGACACATCGAGAGCTATCCTCCGGTTTATCCTGTCCTGTTGGCTTCAAAAACGCGACCGATGGGGACATACAGGTGGCTATCGATGCCATCAAATCGGCCTCCCAGCCACATCACTTTCTGTCTGTCACCAAGCAGGGACATTCGGCAATTTTTCAAACCACCGGCAATGAAGACTGCCACATCATTTTGCGCGGCGGAAAGTCGCCCAATTACGATATGTTTTCAGTCGACGATGCCAGCGGAATGTTGGAGAAAGCCGGATTGCCAGCGCGGATCATGATTGATGCCAGTCATGCCAATAGTCGCAAAATACCCGCCCGGCAACTGGATGTAGCACGGGATGTAGGTCGACAGGTTGGCTGCGGTAACGACAGCATATTTGGCATGATGATCGAGAGTAATATCGAGGAGGGTCGGCAGGATGTGGTAGCTGGTCAGTCGCTGACCTACGGGCAAAGCATTACTGATCCATGCATCAACTGGTCTGATTCATTGGTTTTATTGCAAGATTTGGCCAGTACGGTGCGCCAGCGTCGCGCAGGCTAGGGAGTCGAGGGCTGGTTGCGTGTCTGCAGCCAGCGGTATAGCCCGACCAGCGAGGCGGCTATCCAGAACAGCTCTATCACAAAACTGGCCAGGTTAAATTTAAAGCACAGGCTCACCAGCAGCAGGATCGCGCCCGCCAGATTCATCAGGTTATAACCCAACCCGCGGGAATCTATACGGTCCAATTGCAGCAAAAAATACGAGCCTACCACCAGCGCGGTACCCGTCATTCCTATTACGTCGACCAAAACTGAGTGCATGCCAATCTCCTGAACCGTTATGGTGGTGTCGAGTGGCGTCTTGGATCTACTATTGTCGTTTCGCGCGAACTCCAGCGCATTATAGGCAATAGGTCATAGCGAATCACAGGGGTACTTACAATGTTCGAGCTAGAGGGTAGAAAAGCGCTGGTAACCGGTGCTGGCAGGGGCATGGGACTTGGCATAGCCGCAACGTTAGCCAAGCAGGGTGCCCATGTAGTCGTTAACGATCTCTTTCCTGAGCGTGCCAGGGAGGCTTGTCGAACGCTACAGGAGAAGGGCTATGTTGCCAGTCACGCCAGTTTTGATGTGACCGATTACAGCGCTGTCAGTCTGGCAGTCGCAGATTTAGGGCCAATCGACATACTGGTGAACAACGCGGGTATCCCCGGAGTAGAGGGCATGGAGCTAAAGCCGTTTATAGACATGTCACCGGAGGATTGGCGTCCGCAGGTCGACCTCAATCTTTATGGCACGCTTAACTGTACGCATTGTGTGTTGCCGGGGATGGTGAGCAGGGGTTGGGGCAGGGTTCTGGTGATCAGCTCCGATGCCGGCAGGGCGGGTACCAATGCCGGTGTTACCATCTATGGCAGTTGCAAGGCGGCTGCGGTGCAACTGGTGCGCAATCTGTCCCAGGAAGTTGCTGACAAAGGGATCACCATTAATGCCATTGCACTTGGGCCAATGGATAACTTGCCCAAGGAATATGAAGAGTGGATGGTTCGTGGCATCCCGGTAGGTCGTATGGGAAGCCCCGATGATGCTGGAGCTGCAGCTGCCTTCCTCGCGAGCGAGGAGTCAGGGTGGGTCACTGGCCAGCTATTGCCTGTCAACGGCGGAATGAACCCGAGTTAGAGGCGCTTTCGGCACATCAATCTAAACCGGCGGCGAGGTAGCCGTTTTACATACTGGCGGAGGTGCCCCGGTACCGTTATTTTAAGTCTCTTGTAAGGGAAGAGTAACAATAGGGAGTTTAAGTATGCACCTCGGATTCAGCTCGATGAACACAGCGGATGACCCCGCGCCTGCTTTGCTGGCTAAAACATTGGAGGAGGCTGGATTCGAGTCCCTGTGGTATGGCGAGCATAGCCACATACCTGTCGCTCGCGCCACACCGTATCCTCCTGGCGGCGACCTTCCCGAGCCCTACAAGAAGATGATGGACCCTTATGTGTCGCTTATGGCAGCTGCCTCGGCGACTGAGCAACTTAAGGTGGGTACTGGCATTGCACTGTTGATGGAGCGGGAGTTGTTTTCGCAGGCAAAAACAATAGGCACCCTGGATCGTTTAACACAGGGTCGATTGCTTATAGGTTGCGGTGTCGGTTGGAATGAAGAGGAGTTTACCAACGCCACTGATCTTCCCTGGAAGCGTCGCTATCTGGCGTTGAAGGAAACGGTTGCAGCCCAGAGAGCATTATTTAACGAAGTCGAGCCTGAGTTTCACGGTGAGTTGATCGACTTTGACAAGGTCTGGTTCGAGCCCAAGCCGGTGCAGGTGGGCGGTCCACCTATTATTTTCGGCGCGATGGGTCCACTGGGTGTTCGCCATACTGCTGAATGGGCAGACGGCTGGATGCCCGTTGACGTAGCCATGCCTGATATTCCGCAGGGTATAGCCGACTTCCAGCAACAGGTCAGGGATTTCGGCCGTGACCCGGATCAAGTTGAGATTACGCTGGTGGTAATGGCCCCGGTAACCGCAGATCTACTCAAGTCGTATCGCGACATGGGAATACACCGCTGCAATATCGGTGTGGGGATGGAGAACTGGGACAAGCCGGAAATCGTTATGCCGATGATTGAGGAGTTCGCCCGCCATATTCCAGAGTTATAGCGCTAGCGCGTTCGTTCCCTGGCCGCTGTCATTTGGTCGAGATAGGTCAGCAATTCCATATTGTTGGTTTCCGGGTCCAGAATCCGGGTTTTGTAAACGTCAAAGACCAACTGCTGCACATCCGCGTCATCCGGTCTGGCATAGAACAGCCAGTCGGTTAAATGAGAAGCCAATCTGATATCTGTGGCGATTAGCCCTCGCGCGTACTCGACAGTCGCAGGGATATTACCTCCCGCCAGTTCGATGATCATTTCGCCTTGATCTTCCATTGAGGCGGGTGTCCAGTGGGAAGGGATGTCATCCCACCATCCGGTATATTTTTTAATCACCATTTTGGAAATATCACTGACTGAAACATATTGAACGTTCAGGGTAGGGTGGCTGGCAAGATGCTCCGGCAACTCGATCGCACCGTAGATAAGATCCTTGCGCTTGCCTGCGTTCAAGCCTTCGATTGTGACATCCACCACGTATTGCAGTGCCTCAGCCAATATCGTGAAGTATTCAACAATGGTGGCGGGTTCGGTGATCGGTGCACCGTGTGCGGGGAGTAGAATCTCAGCTTGCAGTGCAGCCATTTCTCGCATCGCTGCTGCCCATTCTTCCACGTGGCGCTGATAGCGCTTACCGTTACCCGCATTCGGCAGGAAGCCCTGGTAGTAGTCGGCGCTGGCCAAGGCTTTGCGTCCCGGAACCCACACGTACAACTGGTCGTCTGTTTCACCCTTGTGATGTTGCAGTACAAAGGTCTCGCCGCCAATCTCAAGCTCAAGCCGGTCGCTGAAGTAACGTGTAGGCCATACCAGGTCGGCTTCTGAGGCCGGTAGCTGCTCCTCTGGTTGGCTCATATACTTGGCCAGTGAGCCTCGCAGGCGTATATAGCGTTCAAAGCGTGGCTTCAGCAGATCGTGGGCGATGATATTGGGTGTCTCTCCAGCTTCCATGATTGCCCAGGTACCGTAGGCATGGTCGACATGGCCGTGGGTATAAATAATAGTGTGTATCGGTTGGTCGCTGACCGAGCGGATGGCATCCAGAATTGCCGGGCCGGCGGGGGCCATGCCAGTATCGACCAGCACGATGCCCTCATCGGTTTCGAAGAATGCCGCGTTAACAATGGGCATGCGGATCAGATAACTGCGCGGACCAACCTCGATGACCTGGGTCTTATCGCGCACATCTTCGATAGCGGCGTCGACACGACCGAACATATTTTGCGCTGCTGCCAGGGAAAACTCTCCGCCGAAGGAGCCGCCCTCAGCTACGCGCTCTATCAATTCCGGGTTTTCCGCCAATACCATCATCCGGGTATCGATATCGGCAGCGTTGGCGACAACTGAAATCGCACTCTTGCGCGCCGCATCTGCGCTGCTGCGCGCTAATTCACCGACCTCGGTGCCGCCCAGAAGTGTCCCTATGAGCAAAAAAACCACTGCCGTAAAAATATACCCAAGCAACTTTTTCATATTCGGTACTTACCCGCGGTCGGTTAGTTTGAGAGGAGTTCTATGGAGCGTAGGATAGGCTCTGAGTGGCGCTTCCAGAATGACCTTTGAGGTCGTCAGATACATACAAAAAAGGCGACCCGAGGGTCGCCTTCAGTGGTAACGGGTAGCTTTAGACGCCGCCGAACCGGTATTTCAGGGTCACACCGTAGGTGGCTTCCTCTCCAGCTGTCACGCGGTAGCCCTCACTGGGTGTGCCACCAAAGGCGGGGACAGATGCATCGCGATTACGCGAGCCACCCTGCAGGTACTCCTCGTCCAAAATGTTCTTACCCCAGAGCATAACCTCCCAGCTGTCATCCTCCGCGGTAATGCCAATTTGGGCGTTGAACAATGAGTAGTCGTCTGCCGTCAGGTCCGGGTCCAGATCGGGGAAAAAGTAGACATCGTCTCGATACACATACTCGCCGCGTACGTACCATCCCATCCCATTATTGAAGCTGTCAGACCATGTGGCACTCATGTTTGCGCTCCACGGGCTGGTGTAGTTCAGGCGCTTGCCTGACAGGTCCTGGGTGTTCGTAAGCGGGTCGCACTTGACAGCCTGATACTGTGGACGCAAGCACTCCGCGTTTTCGAAATCATCCCAGCGTGCGTCGATGTAAGATACGTTTCCTTCTATCAGCAGGTTTTCAGACGCGAGCCACTGCAGGTCGGTTTCTACCCCGGTAATTTCTGCTGAGGCGGCATTCAAAATAGTGTTACCAATGCCCACTTCATCCTGTATTTCAACCTGGTAGTCGTCATACAGCTGGTAGAAAACTGCGCCATTCCAGATGATAGAGTCGTTGAAACGGCCCTTGAAGCCGATTTCAAAGTTATCGGCAACTTCGGATTCAAAGGGTTCGGGGCATATGGGCTCTGGTTCTGTTCCTTTACACACGTCATGGCCGCCGGCCTTGAACCCGCGGTCCCAGCCACCATAAATAGACAAATCATCATTCAGCCAGTAATTGACCTTGATCGTGCCGGTAACCTCATCCCAGCTGTCGGTGCGCTTTGGAATATCGTCTGCCCAAGGGGTAACAGGAATGAAGCTGGCATTCAGGTCTGCGATTGGCCCCACACCAACCAGCTGTCCTTTAACGGATTCCTTTTCAACATCGGAGTAGCGCAAGCCGAACGTGAGTTCAAGACCCTCGCGAATGGTAAAAATGTTGTGGGTAAACACCGCCCATTCGGTGATGTCTTCGGTAAGGTCTGATAAGCCGCCGGACTTGATATCAAAAACACCGGGTATGATTCCTACTGTCTGGCCAAATGGCGTATAACTGATGAGTTCGGTATCAGCATAGAAGGCACCGATAATCGATGACCAGTTATCCGAGTCGTAGCTGAATCGTAATTCCTGTGTGAAGCTTTCTGACGATGGCTCATTGATAAAATCGTTCAGATAGTAGGGACCAACGGAGGTGTCTGCGGTTAGAAAGCCATCTGGTTGAGGAAATTGACCCTCAACAACGCTTTCCCAGTCCTGCTGGCTGGTTATTGACGCCAAGCTCCATTGGTCGTTGATGACCCAGTCGACGTTCAGATAAATATTTTCAGTCTCTGAATCCCGGTCAGAAGGATTGGAGTTATCGGTTTTGCGATCATAGGGATCGAGAACATTCAGCTTTGTAGGTCCGCCTGGATTGCGGTCGAACTCGGCAGTGAACGCAAGGTCACCGTATTCCTGTGCTACTGAGGTACTGCCTATCACCTCTGTCTCGTGATATTCGTAGGTCAGTATCGCGCTGAAATCATCGCTTGGCTCGAATAAAACCCGGATGCGACCACCGTCTTTGTCATACTCACCCATCTCTGTGCCGGTACTGATGTTATCAACCATACCGTCGCGTTCGTTATGGTAGAGGCTCGCTCGTACAGCGAACATGTCGCCTAGAGGCAGGTTGCCTCCGATGCGGTACTCTTGCAGATTTTCACTGCCGAAATTGCCTTCAACGTATCCGTCCATCACGTCTGTGTCGGGGCGGCGGGTAGTTAGAGCAATCGCACCGGCGGAGACTTCTTTACCGAACAGGGTCGACTGCGGCCCTTTCAGGATTTCTATTCTTTCAATGTCGGCCAGGTTGTTGAATGCCGCTTCTGTTGAGGCTAATGGCATGTCGTCAATAAAAATACCGACGGCGGGGCGAATCGCTGGGGCAAAGGAGTTGTTGCCCACACCTCTGATACGGATGATGTTACCAAAGCCGTCCTGACCACCGTTGATGTTCACCCCAGAAGTGATTTTGCCCAAGTCGGTGAAGTTAGTGGTATTGGTTCTGGCCAGCATGTCTGCCGATATGGCCGCTACCGATGCCGGAACATCCTGAATCGTCTGCTCTCGCTTTTGCGCCGTAACGATGACTTCCTCGAGCATCAACTGCTGACCCATGACGGGCATAGTCATCAACAGACTGGCGGCGATAGCGGTTTTGCGGACCATGAAGGGCACACATTTGATGTTTTGCATGTTGTGAAAACCTCTGCGGGTTATCGCGTTTCGGCACCGCTTCTTCCATGAGGGTGAAACGAACGCTTAATTATTATCGTCTGACGCAGAAACTCCTGTTCCCACGAAACCTGAAATACATTAATCGAGCAAGTTGAGGTTAGCGTCCCTCAATTGGGTTATACATGGTAAAAACGGCCAAATAAGCACGAAATGCTAGCGCTAGACAGTTTGCTAGGCCCCTCTTGGGCTAACTCGGGGAGTATAGCCCATATGACTTTAACCTATTGAATTTGTTGAGGTTCTTGTTCCAGCCAGAGCACAAACAGCTTGTACCAGATGGACAGTACCACGGCGCCGGCGAATAGGCCGATGATGCCCGATACGATCATGCCACCGATGGCGCCGATCAGAATCACGGGCATGGGAATATCGACCCCGCGGCCCATGAGTATGGGTTTGAGAATATTATCGCTGGCTCCAGCCACCAGTGACCATATGGTAAAGATAGTGGCGGTAGTGGTGTCATACGCTGACCAGGCATAGGCGATCAGCGGAAGTACAACGATCAGGGCAGGCAGCTGGGCGATGGCCAGAAACAGAATGATCGCGCACCATAAGGGCGCGCCCGGGATGCCTACGGCAAATAGGCCGATGGCAATCAAAACGGTTTGGATAACGGCGACCCCGATGACCCCTTTGAGCACACTTCGAACAGTGGCCACAGTCATGGGCGCCCACTCGCCGCCGGGGTTGAGCCCGCCCACGCGAACGAAAAACCGCGACGCCAGGTGACCACAGCTATCAGCAAACGCCATGAAGCCGCCCGCGATCGCGATAGAAGCGACAAACATCAGCACACCGACAAGGCTGCCGCCAATTTTCTTGAGGATACTTTTTACCATCTCTTGTATCTGCGGCGCTGCGTCTACCAGCACTGCCTCAATATCCCGGTGTGCGCGCGACCAGCCATCATGTAGCTTCTCACCTATCATAGGTATCTCTGCCAGCTTTGCCGGCGGTGGTGGCACGCTGAGCGTGCCTTCCTGAGCGGCCGTAGCGACGTTTCTCAGTCCGCCAATTGCGCTTTCGGTAACCATCCAGGTCGGGATAACCAGCAATAGAATAAACAGCAGCGAAACTAGCGTGGCTGCCAAGCCCCGTTTACCACCCAGTTTTGGCTCCAGCCAGGCGACCAGCGGCATTGCTGCTACGGCAATAATGGCGCCCCAGAGTATAGGTACAAGAAAAGGTTTGATGATGTCGTAGGACATCATCAGCAATACGATGATCAGACCAATGCGCAAAAATGATTCGACCATGTTGCGAACAAACAAGGGTTCAAATGCAGTTGTACCAGGCTGCTGCACCGGGCTTTCAGTGGTTTCATTATCCATTATTCTTCTCCTCCTCCAAAAAAGCGTTTTCATCTTCACTGATCTGATTGCCTATCAGTGTCGCGACCATGGTTGCGACGATTACGGCCATGTAGAAGGTACCTGTTATCGCCTCAATAATCACCATCATCTGCCCTACAGGCCCGGTAGGGCTTATGTCGCCATAGCCCAGGCTGGTCATGGTTACAAAACTGAAATAAATTGCGGTAACGAACATGTCGCCGCCCTGGCCATACTCAATACCTGTTAGAGCTGCAGCGTTAAACTCCATTAGAATCAGGTAGAGCATGGCGTATATCAAGCCGATCAGCAGATACAGTGCGAGGGTAGCAGTTAACATGTTGGTGTCGACCTGTCTCCGGGACAGGCTTTGGATAATACTTTTGCCAGCCTGGTGAGCCTCACCAAGGAAAAAGAGCAAGAGAATCACCGCGGTGTACAGATTGCTCTTTTGATCCTCGACTAGCACGTAGCGTTTAACCAGGAAGTCGACCAATAAACCTGCGAGAAGAAATAACACCATATTGCGCCAGACGTTACCGAAATTCAGGCTGGCGTAGGCGACAGCGAGGGTGAGCAGGAAAATCGATACCAGGAAAATCTCGGCCTCGCCTTCGGGTATCAGGGTTGATACAGCCGCGACTGCCATCAATGCGAACAGTGACAAAACCAGATATAGAAAATTATTTTTGTGGTGGATAACGCGCTCCGCCATGCCGAACTCCCTCGCTCAGTTGTCTTGTAAAATCATAACGGAGGCAGTGAGCCCAAAGCGTAGCTCTACGCCTTCGGGCACATTGTCCAGTTTGACTCTTACCGGGACTCGCTGGGCGAGCCGTATCCATTGAAAAACTGGCTTTATGCTGGGTAATAGCTTATAGCCCGTAGTGCCGTCCGATGGTGCGATGCCCCAGCCCAGCGATTCCACGTGGCCTTCCAGCTCCATGTCCGGGTAGGCCATCAAGGTGACCCGTGCCGGGTCTCCAATTTTGAACTGGCCAATCTGGCTCTCCCGGAAATAGCCGAATACCCAGAAGCTGTTACTGTCGACCAGTGCCACCAGCGGCTGGTTAGCTACTGCCTGGGTCCCAATCTGGAAGTCAATGTTGGAAATATAGCCGTCTACTGCGGCATAGACATCGGTGTAGCCCAAATTCAGCCGTGCCATGCGCAGGGTTTCCTCGGAGACATCAATAGCGCTTAGCGACTGCAGATAATTCGCCTCACGTCGATCCAGATCTTTTTGCGATACGGCGCCCGAATCTTTGCCGTGAATGTCCCGCAGACGGTCATACTCAAGCATGCTTGCCCGCGAACTGATACGTGCGCGCTCCAGGCTCGCATTGGCCTGAGTCACGCCGATCTCGAAGGGCTCCTGATCAATGCTGAACAGCAGGTCACCTTTTTTAACAAATTGATTATCAATCACGGCTATGTGGGTGACCATGCCAGAGACTCTGGGGGCAACCTGAATAACATGCCCCCTGACCTGGCCGTCGCGCGTCCAAGGGTTGTTGATATACTCCGAGTAAGCGTTATAGGCGTACCACAATACCCCGGCGATAATCGCAATATTGATTACGCTAAGGCCAATTTTCTTCAGCGGCTTCACGTCAAATAACCCCTATATTTTTATCCATAGTGTATCCATCAACAGCATGTAGGCAATCATGAACGCAAGAAATGTACTGTTGGGATACATGATGTAGCGGGACAGTCGAAGTTTGTTCAAAAGCCCGGTGCTGATCCAGGCGCCCAGCAGTGCAAGCGTAAAAACCGGTAATACAGGCGAGAAGTACACATCACCCAAAGCTAGCTCGTGAGGAATGCTACTCATTGCGGTCTTTTCCGGTGATCGTTTCCGGTTCCAGGTAATCGCCCCAGTCAGTGCGTTCCTGCATTTGCTTGACGGTATCAGGTTTGACCAGTGGCAGGTCCGTCTGGGACTGCCAGCCGCCGCCCAGTGATTTGTATAGAGCCACTACCTGGTTGGCAATACTGCCCCGGGTCTGGGCGTAGATGTCTTCACGCACGGTCATTTTCTCAACGGTGCTAAGCAGACGCTGATAGGTCACCAGGCCATTGTTGTATTGATTGGCGGAAATATTAAATGCGCGTATAGACGCCTTGACCGCCGCAAAGTCATATTCGCTGCGTTCCAGGGTGTACTGGTAGCCAACAAGTGCGTTGGAAACTTCCTGTACCGCCTGAAGCACCTGTTGGTTGTAATTGGTAAGGCTCTCCTGGAACAAGGCATCTTCAATGCGCACCTGATTTTTGATGCGATCATACTGGAAAATATTCCAGCTCAAGCCGGGACCAACAGCCGCGGTTACTGCATTTGAGGCACTGAAACTGTCGCCGCTTCGCACGGTATCGCTGATTCCGATTGAGCCAAACAGAAAAAACTGGGGATAGAGGTTTGTTTCTGCGGCGCCTATACGGGCGCTCTGCGACTGAGCCCGAAGTTCTGCGACTTGCAGGTCCGGTCGTCTCCTTATCAGCTCCGGAGCAATGTCTGTACTGAGTCGGGGCGCGACTGGAATGATTGAACTTGCGTCGTATTCATCGACAAAGCGTTTCTCAGCTTCCTTGCCCTGCAGCGCGTTCGCAAGACGCTCGTCATAGCTGCTGGTTCTTCGTTGCTCTCCCGATGCCAGCAATTCCTGTACATCCTCGGGTATGGTGCCCAGCAATACTGCCAGGGCATTACGCGATTGCAGCTTCGCAATAGTAAGCCCCGGTAGGGAGGATTCGGTTGCATATAGCTGTGTTCTGGCCTGTTGCACATCGAGCTCAGAAACATTTCCGGAATCGTATTGAACCTGGGTCATTTCAACGACACGTTTCTGAATGGCGATGTTTTGTTTGGACAGGAAAGTGCGTTCCTCGGCGGTGCGATAGCTTATATAGTTGCGTGCGATTTCAGCGGTAATGGTCACCAGCACATCACGGTAGGAAGCGATAGAGGCGTAGAGGTTGGCTTCTGCTGACTCTATGCCACGTGCATACTTACCCCATATATCCATTTCCCAGCCAACATCCAAGCCGATGCCCGCCGAATTGAAGGAGGTTTCGTTTTGATAGAGCTTTGCAAGATTGCCGTTAACTTGTTGCTGCTGCGGAAAAATCAGCGCGTCGCTTATACCCAGTGCGGCCCTGGCTTGTACTATGCGCAGCCCGGCAGCTTCCAATGACAGATTCTGTCCCGCGCCACGGTCGATCAGCTCGTTAAGTACCGGGTCGTTGAAGAGGGTCCACCAGGCGGCCTCCTTACTGCTCTGCTCCTTGGCGTCTTCCGCTATCCAGTCTGAGGGCATTGGTATCGGGGCAGGGGCCGTGTAGTCCGGCCCCAGCGTGGTGCAGGCGGCCAGCGCAGTCGCAAGCGAAAAGAGTGCGATGGCTCTGGTGTAAAAGGTTTTCAATGTAAGGGTCGCCATTACTAAAACTTTTGCTCGCGCAGTTGTTGCCAATCAAGTGCTGTTGCCGAATCCCTGCATGCCGCGAGGTTTCTATACATTGATGTATACAAATTCAGGAATACGTAAAAGTCGGCCAGTTCCTTGTGGCTGTATCGTTCCATATCTGTTTGCTGCAGTAAATGATCGAGTTTCTCTTTCGCCACTTGCATCTCGCTGGCAGCGAATTCGAACCTGTTATGTATGTCGCCCTTATCGTCATCGCCCATTACCCTGCATAGTGCGCTCAACATGTGGCTATCTGTTTGCTTGTCGGCACGCTCCACCATTCGGTTACCTTTGGCTGAGGTTCGGCGCCTGTGAACTGCTCGAAGCTGCCCCTGCAGGACATCACAGCTAGCAGTAAAGTCGGCGATTGCTTCCGCACTATTTCGATCGTAGTGGCTGGGATCTATCATCGCTCCCCAGCCTCGCATTTTTGTCACCAGCGCATCGCCTATGTTCAGTCGTTGCCCAACCAGCCATTGTGATGCCGGGCTTGCGGTCGCGAGATTCTCGGCAATATGAGCGCAGTTTGTAAAAAAACGTTTACGCAGCCCCGCATAAAGCCTGGCCCTGTTGCTGGTGAACGGGAAGTTGACTGAAATGATCAGCATGGCGCAAACCATATAAAACATCAGCATAATCGACATGATTACCGCGAAGTTGTAGTTCATCTGGTTTTGAATGCCCAGTGTGAAAAGCCCAAGGAGAAAGAAAATTGATACAGGCCCCTTGAAAACATAGAAGCCGACAAAGGCGTAGGTAAAAAGAAATACAGCCAATTCCAGCCAGTGGGTCATGCCAGGCAGTAAAAAGACATAGGCGGGCAGGGCAAAGATGAAGCCAAAACTGAATAGGATAATTAATAACTTGGGTGTGACCGGTGTGTACGACACCAGTGGGATCAAAATCGTGCACAAGGTCACGAACATGAAACCGCCGGGCGGATTGAAAGCTATCCAGATCGAGCAGGCTACCCAAAAAGTGACAAAAGCCCTTACTCCAGTAAAAAGGGCTTCTCGATCCAGCCACAGGAAGTTGGGTTTTCCCTCGCTCGCAGCTTCGGCACGGAATCCCGGTTGATCAAAGACGATGCTGTTGACTGCCATCAGGATCTTCTGCAAATTGACCTGTATGTCTGTCAGGCAATCGGCTCTCGCGGCAACATCGGCAATATCACGGTGAGAAAGCTTCGCCAGATTGTCGCTGTTGAAGTCTGTAGTAACCGCAGCGACAGTAGTGGCCCTGTCATGACCACTCCAGCCAGACGCCACTGCCCTGAACAGGGTATCTATGTTCTCTACCAGCGCGTCGTAATTGCTGATAAACCGGCGATACTCGATACGGGAATCGGTATTTGCCCGAACGAGGGGTAAAAGTGCGGCTTCAATGCGGGTCAGTGAGTTGGAGACCACATTCCACTCTGCTAGATAGTGCTTCACACCCTCGGCATCCTGCCTTACGGCCGCGAAGTGGTTTTGAAACGCTTCCTGGGCGGCAAGCATCTCGGCCAGCGTCTTGTCTTCCACCTCGGAGGTACCGCTAGTTAGCTGGTTCACGGTTGTGCGTAGCGTTGTGCCTGCAGCCTGTGCCAGATTGCGCGTGTTATCGGCAACACGCACCGGCCATAACATACTGGCGACCAGGGTATACACAGCCACCCCGAAGGCCGTCATGAAGGCTCGATCTATTCCGTAGATAAAAGCGCCCTCGGCATCTCCGCCATTGAACACCATCAGAGTTACCACGGCAGTTAGCATAAAAACGGTGCTATCGCCCTGGTATACGCCGTAGAGATACATGACAAAGGCGACGGTCATTGAGACCACAAAGAGATAGAGCATGCGATCCTGGGGGAACAGGGCGATTAGTGACAGGCCAATAACTGCGCCGGCTACAGTGCCCAGAACGCGTAATACCCCTTTCTGCAATGACTCTGACACCATGCCGGTGGCCGCAATCAACATGACTGTAGTAGCAGCGGTTTGCGGCTGCGGCCAGCCCATAGCCATAGGGAGCAGATACGCGAGCGTAAGGCTTAAGGCTGTTTTGATGGCGAAGCGGGTTTGCGGTGCTAGCCCACTGGCTGTTACCGGTTCGCTTGCGGCAGGATTGGTCTGGCTGGCTTCAGCCATTTACGTGCTTCTCCACTGCGCCTTGTGCGGTATTGGGCGGCATTGTTATTCTGGCGGCAAAATTCTAGCACTATGCAGTGCCCAAGTGCGAACTGTGCTAGCGTGGCGCGCTTGGCGTTCTAATGGAGCAGGTATGCGTGGCAGAGTCTTTGGTTAGTGATACCGACCGGCAGGAATTGGTGACGTGTTATGACGCGCTGCTTGCCGCCGGTCTTGGTACGGGAAGCTCGGGAAATGTGTCCAGTCGCACCCCAGATGGCATGTTGATTACACCCACAGGTGCCTCCCCGGGCCAGTTGCAAGCGGATCAGACGGTATCTATGTCTTTGACGGGGGAGGTGGACCAGGGGCAAATGCTGCCATCAAGCGAATGGCATATGCACGCGGCCGTTTACCAATCTCGGCCCGATATTGGCGCGATTGTGCATTGCCACTCTCGATTCGCAACAACTATCGCCTGTACCGGACGTGCTATCCCGGCAATTCATTACATGATCGCGGTGACCGGGCTATCGGAGGTTCCTCTGGTACCCTATGCCACCTTTGGTACTGAGGCTTTGGCCCAGTCTGCCGCACAGGGCTTGGCAAAAGGACGAGCCTGTCTGCTGGCCAACCATGGGCAGCTTGCGGCGGGCACAGATCTGGCGATGGCACTGAAAGTGGCGGTCGAGGTAGAGGAGTTGGCTGCCATTTATTGGCATGCACTCGCGATAGGCCAGGAAGAAGTGCTGTCTGGCCAACAAATGAAAGATGTTGAAGCCGCATTTGTTGGCTACGGGCAGCAGCGAGGGACAGAGTAGCGATGACTGCGAGTGCTCTGCTGAAGAATTGTGTAGATGAGGTGATAAATTGATCAAACGATTGGGCGCAATATTCGGATTGCTTGTTTTGTGTGGCAACCCACTGCTTGCACAGGCGGATGTGAGCAAAGAGATCCTGAGCATAACCGAACGGGTTTTTCTCAATGCCGACGCTCAGTCAGTCGCAGGTGTCGCTGAAATTTATCAGCCAGCGTTTATCAACGAGGTTTACCAGCAATCCAACCATCAGCCGCTCTGGTCAATTGAAGACGCGGGGGCTCTTCTGAGTTTGTTGCGCTCCAGTGAGCGTGAGGGGCTGAACCCCTCGGATTATCACTACAATGAGTTGCTGGCCTTGCAGGCGGAAGTGGGTGAGGGCTGGGTTGATCCGGATGTTCTCAGGGCGCAGTTTGATGTGCTGATGAGTGACGGCTTATTGCTTTATGCCCGCCACCTGGTTGAGGGCAAAATCGACCCCCGTACCCTGGATGAAACCTGGAATTATGATCGTCGCGAATATGTCGCCGAAGAGGTGGCTGGTCGATTGATTACTTCAGCGGCACAGGACGAAATGCCGGAATTGCTCGATAGCCTGAAGCCTCAAAGCGATTTTTATCGGCAAATGAGGCTATCGCTATCGTATTATCGCGAGCTTGCCGACACTGAACAGTTCTTCCTGATACCCCCTGACAAGGTCCTCAAGCCTGACCAGAGTCACGCCAATGTGGCTTTATTGCGGCGGCGTCTTAAGCAGTTGTCCTACTTGCCCCCCGATTCACCGGAAACCGAGTATTTCGATGGGCAGTTGGCTGGGGCAGTGCGCCTCTTTCAGAATGATCACGGCATCGACTCCGACGGTATTGTTGGTCGCCAAAGCTACGAGGTGCTCAATATCACCTTTGAGCAGCGTGTTGAACAGCTTAGGGTCAACATGGACCGGCTTCGCTGGATTAACCAGTCTGTCTCTGAGGAGCTGATCGTCGTTAACATCGCGGGTTATGAATTGTACTACCTGAAAGAAGGCCAGCTGCGCTGGGAAACCCCGGTGATGGTGGGAACCATCAACACGCGTACGCCCATTTTTCAGGCCCAGCTTCGGTACCTTGAATTCAATCCCACCTGGAACGTGCCGCGCAGCATAATAATGCGCAGCCTGTTTGCGAAGTTTCGCGCAAATCCACAGTATGTGGTCGACAAGGGCTACCGGCTGCTCGATTCCAGCGGTAAAGCAGTGGATCCGTTATCGATAAATTGGTCGAACTTTACCGCGTCTACCTTCCCTTATCGGGTGGTGCAAATGCCTGGCCCCGCCAATGCCATGGGCCGGGTAAAGTTCATGTTTCCCAATCGCCATGCCGTGTATTTACATGACACCCCTTCGCGGGAGCTGTTCTCCAGAACACAGCGCGCCTTCAGCGCTGGCTGTATTCGAGTCAAAGATCCGCTGGAACTGGCCAGATTGCTGCTGGATGATCCCGGCAACTGGTCGGCGGAAAATATAGACGCTTTGATTGCACGCGGCGACCCGCAAACAGTGGCCCGTATTCAGCGCAAAATTGATGTGATGCTGATGTATTGGACGGTGAGCCCGACGGTCGGCAGTAGAATACAGTTTCACCCTGACGTCTATAATCTGGACCCGCAGGCAGTGCAGGCACTGGACACTGCGCCGTCGGTGGCCCAGTTTGCGTCTCGCTAGTGCTTGTTTCTGCGTACTGGTACTGCTGTCCAGCGCGGCAAGTTGGTCGGCGCCACTGGCAATCTCGGTTCGTGGGCAGGCGATAAATTACGGCATTTTCAGCATTTTTTCTTCCCCGGGTGAGACCGTCTCCCTGGGGCTGGCTGCTTATGATTCCCGGAACTTGCAGCTGTATCTCGATGGTAGAGCTTATGGTCAGGCTGGCGATGGAGTCTGGAATCTCACCACGCCGCTGACCCCCGGCTTGTACAAGCTGCAACTCAATCATCAAATAAGCGGCGATCGCACGGTGCTGAATCTGTTTGTGGGGGTGTCGGCTGACAAGCTGTCGGACGGATACCTGGAGGGTTACCGGATTGGAAGCAAGCCCCCTGGAGATAAGCGTTATCCAGCGCGTTATCGCGCACCGGACCGATTCTACCGTGTGAGCGAGGATATGCTGGATGTGCAACTATCCCCGCATTTCAGACTGCGCCAGTTTCTCTGCAAGCAGGCCTCAGACTTCCCAAAGTATGTAGTGCTAAGCGAACCGCTGCTGGTGTTACTGGAGGCTGTTCTGGCTGAGACCCGGTCGCGAGGCTACGATATTGAAACCTTTGGTATTATCAGCGGTTATCGCACGCCTTTTTATAACGCCTCCATCGGTAATGTTGCCAATAGCCGGCATGTTTATGGCGATGCCCTGGATTTCTTCATTGATCAAAATAAGGATGGATTGATGGATGACCTGAACCGCGATGGTCAGCGCAACCGCGCCGATGTCGATCTATTGTTCAAACTGGTTGAGGATGTAAAGGCAAAAACGGACAATGCCTTACTTGTGGGCGGCGTGGGTCGTTATTACAGGGCCAGCCATCACGGCGGGTTTGTGCACGTTGACACCCGGGGCCATCGGGCTCGCTGGTAAATTGGGAGTAAAGAAGTGATTATCAAACAGTTTTTCATCCTGCTGGGCATAACGACACTATTGTCGTTTACCCCCATGGCGACCAGCGCTGATAAGCCATTGTCTGCTGAGGCCATCAGCGAATTGATGGATACTGTTGACAGCCGTATCGGCGAGCTGCAGCACCTTAATACCCAGATCGAAAGCGCTCCTGAAATGGATCAGAATGCGCTGCTTTACCGCCGGGATGAGCGTAGCTTTGAGTTGATGGTCTTAATCGACCAGCTGGCTCAGTCAGTGGTTCAGCTTCCCGAGAAAGATGAGCTTCGACTGGAGATCAGCAGGCGTATGCGCGCTGATTTTCTAGTGGCGGGTGATCAGGTATTTGAGCGCTTGAATGAACTCGATGAACGCATTAAAAGCCAATTTGCCGCCCTGGATTCGCTCAGTGGTAGCAGACGTCTAGCAGCTGAATCATTCGTTCATACCTTGGAGAGCATGCGGCTCAAGTATTTTGCAGCGGCGGTAAACCTCGTGCTTAGTCGTGAGGCCTTGAACATGCCCGCGGAAGATGTGCGTACAGGTCTGGTGAATGAAATGACTTCTTTTGGTGAGGCCTTGATCGGTCGCGTGGAGTTTACCGGCGCAGCATCACAAGAAATTGCCAAACGTCTGAAGCTCGATTCTTCCAATGCTGAGTTGCAAGCCGGTCTCACCGAAATGCAACTTCAGCATGACTTGCAGGCTGAACGCTTGCGTCAGCTGGTGGTGTCGCTGGAGAGATTGGGTCAGGACACCCGAAACTATCGTGCCATTTTGCTACAGCACAGCAGCGGGGTATCTATAGGCATATTCGATAGGGAAGTGGTGCTGCAAATTGCCCAGGACAGCTGGCGTACAACTCGTGAGTCTGTGGTGAAGAGTTCTCCTGATATCGCTTTGAAATTGCTGGTTTTCCTTTTGGTACTGCTGGTTTTCAGGGCCCTTAGCAAACTCACTCGCAAAGCGGTAGGCGCTGCACTTGATCGCTCTAACGTAGACCTTTCCAACTTGCTCAAAGATATCCTGATCTCTGCATCCAGTGGCACCGTTATGATAGTCGGTGTGCTCATGGCTTTATCTCAGGTGGGTATTTCACTGGCACCCATGCTGGCGGGTTTGGGCGTGGCAGGATTCATTGTGGGCTTTGCCCTGCAGGACACTCTCGGTAACTTCGCTGCCGGTGCGATGATTCTGGTCTATCGCCCCTATGATGTTGACGACTTTGTTGAGGTGACCGGTGCATCGGGCCTGGTCAAGAAAATGACGCTGGTATCTACAACCATTACGACTTTCGATAACCAGACATTGGTTGTGCCGAATAGCAAAATCTGGGGTGATGTTATCAAAAACGTGACGGCCCAGAAGTTGCGTCGGGTCGATCTGGAATTTGGCATTGGCTATGGTGATGATATTCCCAATGCTGAGCGCGTACTGAACGACATTGTCACCAGTCACGAGATGGTGCTGTCCAAGCCAGAGCCTATTATCAAGCTTCATACCCTGGCGGACTCATCGGTCAACTTTGTGGTGCGCCCCTGGGTCAGAACCGAGAATTACTGGGATGTTTACTGGGATTTAACCCGCGAGGTTAAAGTGCGCTTCGATAGAGAGGGGATCTCAATACCTTTCCCACAGCGGGATGTCCACGTGTATAACGAGGTCAGTACTCCCAGCCAATCCCCGTCGTGACGCCATAGTCGAACTGGTCATCTGACTCCGCCTCGCTGTCATAGGCGCCGTAGGCGGTAATATCCCAGAACAGGTCTTCCACGATTTCCCAGCGCACCCTTAGGTCGGTGTCGCCCCGCAAACGGCCGCTATTGGTGATACTGGGATACAGTGTGGCGTCAAACTGCACGTCCAGCTCGGGGGTGTCGAAGCGCCAGGTGGCGAATTCAACACTCAGGAATAGCTCCGCACTCTCCTCACGGAAGTATTCGGTGCGACTACTGGTGGAGGGGGGTGGTGCATCCGGGTCTTCGATGTCGCCGGGGTTTTCCGGGTCCTCCACCGTGGACGTGGCAAACGTTTTCTCCGTAAGCCCCTGTACTCCAGCGGAATAGCCAAAGCGCATTCGATTGTTATCAATGGCATAGCGGCCCCAGCCAAGTCCCAGTGCGATACGCTTATCCAGGCCAAGTTCATCGTTGGTTTCGTAGTTGCCATAAAATACGCGGTAGAGCTGAGCGCGATCCGTCCACGTACGCCGTGACAGGTCAAGTTTGGTGCTGCTGGTATCCCCGTCGTCGGTGTTTGTCACGACAGTTCTGCCGGTAAACTGGTTTCGGGTTTGCTCGTCCTCGTAGGCGATGACGGTATTGAAGCTGGTTTGCGCTACCGAGCTGGCTTTGGTGTAGTTGTAGCCCGCCGAAAGATAAATATCTATCCGATCGAGAAGCCGGGCTTCAATGGGTCTTATCTCGACCACGTCCAGCCATTCGATATCGTGTACGCCGTATAGGTCTTCCACGCGCAGCTGACCGGGTCGATCTGCGTCCAGCACAGAGCCATAGTACCGTTGCCCGTCAGTCAGGCGGAACTCGTAGTGAAACACGCTTTGCAGTTTGGATATTTCCTGCCACTCTATTTTCAGTGTTCCCATAGAGTCGGTTTTGTACTCCAGTATGCCCGCAAACAGCGATACGATCTCACCAGTTACGCGGTCCCCGTTGTACATGGCGACAACGTCGGTGCGTCTGTGGGCCGCCTGTACCGTGCTGGCAATGGATGCCAGCAAGACCAGGCAGATGAAGTGTTTCAATCGACTTTTCACGCTGAAGACCTCGTGTGATCATTCTTAATACTGGAGCTGTAGCGAGGGTATTGTATTCCAGTGACGGATAAAAAACTCTACGCCCATGTTGCCTGTAGATGGAAATATTCACTGAACCCAATTGGGTAGTGTTGGCTTGCCGGTTACGTAGTTTTATCCCGTATTGGCCAAGCGGCTATGTGATCCGCTATTTGTCAGTACCGATTCTTGTACCAAAAGCAGTTGCGCGATCACTTTAATGCCATAGGAGCAGCTTTGCGCATGATCACTGTTGCCTCGTTGTCCACCCCCGTCTAGTCTGCCCCTGTTGATCAACGAGAGTAGGGACGCACAGTGCTGGATAAGAACGAGTTGTTGTCGGCTGCCATGGAGCAGACTGGTCTGGATGACTTTGGCCCAGATGACTTTCAGGAGCCGCTGGACAGGTTACTTGCAGCCCTGAACTCCGAGGCGCGGCTGAATGATTTTGGTCGCCTGAGGGCGCAGATGACGATTTCCGCCGGGCTGTGTAAACGCCTTGAGATTCGTGATTATCTGGGTCAGCATCCCGAGGTTGCTGGAGAGGACGTACGCCGTCCAGTGTTCATTGTAGGCTTGCCGCGCACCGGGACCACTGCACTGCACCACATGCTCAACCACGATGCAGCGAATCGCACCCTACGGCTGTGGGAAGCCCAGAACCCGGTACCGCCTCCGGAAACTGCCACCTACCTGACTGATCCGCGTATTCAGCAACAAAGCGAGGGTGTGGCCCTGACAGAACAGTTTCTCCCGGGGTTTCTGACAACGCACCTTATCGATGCCGAAGAACCGGACGAGTGTTACATGTTGCTCAACCGCAACTTCATGTCGGTAGAGTACTCGGCAATGTTTCATGTGCCGTCCTATGCCAACTGGCTGTATCGAAACCTCTGCGCCAGTGGCAGCTATGCGTATCACAAGCAGCAGCTACAGTTGTTGCAGTCGAAGCATCCAGGCTCTTGGGTGTTAAAGGCGCCATTTCACCAGCTTGGCCTGTCTGAAATATTGAAGCACTACCCGGATGCAATCATTGTGCAAACCCACAGAGCGCCGATGAGCTTTGTAGCCAGCGGCTGCAGTTTCAGTGAGCTACTGCGCCGCAGTGGCAGCGATACTGTGGACAAACATGAAATTGGTCGCGACTGGATGGATATGCTGGAGATCTACACCCGTACCTTCGAGCAGGATCGCGCAAATCTGGAAGCGAATCACCCCGGGCAGTTTGTCGACATTCACCACGATGATTTTGTCGCAGATCCCTGGCCAGCGATCGAATCTATCTATGCGGCCAGGGGCGACACCCTGAGTTCCGAAGCCCGCAAGCAGATGCAGACGTGGCTGGATAATCATCCGCAGGGTAAACACGGCAAGCACAGTTACCGGCTGGATGATTACGGGATCAGCCGTGCTCAGGTAGAGGCACTATTTGACAGCTATATTTCCCGCTATAACTTGACCATGGATGCATAGGAGACAAAAGATGAGTGAGAACAGCGCAGAGCAGAGAGTGATGAGTGGCGCCAGTTGGGACGATTTCTGTGACGGCCTCAAGGAGGCGGGGCAACTGGTTTTTGCCGAGAAAGCGCCCGCTAATGCATTCGATAGGGCAGAGGGTTATCGCTATCTTGCACGCATGCTGAGGGCGGGTCTGGAGAGTTTTCTCGAGTCTGGTGACTCAGCGTTTCCTGAACTACGTTGTCCGGTGCATGAGACCATCAAGATGGGTGCTGATAACCCGGATAACTATTACCAGAGCGCGCCGATTAATCCCGAGTATGACTATCGTATTACCGGAACCCGCGGCACAGTCGACTACCTAGGCTTCGGCACTGTTATCAATCGCTATTCCAGCGGTGGTGGCATGAAAACCGACGGGTTTCTGGATTCGATGGATATGGATATTGCCGACGATGGCAGCCTGGAAATCATAGTTAGTCAAAAAGAGCAGGCGGGTAACTGGCTGCGCCTGGGGCCTGAGACCAACGCAATCAATGTGCGCCAGACTTTTCAGGACAGACAAAACGAAACCAGAGCCGACATACGAATTGAAAGAATCGGTGCCGAGCATGAGCGTCCGGACCCGCTGTCACCAGAGAAGTTGGACAAGGCGCTGCAGGGTGCTATTCAGTTTCTCAAAAATACCACCGGCCTGTTCGAGGGCTGGGCAGAAGGATTCTTGCCGACCATGAACCAGGTGGCGCCTGCCGACCAGACGTTTTGCCAGGCCATAGGGGGAGATCCCAATATCTACTACTTCCACAGCGCCTGGGAGCTCGCCGATGACGAGGCGTTGGTGGTTGAGGCGCCATCGATTCCGGAGTGCCAGACATGGAACTTTGTTCTGCAGAACTGGTGGATGGAGTCGCTGGATTATCGTTACCACAAAATTCACTTCAACAAGCATTCAGCGGATTACGAGCCCGATGGCGGTGTCAGGATAGTGGTTTCCCATCAAAAGCCCCCGCAGGCAAATTGGGTAGAGACTGCCGGACATAATCGCGGAACCATGTGCTGGCGCTGGATAGGTGCAACGGATCATCCGCCGGTCAATGCGAAGGTGGTGAAGTTTGCTGATCTGTAGGCCGACTACTGAATCTGTTCAAGCACAGTAATTTGCCAGAGGGTTGCCGTTAGTAGTCTGCGCCGCTACCTGCTGTCAGGGTAGGGGGCTACTGCTCCCCCCAGATATCGGCCAGGCGCTGCTGACGACCGCAATTCCACTTGTAGTATTTGTAGCGTACCGGATTCTTCAGGTAATAGTCCTGATGATATTCCTCCACCGGCCAGAAGCGGGCTGCGGGTAGAATTTCGGTTACGACGGTTTCATTGGGAAAACGGGCGACGACGGCGGCTTTTGAAGTCTCTGCTGCGGCGCGCTGTTCATCGTCGACAAAAACAGCTGCCTTGTAGCTTTCACCCTTGTCGCAAAATTGCCCACGCGGGTCGAAGGGGTCGACATTCAGCCAGTACTTTTCCAGGAGTTGTTGGTAGTCGATAACGGTCGAGTCGTAAGTGACCTGAATTGCTTCATAGTGGCCATCGTGACGGCCCTTATACGTTGGGTTTTCCAGCGTTCCGCCGGTGAAACCGGAAACGACATCAGTCACGCCATCAAGGTCCTGATAAGCCGCCTCCATGCACCAGAAGCAGCCTCCGGCAAAGGTGGCTGTGCGGCTTTCAGCCTGTGCGTTGGTCGCGAGGATGAGAAAAAGTACCGTGCTGACTAAACGTAACATCGTAGTTCCTGCGTAGTGACTGGAAGTTATGACACTAGCTCAGCAGGATAGTTCGCGAAGCAGCTTACGCCGCCTCGATTCGCTTCCTCGCAATTTCATATTCGGCCGTCAGGCGGTCCACCAACTGGGCTGTTGTGAGGATATCTTTAACAGCACCTATGCCTTGTCCGCAGCCCCAGATATCTTTCCACGCCTTGGAATCCGAATCACCACCCGATCCAAAATTCATTGCCTCAGGATTGCTCTCCGGCAGGTTGTCGGGGTCTAGCCCCGCCGCCTGGATAGAGGGTCGCAGGTAGTTGCCATGTACGCCCGTGAACAGGTTGCTGTAAACGATATCGCCTGCGGCATTATCGACGATGGCCTGTTTGTAACCTTGTTCCGCATTCGCTTCCTGAGTGGCGATGAAAGCAGAACCTATATAGCCCAGATCTGCGCCCATAGCCTGCGCGCCTAGCACTGCCTGCCCGGAGCTTATTGCGCCGGAGAGCAGTAGCGGGCCATCAAACCATTCACGGATTTCCTGAACCAGCGCAAACGGGGACAGAGTGCCGGCGTGGCCACCTGCGCCGGCAGCAACTGCAATCAAACCGTCAGCGCCTTTTTCGATTGCTTTCCTGGCAAAGCGATTACTGATGACATCGTGGAATACGAGCCCTCCATAGGAGTGAACTGCTTCGTTTACAAACTCTTTGGCGCCCAGCGATGTAATGACGATGGGAACCTTGTATTTCACGCACATGTCCATGTCATGCTGCAATCTGTCGTTCGACCCGTGAACGATCTGATTGACGGCAAAGGGCGCGGAAGGGGCGTCAGGGTACTCCTCGTCATGGCGCGCAAGTTCGGTAGTGATTCTGTCCAACCAACGGTCCAGTTCTTCTGCTGGTCTTGCATTCAGTGCGGGGAAGGAGCCGACTACACCCGCTTTGCACTGCGCGATAACCAGGTCGGGGTTGGAAATAATGAACAGTGGTGCTGCGACGACGGGTAGTCGAAGGCGGTCTGTTAGGCTGGCAGGTAGGGACATGTAGGAACCTTTGAGTTGTAGTCGTAAAGCTGCAATTTATTGCATATCGATAATTAATGCAATACTTTGCATATAAAAACAGACCGCGCTAAGCTTTCTGTAATACCAAGAGGCGCACAAGCATGGCTTTGGCACACGCAATTATGACGGCCCTCATCGATGACGATATGTCGGGTTATGAATTGGCCAAATCGTTTGACGCATCGCTGGGATTTTTCTGGCAGGCATCGCATCAACAGATCTATCAGGACTTACGCAAGCTTTCGGAAAAGGGATGGCTCAGTAAGCGAGAAGTCAATCAGCGCGGTAAGCCAAACAAGATTTCCTACGGCTTAACCCAGGCCGGGCGCGAGGCAATGTCAGACTGGGTGTATCAGCAGAGCAAAGTTCAGGAAAGCAAAGACGACCTGTTAGTGAAGCTTTACAATCTTAGTGAGCAGAACGTTACCCACATTATCAGTGAGATCGACGAGCGCAGGCAGGCCATGATGCAGCGTTTGTATATCTACGAGAAAATACGCCGCGCCCATTACGACCAGCCCGAAAGCCTGCCGGTAAGAAGGCAGGGGGTCTACCTGGCTCTGTTGGGCGGTATCCGCAACGGCGAGCAATATCTACAGTGGTGTGACGAAGCGCTGGAACTATTGGCCAGGTTAGAGGGTGAGCGAGACGCTTAGTCGCCCCGCTTAAACAGCGACTTCAATCCGGATTCGCTGCTTTCGTCTCCGCCATCAAGGCCGATTTTTTCCCTGACTTTGCGTTCGACAGCCTGCTTGGCTAGGTCAGCAAGGTAAGCTGCCACTGCATTTTCGACCTCTTCAACAACTGCCTGCAGTATTTGCTCAGCCATCTGTTCTGGCGTCAAGCCCGTAGATGGATCGCCTATATTCTGCCGGGTCACGTTGGGCACCTTGAGTGCGGCTTCGCCGTTGGTCTCGGTGATAATTTTGGCCTTGGTGCCGGCAAAGACAAACTTCTTCATGTACAAGCGAACGTCGCCGGCGGCCTGTTCGGGTTTCTCTTCGACGACTTCGCTGTCGGTCGTCTTGCTGGATTTCTCGATATTATCCAGCAAGTCGGACAAATTGGTTCTTTCTCCCTTTTGTTCCGCGATGAGGCTTGCGCCCCTGATAGTGACCTCGCTGATCACAATAACCGGCTTGGTCACGCTGGCTGGTTGTATGCCCACGGTGATGTCGTTCAGTTTGAAGGCATAGTCGCTGTCATAGCCAGGCGGATTGTCGATGGTGAGTCCGGTAATGCGGCCTTTGCCGCTGGATAACTCCAGTTCAACAGCGTCAACAGTGACGCGGGTGCCGGTAACTTCGGTACCCACATCTTCAATAACCCCTTTGATGATGCCGTCGAGATTGCCCAGCAGAAAATACGCGATCAGCGCTATCACGACTATCAGGCCTGCGAGTACGCCGCCCAGGATTTTTACTGTTTTCATCGCTGTCGCCTCAGTTGTCGAAGATAGGTGGGCAAAAGTAGCGCTTATGCGCGCCAGTGGCAAGGCAGTTGAGTTTGTTCGTGGCGCCTTTGACCTGCCTTCGGCATAATACGTGCTCAGTGTCTGCGAGTACGAGCCGCATCAGATGTACCATCAGTACTTCGGGCTGAGCGAGCCCCCGTTTTCGATAGCGGTTAATCCCCGGTATCTCTTCATGAGTCCGCGTCATCGCGATGCGCTGGCGCATTTGCTGTATGGGGTAGGGGCCGGCGGTGGCTTCATACTGCTGACCGGAGAAGTGGGTACCGGTAAAACAACGATCAACCGCTGCCTGCTGGAGCAGCTACCTGACGATACCGATATCGCGATTATTCTTAATCCCGCCTTGAGTGCGGTTGAATTACTCGCCAGTGCCTGCGATGAACTGGGCATTGATTATGGTGAAGACAACAGTAGCCTCAAAACACTCACCGACAAATTGCACGGCTTTCTGCTGGAGAATCATGGCAGGGGACGCAAAACGGTTTTGTTGATCGACGAGGCTCAACATCTCGATTTTGAGGTGCTGGAACAAATTCGACTGCTGACAAACCTGGAAACCAATAGCGAGAAGCTGCTGCAGATTATTTTGATTGGCCAGCCAGAATTGGCTCAAATGCTGGCTCGCCCCGAGCTTCGTCAGCTGAATCAGCGGATAACTGCGAGATACAATCTTGAGCCCTTGAATCCGGAAGAAACGGCCGCCTATATCCGACACCGACTGCAGGTCGCCGGGCTCGCCACAGGTCGCGAGCTGTTTCCAGCCTCGGTTGTGCGGAATATCCATAGACGCACCCGCGGGATTCCCCGATTAATAAATTTACTGTGTGACAGGACCCTGTTGGGTGCCTACGGGAAAAATGCCAACCAGGCAGACAAGGCGCTGCTGGCGGCTGCCGCGGCCGAAGTTATGGGCGAAATCCCCGATACGGCTGGTGCTCGCCGTTTTCCTTTTGCAGCGGGCGCAGCGGTTATGGCTGGTGGGTTTGTGGTGGCGGTGGTGGCAGCGGCCTGGTTTTATCTGGGACAGCAGGGTGAACCGCTGGCAGCAGTCAAAGAGCCTTCGGGGGTGAGCGAGGTGCCAAGTACCGAGCGCGCCGCCGCAGAGCCGGTGCCGGTAACGCCGGTAGCCGCAGCTGCAAATGAATCGCGACAGGCGGTAGCGCAGCCGATGACGCCGGCTGTCTCCCCAGCGCCAGCTGAAGAGCCAGAATTACTGATGTCCACAGCCGATGGGCAATCCCTGTTATGGAGCCTGTATTCAGCCGCGCCAGTACCCGTCGATTTTTGCTCGGAGGAGCAGCAGGCGGGTTTGTTGTGTTCCCGCGGCCGCGCTGACACCTGGGACGAATTGCGGGAATTTGATCGTCCCCTATTGCTCTCCATTGTCACCCCGGACCGCTTTGCGGCCAGCGTGGTGTTGCTGTCTATTGCTGATCGCCAAGCTACGCTGGCAGCAGAAGACGGAATTATCGAGATTGAACTGGCTGAGATTGGCGCCCAATGGACTGGCGATTATTTCTATTTGTGGCATCCGCCAGTTGGTTTCGATCGACCCATTGCGCTGGGTGATAGCGGCGCTGCGGTGGCGGAAGTCGCGCGGCTGTTCGCTCGCCTCGACCAGCAGGAAACGAGTTTGACCGGCCAGCGCTTCAACAGTGCCCTGGACCAGAGGGTTAGACTATTCCAGCGCAGTAACGGCCTGGATGATGACGGCGTAGTGGGGGAGCGTACGCTGTTGAAGCTTAACGAGCAGCTTGCCGTGGACGTGACCGCCGGGCGTGCGAGGGAGCGTTTGCTCGCTGAAGCGGAGGTAGTTAACCAGTGAGCGCAGCGAGCGGAGAATCTTAGCGCCATGTCATTGATACTGGACGCCCTTAATCGCTCTGAGTCGGAGCGGCGAGGCAGCGGTGAAATACCCGGGTTGGCCACAGAGCATTTTAGTGAGCCATCGCCTGATGGCCGCAGGCTGACTGCCTATTTACCATGGCTGGGGTTGGTGCTTGCAATCGCTGTTATTGCTTGGCTTTTGCTGGATAGGTCGGAGCCTGATTTGGGCGTCAGTGAATTGTCGGCACCCTCAGAGGTGCCGGGTGCCGCACCAGCACCTATAGCCAATCAGCCGGCACCGGTAGCAAATGTTGCAGAAGCGCCGCCACCTGCGGCAGCGGCCGCTGTCACCGAGGCCACGCCAGTTAAAAAGCGTACCGTCAGCCCATCGCCCGCAGCGCGTGACAGAAATACCTCGATGAGCGCGTCTGCCGATCCTGCGGTCGCTGCACTCTATCAGCAGGCACCGGCGCCGGCGGAAGCTGTAAACACCGTCGCAGACAGCGTCCCCGCGGCGCGATCTACAGCGAAAAAGTCTGCTCCAGTGGCTGCCACCAAAGCGCCAGAAGCAGTACCGCAGAGCGAGCCCCTCGATATTTCGGCGGTATTGGAGAGCGCGAAAAAAGAGATGGAAAACGCCCGCCTTGCGGAACACCCTGCACCGTTCATTGAAGATTTGTCACAGCAACGCAAGGATGCCATCCCGACGTTGATGTATAGCATTCACAACTTCTCCGGGAAGGCAGGGCAATCCAGTGTGATGATCAACGGGAAGTCATTGCAAGCCGGTGGCAATGTGGGCAAGGGCGTTCGGCTGGAAGAGATCCTGCCGGAGTCTATAGTGCTCAGCTATCAGGGCGAACAGTTCAGACTGCGCGCCCTCAATAGCTGGGTCAACCTCTAAGCTTCAGGTCTTTATCAGGAGTCGGCGGTAAGGCCACGCTTGCGCAGTTTCTCTGCTTCTTTGAGAGAGAACCCTTTGTCCCGCCAGTCTTCGGCTTCCATTGCTGTAAAGCTGGCTCGTTGCCAGGTTTGTGCATCCCGCAGATCGAACCTGGCCTTGTTCCACTGGCCGGCCTCTTCTGCGTGAAATCCTGCATCATGCCACGCCGTAATTGTGTTGCGGTCGGTGATGCCCGCGTCATACCAGCGCTTGATAGTGTCGGATGTGAAGCCCATCTCACGATAGCGATTGGCCTCAGACGGCGAGAGTCCCAGCGCCTGCAGGTTACTGGCTTCTACCGGGGAGTAACCATCCCAGCTTGGTGTTGAACCGCAGGCTGCCAGGAAGAGCATGGCCACCAGCAGGCTGCCGAGTTTGATCTGTCGCATGAATACCCTCGTATCTCATAATCTAAGGAAGGGGGCGATTCTACTGCATTAGGTACCATTTGGTTAAGCCCCTTTACACTGTGCTACTTTAATACCAGAGAGTAACGACGGATTTTCTTATGCATGTCTTTGTCACCGGCGCCACCGGGTTTATTGGTTTTCATACGGTACGAGCGCTGCTTGCTGCCGGCCATACAGTGCGTATGGGGGTGCGTAATGTTCGCAAGATGGAGGATCTTTACGGACCTCTGGATATCGATACTTCTGATCACGTGGTGGGTGGGATCACTGACGAAGAGGCTATCAGCCGTGGACTGGACGGCTGTGATGGTGTTGTTCATACCGCGGCAATGGTTAGCCTGGATGCCAACAAGTCAGAGCTCGTCTATAACACTAATGTAACCGGCACCCGTCTGGTGATCGGTGGCGCTGTCGAGCGCGGTATGCAATCCATTGTTCACGTTTCAAGTGTGACTGCACTGTATGACCCCGCGGCCAGTGTGCTGGATGAGACGGTACCTGTTGCAACGGGTGCGACATCGGGCTACGGCCGCTCCAAGGCCGAGAGTGAACGCTACGTGAGGGGCCTGATCGAAGAGGGCGCAAAGGTTTCGATTACCTATCCCTGCACAGTGCTGGGGCCTGACGATCCCGCCATGAGTGAGGGTAGCCAGGGCATTGCCATTTTTTTCAACCAGGCATTTGTGCTCACTACCACGGGTATTCAGGTCATTGATGTGCGCGATCTGGCGCAGATTCACGTGCAACTGCTTGAGAATCAGTTGTCTGGCCCCTTCATGGTTGCGGGACACTATCGCAGTTGGGCCGAGTTTGGCCATGTGCTTGAACGGGTCACCAGTCGCCGCTTGCGCAAGGTGCCGGCGCCGGGCTGGCTATTGCGCAAGCTCGGTTCCGGGATTGATTTTGCGGGTAAGTTTATTAGCTTTGACACCCCGGCCACTGGCGAGGGGGTCGGTTATGCTACGCGCTGGGTTTACGCGGATGACCGCAAGGTGCGCGAGGCGCTCAACTACAGTTATCGTTCACTGGATGAAACGATGACCGATACCATTGAGTGGCTGGCCGAATCAGGACATATCGGCGAGTACTGGGCGGAAAAGCTGCCTCAGTCCAGCGCCAGGTAACTTTTCATAATCCCGAACAGCTGCGGCTGGCTCACGTAAGTGGGCACACGTCCCAGTGCCTCTGTATTGCCAAAGATCGGTACGTTCGCGCCGGTATGCTCTTCCATAAAAAAGTTGGTAGTGGCGTAGTTCACTGCCATCAGGCTGCCTTCTGGCGTGCGTATACGTGCGACTTTTCCGGGCGAATAGACTGGGATGGGGTAGGCGGAAAACAGGCTCTCTGAGGGGATCATTTGCGCTGCCTGGCTGTGATCGGCCGTAACCAGTACCAGAGTGTTGGGGTTTGTCTTCGCGAAAGCCAGCGCACTGGCCAATGCTTCGTCCAGCTGTTCCAACTCGCCGATTGATCCGCAGGGCTTTCGTTCGTGAGATTGCTTGTCGATCGACGCCGATTCGATCATCAAGAAGAAGCCTAGTGCGCCGTCCCGGGGCAATATGGCAAGCGCTGCATCGGTCATTTGTTTCAGGCTGGGCGTCCCGGCGAAGTCAGGGTTGGGTTCACAGTCCATTGGTGCGGGCTGGGTAACGCTTCCCAAATAGCGGTGGGCCTGATTAAGCCAGCTGGGTTCGGGCGCCTCTGCCTTGCGGCCGTCTTCACCTCGCAGACGTACAGGCATGGTGTCGTCCGAAAACAACCCCAGCACCCGGTCAGCTGAGCTTGCCGCAGCTAGCGCCGACACAGAGGAGACAAAGGTGAATCCGTTGTCGGCGGCGATGTCTTTGACACTGCTGTCGGAGCCTTCGGCAGTCATCTCGAAATAATTGTTGCCGCCGCCCAGCAGGACATCAACATCCGATGCTGCCAATTGCTCGGCGACTGAGCCCAGCCCGCCAGCGGCCTTGGTTTCGTCCGGGCAGCCGCCCAGCGGGATGTCGCTATAGACGATATCGATCATCAGGTCTGGTCCCTGGCATAGCCTGAAGCTGATATGGGCAGCAAAGGCAGAGGGAGTCGCATCGGTAATGCTGGCGGTAGATACCAGACCGGTGCGGTAACCCGCGGCCTCGGCAATTTCTACTATCGTGGGCAGGGGTCGGTTGTCACCCGCGCTGGTTGCCAGTCGACCACGGCTGGTAATTTCGCCGGTGGCCATGCTGGTGGCGGTGTTGGCTGAATCCGCAACATAAACGGGTTTGCCGTCAATCTTGTCTTCAATGGTAAGGATCTGCATGGCGCCGCGCATGGGCATGTCGTCCAGAATCAGGCGGCCGCTGGCGCCTTTCAGGTAGTTCCGGGCAATGGTGATTTGCTGGTCATCCATGCCGTCGCCAATAATCAGTATCACATTGCGCTGACTGGGCAGGGGCGGATCGACAGGCTCTGCCTCCTGCGCCCAGGCGGTGCCGGCAAGTAAAATGAACGCGAGTAGGGTGGCCAGGCGCGATGTTGTCATGGAACTCTTCCTGTCAGTGGAGACGCGCTAATGTACCGGCATTTGACCGTCAGTGCACCTGTGCAAGCGGCTTTCGGCCCTTCGGTTTAAATAGATCGATAAGTGGTGATTGGTGTAACTAAGCAGATTGGTCGACTTGAAACAGCCTTCCTCTGATACTAACCTTCGGGCTCGTTTTCTAGCGTGGGGTTTTCCATGAATGACCTGCAGATCAGTGAGGCTGGCGAAGAGCTCTATCAGGCCTTGAGAGCTCAGCGAACACTTGCACCATTCACTGAGCGTTTTGACGACATCACCATCGATGATGCCTACCGGATCTCGCTGAAAATGGTGGACTGTCGTGTACAGGCGGGAGAAACCATTGTCGGTAAAAAGATCGGCGTAACTAGCAAGCCGGTCCAGGAAATGCTGGGTGTATTCCAGCCAGACTTTGGCTTTTTGACCGACGGTATGGTGTTCCGGGATGGAGCTGATATCTCCATTGCCGATCACCTCATACAGCCGCGGGCTGAAGGTGAAATTGCTTTTCGGCTCAAGGCAGACCTTGCCGGCCCGGGCGTAACCGAGGCAGATGTTCTGGCGGCCACTGAGTCAATCATGCCTTGTTTTGAAATAGTGGACTCCCGGGTCGACGACTGGCGCATCAAGATAGAAGACACCGTGGCAGACAATGCCTCCTGTGGCGTCTATGTATTGGGCTGTAATGAAGTGGACCCCCGTGACTTGGATTTGCCCGGTCTGCATATGAAAGTTTTTAAAAACGGGGAGTTACTCAGTGAGGGCATGGGCTCAGCGGTGCAGGGAAATCCACTGACGGCTGTAGCCTGGCTGGCCAACACCCTTGGCGAGTATGGCATTCCGTTTAAGGCGGGGGAGGTCATTTTGTCCGGCTCGCTGGTGCCCTTGATACCGGTTGTGGCGGGCGATCGGATGTCACTGGAGATCGATGGTATTGGTGGTTGTAGTTGTAACTTTGTGTGATCGGCCTTATCCGTCGTTCTACCCTAATTAATTAAGCAGGAATATTGAGAGACATGAGCACTAAAGTGAAGGCGGCAATTATCGGCCCCGGAAACATCGGTACAGACTTGTTGGTCAAGGCCATGCGCAGTGATTTGATTGAGCCCGTGTGGATGGTGGGCGTGGTGCCGGACTCACCTGGTCTTGCCAGGGCTGAGGAGCTGGGCCTCAAAACCACGGCAGATGGCGTCGATGGCATGTTGCCTAGCATGAAGGCCGATGGTGTTCAGATTTGCTTTGACGCGACCTCGGCTTATGTCCATGCGGAAAACAGCCGGAAGGTGAATGAGCAGGGCGCGGTGATGATAGATCTGACACCCGCCGCAATCGGCCCTTTCTGCGTGCCACCGGTTAATCTGGCCGAAGCCGTATCGTCGCAGGCCATGAACGTGAACATGGTCACCTGCGGTGGCCAGGCAACGATTCCGCTGGTTGCGGCAGTTTCTCGAGTGCAGGCGGTGGAGTACGGCGAGATCGTTGCAACAGTTAGCTCGCGATCAGCCGGGCCTGGTACGCGTAAGAATATTGATGAGTTCACCCGCACTACAGCCAGCGGCATCGAAAACGTTGGTGGTGCGAAAGAGGGTAAGGCGATAATCGTTATCAACCCGGCAGAGCCGCCACTCATCATGCGCGACACCATACATTGCCTGACTACTGAGACGCCTGATGAAGAAGCTATTACCCGGTCTGTACACGAGATGATCAAGGAAGTGCAGAAGTATGTGCCTGGCTACACCCTGAAGAATGGTCCTGTGTTCGATGGCAATAGGGTATCTATTTATATGGAAGTGGAAGGCCTGGGCGACTTTTTACCCAAGTATGCAGGTAACCTCGATATCATGACGGCGGCGGGTTTACGCACAGCCGAAATGTATGCAGAGGAAATTCTGGCAGGTAACTTTACGCCAGCAGCGGCCTGAAGCGACTTGTGAAGTATCCAGCTAATTTATCGGCGAGAGAATTCGAATGAATCTGAAAGGCAAGAAAATCACCGTTCACGACATGTGTTTGCGCGACGGTATGCACCCCAAGCAACACCAGATCACGGTGGAGCAAATGGTAACTGTGGCACGGGCAATGGATGATGCGGGCGTGCCGCTAATCGAAGTAACCCACGGTGACGGCCTTGGCGGTAAGAGTGTTAACTACGGTTTTCCCGCCGCTTCCGACGAGGAGTACCTCACGGCTGTTTGTCGCGAAATGAAGCAAACCCGGGTGTCAGCATTGTTGCTGCCGGGAATCGGCACGGTAGATCACCTCAAGATGGCTGTTGATTGTGGTATTTCCACAATACGCATCGCGACGCATTGTACTGAGGCTGATGTTTCGGAGCAGCACCTCACCATTGCCAGCCAGATGGAGAACCTGGACACCGTAGGTTTTCTCATGATGGCTCACATGATCGAACCTGAAGAGCTGCTGGTGCAACTGAAGTTGATGGAGTCCTATGGCGCCAACTGTGTATACATAACAGACTCCGCCGGCTATATGCTTCCTGACGATGTGAGCTCGCGAGTGGCACTGGCGCGCGCAGAGCTCAAGCCCGAGACAGAACTTGGTTTTCATGGGCACCACAATCTGGCCATGGGTATCGCCAACTCACTGGCGGCGGTGGAAGCCGGGGCCAATCGTATTGATGGCTCGATGGCAGGGCTTGGTGCGGGTGCAGGTAATACCCCGCTAGAGGTGTTTATTGCGGTATGTGATCGTATGGGTGTGGATACAGGCGTCGATATCTTTAAGGCTATGGATATTGCCGAGGACCTTATCGTCCCGATGATGGATCATATGGTGCGGGTTGACCGTGACTCCCTGACGCTTGGCTATGCCGGTGTTTACTCCTCGTTTCTTCTGTTTGCCAAGCGCAGTGCCGAGAAATACAACCTGTCCAGCCGCGATATATTGCTGGAACTGGGTCGCCGGCGCACGGTAGGTGGCCAGGAAGATATGATCGAAGACCTCGCGCTGGATATGGCCAGGGAAGCGGGCACGCTCTAGCCCGAAACGCTTTAGACCAGGCCTTTTACCGGCAGCAACACGCCGTGTACTGCACTGGCGCTTTCAGAAGCGAGAAAACACATCACTTCCGCCAGTTTGGCTGGTGAGACCCACTCGCCAAACTCGGCATCTGGCATGGCCTCCCTGTTAGGGGGGGTGTCTATGATGCTGGGTAGCACGGCATTCACATTAACCCCTTTGTTTTTTAGCTCTTCCGAGAAGCTCTCTGTCAATCGCATAACCGTCGACTTGGCACAGCAATAGGCGCTCATATCTGCCGCGCCGCTGAGCGCACCCAGGGCACCAACGTTGACGATGGCGGCGCTACCAGTTGCGCAAAGAGCGGGCACGGCGGCCCGTGTGGCATTTCTCATCGTCGTTACGTTCAGTCGAAACATCAACTCCCACTGATCATCAGAGGGGTCGCTTGCAGGGACGCCCATTGCAAATCCGCCGGCTATATTGAGTAAGGCATCAAAGCTTCCCAGGTTCTCAATGCAGCTATTGGTAGCAGTAGCATCAAGCAAGTCCGCTTTATAATACTCATCGGTATTGGCCAACGATGTTGCCTCCACAATGTCCAACCCGATCACGTGGGCACCTTTACCCCGGGCGCAAGTTGCTGCGGCCTGGCCCAATGTGCCTGCCGCACCGGTAATGACGATTCGTTTGTCTTGCAACATGGTCTGGTGATCTCCTGGTAATGCTGGCACTGGCTGCGCACCAAATTAGTGCAAAATAGCGCCAATATCCGAAAATAATTGCGTAGAAGCGAGTCTGGATATTAACAGGAATTGCCTCGTTTTCGTGGTCCTTGTGGCTAGGCGTTAGGATACTTAACGTTTGCGCCCAGATGTGTCAGGATGCTCGATCTTTGCGTAGAGCGCAGAATATCCGGCTCGCGTTACAGCTGGTTAAAAAAAGTAATTCAGGATGATTAATAAGAAAGAGGTGGCAACATGAAAATGATTACCGCGATCGTCAAGCCCTTCAAGCTGGACGACGTGCGCGAAGCGCTACAACAGATTGGTATAACAGGCATGACCGTTGAAGAGGTCAAGGGCTACGGCCGGCAGAAGGGTCACACGGAGCTCTACAGAGGCGCCGAATACCATGTTGAATTTCAGCCCAAAATTAAATTACAAGTTGCGGTGGCTGATACCCAGGTAGAGGCGGTAATCGAGGCTGTTTGTGGTGCGGCGAACACCGGGAAAATTGGCGACGGTAAGATTTTTGTCTCCGCGCTGGAACAAAGTATCCGTATCCGTACGGGTGAAACTGGCGACGAAGCCCTTTGATTCGGAGAACTCCATGAAAAATATTTGTAGAACAGCAGCGCTGGTCGCAGGCGGACTATTAGCCACCACAGCCAATGCACAGGAAATAAATGGCGCTGATACAGCCTGGATCCTGACCTCTACAGCCCTCGTGCTGTTTATGACAATTCCAGGCCTGTCCTTGTTTTATGCGGGCCTTGTGCGCGTAAAAAACGTGTTGTCCGTATTGATGCAATGTTTTGCCCTTACCTGCCTCATGTCTTTGGTCTGGTTTGTGGTTGGATACACCATTGCCTTTGGCAGTGACGGCGTAGAGCAGGGTAGATGGATAGGGGATTTCGGCAACATCATGTTCGCCGCGATAAGCATTGATAGCGTTAATGGCACCGTGCCGGCTTCGCTGTTTGCGATTTTCCAGATGACCTTTGCGATCATTACGCCTGCACTGATTGTAGGTGGTTTCGCCGAGCGTATGCGGTTTTCGGCAATGCTGGTTTTCAGCACAATTTGGCTCATAGTGGTTTACGCGCCGGTGTGTCACTGGGTTTGGGGCGGCGGCTGGCTGGGCGACATGGGCTTGCAAGATTTCGCCGGCGGCACCGTGGTCCACATTACGGCGGCCGTAGCGGCGCTGGTGGCGGCAATGATGATGGGGCCACGCCGTGGCTTTGGTAGCGTAGCAATGCCACCTCATAACCTGACGCTGACGGTTACCGGGGCAGGTATGCTCTGGGTGGGGTGGTTTGGCTTTAATGCTGGTTCGGCGGTAGCCGCCGATGGCAGTGCCGCTATGGCAATGCTGGTGACCCACCTGTCGGCGGCCTGTGGTGCGCTGGCGTGGATGGTGATGGAATGGATTCGCCATGGCAAGCCGTCAGTGCTGGGTATTGTTACCGGGATGGTAGCGGGCCTGGGTACCATCACTCCGGCATCGGGTTCTGTCGGTCCTGCAGGCGCAGTGGTAATTGGCTTGAGTGCGGGTGTTGTGTGCTATTTCGCCACCAATTACCTGAAGAACAAATTGCGCATTGATGACAGCCTGGACGTCTTTCCTGTGCACGGTGTAGGCGGCATTCTGGGTACCATGCTGGCGGGCGTTTTTTGCTCCACGCAGCTGGGCATTTTCAGTGGAAACGGTTTTTCCGACGGTGTAAGCAGTATTGCTGGTCAGTTGATGATTCAGGGTACGGGTGTTGTCAGCACCCTGGTTTATACCGCTGTGGCGACCTTTGTTATTCTGAAGGTGGTTGACCTGACGATTGGCTTGCGAGTCGATGATGAGGAAGAGACCCAGGGTCTGGATCTCGTGCTGCATGATGAGCGCGGCTACGACCTGTAAATAAGTAGATGCAGCAGTCGTTTTGACTGCTGCCTATTTCCGGGGACGTTGCGCTTATGAACTGGAAACATCACCACGCCCTGATCAACGGCATCACCATGCACTTTGTAGAGCAGGGCGAGGGCCCAGCTGTGGTGCTCTGTCATGGCTTCCCTCACCTTTGGTTCAGCTGGCACCGACAGATAACCGCGCTGGCGCAGGCCGGTTACCGCGTGATTGCACCCGATATGCGCGGTATGGGGCAAACGGAGGCTCCGCCGGATCCGCAAGACTACGATATTCCTCATATCACCGGCGATCTTGTCGGGCTGCTTGACTATCTGGGAGAGGACAGTGCAGTGTTTGCCGGCCTGGACTTCGGCGCATTTGCTATTTACGACCTTGCATTGCGGCATCCCGAACGCGTTCGGGCAGTGATAGGTCTGGAAAACCCTGCCGCACCTCATAACCCTGAAAAATCCCCGCTCACCGAGTACCGGGAGATGGGTGAGCAGCACTTTATGCATATCGAATATTTTCGAGTGCCCCCCCGGGCTGACCAGGATCTTGCGGCACAGCCTCGCCGTTTTCTTCACAAGGTATTTCATACCCTGAGCGGTGCCGGTAATTATTTCGATGTGTTCAAGTATCCGCCAGACGCTTCCTATATAGAGGCAATGGCTGAGCCGCCACCGTTGCCCTGGTCCTGGTTGTCAGAGTTGGAGCTGGAATATTTTGTTTCTGAATACAGTAGGAGCGGTTTTACCGGCGGCCTGAATTGGTACCGTTCATTTGACCTGAAATGGGAGCAGCGCAAACCCTTTGAGGGGGTCCAGAGCGCTGTGCCTGCCTATTTTTTGGGTAGCGAGCACGATGTCGATCTGGAAGGTTTTCACGGCGACGATCCTATTAGCCTGATGCGAGCGATATTCCCTGACCTGCGTGCGGTACGAATGATAGCTGATGCCGGGCATATGGTTCAGTTGGAGGCATCCGATGCGGTCAATGAAATACTACTGGATTATCTGGCTGACATTGATCCATAAAAAAAGGGCCACGGTTGTGGCCCTTTCGTGTGCGACTTTGCCTTAGCCTTCAGGCGGAAGCAGCACGGCATCAATCACATGGATGATGCCATTTGAAGCGGCGATGTCAGTAGCAATCACCTTTGACTCATTGATGAATAGCTCACCATCGGTGACCGTTAATGTGACGGTATCGCCATTGGCCATTTCAACCATACTGCCATCCAGTGAAAGTGCGGTCGCGGCATCTACTGCTCCAGGCAGGACGTGATAGAGCAGGATATCGGATAAGGTTTCCGGGTCAGCCAGAAGCGCGTTGATGGTATCTTCGCCCAATAGAGCAAAGGCGTCATCGGTGGGCGCGAAAACGGTAAATTCCGCGGTTTCATCGGCTAGCACCTCGTCAAGGCCAGTGGCCTGTAAGGCAGCAACCAGCGTAGTGAAGCTGCCTGCTTCCACCGCCACGTCGACGATAGTGCCAACTTCACCCTCGGTAGGTGGAATCAACACGGTATCGATAACATGGATGACCCCGTTCGAAGCGGCTACGTCAGCAATGATCACTTGCGAATCATTGATAAAGAGGCTGCCATCTCGCACGGCGATGTTGATCAGGTCGCCGTTGGCCATTTCAGCGGTTTGCCCATCCAGTGACGTGGCAGTAACCGAATCGACAGCTGCCCCGGCTATAACATGGTAGAGCAGGATGTCAGTGAGGGTATCTGTGTCGGCCAGAAGTGCATTGATAGTGTCTTCGCCGAGTAGCGCGAAAGCGTCATCGGTAGGCGCGAATACAGTGAATGTAGCGGTTTCGTCAGCCAAAGTTGCATCCAGACCAGTAGCCTGCAATGCAGCAACGAGTGTGGTGAAGCTGCCGTTAGCTAGTGCAACATCTACGATGGTGCCGGTAGGTTCTGGGTCAGCGGGTGGCAGGAGTACAGCATCTATTACGTGAATGATACCGTTGGATGCTTCCACATCTGCGGTGACAACTTGCGACTCGTTGATGAATAACGCGCCGTCCCTCACGGTGATCGCGACGGAGTCACCGTTGGCCATTTCTACGGTGGTTCCGGCCAGCGACTGGGCTGTTTCGCCATCGACTGCCTGTCCGGCGATTACGTGGTAAAGGAGAATATCGCTGAGGGTGTCAGTGTCGGCAAGAAGGGCATTGATTGTGTCTTCTCCCAGAACTGCGAAAGCTTCATCAGTGGGGGCAAATACAGTGAAGGTCTGTGTTTCGTCAGCAAGGGTAGCGTCCAGCCCCGTGGCTTGCAGTGCAGCGACCAGCGTTTCAAAGTCGCCAGCCTCAATAGCAACGTCGACAATGGTGCCAAGTGCAGCAGGCTCCTCAGTCGGTGCGTTGTTATTGTTGTTACTACTGCCGCTGCTTCCGCAGCCTGTCAAGACGGCGCCAAGCAAAAGCATGCCAGCCATCAACTTGAGTGTACGTAGGTGTGCGATCATCGGTCTCTCCCTGGGTGAGTTTGCTCAGGAAAAGGTACGCCGCTAAAGTTGTCTCCGGATTACAGTAGTTCGACAGCGACTTCCGGTGTGTTGGACAAAAGCTGGACGCAGCGTATAGCCCTAACTGACGTCGATGGTGATATTGAGCTTTTCCAGCGCCTGCTTTTCGCGATTCAGCTCTGTGGATGTGAGTGGGTGTTGCTCCAACCAGTTGTCTGGGAAGTCCAGGGTGAGTGTGTTTTCACCGGCCTGTATGGTGAAGTCTGGCAGTTGTTCAAGTTGTTCCACATATTTGAGTAACGCAGCCAGGCGTGTAATGACAACCAGCCGTAACATGCGAGGCCTGTCGGCTTCGGCGATATCCAGAAACATGTCCTGATCCAGCTTGCCACGATGCCCCAGTGCCAACACAGCGAGTTGCTCCTGTTCCTCCTGAGAAAAACCCGGCAAGTCTGCGTTGCGTAACAGGTAAGCGCTGTGTCGGTTGAAGTGTTTATGGGATATCGCCATGCCAATTTCATGGGTGCGCGCTACTCGATGAAGTTGATCCCAGTCGGCGCCATCCAACTGCCAGCTCATGCGGGTGGCGGTAAACAAGATGCGAGCACGCCGGGACACGATGGTCGCTGTGTCTTCGTCAACCGCGTAACGCTGCATCAGTGCATTAATGGTCCGCTCACGCACATCCTCGTGGCTTAACCTGCCCATAAGGTCATAAATGACCCCCTCGCGCAGCGCGCCCTTGGAGGTTCGGATCGACGCTATACGCAGGACGTCGAAAAGTGCCGAGGTGATTGCAACACCGGGTGCAAGAACATTGCGCCGATTACTACTTAAGCCGTCCAGCTTGATGTCGTCGAAGGTATCGAACTGCAGCAGAGCCTGCTCAAGTAGGGTAAGTCCCTCGCGCTGAATGCCGCCCTCGCTCCAGCCATTCTGTACCAGAATGCCTTCGATCGCATTGAGCGTGCCTGAGGAGCCCACACATTCCTCCCAGTCCTTCGCCTGGTAATGATGTCTAATATGAGAAAGCTCAATACAGGCCTGGGCGTAAGCCTGGTGAAAGTTTGAGGGGCTGATATTGCCTCCGCTAAAGCAGGAGTGCGCAAACGATACACAACCCATTTGCAGGCTCTCCAGCCGCTGTGGCTCAAAGCGTTCACCTATGATGAGCTCTGTGCTGCCGCCGCCGATATCAATAACGAGTCTTGCGCTGGCGTCATCGGACAAGGTGTGTGCGACACCCAGGTAGACAAGGCGAGCTTCCTCCCGCCCGTAGACCACATCGACTCGCGTTCCAAGGATTGCTCGCGCAGGTTCAGTAAAGTCACGGCGATTTTTCGCAATTCTCAATGCGTTGGTGCCCACAACCCTGATGCGGTCATGATCTACGCTTTCGAGCATCTGGGCGAATCTGGAAAGGCAGTCCAGCCCCCGATCGATCGCTTCGGCTGATAAAATGCCATCCTGCAGACCTGCACCTAGCTGTACCTTCTCCGACCGGGTGTCGATAGGACGCATTTCACCGTGTTCTATTTTGGCGATAATCAGGTGGAAGGAGTTGCTGCCCAGGTCCACGGCGGCAAGCAGGCTGCCGTCAGGTAGGGGTTGATCCTTATTACTGTCCAACGCTTGCTTGTTTCCTTGTATTTATTGGCGTTTCGATAACTGAATGCGCGGTGACGTTTTGCGTCACTGTCAGGTCAGTGCCTGCCAGGTAATCAAGGCGACAACAGCCCCTATTACGGTGCTGCGGGTCAATACCTGTTGATCGGTCTTGGCCAGCTCCTGAAACGGCTCGCGGGACTGACGAGTACGCATCAGCACAGGCCACTCGATTGCTGCCGCGAAGCCAAGGCTGGCGGCCCCGCCGGCGATGATTGCAACCCGTCCTACCGTATCCTGTGGCAGCCAGGTAAACAGGCTGTAGAGGCCGACCAGGCTTCCCACGGTACCGGCGATGCTCATGGTGAAAAACTGGTTCACCGTATTTTTTTCGAAGTTCCAGTCGTAAACAAAGAACCCCATTTTGTCTGGCGTACTATAGTCGCCACCACTGAACTTGGCGCCCAGGTAGTGGAACCACTCATGTACCTCTGATGTAAAAACAAAGCCAGCTGCCAGCCCGGTAGCGATGCTCAGCGCAGCGGCCAGGCCGAGGCCGGTAAGGGCAAACCAGCTGTCAGCCGCTGCAAACAAACACAGGGTGACCACCACAACTGCGAGATGAAAGGCCAAGTGGCGTGTCCGTTTTAGGCCGGCATTGTCCTCTAGCCGGAGGGCTTCGTTGAGGTTTTCGGCTTGTTCTGTGTCGGCTGTGTCTGACATGGTGTTATCTCGTTGTTAGGAAAATGGGTACGCTGGCGCTGCTGCGGTGTCAGGGACGATACCAGATTGGTGAGGTCCAGGCTCGTTCCTGAATTGTTGCGGGAACATCTGACAGCAGAGGCAGCCCTGCCCGGACCGCATCATAGGTTGACCAGCGTGGAGTGGGTATTTCTATCACACGAGCGTAATAGAGTGCCGGTCGACTGCTATCAAATTCAGGATCCTGCCATACGGTGCCAAGCGTGGCCTCGCCGATGTCGTTCCTGTAAGTCGCCGTTGTGAGGTCGACGGTTGATCCAACCGCAGGCAGTTTTCCGTTTTGCCCGGATTTTCTGTCACCCGACCACGAAACATCAAAGACTTTGTCCTGCAGCTGCCCCTTGTCGTCTACCCAGCCCTTTACGATCTGGACCCTGTCGAGGTTGGCGCCCAGTGGGTCTTTGTTAGCCATGACAACAAAACGCGGAGCATGATTACCTTTGCGTTTTTTCAGGTCGCCGCCCATGGGCACGCCTTTGCGGTAGCCGTGTTCGACAACATCAGCTCGTGTATGCATATCCTCGGGAAATTGCCAGCCTCCAAACATCCTCACTGCAATACGCGGGCCGCTGGTCGCAAAGGTTTCCCTGTCGTGGATAGCATCCCAAATGTCTTCCCGGGTGTTGCTTTGTGCCCATACTGCAGTCAGTGAGCCGATTGAAAGATCTTTGCTGTCCAACCAGCTCGTTACCTGGCCGTCTCTGCGCTCCTGCACTGACCCGTCTTCAGGGCCGTGGGCTCCGACAAAGTTGTCTTCATCGACATCACTCATCATGCCGTTGTGATTGTCCGTGCCGCCCACGAAGCCAAGTTTGAAAGGGTTTACCCCCAGTTTTTCTTCCAGCGCCAGTCCCTTGGTCACACCGCTGCGCACAAAGTTGCGCTTCTCTGGCACTCGTCCACTGTGCTCCGCCATGGAGTCCGCATTCTCAAAATCAGCGAACTCGTCGGCAGCCCAAAAATTCCGATGTACCTCTGAGTTGCCCTTAACCTGCATCATCTCAATGGCGCGCTCGAAGTGTTCCCGGGTCTGCGCATATTCCAGGTCTATTGGGTTGCCAGCGGCAGTGGTGTCAGGAAACATCATGCCTTTACTGGCATTCGAGTTGTGGGGAATCGCCATGCCCCGTATCCCGTCGCCCTCAAGAGTCGCCAGCCAGGCCCAGAGGCCGTCCTCTCTGTTTACATCGATGTAGCTCATGGGCATGTCTGGTGCTTTGTCACCTCGGAATAACACATTGCGGTGGAGGTTTGCGCCCTTGGGCGCGCCGCTCCATTCGTAGGCGATAAATGTAGTGAATTGCCCTGGCTTGTAATGTGCCTGCGCGGCATCTATGGCTAGCTGCCAGGCACTTTTAACGGTGTCCTCTCCAGCGAAGAACTCAGTGTGTCCGGGTTTGTCGCCACGGTTATTGCTGATGACGTATTTGTAAAACCACTGCTCCCGCTCCTTGATATCATCAAGGCCGAGTAGCTCTTTGATCAATGGATTATCGTGGCCAGGCGCGTTGCTATTCAGTGCAGAGTACATTTCCCCCATATACTCTGCGTGATCGGTGACCGCCGCGAAGTCCAGCGGCCGGCGAATCTGGTGGGGCTGGCCGTTGACCACAACACGTTCTCCGCGTGCTGCGCGATAAGCGTCGCTGGGGGCCTGGCGTGTGCCACCGATGAACGCGTCCAGCGAGTAGGCCGTGTGCATGTGGGTTTCGCCGTAGTACAAATTCCTCGAGCTATTCTGCTCAATATCGGCCGCCATGGAGCCAGAGATATGGCCGAGATTCGCGGTCAACAGCAGTGACGCCAGCACGTGGTGAGTATTCATTGTTGATCCTTTTTGGAGTCAGCCGGGCTTGGTAGGCAAATCCATGAAGTTGAACTATAGTCTCGCATCAATCTTTGCTGATTAGAATAGTTAGGGAGTCCGCCTCATGTCGATAAATCTATTACACAAAGTATCTCTAGTGATGCTTGTTCTGGCGGTGAGTGCTTGTGCCTCCACCCAGTCGTCAGCACCATCGGTAAGTTCTGATGGTCTTCATCTGCTTGCAGACACCAAGTTCGAGGAGGTCTATCAACGACCAGGTGTCGACCTGAGTGGTTATACCGAGTTTGGGGTCGAGGATTGCACTGTTTCCTTCAAGAAGAACTGGCTACGTCAGCAAAATGAAAACCGACTCGATCTGAGTGATCGTGTAACCCAGCGCGATGTCGACCGTATCAAGGACCGACTGGGTGAGTTGTGCACAGAGAAATTCGTTAGCGCTTTGCTGGCAGAGCCCGCATACAATTTGGTTGATGCATTCGCCGACGGTGAGCAGGTGCTGGTTCTGACGCCCTCCATAATTAATTTGGATATCAATGCCCCCGACACCATGTCCGCCGGCAGGTCTCGCAGCTACACCACCTCGGCCGGCGAGATGACACTGAGCATGGATGTGTCGGATGCGACAACAGGACAGGTGCTTTATCGTATTGTTGATCGCAGGCGCGCCAGAGATACCGGTCGTATCGAGTGGACAAGCAGTGTCAGCAATAAGGCCGAGGCCGAACGCACACTGAATCGCTGGGCCGACCTTCTGCGGCAGGGCCTGGATAGCATTCGCTCATTGTAAGCCTGAATCATGCCCCCGGCGTTTAGACGCTTAGCCATTGGCATAGGGCTATTGTGTCTACCGTTTGGTGTCAGGGCAGAGGGTGATACGCTGTTCCTGAAAGCGGTACTGAAGTTCTAGACACAGGGCGATTAGATTATGACTACGACGGCAAGATTGTTTGGCCAACTGACGGTGGCCCTGTCACTTGTTTCCGCAACTGTCATTGCGGCGGCAGCAGAGGGGGTCTACTCACCCTACGCGCAGCGGGATTTCCCCACGCAACTGCTGTTCGGTGAAACCCACGTCCATTCGGCGCTGTCAGCAGATGCAGGCGGTGGCGGTACGCGTTTAATGCCGCGAGATGTCTATCGCTTTGCTGCTGGCGAGCAGTTAAGTTCCAACACCGGTCAGCCAGTGGCGCTTGCCCGGCCTTTCGATTTTTTTGCCCTGACCGAGCACACGGATGGCATGGGCGCGTTCACTGACATTCTTCGGGGTGCCCCGGCGCTTCTTGAAGATGAGCAAGGCAAACACTTTTATGAAGAGTTTAATGCGGGTGGTGATCGAGCCAAAGCTGCATCCATTGAGATGATACGACTCTTCAGCCAAGGCGAGTTGTCACCGGTGCTTAACTATCAACCGGGTAATCCTGGCTACGAAGCGACCTGGCGCGGCCTTGTGGCAGCCGCTGAAGAGTTTAACAAGCCGGGCGAATTTACCACCTTGATCGCCTATGAGTGGACCTCCCTGATAAAGGGTAACAATCTACATCGCAATGTTATTTATCGTGACGGTGCTGAGCGTGCTCTGCAAAAGCTGCCTTTTACCATGACGCCACCGCAGGGCAGTCCGGATCCGCGTGACCTTTGGAAGTGGCTTGAGGATTACGAGTCGACCACAGGCGGTGATGTGTTGGCTATTCCCCATAACTCCAACCTCTCCAATGGCATCATGTTTGCCCTGCAGAATGATTTTGAAGACGGTGCTGCATATGATGAGCAGTATCTTGCTAGCCGCCACAAGTGGGAAAGGCTGGTAGAGATGGGGCAGACCAAGGGAGACAGTGAAACCCACCCCAGCCTCTCGCCTGATGATGAGTTCGCCGATTACGAACGGTGGGATTGGGCTAACCTCGATATGACAGAAGCCAAGACCCCCGAGATGATGAAAACCGAGTATGTGAGGGCTGCCCTGCGTAATGGCCTTGCCTTCAGGCAGCAAGACGGAATCAACCCTTTCAAACTCGGCTTTGTTGGTGGCTCCGATATCCATACTGGCTTATCGACAAGTTTTGACGATAATTTTTTCGGCGCATTTACCTGGATGGAGCCCTCGCCAGAGCGTGCCATGAAACTGGCCAAGGCGAATGAAGCGCTGGGTGTCGCCTACAAGGGTTGGCAATATGCCTCGCCGGGGCCCACCGCAGTGTGGGCGAGAACGAATACGCGTGGTGCAATTTTTGATGCCATGGAGCGACGTGAGACATATGCCACTACCGGGCCGCGCATACAGGTACGCTTTTTTGGCGGATATCAGTTCGGCTCTGCTGACATTGCCGGCAGAGACCTCGCGGCTGTAGGGTATTCCAAGGGTGTTCCCATGGGTGGAGATCTCGCTGCGGCTGGCAAAGGTGAGGTGCCGGGCTTTTTGGTCTGGGCACTGCGTGACCCGGAGGGAGCCAATCTGGACCGTATCCAGATCATCAAGGGCTGGGTCGACCAAGACGGTGTCTCCCATGAGAAAGTCTATGACGTTGCCTGGGCAGGTGATCGCCGGCCAGGCAAGAACGGCAAACTGCCTCCTGTTGGCGATACTGTTGACCTGAGTGTGCCCACATGGACCAATACCATTGGTGCGGCGGAGTTGGTGACGTATTGGCAGGACCCGGAGTTTGACCCTGCACGGGACGCGTTCTACTACACGCGTGTTCTGGAAATACCTACGCCTCGCTGGACAGCCTACGATGCCATACGCTTTGGAATCGAACTGGACGACGACGTGAAACTTAAGACGCAGGAGCGCGCCTACACTTCACCGATCTGGTACACGCCGGAGGCAAAGTAGCTTGCGGCAGGGTATGTACTCATATGGCCAAATAATGCGCCAGCCTCCGCGCCGGTCTGCCTCGCTAGCGGGCCGGTCATGAGCGTTTTACTTTTTGAAAAACGTGGGCATCAGGCCTGGCTGACGCTGAATCGTCCTGCCAACAAGAATATGCTAAACGGTGAGCTGTTGCTGGCATTGGCAGATGCATGGCAAGAGGTTCGCAATGACGCCGATATTCGCGTTGCGGTTGTCACGGCCGCGGGCGAGGAAGACTTTTGTTGTGGCGGAGACCTTGCCGAAGTTATTCCATTGTGGACCGGCGAACGTCAGCCACAGACCCCGGCGGAGGAGCGGCTATTGGCTGACCCTCTTATCGTCGATCGAGTGATGCTGAAAGAGGAGCCCCTGTATAAACCTGTTATAGCCGCCGTTAATGGTCGGGCACTGGGCGGTGGTACTGAGTTGCTGCAAGCTACAGATATCAGGATCGCTGCAGAGCATGCTGTATTTGCCCTGCCAGAGCCCAAAGTTGGTGTAGTTCCAGGTGCTGGCTCCATGGTGCGCCTTGCCAGGCAGCTCCCGTGGGCGCATGCAATGCGTATTCTTTTGGGCGGCGAGCCCGTTACGGCGCCTGAAGCGCTGCAGATGGGCCTGTTATCCAGTGTGGTTTCGGCGCAGTCGTTGCTGGGTAAAGCGCAGGAGTTCGCCGATAGAGTCTGTAGTCAGTCTCCTCTTGCATTACAGGCCATAAAGCGCACCGCGCTGGAAACCCATACATTGCCCTGGGCAGAGGCGTTTCACTATGAGATGCAACAGTCCGCGGATGTTATGATGAGCAAGGATGCGAGAGAGGGCACACGAGCATTTCGTGAGAAACGTTCGCCCGACTTTAGAGGTGAGTAAACTTTACGCAGAACCGAGTTTTGCATTCTAGCTCGAAGAAACGTGTTTATTTATATAGATAAGCCCTGAGGAGACAGTGTGAAGATTATAAAACTGGCGGAACATGTGGCCGTGAGTGAGCAGGTTCTTCCGGAAGACATTCCGACGATTGTCGCACAGGGTTACAAGGTTCTGATAAACAACCGTCCTGACAATGAGGTTGAAGGCCAGCCCCCTAGTGATGACGTGAAAGCTGCAGCGCTTGCTGCGGGCCTGGAGTACCACCACCTGCCGGTTACTGCAGGAAACTTCCCGGGGCCTGGCGTCGATGAAATGGCGAGCTTGCTCCACCAGCAGGATAAAGCCGTGCTGGCGTTTTGTCGCACGGGAACGCGCTGCACCAATCTTTGGATTGCTACCGCTACGTCGCAGGAACGCGAAGAAATGCGCAAGCAGGCACGGGCTCTGGGCTTTGACCTGGCAATGTCAGCGGCCGCTACATAAACAGATACGCCTGGCGCCTGCTATTAGCGTCCCCTGATCAAATCTTCGGCCAGTCTGAGCTGGCGTATAGCCATTGGCAGCGACCTTGGGATTCCCCGATCAAAGCCGGGTGCGCTGAATAGCGTGACGCTATTATCTTGCGCTACTTCCACGAAGCCAAATGGGCTTTTCACATCGGTTCCGAGCCAGCTGCGCCGGTTACCACCCAGTGCCGGGCTTGCCAGATGAATGGTTCCATCCAAGTTGCCGTGAACTCGGCCCGGATAAAAAGCATGATGATGTCCGCTCACGTACCAATCCACCTGCTTGTTTCGCGCTACGCCGCTGAAGCCGTCTGGCGATAAGACCTCGCGCTCTCGACCGTTTGCTACGGGGTAGATGGGCAGGTGTGTTGTTACGACAACCCTGTCGTAATCACTGCCATACTTCGCAAGTGTGGCCTGCGCAAATGCCTGCTGTTCATCGGCCAACGGACCTGGAGCTGTCCCATAAAGGCTGATGACCAGGGTGTCTTCAAAACCCGCGGCGTAATGCCATGGATAGTTGGAGTCAGGCAGAACATAGCTTGGTACCGGTTTGCCAAGCCAGTATCGGGCGAAGGCCTGCCTGTCCCCTTCAAACGCGGCATAAACTGAAGCATCGTGATTGCCTGCAGTAGCCACCAGGGGTATACCCGCCTCAGCCAGCGGCCCGGCGATGGTGGTTTCAAATGCCGCCCACATATCATCCAGTGTCGCATCAGACAGCAGGGGCTTGCGCTGCGCCGCGATCATGTCGCCGGCGATAATAACGAAGTCTGGATCTCGCTGGATAATCTCGCTGATCGCGTCAGCCACGCGGGGATGATAGCCCGTGCTGCCGTAACGCCCGTTCAGGTCGGCAATGACGACGAATGAAGCCGCCTGTACTGTTGCAGTGCATAACAGTAAGGACAGCAGCAGGCCGGTAAACCTAGGTATCACAGTCGATATCCACAGGATTTTCAGCGGCGCCTCCAATGATGGTCATGGGATTCATATCCCAGCGCAGGGCGTCGTTCCTGCAGGCAACTGTCAGAACTGATTCAATTTCAGCGAGTCGTTGGGCGATGCTGGCCAGTTCTTTGCTGCGAATCCGGTAGTCTTTGCTGATTGCCTGGTATACCTGGCCTTGTTCCCTGAAATCCTCCGCCAGTTCTTGTACTCGCATGTATAGCGCCGGATCGAAACGGCGAAAGCCGTCCAGCATTGTCGTGAGGCGAGCGAAATTTGCATAGCCTGAGCGCACGCCTGCGTCGTTATCGTTAAGCCAAGTTGCTTTCAAGCGCACTGGCTCCAGCTTCGCCAAATCTTCTGGCGGCTGCGAGGAGGATGAGGCTCTCGATTCGACTCGGCCGCCATCAACCCAAAACCAGCGCCACTGGTAATCGATGTTACCTATCCGATCCTGCTGGCCAAGCAAATAGTCGAGCAACACGATCTCAATGATCTCGCTCGCCCACCATTGCACTTGCCTGTGGCTTATTGCGGCAGGCAAGTCATTGGCCATTGCGGGATCTTTTCTGGCATGTGTTATCGCCGCGATCGTTGCTTCAGCCAGAGACTGGTTTTCCCGCAGAAGCAAGTAGGGCGCTGTTTTTTGAAAATCACGGTTTTGCCCCTTGCCCCAGCCTGATGCCCGGGTTCCATTCACCTCAGGGCCATAGCGTTTGCCAGTGAACAGCAGGTTGACGCCCCATAGCGATTCGCCGTCAGCAGTCAGCATTTCAGCAGCCATTGTTGAATTGTCCGGCTGGGACAATGTGGCCACTGTGGCTTGCCAGGCCGCGTGTAGCATGCGTACCGAGGACTTGCCTTCGGTTAAGGCTTTACCGTGTTGCGCAACTCGCTGCAGGTACCATTGCCGCGGAAATTCCTGCATCGCCGCTACGGGAATGTGAATGCGCATCCCCAACCATCGAGCCAATGCAGGGTAAAGCAGGCTTGCCGGCGCGTACGTGGCGCTGGTCTCGCGGCCATTCATCGAGTGCTTGAAAACCGCAAGCTCGGCGCCTGCCTGACCTCGCGCTTTGCGTCCCATGGGGCACACCTGTGCTTCAAAACCCCTTGCGTTCTCTGCCCATTGCGTACCCTGCAGGTCGTAAATCAATGCGGCGGGGCTGGTGCTCCAGGTTTTGGGGCAAACCGCGACGCTGTCACTGCTAAAGTCGATCTCGCATAGAGATGCGGCGTTCTGATCTGTGCCGGTTTGCACCGCGCCTGGTTGCACCGCGCCTGCCTGCACCGCGCCCGTATGCACGGCGCCTGGTTGCACCGCGCCACCTGGTAAATCGGGTATCACCTGACAATGTGGTTCGCTGGCAAAACCGGGTGCACCTGCCCACAAGCTGCCGCATAGCAGCAGGTGTATTGCCGGTTTGGGGCTGTATCGTGGAAATCCCATCACGTGAATCCGGTTGCTCCTGAAACGTCTTTCGATGATAGAGTGCCTGTGGCGCAAGTGCCATCCGCTTTATCGCAAAATTGCTGGGGGGTGCCCGAGTGCGGTGTTGCTATACTGGGATCAGACCAGAAAAGCCGATAAAAATAATGGAGAGAAAAGTGCGGTTAGTAGTGACAGCATTTTTATGGCTACTGCTTGGGTGGCATCCGATCGCGCAAGCTAATGAGGCCCTGCAAGACGTGGTCAGGGAGATGCGAGAGGCCCCCAGAGGCCCATTTTCCCGTATACGCTGGTTTTGCGCGGATGGCGCGGTTCTGCCACCCAAGGCCTATGCCTGCAGTGAGCGAGGCGGTGGTGTGCAACATGGGCAGTGGAGTGAGCAGACTCTGTCTCTTAGAGAAGATGGCTATCTGATTGCCAACCTGTTGGCGGGCGTAGACCCTGAGGTATTTCTGGACCTCGCTGATTACGAAGACCATTACGCGCAGTTGCTGATCGAAAAGTTCCTGATTGCCATCGATAACGGTTGGATCCTCGAGCGCGCTCTTTTTTATCGGGGTGCAATTCAGGAGGAAGACGAGCGGGCTGGAGGCAGGGCGCTGCTGCTCTCGCTGTTGTCCAATCCGGATTGGCTGGGGCCAAGATTTTCTGCACTGCGTACAGGAGTGAAGCTACTGCCTCATGGCGAGGATAGCGCCTCCATAGGGAAGGTCAGGCAGTGGTCTGCGGCAATCGCTGCAGATGACAAGGGCTTTACGCCCTTGCGTGTCAAGATTCACGGCAGTCCCGACGCCAGCGATGCAGCCGAAGTGCGAGCGTATGCACAGGCCAGCGACAGGGCCGAACTGCAGGGTCGTTTTGAAGAGCTCGCCAGCGAGATCGACGGGATCTATCGTGCCGAGCCTTTGGCCGAACTCCTTCGGGAATGGTCCGGCAAGGAAGCCCTGGATAGCCAATGGCGGGCCACATTTCTGGCGGCGGCTGAAGCCTGGTCTGCCTCGAATGACGCGGTTGTGAGATTGGCTGCCACCGGCGAGCTGCTGGCCTATATCCGGCGTAATCTGCCATCGGTGGGTCATGCCGAATATCGACTGGAGTTGCTGGATCTGGGGTTGCGACTTGAGGCGGAGCACTTTAGCGCCGCTAGCGAGTTACGGCCTGAGCTCACCCGGATGACTCGCTCACAGATAACGCAGGCCTTACGCGCTACGACGTCTGCGGCCTATGGTACGGGTGTTCTCAATACACGTCTCTATAGTGCTCTGCAGAAGGAGCTTGGCTCACTTGCTTCGACTTCACTGCCGCTAAACAGCTATCGTGATTCGCTAGCCTATCTTGGGCGCGCGCCCAATTGGGCTGTGCAGGGCATGCGACGTTATTTTTATCCGTCAATGGTGAAGCTCGCTGAGTTGGAGCCTAAAGCACTCTTGTTCATTCAGGATCAGTTACGGGCCAGCCCCATGTTGTTTTACTCGACTGCGCTGGACCTGCTGTTGCGGGACGCCGGACAGCTGGCGGGGATAAAGCATACCGTGTTCGACAGGCAGGTAGGCGTCGGGCTGCATGCGCTGAACCCGGGGCTTGTGCGAGGCACCCTTCATACATCGCCAAATCTCGAGGATCCAGAGTCCTTCGAGGAGGATGGTATCTACCTGCTGCCTGAAACCGTGGCCGAGTTGCCGCCGGTTGGCGGCATAATCACAGCCGGTGCTGGTAACCCGCTCTCGCATGTTCAGCTGCTGGCTCGAAATCTGGGAATACCCAATGTAAGCGTGACGCCCGCAGTAGCAAAGCAACTGGAGTCGATGAATGGACAAGCGGTTGTTATGGCAGTCAGTGCAGGCGGTCTGGTTGAGCTGAGCGCCGATGGCGAACAATGGAATAAGGAACTCGGTCAGGTCAGTATGCGAGACAGCGTCAGGATTACGCCGGACCTCGAGAAACTCGATCTCTCTGTGAAGCGTATCCTCAACCTGGAGGAGCTTTCGGCGGTGGACTCAGGGCGAACTGTGGGCCCCAAGGCGGCCAAGCTGGCGGAGTTGCGCAAGCATTATCCCGAGGCAGTGTCGCGGGGCTTAACGATTCCCTTCGGCCTGTTTCGTGAGATTGCCCTGGGCCAACCTCATGGGTCTGACGGTACGCTTTATGACTGGATGCGGTCGGGTTATGCCGAGCTGGATGCGATGCCCCAGGGGACAGAGAGAGCACAGGCCACGGAGGCCTTTCGCCGCGAGCTATATAACGCCGTATTGAGTACGGTGTTACCCCGGGAGTTTGTCGCGCAGTTGCATAAACAGTTTTTGGCAATGTTTGGTGACGAGGATGCGGGTGTTTTTGTCCGCTCTGATACCAATGTTGAAGACCTTGCCGGGTTTACAGGCGCTGGACTCAACCTGACGCTACCGAACGTTGTTGGATTGGCTGATCTTGTTGATGCGATACCCAGGGTTTGGGCCTCACCATTTACCCGGCGTGCTTTTTCCTGGCGACAGTCGCATATGGCAGCACCAGAGCATGTGTATACCTCGATACTGTTACTGGAATCAGTTGCATCGGAAAAATCAGGTGTGATGGTCACCGCTGATATCGACAGCGGCGCGCGCGATGTTATATCGGTAGCGGTAAACGAGGGCCTCGGTGGCGCTGTGGATGGGCAGGCGGCAGAGTCCCTGCGGGTGAATCTTGAGAATGGCGACGTGCGCGTACTGGCGACGGCTACGGCTCCGTGGCGGCGAACCACAAACCCCGAAGGTGGGATACTGAAATTGCCTGCTTCAGGCAGTGATACCGTTCTGCAGCCCGCTGAAATCAGGATTCTGCGTCAATTTGCGGCCGACTTGCCCGAGAGATTTCCTCCTATAGTAGATGAGGCGGGCGCGCCTGCGCCGGCCGACGTGGAGTTCGGTTTTCTTCATGGACAGTTGCATTTGTTTCAGTTGCGTCCGTTTCTGGACAGCAAGGCGGCGAGAACAAGTAAGTATCTACAGGACATGGATAGTGCCGGTGTGCATAGACAGGCAGTCAGTGTAGATATGCAATCGCGGCCAGCGCTATGAGGGCTTTACTGGCAGTGGTTTTTTTGGCGATAGCTGTACAATGGGCTTACAGCTATCCCGTGGATGGCTATGCAGATACGGGAATCCGGCGTCTGGAACAAGTCAGGCTTACCGAAGCGGGTGAAATCTCTGGCAGCAAGCAGCCACCGGGGGCGCTGTTGCTAAGCAATCAAGTCGATATCCGGCTCGCAGGGCGCAGTGGTGATTTGCCTTCCACTGACCCGGAGTTCAGCGAAGAAGTCGTCAAGCTGTTGGGTGAGGAAAAAGATGGCTACAGCATCGCAGTACTGGATCTCACCGACCCTAATGCACCTGCGTATGCCGAATTCAGGGGTGATTATAGGCAAAACGTAGGCAGCGTCGGCAAGCTTGTGGCGGCGCTGGGTTTTTTCCAGGCACTCGCCGACACCTATCCAGACGTGAATGACAGGTCAGCACTGCTGCGCAATACCACTATTACGGCAGACCGCTTCAGTCACAGCGACCACCATACGATACGGCTGTTTGACGTGGAGAAGCGCGAGTTAACCAGACGCAGAATGGCCGACGGTGATCAGGGTAACCTCTGGGAATACCTGGACTGGATGCTGTCGGTCAGCTCGAATGCGGCGGCTGCAATGGTGATGAGGGACAGCATGATGTTGCGAGGACTGGGTCCGCGCTACCCCCTTGCGGAAGCAGAGATATCGCCGTTTTTTGACAGTATGACTGGCGGGCAGAGAACAGATCTATTTAAGGAGACATTCTGGCAGCCCCTGCCGGAGAATGGATTCTCTCTGCATGAAATCCGCCAGGGCAGCTTTTTTACCCGTGAGGGCAAGCATATTGTGAATGGCGGCGGGCTCAGTTACGCCAATGCGCGTAGCCTGATGCTCTATCTGCTGAAAATGGAGCAGGGGAGGCTAATAGATCCATGGACCAGCCGCACGCTGAAGCGTTTGCTTTACGTTACCGAGCGCCGCATTCGCTACGCTTCTTCTCCGGCGTTGAAAAAAGCCGCGGTCTACTTTAAATCTGGCTCACTCTATAGTTGTAGAAAGGAAGAGGGTTTTCAGTGTGGAGCCTACAAAGGTAACGTGAAGAACTATATGAATTCTGTTGCCATTGTTGAGCAGAAAATTGGCGACGTTCGCTTACATTACGCGGTAGCGCTTATCTCGAATGTCCTGCGGAAAAACTCTGCTGTCATACATCAAAGTCTGGGAACTGGCGTTCACCAATTGATCAGGGAACGGCACGACCTCTAGCGAGAGCGTCGAAAATGTCCGCCAGTGTTTGTGTAATCACTTCGCCATCCGGGTGCTCCACAATAGCGACCCCGATGTAATGGCCGCCAGCGTGGTGCACCAGTACGCTGTCTGAATGAAAATCTTCCCAGCTGCCTGACTTGCGCATCTCTATGGTCACACCGTTGTCTTCAAGGCCACGCACAAACTTGTGCTGAATGCCGGGGTCATCAAGCATGTCTTTCATAATCTCGCTGTGGGTGTTGTCCAACAGGCTGCCATTGTTCAGTCGGTAGTAGAGGCGTGCTACCTGGTAGGGCGTAGCTGCATGTGACAGGCCCTTGATGGGGTCTCTCTGGTAGGCTTTTCCTGCAGCATAGTCTTTGCCAACCCACAGGCCACCAGCGCGTTTGTCGTCATAAAATGCAAACCCTGGCTCTCGCAAAATAGCGAGCAGGTTTTCGCGACCAACCAGGGTAAGCGAGCGAGTTGCGCAGTCGTTACACGATACCCGGATCATTTTATCCAGATCGTCCATTACGGGATCGGACAATGTCAGTTGTCCTCGCTCGGACGCCACCATTGCCCCCAGCAATATCGCTACTTTAGGGAGGCTCGCTGCATAGGCCATATTGTGGCCGTTCAGCATAGCCAGCCTGGTGGGCCCTTCGGTGGGCATCAGCACAAGGGCCATCGACAGTTTGTCATCATTGACCAGGTCACAATAACCTGCGGCGCAGACATCGCGCTTAAGCTGCTGTTCTAAAATTTGGTCCTGCGTTGGCGGTAAGTCACCTTCGCCATGATAGGGCAGGGCTTCCTGGGCTCCCGACAAGGGTGCCGCTAGCAGCAGAAAAATTGTGACAAGCCTAAAGCGCATATTTGACAAGCCTAGTCATACATTGATGCGGGTCAATACTCCGCGGGTTACTATCAAGTATTAATGAGTCGAACGAAAACTATAACAGGCGGAAGATGAAACGCGTTGTTTATACGGCGGGCATGGTACTGCTTTACGTATTGCTGTTCCAGCAATCACCAGCGACAGGGTCAGTGCAGCCATCATTGCTAATGCCACTGGCGACCCATTCCCTGTTGCTTGATCTGGCATCTGCGGGAGAAAATCTGGTGGCTGTAGGTGAGCGCGGCCATATCCTGCTCAGCGATGCCGATGGCGAGAATTGGCGGCAAGTTCCCACGCCCACACGTGAAATGCTAACAGCAGTCTATTTTGCCGATTCACAGCGCGGCTGGGCAGTGGGTCATGATGGACTGATTCTGGCGAGTCCGGATGGTGGTGCCAGCTGGAGCGTTCAATACAACGGTTTGTTAGAGCAGGATTCCATCAATCAGGATCAACTGCAGGCGGTACAGCGGCAGAAGCGGCAATTGGAAGCCGAACTGACGCGAGAGAATGATGGTCATTTACGCGCAGGGCTGGTTGCTCGTTTAGAGGAAGTTCATCTGGCGATTGAGGATGCTGAATATGCTCTATCGCAGCCTGTGCACTCATCTCCCTTACTGGATGTGTACTTCAGCGATCCATTGCGAGGCTTTGCGATTGGTGCATTTGGAGAGTACCTGTACACAGTAGACGGTGGTGTCGGCTGGGTACGCGACACAGGCGCATTCGAAAACCCAGATCAGATGCACCTGAATGCAATTACAGGCGACGGCGATGCGCTGGTTTGGGTGGCAGGTGAGGGCGGGCTGCTATTTCGTTCTGTCGATGGCGGGACACGCTGGAAGGCGTTGTCGTCACCCTATCATGGCTCGTTTTTTGATATCGCCTATGAAGCAGCAACGGGTGCGCTGGTGGTCGTGGGGCTGCGTGGCAATATCTACCGCAGTCTTGATGCTGGTGACAGCTGGCAACCTGCTTCGGTAGATACAGCGCGCTCACTTGCCGGGGTCACCTGGCTTAATGAGCGATATACAGCAGCTGTTGGGGCCGTTGGCAACTTGCAGCTCAGTGACGATGGCGCCAATACATTCAGTGATCACTCGCTACCCGCCAGGACCGGATTAAGCTCGGTTATACATCATCGTGGCAGGCTCGTAGTTGTCGGGCAGGGTGGTATTTACAGTTTTAGAGATTTGGGTGACTTTAGTGACTGAAGTGCGCCCGGATACCTGGCAGTGGGGTGAGGAGGAGCCGTTTATTGAACGACTGCTGTTCGCCTGGCGCCCGGGCCTGTTGCTGGCGTTTCTGATTGCAACCGTCATCCTCGGTTGGCAGGCGACACGGCTGCAACCCGATGCCAGCTTTGAAAAAATGATTCCGGTTGAGCACCCCTATATACAGGCCATGCTGCGTCATCTGCCTGATCTTGGGGCGACTGGCACCACAGTGCAGGTCGCCGTGGAGCGAGTTGACGGAGATATTTTCGATGCAGACTATCTCGATGTCGTTCGGCAAATCACCGACGAGATTTTTTACCTGCCTGGCGTCGACTCCAATCGCTTACGCTCTCTGTGGACCCCAACTGTGCGCTGGACCGAGGTTACGGAGGACGGTTTTGAAGGTGATCAGGTTATCAGTTCCAGCTATGACGGCAGCGCGGAGTCCATGGACGAATTGCGGCTCAACCTGCTTCGTTCAGGTGAAGTCGGTCGACTGGTCGCCAATGACTTTACCTCCAGTATTGTGGAGGCCACCCTGTTTGATCGCGATCCCAGAACAGGCGAGCCTCTGGACTATGGAGCGTTCGCGAAGTTGCTGGAACGTGATGTCAGACAGAAATACCAGAGCGATGAAATCCGGGTTTATGTTGTGGGTTTTGCCAAAATGGTTGGTGACCTGCTGGAAGGCATAAGAGTCATAGCCGTATTTGCCTTCATTACATTTTGCCTCACCGCGTTACTGCTTTTCGTATATTCCCGCAGCGTCAGGGCTACGGCCGTCGCGTTGCTGTGCTCGTTGGTTGCGGTGATATGGCAGCTTGGATTGTTACAGGTATTTGGCTATGGGATGGATGCATTCTCGGTTCTGGTCCCGTTTTTGGTCTTTGCCATAGCGATCAGCCATGGCGTTCAGATGGTCAACGCAACCGCAATGCATGCCGCGTCCGGGGCAACCAAAACAGGGGCGGCCAAGCTAGCCTTTCGTGGCCTGTATCTACCCGGGACAACGGCGCTTGTTTCTGATGCCGTAGGGTTCCTCACCATGCTGTTAATGCCGATTCAGGTAATACGCGAACTGGGTATTACCGCCAGCATAGGCGTTGCCGTGGTCATTATCAGCAACCTGGTGCTTCTCCCTCTACTGCTTTCTTACTCCGGCATTGGTGCCAGAACGATTGCCAGAATGCAGGGTAAACAGTCTGAGACAGGGCCGGTGGTGAAATTCATGGCAGCCTGCGCGACCAGGCCGCTTGCGCGTGTGTTGATTTTCATTGCTGTTGTGCTCGCTGCCGCCGGGCTGTACGGCGGACGCTCACTCCAAATAGGCGATCTGGATGCCGGCGCCCCGGAGTTGCGCGCCGATTCCCGTTATAACCTTGATAGCGCCTATATCTCTGAACATTACTCAACGAGCTCCGACATTTTGGTGATTCTCGTTGAGACAGAGCCAGAGGCCTGCGCTGAGTATCGCAACATGAAGCTGCTGGATGAATTTCTCTGGGTCATGAGTAATGTGGAAGGTGTTGAGTCAGCGATCGGCAGCCCTACCGTATCCAGGCTGGTGCTTAGTGCGTTCAACGAAGGCAGCTTGAAGTGGTCAACAGTCAGCCGAAATCAGGCGGCCCTGAATTCCACGTTTAACCGTATGCCTGAGCAGTTAATGAATCGGGAGTGCAGTCTGTCACCAGCGGTTATCTACCTGTCGGATCATAAGGCGCAAACATTGACTCGTGTTATGCAGGCGGTGGAGAGCTTTGCAGCAGTGCATGATAGTGCGCAAATTCGATTTGTACCGGCGGCTGGTAATGCGGGAATTGAAGCTGCGACGAATCAGGAAATAGCCCGATCGCAGATGCGAATGCTGTACCTGGTTTATGCAGCCGTGGCCTTCTTGGTGCTGGTGAGCTTTGGGTCATTCAGAGCAGTGATTTGTATTGTGTTGCCCCTGGCCCTGACCTCCGTGCTATGCCAGGCCTTGATGGCCTATGCTGGTATAGGCGTCAAGGTTGCCACACTTCCTGTTATAGCGCTGGGTGTTGGAGTTGGTGTGGACTACGGCATCTATGTGTTTTCCCGTCTGGGCGCGTTTCGCCGAAGAGGGCTGTCACTGGCGCAGGCCTGGAGTGAAACGCTATCCAGTACCGGCAAGGCTGTTGCCTTTACCGGCATTACCCTCGCGATAGGCGTCGCCACCTGGATTTTCTCCCCCATTAAATTTCAGGCTGATATGGGCCTGTTACTGACCTTCATGTTTTTGCTCAATATGGTGGGCGCGCTGACGCTGCTACCTGCTCTGGCGAGTTATTTGTATCCGCAGGAGACCATCGATGAATAAATTTGCGCTGACGCTTATCTCCGCTGCACTGGCACCTGCCGCCTACGCCCTTGATTTCAGCTTCGACAATGGCGTCACTATAGATTTGGATACTACCGTTACCTATGGGGCCCAGTGGCGGGTGGAGAGTCGAAAATCCAGCATTGGTGCGGACGCGTTTCTGGATGCTCTGGCCGAAAACCCGTTCCTGCCGCTTACCAACGAGCGCCTCACCAGACAGCAGACGGTTATTCTTAACGGCGATGATGGCAATAACAACTTTGACACCGGGCTTATTTCCAATCGACTCACCTTGCTGTTGGAAATGGATGCTCGCTGGCGCGATTACGGTCTGTTTGTGAGGGGGCGTGCTTACTATGACGAGGTTTACAAAAACTCCGATACCGATCTGGATGCCAATGGTTTTCGGACCTACAACAGTGGCACGCTTTACGGCGGCGAAGCCGGAGTTGGCGACTTCCCCAGTGCCACGCGCGACGAACACGGTGCGCTCGTAGAGTTTCTGGATGTGTTTGCCTATGCCACCTGGGACATGCCGGGTGAACGTCTTCTGGATTTGCGTGTGGGACGGCAGGTGATCAATTGGGGCGAATCCACTTTTTACCAGGGCATAAACAGCATCCAGAACAGGGCGGATGCGCGTGCCGCCAATACGCCAGGTGTAGAAGTTAAGGAGATTTTGCTACCTACCGGGGCAATTTATGCGCAGCTTGATCTTCTGCCCAACCTGACAGGTGAGCTGTATTACCAGTACGAGTGGCTGGAGAACGAACTCAATGGTGTGGGCAGTTATTTCGGCACCAATGACCAGATCGGTCCTGGATCGAGTGCGTTTATTATTCCAACACCCGGGTCGCCTCTGGTGCCCGAGGAAATTCGCGGGAATGAGTTTAATTTGCGAGGGGTGCCAAAAACTCCGGATCAGGAAGCGTCAGATAGCGGCCAGTGGGGAGCGGCTTTTCACTACATTACCGACAACAGTACCGATATCGGCTTTTACCATGTGGTAGGGCACGACAAGAAACCCTCGTTTGTCCTCAGCTATGAAGATATTTTTGGAAACAGGGTGCCGGTCAGCTACCTGCAGCGTTACTACGAGGACATACGCGGCACCGCGCTCAGCTTTACAACCATTCTGGGAGAAACCAATGTGCAAGGCGAGCTGTCCTGGTTGGATGGCACGCCTATGGTCAACGCCGAGGGTGACCCCCAGCGCGAGAACCTGGCCAAGTTACAGTTAGGAGGTTCGCATGTATTCGGACCGACATTTTTTGCTGACGATACCACGCTGACATTCGAACTCTTTTACGCCAATGTGCACAGCGCGGCCGAGCGTGATCTCAATGCGGATGACAGTGCGTTGGGCTACTCTTTCCTCACTTCGCTGGACTACAACAATGTCTTTCCAGGGTGGGATATGTCTATACCTGTTTATTTTAAACACGATGTTACCGGGGTGATTCAGGAGTTGCAGGTTTTCGGGGGATCCAAGGTTTTGTCTCTGGGTGTTGAGGCTACTTATCTGAATAATATGACTGCCGGAATTAGTTATGCTGCGTATTTTGGTGGTGATACCAAAAACCTCTTGCAGGATCGCGATAACGTTGCCTTTACATTGAAGTACAGTTTTTAACGGGAGAAGCCCATGTTGAGTTATTCAAAGTTTTGGGGAGTGGTGGTTGCGCTGCCATTGCTGGCGATAAGTGTTTCCACAGAGGCGCGTGTGTCGGAAGAGGAGGCCGCAAAGTTGGGAAGCACCCTGACCGATGTAGGCGCTAACCCTGATGGCAATGCCGATGGCAGTATCCCGTCCTATACGGGCAGCTTGCTTGGACTGCCCGATGGTCTCCCCTACGACGGACCCGGTTCTCCATACCCTGATCCTTATAAAGACGATCCGGTTTTGCACTCAATTTCTGCCGGGGAAGTGGAGCAGCACAGTGAGTTTCTTAGCCCGGGACTGCAGGCAATGTTTGCGACTTATCCCGACACCTTTCGTGTGGATGTGTATCCCACACACCGCGATGGTGCCTACAGTCAGCCCTATATAGATAAGCTCAAATATAACGCTGTAAATGCAGAGTTGGTTAATGGCAATGACGGCATTCGAGGATTTACAGGCTCAGTCGCTTTCCCCATCCCTGCCAGTGGTGCCGAAGTGATGTGGAACTCGCGCACCAGCGGCCCAAACTACACTTTGGGCGGCACTTATTCCGATATTGCGGTATTCAGTAACGGCAGCCAGTCAGAGCGACGCTCCTCACTGGTGTCCGAATACCCCTATGCTAATCCGGAGAATAAAGTGGGGCTGCTTGAAGAAGATCTGGGAATCTGGGCGGCAAGGGTAATGACCAATGTGACACTGCCTGTGCGGGACAAAGGAACGATCACCTCGATCTTTGAGCCTTATGATTATATTACCCATGCCCGTGAAGCCTGGCGTTATTTGCCCGGGTCGCGACGCGTGCGCAGAGCACCCACAGTGGGTTACGACACACCGGATGGCCCCGGGGGTCTTATAACCGTCGACGATACATTGGGGTTCAACGGGGCCATGGATCGTTTTGACTGGACGCTGATAGGCAAGCAGGAGCTTTACGTACCGTTCCATAACTACAGCTTTGACAGCCCGGATGTTTCTTACGACACGCTGCTCACACCGTTTCACGCGAACCCCGATTATATGCGTTACGAAAAGCGACGCATGTGGGTGGTGGAGGCGAACTTGCGCGAGGGCAAGCGACATCTTTATGGCAAGCGGCGTTTCTATATCGATGAAGACAGCTGGAATATCACGATGACCGAGAACTATGACGGCCGGGGTGAGTTGTGGAAAGTAGTGCTGATCAATAATATCTACGAATATAACGTGAAGGGCTACGTTAACCGGGCTATGGCATTTCATGAGCTGCGAGCCGGGGGATATATTGTTATTCGCCTCGTCAATGAGGGCGAGCAGATGGACTACACCATAGCGCCCAGGGGTGAAGCGTACTACTCGCCCACAAATGTCAGGAAGCTGGGTAGGCGCTAAGCAGTCATTTTCGCGGCCGGCCTTGCCAATCGGCCGGTGTCTGGTAGCCTCGTTGGTCACCTCATTTTTGCGGATTCAGGTATGAAGCTCGTTGCCCAGCGTTTCGTTAAGCTTGCACTGTTGTTTTCACTATCGCTTTCACTTTCGCTTTCTGTTCGGGCAGCCGAGCTTTCGGAGTCTGTGAAGCGGGACTATGCCAGCCATCTTGGCGCGCTCTTTGATTACTTCCACCGAAACCCTGAGCTGTCGTTACTGGAGCAAAAAACGGCGACGCGACTGGCGCAAGAGTTGCGCGAGGCCGGCTTTAAGGTGACTGAAGGGGTAGGGGGCACCGGAGTCGTTGCCATTCTTAAAAATGGCCCCGGGCCTTTGGTGATGGTACGGGCCGACATGGACGGTCTGCCGGTGCAGGAAAAAACAGGCCTGGACTATGCCTCCACTGCTACCCAGGTTGATACCGCAGGTAATGAGGTGCCCGTGATGCACGCCTGTGGCCACGATGTGCACATCACCAGCCTGGTTGGCACCGCAAGGGCAATGGCAGGGCGCAGGGACAGTTGGTCCGGCACCCTGATGTTGATAGGGCAGCCAGCGGAAGAGCGAGTGCTAGGTGCCAAGGCGATGATGACAGACGACCTTTGGCAGCGCTTCGGTAAACCGGATTATGCATTGGCGTTCCATGTAAAAGCTGAAATTCCGACAGGTAAGATATCTGCCGTGGTGGGTTCACCGTATTCGGGTGCGGATACCGTCGATATCATTATTCATGGCGTTGGCGCCCATGGAGCCTCGCCCCATCGCGGGGTTGACCCGGTGGTGCTCGGTAGCCAGATCGTACTGGCCCTACAGACTGTTATCAGTCGCGATTTACCGCCCCGTGATGCCGGGGTAATAACGGTGGGCTCCTTCCATGCTGGCTCCAAACACAATGTGATTTCTGATCGCGCACATTTACAGGTTACGGTTCGAAACGATAATTTCGAGACACGCGAACTGCTGCTTGCAGGTATAAAGCGTGTGGCAGAAAACATGGGCAGGGTGGCCGGGCTGCCCGAGGACAAACTTCCCGAAGTGATTGTATCCAGCGAATCAGTCCCGCCGACAATCAACGATGACGCGCTTACAGTCCGCCTCCGTGAGACCTGGGCTCAGCAATTGGGGGAGGGTGTTTTTCATACGGCCAGACGAAAAAATATGGGGGCAGAGGATTTCCCGTTCTTTACGACAGATCCCTATATTCCCAGCACATATTTTTCTGTTGGCGGTACGCCGGCTGCTGATTTTCAGCGTGAAGCGGATGGCGGTGCTCCGGTACCGTCGCACCATTCGCCGCTGTTTAAGGTTGCGCCGGAGCCAGCGGTGACTCTGGGCACAGAAGCCACTGTCGTTGCCTTGCTTGATTTACTGGCGAAGTGATCTTTGTCAGCTGCCAGGCAGGCGCTGGTCATGCCACACCTGCAGGCGAAAGAGAATAACAGCGGTGAGGGCGATCACTTCGGCGCTGGCCTCGAAAACCTCTTCAAAGACCTGCCCGGTTACTGTGTGAAATATGGGTACCTGATCGATTGTCTGCGACAGGCCGAAGACGAAAAACCAGACAGCGCAACACAGTGCCCAGGGTAGACGTGTGTGCAGCGACTGAATGAAGGTCGCTTTTTCCTGGCGCAGGTATTTGACCAGGGTAACCAGAAACAGAATGACAATGCTTGCCATAAACAGCTTGGTCGACAGGGGTATCATGTCGTGGAGGTAGAATCGCTTGAACTGCGTGGCCTTCGCATATTCTGACACTTTGTAGTGATAGTCCGCTTCACGCAGGAAATAGAACATCAAAAGGTAGCTGAGCATGATAAAGGCCCCACGCCGCTTGCTATCAAAGATGGCGGTCAAAAGGCAGAGCCCAAAAGCAGTGCCGATTGCAAACTGCCCGGTCATCTGTACAGGGCCACTATCCTCTATCAGGAACTTCATGTGTACGGGGTCGTCAACCGACAAGAGCACCGCAATGCTACTTAGCATCGCGAGTCCGATCAGGGCAAAGATCGCACCAGTAGCTGCAGGTTTGGGATAAGGTGAGTGCGATATTGTCGATGACACAGTGGGGCTCCCCGTTTCATTTCGTCTGGGCGCAATTTACCATACTGGGCCGCTTTACGAGTAACAACGTGCCGCAGATAATGCGTTGCGAATAATAATTCCGGAGAAAACGTAATGTCAGAGGTGCCCGAAGCCAGACCAGCGAGTACAGTCGTCCTGCTCAGAGATACGCCTGCAGGTATGGAGACGCTACTGCTGAAGCGCAACCAGGCGCTGATGTTTGCGGGAGGGTTCTGGGTGTTCCCCGGAGGCTCAATCGATAAGCAAGAGCAAGAGGCTTGCGACGGCGATATGGAAGCAGCCGCCAGGCTTGCGGCAGCCCGGGAAGCTGAAGAAGAATGCGGCCTGAAACCCCGACTCGATGAAATGGTCAAGCTCAGTCAATGGACAACTCCGGAAGCTGAGCCGCGCCGCTTCAAAACCTGGTTTTATGCAGCGCCTGTTCACAGTGATGACGAGGTAACTATCGACGGCGGTGAAATTCATGACGCCATGTGGATACGCGTGCGCGACGCGCTGGAACAGCACTCGGCCGGCGAGCTCGGAATCCTGCCGCCAACCTACATAACGCTGAGAAGTCTGGTGAACTTTGACTCTGTTGATGATGCTATTGCGGGTGCTCGTGAAACTACGCCTTTGGAAGTGCTTCCAGTGTTTACGCTTACCAATGGCGAAGTAGCGGTGCTGTTTCGTGGTGATGCTGGTTATGACGAGGGTGACAGCGAACTTGAAGGTGCAAGGCACCGCGCCGAGTTACAAGGGGAAAGCTGGCTTTACCGGTATGAAGATGTAGGTGCTGAATTCCCCTCGCTACTGGAATTGTGACAACTGGAGATACAAGTATGACCGCGACAGCAGAATTCAAGCGTAACACTGAGGCGCTGTGGCAGGCGCTCTACGAACGGCAATGGGACAGGGTCGGTGAATTTTTCGCAGAGGATGGTCTTTACCAGGATGTGCCTGCTCCGGATATGGGCGCAGTTGGCCCTGCCGCGGTGGCCCGACGACTGAGAATTGGCCACGAACCTGTTGAGCGCCACGAGCACCAGATATTTCGCATGGTGGCGGAAGGAAATTGCGTGATCACGGAGCATCGCGAGGACTGGTATTTTCATACCGGAGAGGTGGTAAAGCTGCCGTTTACGTCAATACATGAGTACAACGCTGACGGAAAAATCAGCTTGTGGCGAGACTACTGGGACCTCGGGACGCTGATGAACAGTGCGCCGGCCTGGTGGCTTGAGCAGATCATGGCCGCCGATGGCGAAGAATTCGGCAGCAAAGAGACGGTTGATTAGGCGCAGCGACGCATGGCCGCAGAAAAACAAAGCTATCCTCTGTGGGATGTCACAGTAAGAATCATCCACTGGTCTCTGGTTCTGTGCCTGCCATTGGCCTGGTGGACCGCTGAGGAAGACAACTACGATTGGCATTCGAAAATCGGCTACACCGTGCTTATCCTTGTGGCTACTCGAATTATCTGGGGCATTGTGGGAAGCCGCCACGCGCGCTTTTCAGACTTTATAGTCGGGCCGTCGGCAATTCTGACATACCTCAGGGGAGGGGGCGCCCGTAGTGAGGGGCACAATCCGCTTGGCGGGTGGGCTGTCGTCTTTTTACTGATGTTGCTGTTCGCACAGGCATTCAGCGGGCTGTTCAACAGCGACGACGTACTCTTCAACGGGCCCTTTTACTACGCAGCCAGTAGCGAGTTTCGCGACTTTATGGGCGTAGTGCATGAGACTGCGTTTGATGTATTGCTGGCGCTAATCATTGTGCATGTGGCTGCGGTTTTGTTTCATCAGTTTCGACTGCGGGAAAAACTGGTCCAGGCAATGATTCGTGGATGGGCAGAGGGTAAGCAGGGACTCTCTGCGCCGGTTCCGTTCTGGATGGCGCTGTTCATAGCAGTAGTACTGGCGGTGGGCTTCGGAGTGGCGCTGGAATACGCGCCACAGCCGCAGCCCATGTGGTGAATCAGTACAGATAGTCCTTGGACTTGTACTCGTCGTGACAGCTTTTGCAGCTTTTGCCGGTTTGGCCGAAGGCCTGCGTGATCTGCTCCTTGTCGCCGCTGGCAGCAGCGGCTTCCAGAGCTGCAGTGGCCGAGCGCATGTCACCCAGTTTGCTTTCAAAGTCCGCCATGTTTGACCAGATTTCCGGCTTCGCCCGGGTAGTCCCTTTATCCGACCCAGCTTGAAAGCCTCGCTCTACATTCAGTGTTGCCACTGCGCTAAGGTCAGCGGAATAAGCGGCAAACTGTTCCTGATTCCAGGGAATTTCTCCCTTCATCATCGCCGCCATTGGGCCAAAGTTGCCCGCCAACAGTGCAAAGTAGGACTGACGATAGGATTGCGGTATCTGCGAGTCATCGAAGTGGGAGATAGCCAATGGCGAAATCGCCAGGCCGCTAACGGTTGCCAGTATCAGCATCTTTTGTCGCAATGTGCTCGTCATAGAGAGATCCTTATTAGTGATTATGGTGATGTTGCTGCAGGCGTATCATAGTCATAGACCGGCAGTTGTCGCAATAAGCGAGGATGCGTCTCGTCACGACCAATTTATTGAACCTCCGGCTTGTTAAACCTGCCGCCGTATCTACCGCTACACAGGTTTGGGCTACCATTGCGGCCTTAATGAAGAGGAAGCCCTGATGAGCGCTGAACAAGCCTGGGATTACAGTTTTGACGTGGTAGTGGTTGGATCCGGTAACGGAGGGCTAACCGCCGCGCTATGCAGTTATGAGATGGGCACAAAGGATGTGCTGGTTATCGAGAAATCTGACCTTTACGGTGGCACCAGCTCTATTTCGGGCGGTGGCGTCTGGATACCGGGTAACCGTTACGCCAAGGCGGCGGGTGCGGAAGATTCTTTCGACAAGGCCAAAACTTATTTGCGCCAGCTGATAACCGAAGAGGAAGTTCCGGAGTATCAGCTTGATGCGTTCATCGAGAACGGCCCCAAGATGGTTGATTTCCTGCACGAGAGAACCCGTGTTCGCTATGTCACCCTTGAGCACTACCCGGACTACTACACCAATCTGGACGGTGCCATGGAAGGGCATCGCTCGATGGAGCCTGAAACATTCAATGCCAGTGAGCTGGGGGAAGAGTGGCGTCGGTTGCGGCGTACCCACCCCATGATGCACCTTGGAGGCGTGGTGGGTATCACCCAGGTGGAGGCAGCTCTGTTGGTCGGTCAGCAACCCGGGTGGTGGAAGTCGGCACTGAAACTGTTCTGGGACTACCTGATAGATATTCCCTGGCGAGTGAAAGACCGCTTTCACCGTCGCTTGGCGACCGGTTGTGCTGGCGTGGCCCGACTGCGGGCATCATTGCAGGATCGCGACATTCCACTGTGGCTGAACTCTCCCATGCAAAAGTTGGTCGATGAAGATGGCCGTGTTACCGGCGTGGAGATTCTTCGCGACGGTAAGCCCCTGAGAATTCAGGCACGCAAGGCGGTCATCCTTGCTGCTGGCGGTTTTGAGCACAACCAGGAATTGCGCGAGAAATACCTGCCGCAACCTACTGATCACCGTTGGAGTGCCGGCACCCTGGACAACACCGGCGATGCTCTGCTGGAAGGGCAGCGACTTGGTGCCAGAACCCACAGGCTGGATGAGGCCTGGTGGTGCAATACGATTTCCGTGCCTGGCGAGGATATTCCAAGGCTAAGCGTAATGGAGCGCTCTTACCCCGGCTCGATTATTGTTAATCCGGCCGGCAAGCGCTTTAGTAACGAGTCGCAGAACTATATGGCGTTCCAGCAGGAGACCTTCAGGCTGCATAGTGAGGAAAACCCCTGTCACCCTACCTGGCAGGTGTTCGATGCAAATTTCAGGGCCAATTACTTTGTTGGCCCCTTGTATAACAGCAAGTTTCGCCCTGACTGGATGATTCCCAAGAGCTATGAGGAGGAGGGCTTCTATGCGCGAGCGGACTCTATCCGCGAGCTGGCAGCTAAGATCTCTGTTGACCCGGATGGTCTGGAAGATACTGTTAACAAAATGAATGAGTTTGCTGCCACAGGTGTAGACACGGATTGCCAGCGTGGAGAGTCAGCCTACGATCGTTACTACGGTGACCCGCGGGTAACACCCAATCCCTGCCTTGGCCCGGTCGACAAGCCGCCATACTATGCTGTGAAGATCGATCCGGGCGACTTCGGTACGCAGGGTGGCCTGGTGATCAATGAGCACGCCCAGGTGTTGCATGAGGACGGCCATGCGATAGATGGGCTGTATGCGATAGGAAACTGTAGCGCGCCCACATTGCCCTGCTATCCCGGTCCAGGTGCAACCCTGGGGCCAGCAATGACCTTCGGCTATCAGGCAGCCAAGTCGATTACCGGTTATCAGGATTAACTGCGCTAGAAGACATAGTCGCCGAACATCTCTATCAAATGATCTGACCACCGCTCTCTGAACGGCTCTTTCAGTTCCTTGGAGCGGGCAAAATCCTTTTCGAACAACTCTTCCCTGAGCTGATTGACCGCCGCTGGTGTGGACGTCGCGATATTAATTTCCTGATTGATCTTGAGGCTGAGCCTGTCCAGGTTGGCGGTTCCTACCGAAGCCCAGCCGTCAAAAATTGCTGCCTTGGCGTGTGTGAACCCGGGGTAGAGATAAACCCGAATACCGTTCTCCTGCATGATATTGGCTGCAAAGGCGATGTTGCGGGTGATCAGTCCCCTATCAGTTTCTAGTGGGATAATGACCCGCACATCGACACCTCTGCGTCTGGCCACGATTAGCTCCTGCAGCAGTACATCATCAGTAAAATACGCATTCTCGATGTAGATATAGCCCTGGGCGCGACGAATGGCCTCGCGCTGTAACTCGAAGATCTCCTGCGTACCGGGGCGAGTATGGATCAGCCTTACTGAATGGCCGGGCTTGTCGCGGTTCACCTTCGAAGCCCGTGGGCCCAGCAAGCTTGCAAAGTCGCCCAGCCAACTGGCCTTCTGCCATGCCTGGTTAAACTCATCATTAATTTCGTCGACTACCGGCCCGCGTATTTCAATCATCAGGTCATGCCAGTCGTAGCGGTACTCTCGCCCGATATTCATGCCGCCCAGATAGGCCAGCTGTTTATCAATAACCATCGTTTTGACGTGATCACCCGCCAGCCAGGTGTTTTGCACAGTTCGAACATTCACCGAGGAATTCAGCTCCAGATAGTGTTCAATCGATAAGGGTGCACGATGATCGTCTGGCAGTGTGCCGGCCGATTCGCCGCTGGCGATAATCGTACCCAGGCCATCGAATAAAACCCTGACGTCTACGCCTTCGCGTGAACGGCGTTTCAGAAGTTCCGCAATCTCCAGCGCGACATCGTCGTTGTCAAAGATGTAGGCGCGTATATCAATGGAGCTTTGCGCGGATGTCGCACGGTCTATAAATCTAGGAAAAAACTGATCACCGCCAATTAAAAAATCCAGCTCTCCGGCTGAAGCAGGGCGGCCCAAAGCTTCATCCAGGTATTCTTCCCAGGCCGCGAGGTCCATGTGTTTATCGTCACTGAGTGCTGGCACAGGCTGGGCGTTGGGGACGTCAGGCAGGAGGTTTCGACCAGATTCAAGAAGCGTGTCGGACAGCAAAGAGACCAGAGAAGCTACCGAGCTGAACGGGCGTAGGACCGCGGAGTAGGTATTGCTTTCGATGAAGTGCCAAAGAGATTGCAGGTAGTGCGCGCCGGGCACCTCCGCAAGCATGTTCTCGGGGGTTTCGTCGTAGCGTACCAGTACAATCAGTTTGCTTTGGGTGTTGATGTAAATAAACGGTATCGCCCCTCGATCGAGGTCGCCGGTATTGAACAGCATTTCCGTAGAGTGAATGTTTCTCTCTGCTAAAAAGCGCGAAAGTTCGGGTTGCCATTGCTCGAAAAACGTTTTTAGATCGATGTGCGCGCCAACGCTGTACCACGCCGGTTTGTCGATGAGGCGGCGTGCGCGAAACCTGCCCAGCGAGTCGTAAAAGAAAAAATAGTCAGCTCGGTCAAAGCTGACAGCGATTCCCGTATTCAGCTTGCGCGGCATGATGTCTTTGAATAAAAGCGTTCGCAATGCCTCCCAGTCGTCGATGCCAAGCACCGGGATTCGCTCCATGTTGCGGGTAAGCTCAAGCCAGTCGTCGCTCTGACCAGTCTCAAGCGGGCTCATGGTGGGGGTATCGTAGCTGTCATTCGAAGGGGCGGGCGCGGCAGTGCTTGTTGTTTTCAGATCACCGGCGGCGTAAAAAATTTCCTGCCCGCGCTGGTAGCGCAGAAAGTACTGGTCGTTGCCACGAAATGCATCGACAGCAAGCAATGCGGGTGTGTCTGGGACCTCTTCTCCCAATGGCTGGACCATCTCGCTGGTCTGGCAGGCGATGCCCGTGGCCAGAATCAACACGCCGGCAAGAATAAATCGGATACTGTTCAACACTATCATCGCCTGACCTGTTTGGCGCCGGTGCATGGATTATCGCAACTTGGGCGGACTAATGAATGTTTATTGTGACCTAAACTTGATCCATGTCGTATGACGGCGCTAAACGACTGGCTGGGCGGCGTGCTCGCTTACCAAGGCATCCAGTAAGGTCTGTACCACACGACTCGGTGGAGGCGAGCGCCTGACGATGGCGCTGAATTGGCAGACATATTGAAACTGGTCGGGTAACAGCGCGCGCATATCGCCTTTACTAACGAATGTCGCAGCGTAGTGCTCGGGCAGGTAGCCCAGGTAACGGCCGGACAGCACCAGATGGGCGACCGCTTCCTGATCGTAGGCGGTGGCATCCCGACGCTGGTCAAGTTGACGCGTTACTTCCATGTTCGGTGAGTGATAGCCGATGCCCACATACTTCTCGTCTCTGATTGCCTGGGGGCTTACCTCGCCAACCTCGAAAAGAGGATGTTGGCTGCCGCAATACAGGTACATCTGCTCGTCGAACAAAGGGTAGTAGTCGAGGCTGCTGGATGGGCGGTGATTGGGGATTATGCCAACATGAAAACGGCCCTCAATAACGCCCCGTTCTATGGCATTGATAGGTTCCACGTGTATTTCCGGGTGAACTTCCGGTGCGGACTGATCAAAGCGGGCGAGGGCGGAGGCGATTCTGCAGCCCGGGTTAGTTGCTGTTTTGTCAAAGATGCCTACCGTCAGTGATCCGGTCAGGCGCTGATGAAGGTCATCCACCTCGTGCTGAAAGTCCTCCATGGCCGCCATTATCTTCAGGGCACTCGAGTGCACCTGCTCGCCTTCGGCCGTTAGCCCAAAGCCGCCGCGACCCCGGCGGCACAGCGTGACGCCCAGTCGCGTTTCCAGATCCTTGATGTGTCGTGAGATCGTCGAGCGATTGATGTTCAGTTCCAGTTCGGCAGCGGAAAATCCACCACAGGCGACTACTGCCCTGAATACACGTAGTAAGCGCAGATCATTGTCCGTTACATTTCCCAGAAGAGCCTTGCGAGCCATAGCGGTGTCCCGAGGTGACAATAGATGTATTTTAATGAAACTAAAGATTAATAGATATTGATTTATGAAACTAATGGCGCCCGCTAGAATGGCGGCTTACTGATTTATCTTCGGAAGCGACGGACATGACAGGTATGCCTGAATCCCAAAAACTTACCCGGCAAGAGCTGGAAGCACACTGGATGGCTTACACCGCTAACCGCCAGTTTAAAGATGACCCTCGCATGATCGTGGGTGCAGAAGGCATCTACTATATCGATGACAAAGGGCGCAGGATTCTCGATGGTCTCTCGGGTTTGTGGTGCACTGGCTTGGGTCACAATCGCCCCGAGATTACGGAGGCCGTGCAGAAGCAGATGCAGACCCTGGACTATTCGCCGGCGTTCCAGTTTGGCCAGCCGCGATCCTTTGAGCTGGCAAACAAGATCAAGTCGTTGACACCCGAGGGGCTGGATTATGTGTTCTTCACCAACTCGGGCTCAGAGTCTGCAGATACCTCGCTGAAAATGGCAAGGGCTTACTGGCGGCAAAAAGGGCAGCCGGCGAAAACCAAGCTAATCGGTCGCTCCAAGGGGTATCACGGCGTAAATTTCGGTGGTATTTCGGTGGGTGGGATTGGTGCCAATCGTAAGATGTTTGGTCAGGCGGTAGACGCCGATCATCTGTCACATACGATTCTTGCCGACAATGCATTTACCCGAGGCATGCCGGCAAATGGTTGGCATCTGGCCGACGAGCTGACTGAAATGATCGCGCTACACGATGCGTCTAATATTGCCGCGGTGATTGTTGAGCCCATGGCCGGCTCGGCGGGTGTGATACCTCCGCCCGCAGGTTATCTGCAACGTCTGCGTGACATCTGTACTGCAAACAATATTCTGCTGATTTTCGATGAGGTAATCACCGGATTTGGCCGCTGCGGCGCGCTTACCGGCGCCGATGCTTTTGGTGTCGTGCCGGACATCATGAACCTGGCCAAGCAGCTGACGAACGGGGCCATTCCCATGGGCGCTGTTGTAGCCAGTAACGAGATTTACCAGACCTTCATGGAGCAGGGCGGTCCGGACTATATGCTTGAGTTTCCGCATGGCTACACCTATTCCGCGCACCCGGTAGCCTGTGCTGCGGGCTTGGCAGCGCTGGATGTGCTCGAACAGGAGAAGTTACCGCAGCGGGTAGCGGACCTGTCACCGTACTTTGAAGACACCCTGCATCAATTGAAAGGGGCCGCGCATGTTACGGATATTCGTAATTACGGGTTTGCCGGTGCTCTGCAATTGGCAGCCTACCCGGGTGAACCCGCCCGTCGCCCCTATGAGATTGCGCAGCGCATGTGGGAGAAGGGCTTTTATGTACGCTACGGTGGCGACACCATTCAACTGGGCCTCCCTTTTGTCATCGAGAAGCATGAGATCGATAGTCTGGTAACAGCGCTGGCAGAATCTCTGCGCGAACTGGCCTGAACCACCTTGTAATCGGGTACAATCTTGCCTCGCGTGATTGGGAGGAAAGAGAGTGACAGACGCAGCACGCCCGCTGGAGGGCTTACGGGTTATAGAACTGGGCCAGTTACTGGCCGGTCCGTTTACCGGCACCATACTGGGATACTTTGGCGCTGAAGTAATCAAGGTGGAACCCCCCGCGGGGGATCCGATTCGTGGTTGGCGCGTGGTACGCGATGGTATGTCGCTGTGGTACCGCAGCCTGGGCCGCAATAAAAAGAGCGTCACGCTGGACCTTAAAAGCGAGCGCGGCAGAGAGCTGGTGATGGAGCTGCTGGCGACTGCTGACGTTGTTATCGAAAACTTCAGACCAGGCGCTATGGAAAAGTGGGGCCTGGGTCCGGATGCCGTCAAGGCACGCAATCCCGGCATTATCTACACGCGTATCTCTGGTTATGGCCAGGATGGCCCGTATTCAAGTAAGCCTGGCTATGCCTCGGTCACCGAGGGCTTTGGCGGGTTCCGCTATGTTAACGGCGAGCCCGGAGAGGCGCCTGTGCGGCCCAACATCAGTTTGGGCGATACCGTTGCAGCAATACACGCTGCCCTGGGCGTGGCCCTTGCAGTCATCCAGAAACACAAGGGTGGTGAAGGGCAGGTTATCGATGTTGCCCTCTATGAATCCGTATTCAATCTCATGGAAGGTGTTGTTCCAGAATTTGATGGCGGTGGAGTGATCAGGGAGCCTTCTGGTACTACCGTCACCGGTATCGTGCCCACCAATACCTACCGCTGTGACGATGGCAAGTATGTGGTTATAGGCGGAAATGGTGACGCTATCTTCAAACGCCTCATGGTCAGCGCAGGGCGCTCCGATATGGCTGAGAATCCAGCGATGGCCGATAACGCCGGACGCATTGTGCATGAGCAGGAAATTGACGCGGCATTGGGCAAATGGTGCGCAGCGCATTCCTCCACGCACATCATTAATGAGCTGGAAGAAGTGCGGGTACCCGTAGGCCCCATCTATAGCGTCGAAGACATGCTCGCTGACCCGCATTACAACGCTCGCGGCATGTTTGAGCAGGTTGAGATAGACGGCGAGCCGCTGAAGATTCCCGCCATCATGCCCAAGCTTTCTGACACACCTGGCCGCACAGATTTCCCCGGTGGCGATATCGGGGCGAACAATGATGAAGTGCTGCAAGGTATCCTCGCACTTAGCGATGAAGAGGTCGCGAAGCTGCGCGAAGAGGGCGTCATCGGCTGAAGTCCACCCAGAATTGCCGCGGCAAAGTGTGAATTATTTACGCTGCCGCGGCCACTTTGATAATTACTACTAGTTTATAGTTAGTACATGGCTAGGTAGGGGATCCTGCAGGCCGTTTAATAATCAGCGCCCTGGCATCCGGCCAGTGAGCAGCTGTTATAACTACAACAAGCACCGGAGCGCTCACCCATGAAAACTAAATCCATACTTTCAATGGCGGTATCAGCCGTTGTGGCCACGTTGGCACAAACGAATGTAGCTTATGCCCAGGATACGATGATGCTCGAAGAAGTCATCGTTACAGGTACTCGTAGCCAGAAGGCACGGACTGTATCGGACTCCCCGGTACCAGTTGATGTCCTTAGCAGCGAAGAGTTCAACAGTTTCGGTAACAACGCGGACATTACCGATAACCTCAAGGCTTTGATTCCGTCTTACACAGCAACCCCAGCCACAGGCGACGGTAGTGCCTTTATCCGCCCTACATCTCTTCGTGGAATGGCGCCAGACCAGACGCTGGTCCTGGTAAATGGTAAGCGCCGCCATCGGTCGGCACTGGTGCAGTTCTTTGCGCCTGCGGCAGGTAACGGTGCACACGGTGTGGATATCGGGATGATTCCGAGTATTGGTCTTAAGTCGGTTGAGGTGTTGCGTGATGGCGCGGCCGCCCAGTATGGCTCTGATGCGATTGCCGGTGTAATGAACTTCCGTATGAAGGATGATTCGGAAGGCGGTTCCGTTATGGTTCAGTACGGCGAATTCTTCGAAGGTGAGCAAAGCACCAAAGTGGCGGCCAACGGTGGCTTTGCGTTGGGCGAGAGTGGCTTTCTTAACCTCACAGCGGAATGGTATGACAACGATGGCCTCTCAAGGGGAGACCAGCGGCCAGATGCGAAGGCTTTGATTGATGGCGGCGCCCAAGGTATCGGCGCAGATACGCCGTTTGATGACCGGCCACTGGCTCAATCATGGGGTCGTCCGGAAACTGATGGCTACCGACTGTTCTTCAATAGTGGTTTTGGCCTGAATGACACTACCGAACTCTATGCATTTGGTAACTACGCCCAAACCGACGGCCGGTACCGATTCTTTTACCGTTCTCCCACGCACTCCAGTCTTAATGCACTGGTAGCAGATTTTGGTTACGACGGCGAGCTTCTGGAAACAGGCTACACCCCGTATCTGGATGGTGAGCAGGAAGACTACAGCATCTACGGTGGTCTGCGTGGTAACTTTGCGAATGACATCTATTACGATGTAAGCGTTGGCTTTGGTTATAACGAGCTGGACTATTTCCTTAACAACACGACTAACTCAACTCTTGGCCTCGGTTCGGATGGTGAGCCAGCACAGCGTGGTTTTGATCCGGGTGGTTACGAGCAGGAGGAGTTGAACTTTAACGCTGATTTCTCCAAGGCGCTCTCCGACAACCTGAACCTCGGCTTCGGTGCTGAGTGGCGGGAAGAGACTTACACGGTTGTTTCGGGTGAGATGAACTCCTATATCGGTGCCGGTGCAAGTGGCCTGCGCGGATTCCCGCCATCAGATTCGGGTGAATTTGATAGAGACAACTGGGCTGTTTACGGTGATCTGGAGCACGATATTACCGACAACTGGTTGATGCAGTACGCTGTTCGCTATGAAGACTTTTCGGATTTTGGTGATACTACGAACGGTAAGCTTGCTACCCGTTTTAACGCCACCGATTGGTTAACCTTCCGTGGCGCTGTGTCTACAGGCTTCCATGCACCTACACCTGGTCAATCTAACGTGCGGACGACGATCACAACTTTCGATGGTGCTACCGGTCTGCAGGTAGAAGAAGGTCTTGTGCCTCCAACAAGCCCGCAGGCGTTGGCTAATGGTGGTAAAGAACTGTCTGAAGAGAAGTCCATTAACTATAGCCTTGGCTTCACCAGTGATATCGGTGACTTCACTACGCTGACCGTCGATTTCTATATGGTAGAGGTTGATGATCGTATTTATCGTACCGGTGATATTCAGACAGATTTGGGTAACACCATTTCGTTTTATACCAACGCTCTGGATGTTGAGCATCAGGGCGTCGACCTGGTGTTAACGTCGAATGTAGACTGGTCAGGGAGTGCCGATACGACCTTCACTTTCGCCTTTAACTACAACGAAATCGATGTGACAGGCCAGAAGCAGGTTAATGGCGTTAATCCGGTAAGCGATTCACTCATTGAGGATATTGAGAATAACTATCCTGAAGAGCGTTTCGTATTTACTGCTAATACGCGTTTCGCGCAGGATTGGTGGTTTATGTTCCGGGCGAACTACTTCGGCAGTCACTACGATGAGCGTGGTGAGATTCGCGGTGACTTCGGAAACCAGAGTGCCGAGATTGATCCCATCATTTACGTTGACCTCGAGCTGGGTTGGGATATCACGGAAAATGTTAACCTGACCCTGTGCGGATCCAATATCTTTGATGAGTACGTGGACGAGATCAAGGATGGTGGACGGTATGCCAACCGTGTGAGTGTAGGACTTCCTTATCCTAGACGTACGGCGGCTAACTACGAAGGTGGTTCCTGGTACCTGCGAGCGTCTTACAACTTCTAGGTTGTTGATGGCTTGAAGAGAGGGCGGGTTGCGTAACCCGCCCTTTTTTTATGCCTTAAAATTGGCTGTAGTCTATGGGTTGGGTCTGATCTATTGCGTGCGCAACAGGTGGCAATTCATATTTGAGGCCGGTCGCGCAGTTGAACAATACGGCTGTTTCGTCCGGACTTATGCGTCCATCCTTCAGAGCCTGCCGGTAGGCGACATAGGTCGCTGCACCTTCCGGACACAGGAGTAGGCCTTCCTTGCGACCAACTTCCTCGACTGCGGCCATGATGTCTGCGTCTTCAACGGCTATTGCAAATCCGCCGCTATCACGCACTGCACGCAGAATCAGGAAGTCTCCCACTGCAATCGGTACGCGTATACCTGCAGCGGCGGTGTGGGCATTTTCCCAGAGAGGAGCATGCTCTTCACCGTCCTCCCAGGCTTTCACGATGGGCGCACAGCCGGTGGCCTGCACGGAGACCATGCGTGGTCGCTTGCTGCCGATCCAGCCCATGGCTTCCAGTTCGTCGAACATTTTCCACATACCGATGAGGCCGGTGCCACCACCGGTGGGGTAGAGAATGACGTCTGGTAATTGCCAGTGGAACTGCTCTGCAAGTTCCAGCCCCATGGTCTTCTTGCCCTCAATTCTGTAGGGCTCCTTGAGGGTGGAGATATCAAACCAGCCTGTTGCTGCTTTACCTTCCCCGACGATACGGCCGCAGTCGTTGATCAGGCCGTTTACCCGGTAAACATCGGCGCCCTGTGCCTGAATCTCCCGAACATTAATGTCGGGAGTATCATCAGGACAGAAGACTGTGCTGCGCAGCCCAGCGGCGCTGCCATAGGCTGCCATGGCTGCACCCGCATTACCGTTGGTAGGGATGGCGAGGTGTTCTACACCTAACTCGCGGGCCATCGACACCGCCAGTGCCAGCCCCCGCGCTTTAAATGAACCTGTGGGCAAACGACCTTCATCTTTAACGATGAGACGTCCTTTACCCAGAGCAAGCTCTTTGCCGATGCGATTTAGCGCTATAAGGGGTGTGGTTTCCTCACCCAGGCACACGACATTGTCACCGTTGCGTACCGGTAAAAACTCCCGATAGCGCCAGAAGCCGCCGCCGATTCTGTCACGCAATGTTGGCTTGCTGATTGCCTCGGCCAAAGCCGGTAAGTCATAGCGCACCAGTAACGGGCGGCCTACCTGTGAAAGCCCCTGCAAGGTGTCAGCGGGAAAATGCTCACCGGTAAGCGAGCATTCCAGATGAGTGACAAAAGTGGGGTAGTCACCCCTGGGGTCATAGTGCTTCAAGTTAGCGCCCAAGTATGGACCGTGCAACCAGCTCCCGCATGATTTCAGAAGAGCCGCCGTAGATGCGTTGGATGCGCGCATCGGTGTAAAAGCGCGAGATAGGATATTCGGTAGTGTAACCGTAACCACCGAAAAGCTGCAGGCAATCATCAATGGTGCTGCATTGCATTTCGCATGAGGCCAGCTTCAACATTGCCGCCTTATCGGCGGTGAGTTCGCCCCTGCTATATTCATCGGCGCACTGTTCATAAAGCGCCCGGTTCAATGCGATTTCAGTGCGCACGTCGGCAAGTTTGAAACGGGTATTCTGGAATTGCCCAATAGCCTGGCCAAAGGCCTGACGCTCCTGCACATAGTCAATAGTGATCTCAAGTGCACCCTCTGCAGCAGCCACCGCCTGCGCGGCGATTCCCAGCCTTTCCCGGGGTAACTCCTCCATCATGATGATGAAGCCTTTGTTCAGTTCACCCAGCAGGGCGTTTGCCGGCAGGCGCACATCCTGGAAAAACAACTGCGCGGTGTCAGACGTGTGTTGTCCTATCTTTTCGATCTTTTTACTTTTCTCAAAGCCGGGCAGGGTGGCATCCACAAGGAAAAGTGACGTTCCTTTGGCGCCTTTGCCCGGGTCAGTGATCGCAGCCACGATGACCAGGTCGGCGTGAATGCCGTTGGTGATAAAAATCTTTGAGCCATTGAGAATCCAGTCGTCACCGTCTTTTACTGCACTGGTTCTGATGCCCTGCACGTCTGAGCCAGCTCCCGGCTCGGTCATGGCCAGAGCACCTATTGCGTCTCCCGATACCAGCGCGGGCAGCCATTGCTGCTTTTGCTCTTCGGTACCATGGCGGCTGACATAGGGAGTAACAATATTGGAGTGGATGCCATAGCCGGTGGCGACGCCGCCAAAGCCCATGCGAGACAGTTCCTCGATCATGGCGAGGGTCACGTGGGGGGTTGTTCCCGCGCCACCATAGGCCTCGTCCACATCAGGGCAGAGCAGACCGGCCGCGCCCAGGGTTCGCCACAGTTCCCGTGGTACCAGGTGGTCTTCTTCCCACTGTTCAAAGTGAGGGGCTACTTCCTGCTCGAAGGCCCTTCTGGCCATATCCCGAAACAGAGTCATATCATCTTGGTTGACGGCTTGGTTCATAGTGATCTCCCGGTGTTTGCTTGGGTTTTACAGGGGGCAGATTGTGGTGAAAAGCAGTGAAAATCGCAATGATGCATTCCGCCATTTATTGATTAAAAGTGACACGAATCTGTACAAAAACCCACCAGACAGGCGGATAATGATGAATATGATCCTTAAGATTAACTTTATATGACAGTCAGTGATTCTGAGAGAGCCGAGCTTTCCTCACATTACGCGCGGTTGTTGATTGCCCGTGCAACGCAGTTGGGTGTGGAGCGGGAAGGATTGTTGCGTGCGGTTGGCTTGAGCCCGACGCTGCTTGCCAACCCGCGAACCCGAATCAGTGCCGCCCAGCTCGGTGCCTTGTTGCGCAAAATTTGGCTGGAGCTGGATGATGAGCTCAGCGGGTTCGGTTTTGCTGCTCACCGGTTTGGTGGGTTTGCCCTGATGGCCAGGCAGATGATTGATTCGACCGCGCTTGGTGAGGCGCTGCGTTACTCAATCCGCTTCTATAACCTGACCTCGCCCGCGATACGCTGGCGGCTTATCGAGGGTCCCAGAACGCGCCTCGAGCTTGAACTGCTTGACCCTGCAAAGGATAGGGACCACTTTCTGGAGGAGTTCCTGCTGTTACTCTGGCACCGCTTCGGCAATTGGCTGGTTGGCGAGCGGATACCTTTATTGCAGACTAATTTTCACTTTCAGAGGCCCCCACACTGGCGGGAATACCAGTTAATGTTTCCAGGCTCGCTGTCGTTTGAGGAGGGGGCCACCAGTATCACCTTCGCCGGAGAGTGGCTGGAGGCTCCGGCAATACGGTCACGCGTTGACCTGCGCCGCTATTTGAGCAGCCTGCCCGATCAGTGGTTTGTAAAGCAGGTGTTTGAAGGCAGCACTTCTGAACGGGTACTGCGCGCACTTTCAGAGCCCGGCGACATGCCCAGCTTCGAGGCACTGGCTCATCGTTGGAGCCTGAGTAGTCGAACCCTGCACCGCCAGCTCAAGCGCGAAGGTAGTAGTTTTCGCAAGCTGCGTGAGCAGCTGTTACGGGACCGGGCAGTCTCCATGCTGTTGGCCGACAAGTACCAGGTGAGGCAGATAGCACAGGCCCTGAATATGTCGGAGCCAGCTTTCAGTCGGGCCTTCAAGCAGTGGACGGGGATGTCGCCGCTGGCCTACCGGCGGGCCCGTAGCATCTAACACTGATTAGGTGCTGGTCAGCAGGATTTCTGGTGCTACACTTAGCGTCCTTCCGCTTTCTAACTGGAGACTAATAATGCGTGAATACAAGCAGTTCTATATCAATGGCCAATGGGTAGACCCTGTCACCCCTAACGATTTCGATGTGATAAACCCCGCTACTGAAGAGGTTTGTGCTCATATCTCACTTGGCTCGGAAGCAGACGTTAACCTGGCGGTCGCTGCCGCGAAAACCGCGTTTGAGACATTCAGTCGCACCAGCCGTGAAGAGCGCATCGCGTTGCTCGAGTCGTGCATTGAGGTCTACCAAAAGTATTACAACGAGATAGCGGATGCTATTCGTGAAGAGATGGGCGCCCCCACAGAACTCGCTGTTGGCGCACAGGCGCATTGCGGACTGGGTCACCTGCAAGAGGCGCTGAAGGTTCTCCAGTCATTTTCCTTTGAAGAAGACATGGGTGAGCACCGTATTTTCAAAGAGCCAATCGGTGTGTGCGGCCTGATTACGCCGTGGAACTGGCCAGTGAATCAGATCGGCTGCAAAGTGGCGCCCGCGCTGGCAGTGGGTTGCACCATGGTGCTCAAGCCAAGCGAAGTCGCGCCCCTGTCCGCTTACCTGTGGACCAAGGTGATGGACGAGGCAGGCGTGCCTGCTGGCGTCTTCAATATGGTTAACGGTGATGGGCCGGTGGTAGGCACCGTACTGTCCAAGCACCCCGACGTCGACATGATGTCGTTCACCGGGTCTACCCGTGCCGGCACCCTGGTCGCACAGAATGCCGCGCCCAGCGTGAAGCGTGTGACACAGGAACTTGGTGGCAAGTCGCCTAACATCGTTCTGGATGACGCTGATCTTACCAAGGCGGTTACTGGTGGCGTGATGCACATGTATATGAATACCGGACAGTCCTGTAACGCGCCCTCGCGTATGCTGGTGCCCGCTGCCAAGCTGGCAGAGGCAGAGGCAATCGCGGCGAAAGTAACCGAGAGCGTTGTCGTTGGAGATCCGGCGGCTGAGGGCACAACCATGGGCCCTGTGGTCTCTGAAGTGCAGTTCAATAAAATTCAGGCCCTGATCGAGAAGGGTGTTGAGGAAGGCGCCAAGCTGGTTACGGGAGGCCCTGGTCGCCCCGATGGTATCGAGAAAGGTTACTTCATCAGGCCCACTGTCTTTTCTGAAGCGAACAATGAGATGACCATTGCGCGCGAGGAAATCTTTGGTCCGGTTCTGACCATGATTCCCTATGAGACTGAGGAAGAGGCAATTGCGGTCGCCAACGATACACCTTACGGCCTGGCCGGTTACGTGCAAAGTGGTGACATCGAGCATGCACGTTCAGTCGCCAGCAAGATTCGTGCGGGTAATGTCCATGTGAATGGCGCATCCGGCGGCTACAACGTACCTTTCGGCGGTTACAAGCAGTCCGGTAATGGTCGTGAGTGGGGCCACCATGGTTTCACTGACTTCCTCGAGATCAAAGCCGTGGAAGGTTATGGCGAGTAAACATGGCTGGATTTGTACTAGCCATCGATCAGGGTACTACCGGTAGCACGGTAGCCCTGATGGATGATCGCGGCACAGTGCGTGCCGCGGTCAACAACGAATTTACACAGATTTATCCCAAGCCCGGTTGGGTAGAGCATAACCCGGCTGCCATATGGGCATCTGTGGAAAAAGGTATCGCGGCGATTCTGCGCAAGCGTATCTGCAAAGCGGGCGATATCGAAGCTATAGGCATTACCAATCAACGTGAAACAGCGCTGCTTTGGGACAGAAAGTCTGGCGAAGCGCTGAATAACGCCATTGTGTGGCAGTGTCGTAGAACAACCGATTTCTGCGAAAGCCTGAGGTCAGCCGGCCACGAGAAAACGGTTAAGCGCAAATCAGGGTTGGTGCTTGACCCGTATTTTTCCGCGAGTAAATACCGCTGGTTATTGAAAAACACTACTGGCGTGTCGCGTTTGCGCAAGGCCGGCAGAGTGGCTGCCGGAACTATAGACAGTTTTCTGGTGTGGCGGCTCACCAGCGGCGACACCCATATCACCGATGTATCCAACGCCTCCAGAACATCACTGATGAACCTCAAAACCGGCCGCTGGGACAAGGAGCTGCTGGATCTGTTCGAGGTGCCCGCCGATATATTGCCCGATATAGTGGCGAGCAGCGGTACTCTGGGGCATACCCGAGGTGTCAAGGGATTGCCCGACGGCATACCCGTTGCAGGCATTGCAGGCGACCAGCAGGCAGCATTGTTCGGTCAGGCCTGCTTCAGCGTGGGAGATGCCAAGTGCACCTTCGGTACCGGCTCCTTTATTTTGATGAATACGGGCAGCTCATTACTGCAATCCCGTTCCGGCCTGCTAACAACAGTCGCCTGGCAATTGCCCGGGCAGGCCAAGCCAGTCTATGCGCTGGAGGGCGGTGCATTCATTTGTGGTGCAGCGGTTCAATGGCTGCGTGACGGCATGCAGCTTATCAAGCGTGCGCCGGACATAGAGGCGCTGGCCCTGAAGGTGCCGGATCATGGCGGCGTCGAATTTGTACCGGCGCTCACCGGGCTGGGTGCGCCACATTGGGCGCCAGAGGCCAGAGGCGTGATTACCGGTATTACCCGGGGTACCGAGCGCGGGCACATCGCCAGAGCGACACTGGATGCGATGGCGTTGCAGAATGCCGATATTCTTTTTGCCATGGAGCGTGACCTGGGCAAGCGTATGAAACCTTTACGCGTAGATGGCGGTGCAGCCGCCAATAATCTGCTTATGCAGACTCAGGCAAATGTTCTGGGCCGTCGCCTGATCCGGCCGCGAGTGATTGAGACCACAGTGGCAGGCGCCTGTTATCTAGCTGGCCTTGGTGTTGGCTTATGGCAGGGCACAGGCGAGCTTCGCAAGATTTGGCAGGCCGAGCAGGAGTTCAAGGTGGAAATGTCAGCGACTGCGCGGCGCCATCGTAATGCCTCATGGCAAAAAGCGGTAGATCGTACCTTACTGTGATTGCCGCAATTGGCTGACGTACTTCCCTTTCGGAAACCCTCGCTCAAGGAGAAGCACAAAGGCAATACCTTGTGTCGTCATGGGCATCATAAATGGCGAACTGACACCAGTACGCGTTTTGATGTAAAGCAGGGTAAGCTGGTTACGGTACTGAGTTGCGAACGTTGCGGTGCCGAACGCACTGAGCTGCGTTAGCCGATCAGTCTTGGAATAAAAGAAAAAAAGAGATACGGGAGATCAACGCGATGAACATGCAGACGGCAGTCAAAACAGTATTGGGAAAATACGCGACATTCCAGGGCAGGGCGTCGCGCTCGGAGTACTGGTGGTACACACTGGCTTTCTTTCTGCTGGCAGTTGCGGTCAATCTTATTGAAGGGGCTGTACTGGCACCCATGTTGGGTTTTGAGGCGTTTGATCCCGCGGCAGGGAATCCCATGTCAATGATCGTATCTCTGGCGCTGTTTCTGCCAACCCTGGCTGTCGCCATTCGCCGGCTACACGACCTGGATCGCTCAGGCTGGTGGTACCTGATCGGTTTCATTCCGCTTATAGGCTTGCTGGTCCTGATCTACTGGTATGTTCAACCTGGCACCGCCGGCGACAACCAATTCGGTCCGCCAGCGGCCAGTTGAATGAAGGCGCTGCGCGAAGGCAGCGCGGTAGATACTACTTGTCCAGGCCGCCCATCAGCATGTACTTGATCTCGACATAGTCTTCCATGCCGTACTTGGATCCCTCGCGGCCGGAACCTGATTCCTTGACGCCACCGAAGGGAGCCATTTCATTGGAAATGATTCCCTCGTTGATGCCAACGATGCCAAACTCCAGTGCTTCAGCAATTCGCCACACCCGGCCGATGTCACGAGTGTAGAAGTACGAAGCGAGACCAAACTCAGAATCGTTGGCCATGGCGATCACTTCGTCCTCATCACTGAAGCGCACGACAGGCGCAACTGGTCCGAAGATTTCATTGCGAAAAACGGCCATTTGTGAGGTCACTTCAGTGAGCACGGTAGGCTGGTAAAAGCAGCCGCCCAGTTCGTGCGGTCCGCCGCCCAGAGCGACTTTTGCGCCCGCTGATATGGAAGCTGAAACCAGTTCGTCAACGTCATTAACCGCCTTGCTGTTGACCAGGGGGCCAATAGAGATACCGTCAGCGAAACCATCACCTACCGCCAGGTCGGCTGTCGCCTTCACCAGCTTGGCTACAAACTCGTCATAGACTGCATCGTGGACAAACAAGCGGTTTGAGCACACGCAGGTCTGGCCGGAGTTGCGGTACTTGGAGATGATCGCGCCCTGAACGGCCGCGTCTATGTCGGCATCATCAAACACAATAAACGGCGCGTTGCCGCCCAGCTCCATGGAGGTTTTCTTCATGGTATCGGCACACTGCTTCTGCAGCATTTTGCCAACCGGTGTGCTGCCGGTGAAAGTCAGCTTGCGCACAGTAGGATTGGCAGTCAGTTCGCCGCCAATGTGCGATGAACTGCCCGCTACCACGTTGAGCACGCCGGCGGGTACCCCGGCACGTTCTGCCAGTACCGCCATTGCAAAGGCCGACAGCGGTGTTTCAGAGGCCGGCTTTATTACGATACTGCAGCCGGCCGCCAGCGCTGGTGCCGCTTTACGCGCGATCATGGCATTGGGGAAATTCCATGGCGTAATTGCAGCCACCACTCCCACAGGCTGCTTGATGCAGACAATACGTTTGTCGGGGGAGGGGCCTGGAATCACGTCGCCATCAACACGCTTGGCTTCTTCGCCAAACCACTCTACGAAGGCAGCGCCGTAAGCGATCTCACCGCGGGATTCAGCCAGTACTTTACCTTGTTCTGCGGTCATTATGGTCGCCAGGT
>JBDVXK010000024.1:0-370308 GCA_039964455.1 Halieaceae bacterium | reverse complement strand
ATTTTGTCCTCTTCGCCAGCCGCCTGGCCGGCCGCCAGTCGGTCTTTGGCTTTAGCCAACCGTTGTTCGAGTTTTTCGCGTTGTTGCCGTGCTTTTTCTTCCGGGTTTAGTTCGGCCTCTGCGGCGCGGGCAGCCATGGCTTTTTCGATTGCCAGCTTGGCGGGGTCCGGTACTGCATCGCCGGGTCCTGAATCATCTTTGGGAGCGTCTGCTGCCTGCTGCTCTCGCAGCGCCTGTTCAGCCTTGTCGAGCTTGGCGCGCGTTTTGTCCACGCCGGTTTGCAGAGCATCTACCAGGTCGCTGCCGCTGCTCTTCGCCTCTTCCAGTTTCTTGATGGCGGTATCCAGGCGCTTCTGGGTAGTTGCCACGGCTTGCTCAAGTTTCTCCACTGGAGAGACATCGTTGCCGGCCTCGCTTTGCTGCGCCGCTTTCTTGGCTTTTGCCCGCTCTATTGCCGCCTGTATTGGGTCTTCAGTGGCTTCACCGCTTTCTGCGCTGGCCGCTTGCCGGGCCCGTTCCTCGGCTGCTTTTTTGCGAGCTGCGCGCTTGGCTTCTTTCTCAGCTTCCTCACGATCCAGCCTTTCCTGACGTGCCTCAAATCGGACGCGGGACTGTTCTGACTTCTCGTGATCTTTACGCAACTGGATGATTTCAGCCTTCGACGCGCGGTAGTACTGCACCAGCGGAATGTTACTGGGGCAGGCGTATGAGCAGGCGCCGCATTCGATACAGTCAAAGAGGTTGTGTTGTTCCAGTTTTTCAAATTCTTTGCCCTGGGCGAACCAGAACATCTGCTGTGGCAGCAGGCTCACCGGACAGGCTTCAGCGCACATACCGCAGCGAATGCAGGCCTGTGCGGGTGGTGGTGTAGGCAATTCCTGTTCGGTGGGTGCCAGTATGCAGTTGGTGGTTTTGACCACGGGTACCGCAGGGTCTGGCACGGTGAAGCCCATCATCGGGCCACCCATAATCAGGCGGTTATTACGCTGCGCATCGTAGCCGGCCAGCTGGAGCAGGTGGTTTAAGGGTGTGCCAATCAACACCTCGTAGTTGCCGGGGTGATCAATGGCTTCACCTGTCACGGTGGTGATGCGCGACACCAGGGGCCGCCCATGAACCACGGCGTCATGAATGGCCACGGCACTGCCCAGGTTCTGGCAGACAACGCCGACTGCAGACGGCAGGCCGCCGCTGGGCACCTGCTTGCCAGTGAGTATCTCGATCAGCTGCTTCTCGCCGCCAGAGGGGTACTTGGTGGGAAACTCTACGACGTCAATACCAGTACCTTCGGCCGCCGCGCGCAGGGCAACGAGACCTTCCGGCTTGTTATCTTCCACCCCGATTAATGTTTCGGCTGGTTTGATGAGGTGTCGTAGCACTTTCACACCATCGATAATTTGGTCGGCACGTTCCCGCATCAATATATCGTCGGCAGTAATGTAGGGCTCACACTCGGTGCCGTTGATGATCAGTGTGTCGATAGCTGCTTCAGGCTTTACCGACAGTTTCACCGCCGAGGGGAAGCCGGCGCCACCCATGCCGGCAATGCCGGCCGCACGAATCCGTTGCAGCAGCTCGGCTGGCTCCAGCTTCGTATAGTCCTCTATGGCGTGCAGCGGCACCCAGTCGTCTTTGCCATCGGTAGTAATAACAACGCAGGGCGCAGTGAAGCCTGATGGATGCGCGATTTTGCGATCCTCGATCGCTGAGACCAGGCCGGAGGTGGGCGCGTGTTTAGCGACACTGACGAAGCCGCTGGCTTCGGCAATAACCTGGCCTGCGAGTACGTGGTCGCCCACTTCTACAATCGTTTCCGCAGGCGCACCGATATGTTGTGACAGTGGGATAATTAACTCTGCAGGAATTCCCGCCTGTCTGATGGGCTCCTGAACAGATTGATGCTTGTTCTCCGGCGGGTGAATGCCGCCATGAAAGTCGAAGATCTTCCTCATGCCGCTTCTTCCTGTGCGGCATCGGTGGCAATGATGTCGACAGAGCGACTGACCGGGTCCGGCAGTTGCCAGTGCCAGGACTGCAGGCTCTCCTCCTGCGGGATCATGTCTATGCAGTCGACCGGGCAGGGCTCCACACAAAGGTCACAGCCAGTGCACTCGCTCACAATGACGGTGTGCATTTGCTTTGCGGCGCCAAGTATTGCATCCACAGGGCAGGCCTGAATGCACTTGGTGCAACCTATGCATTCATCTTCCCGAATGTAGGCAACGGCGGTTACTTTTTCCTCGCCGTGCTCGGCATCAAGCGGCAGCGGTTCCAGGTCCAGCAGGTCTGCCAGTGCCTGAATGGTAGCCTCGCCGCCAGGAGGGCATTTGTTAATCGCCTCGCCATCAGCAATGGCCTGAGCGTAGGGCCGGCAGCCGGGGAATCCGCATTGCCCGCACTGGGTCTGTGGCAGAATTTCGTTAACCTGATCGGCAATGGGGTTGCCCTCAGTCTTGAAACGCACCGACGCAAAACCCAAAACGGCGCCAAACACCGCTCCCAGTGTTACCAGGGCGAGCAGGGCGGCCAGCAGCGGGTATTGAGTGATCAGCTCCATAGTGGTCTACACAAGTCCCGCGAAGCCCATGAAGGCGAGTGACATGAGACCGGCGGTGACCATGCCAATGGCGGCGCCTTTGAAGGGGACTGGAACATCAGCCACTGCCAGGCGCTCACGCATTGCTGCGAAGAGCACCAGCACCAGTGAAAACCCCACCGCTGCGCCAAAGCCGTAAAATAGTGACTGCAGGAAGTTGTGATCCTTGTTGATATTCAACAGCGCCACACCCAGCACGGCGCAGTTAGTCGTAATCAATGGCAGGTAGACACCAAGCACCCGATAGAGCAGTGGGCTGCTTTTGCGCACTACCATTTCAGTGAACTGAACGACGACAGCGATCACCAGGATGAAGGAGATGGTTTTCAGGTATCCCAGACCCAACGGCTGCAGCAGAAAATTGTAGGTCAGGTGGCTACAGGCAGAGGCCAGCGTCAGCACAAAGGTGGTGGCCATCGACATGCCCATGGCGGTTTCCAGCTTATTGGACACGCCCATGAACGGGCACAGCCCAAGGAACTGCACCAGAACAAAATTGTTGACCAGGATCGCGCCGATCAGCAGGATCGAATAGTCTGCCAACATGGGCTTGTTCCTGTCACTGTGCGAAAGAGCACTGTTTAAAATCCTCGGTGTGGGCGCTGCAGTGTTTCCGCCCGCGCTTTGTCTTCTTGATCAGTAAAACAGGGTAAGTAATTGCGCCCTGTAAAACAATTCACGCTTAACTCTAAGCTTATATCGATACGCTATCCGCAGGTTGTTACTTCACCTGCATACCCGGTTGGGCACCGCTATGTGGTTCAAGCAGGAATATGTCCTCGCCGCCGGGACCGGCCGCCAGCACCATGCCCTCTGATACGCCAAAACGCATCTTTCGGGGAGCCAGGTTGGCAACCACCACGGTTAGCTTGCCGACCAGGTCTTCCGGTTGATAGGCCGCCCGGATTCCCGACAGCACCTGTCGTTCGCTGTCTCCCAGGCTCAGCGTAAGGCGCAGTAATTTATCCGCACCCTCCACAAGCTCGGCCGCAATAATTTCCGCAACCCGTAGGTCAATTTTGGCAAAGTCCTCGAATTCGATAGTAGCGGCTTCATTCTTTTCGGGGGTGTCCTGCGGCTCTGGTTTGCTGGCCTCGGTTTCTTCTTTGCTAGCCTCGATCATGGCGTCTACATCCTTTGCCTCTACCCGTGTCATCAGGGGTTTGAACTTGTTCAATTCGTGTGACAGCAGTGGCCCTTGCAGAGCCGTCCAATCCAGAGAGGTATTGAGGAATGTCTCGGCCTTTTCAGCCATGGCGGGTAATACCGGCTTGAGGTAGGTCATCAGCACCCTGAACAGATTGATGCCCACACTGCAGGTGGCGTGAACTTCGGCTTCCTTACCCTCTTCTTTCGCCAGTACCCAGGGCTTGCGCTCATCTATGTACTGATTCGCACGATTTGCCAGTGCAACAATTTCACGTATGGCCTTGTTGAATTCCCGCCCTTCGTAGAGTGCCGCGATGTTATCGCCGGCAGCGATGAATTCGGTCACCAAGGCATCCTCGTTGCACTCTGCGGTAAGGCGATTGTCGAAGCCTTTGCGCAGAAAGCCGGCGCAGCGACTGGCGATATTGACCACCTTGCCTACTACGTCGGAGTTTACCCGCTGCACAAAGTCTTCCAGGTTGAGGTCGATATCGTCGACTGCCGAGCTTAACTTGGCTGCGAAGTAGTACCGGAGATACTCGGCATCAAGATGCTCAAGATAGGTGCTGGCATTGATAAAGGTGCCGCGGCTCTTGGACATCTTGGTGCCATTGACCGTGAGAAAGCCGTGCACATACACGGCGGTCGGTGTGCGCAGTCCAGCCGAGTGCAGCATGGCCGGCCAGAACAGGCCATGAAAGTTGATGATGTCTTTGCCGATGAAGTGGTAGAGCTCGGCGGTGGAATCGGCCTGCCAGTAGCGATCAAAATCTTCGCCTTCACGCTCGCAGTAATTCTGGAAGCTGGCAATGTAGCCTATGGGGGCGTCCAGCCAGACATAGAAAAACTTGCCGGGCTCGCCGGGGATCTCGAAACCAAAGTAGGGGGCATCACGGCTGATGTCCCATTCCTGAAGCCCGGCTTCCGTCCACTCCCGCAGTTTATTGGCGATTTGAGGTTGCAAGGTGCCGGAATCGATCCATTTGGACAGCATGGCTTCGAACTCTGGCAACTTGAAAAAGAAATGGGTGGATTCCTTCTCAACCGGTTTGACGCCAGAAATCGCAGACACCGCATCGATCAGCTCGGCCGGGCTGTAAGTAGCGCCGCAGACCTCGCAATTGTCGCCATATTGATCGGCGCTTTTACAACGCGGGCAGCTGCCCTTGATGAAGCGGTCGGCCAGGAACAGCTGTTTTTCTGGGTCAAAGGCCTGGGTGATTTCGCGGCTGGCGATGTGATCATTGGCCTTGAGGCGCTTATAGATCTCCTCGCTCCAGTGCTGATTCTCCGGCGAATGGGTGGAGTAGAAATTGTCGAAATTGATCAGGAAGCCGGCACTGTCGCGCTCATGCTCGGCCTGTATGTTGGTGATCTGCTGCTCCGGTGTAATGCCCTGGGCTTCGGCGGTTAGCATGATGGCAGTGCCGTGGGCGTCGTCGGCGCAGACATACATGCAGTGATGCCCGCGCGAGCGCTGGAATCGTACCCAGATATCGGTCTGAACCTGCTCCAGCATATGGCCCAGATGTAGCGGGCCATTGGCGTAGGGCAGGGCACTGGTGACCAGGATATTGCGCGGTCCGTCCGTCATCGCGATAGGGCTTCCATGGGAGCAAAAAAGGGGCGCTACTATAGCGTTTTTGGCGGCCTATTTCACCCGCTCGCTGAGGCGTTGTTGAATAGCGGGTGAGTCCCTATACTAGCGAGCCTTGGAGAGGCACTCGCCTACTCGCTGGACCCACGGACCCTGTTGTAAGCGCCTATGAATACGATCAAACATATCATTGCTGTTGCCTCTGGCAAGGGCGGAGTCGGTAAGTCTACGACCGCCGTAAACCTGGCGCTCGCCTTGCAGTCGCTGGGCAGCAGTGTGGGTTTGCTTGATGCCGATATCTACGGCCCCAGCCAGCAGAAAATGCTGGGTATCGCCGACGATGTTAAACCGGAGCAACAGGGCGGGCAGTACCTGCTGCCAGTTATGGCCCATGGGCTCAAAACCATGTCCATGGGCTTTCTGTCCAATGAGCGAACGCCCATGGTATGGCGAGGCCCGATGGCTGGCGGGGCCCTGGTGCAAATGCTAGAGCAGACCCTGTGGGGCGAACTGGATTACCTGGTGATCGATATGCCGCCCGGTACCGGCGATATTCAGCTCACGCTGTCACAGAAGGCCACGGTATCCGGCGCGGTTATCGTGACAACGCCTCAGGATATTGCCCTGCTGGACGCACAGAAAGGGATTGAGATGTTCCGCAAAGTGGATGTGCCGATTCTGGGCATCATAGAAAATATGGCGGTGCATATCTGCAGCGAATGCGGTCATGCCGAGCACATTTTCGGTTCCGAAGGCGGGCAGCGCATTGCGTCAGACTATGGCGTGCCGCTGCTGGCCAGCTTGCCATTGGCGTTATCGATACGTGAACAAACTGACTCCGGGAACCCGACGGTAGTGGCGGAGCCCGATTCTCCAGAAGCCATGCTCTATCGCCAGGCCGCCGAACAAGTACAGAAGAGCCTGGGGGAGACCGCGCAAGGTGGCGTGCACCCTTTCCCCGAAATTACCATCAGCGACGATTAATTGAGGAATAAGACAGCGTGACTATTAAATCAGACAAGTGGATCCGTCGTATGGCCAGCGAGCAGGGGATGATCGAGCCCTTTGAGGCAGGCCAGGTTCGGGCAGACGGCGACAACAGGCTGATTTCCTATGGCACATCAAGTTATGGCTATGACGTTCGCTGTTCCAGCCACTTCAAGGTCTTTACCAATATTAACTCGGCCACCGTCGACCCCAAGCAGTTTGATGAGAACAGCTTTGTGGACGTGGAAAGCGATGTCTGTGTGATTCCGCCCAACTCCTTCGCACTGGCCAGCACCGTGGAATATTTTCGTATCCCGCGAAATGTGTTGACGATTTGCCTGGGCAAGTCGACGTACGCGCGTTGCGGAATCATTGTAAACGTCACGCCGCTGGAGCCAGAGTGGGAAGGGCACGTGACGCTTGAATTTTCTAACACCACAACCCTGCCGGCGAAAATTTACGCCAATGAAGGGGTGGCCCAGATGCTGTTTTTCGAGTCAGACGAGGTCTGTGAGGTGAGCTACAAGGACCGCGGCGGCAAGTATCAGGGCCAGCGCGGCGTAACGCTGCCCAAGGCCTAGGCGATCACCTAACTCGCTTTCAGGGGCTGTCCGCTCAGGGTGGCCTTCTTCAGGTTGACCTCCACCGGTTTGCCATCTTCGATGTGAACCGTTTTAACCATCATGTAGTCCCAACCCGGAGCCACCCAGGTGTCTGATTTGCGGTCAGGATCGTCATGAGCGCGCTCGAAATGCAGGGTTTTGACCTTGCCCAGCGGCGTTTCCAGGGTATCTTCACCGACGAACACCAGCTGGTAATCCTTGATCCGTTTGCCATCGGCAACGCGGATGGTGATGTCATCTTTGGGAGAGGGGTCGTTAAGCAGGGATAGCCGCAGCTGCTCCTGCTGGCTCATCCGGTCAAGCGTGCCATCGGTGTAGGGCAGCTCGTACCATTTGTCTTTGTACAGGCTGCGAATGGTGTCGGAACCGGGGGTGAAGTGCACCTCGCGACGACGGTTGATTAATCCAGTGCCCTGGTAAACGTAAGACTTTGGCGCAATGCGGTCGTCCTGCAGGCGAAACACACTCACCTCATGAAAACCGGCTACCAGTATCTTGCCGCCGTTGGTCAGTGTGTAGTTGCCTTTGGCGTCGGATTGCAGTTCCCGCTTCAGGGTGAGGCTCATACCGCGGGCGGTGGTGGTGTATTCAGCGGTGTAGGGCTTGAGGCTCGCTGCTTTTGCATCGGCGCCTGTTTCCGCTGCTACAGCGGTGCCCCCAGCAAATAGGCTGGCAATCAGCAGCAGGAGTTGGGTTGGCTTAAGCCGCGTGAGGTTCATAGGGTATTCCCTCAGCTGGAATTGGATGGCCATCAAGTGTTGCTCCAGTCTCTTTTAATTTCAATCGACCCTGCAGGAACCAGCGCGCAGCAATCGGGTAAATCACATGCTCTTGCGCAATAACTCTAGCCTCCAGGCTGGCGGCGTCGTCCCCGGGTTCTACAGGTACCCTTGCTTGTATGACAGGTGGTCCGCCGTCCAGTTCCGCAGTAACAAAGTGCACGGTTACGCCTGCGATGCTGTCACCCGCGTCAATGGCGCGCTGGTGAGTGTTTAATCCTGTGTACTTCGGCAGCAGCGAGGGATGAATATTCAACAATTTGCCGGCGAAGGCGTCGAGAAACACTGGCGTTAAAATACGCATGAAACCGGCGAGTATGACCAGGTCCGGGCTCGCCTCCTGCAGGCGCTCGACCAGCGCGGCATCGAAGGCCTCGCGTGTCGCATACTCTCTGTGGTCTATGCAGGCTGTGGTAATGCCCGCTTCACTGGCCCTGACCAGCCCCTTTGCTTCCGGTTTGTTACTCAGCACCAGGGAGATATCGGCGTCGATTTGGCCGTCGTTACAGGCGTCGATGAAGGCTTGCAGATTGGACCCACGCCCGGAAATAAGGATGGCGAGCCGGCCCTTATCAAATTCGCTCACGGGACCAGTTTTACCTCGTTGTTCCCGGCGGCTATCTCGCCAATCACCCAGGCTTGCTGGCCAGAGGCCTGCAAATTAGCCAGCGCCTGCTCGCGGTCGGCAGCAGCGATGCAAATCACCATGCCTACGCCACAGTTGAAGGTACGATACATCTCAGTATCGGCAACGTTGCCCTGTTCCTGCAGCCACTGAAATACAGGCGGTATGTTCCAGCTGTTGGTGTCGATGTTGGCGTTACAGTTGTCTGGCAGCACCCGCGGCAGGTTCTCTAACAGGCCGCCGCCGGTAATGTGCGACAGGGCTTTAACCTCACATTCTGCGAACAGTTGTAGCAGTGACTTAACGTAGATTGTTGTTGGAGCCAGCAGCGCCTGTGCCAGCGTTTGTCCGGCGATCTCCTGCTGCAGATCAGCACCACTGACCTCGAGAATCTTGCGAATCAGCGAGTAGCCGTTGGAATGGGGGCCGCTGCTGGGCAGGCCCAGAAGAAGATCGCCCGGGCCTACCGTGCTGCCATCGATAATCTTGGACTTTTCAACCACACCCACACAAAAGCCAGCCAGGTCGTAATCCTCGCCCTCATACATACCGGGCATTTCGGCGGTTTCACCACCGACCAGGGCGCAACCTGACAACTCACAGCCGCGGCCTATGCCGCTGACCACATCAGCAGCAATATCAATATTCAGCGCACCGGTGGCGTAATAATCGAGGAAAAACAGCGGTTCTGCACCAGCGACCACAAGATCATTGACGCACATGGCGACCAGGTCAATGCCTATGGTGTCGTGGATACCCAGGTCCATAGCCAATCTGAGCTTGGTGCCCACCCCGTCTGTACCCGAGACCAGTACTGGTTGCTTGTAGCCGGCAGGAATTTCACACAGCGCGCCAAAGCCACCCAGGCCGCCCAATACTTCAGGCCGGCTGGTCCGTTTGGTGATGCCTTTGATTCGCTCTACGAGTGCATTGCCGGCGTCGATGTCTACGCCGGCATCCTTGTAGCTTAATGAGGGCTTTTCGCCTGTATCGCTCATGCGGTCGGAATCCAGTGAAATTCAGCGGTAGAAAGAGGGCGGTATTCTAGCGGTAAAGCGCCCGTAGTTCACCCCGGCCGGTAATTTTGCGCATCTGTTGTTGCCAGCAGGTGCTGGTACAATGCCGCCTTTAAAGCTTTCGTGGAGTTGCCGTGAAGAGGGCAGTTTTTCCCATAGTTCTGACGCTGCTAATGCTATCTGCTTCCGCTTTGCGGGGTGAAGTAGTCAACGACCTGCATTCGGCTGAGGTACCTGTTGCCGATCGTACCCAATCGGCGCTCAATTCGGCCTCCCGTGACGGTCTGGCACAGGTGCTGGTGAAGGTGTCGGGTAGTAGCGACGTATTGTCTAATCCCGCTATCAAATCGGTGCTGCCCAAGGCCCGTAGCTACGTGCAGCAGTACGCCTATGCCGTGGGCCGCGACAACACGCTGCTGGCGAAATTTGAGTTTAACGATACCGTGATCGCAGGTTTGCTGCGCAATGCCGGCGCACCACTATGGACGGCAAACCGTCCTCCGGTGCTGGCCTGGGTGGTGGTTGAAACACCGGCTGGCAGGCAGTTTCTAGGCCAGGATACTGATCCGGTTCTGACGGAAGAGTTGCGTGCGGCATTTTTCCGTCGCGGCGTTCCAGTGCAGCTGCCGCTGTTTGATCTGGCTGATTCAGCGGCCCTGTCGACCAGTGTTGCCTGGCAACAGGATACCGACGCATTAAAGGCCGCATCCGCACGTTATGGGGTTGATGACATTCTAGCGGGCCGTGTGGTGGCGCTAACAACGGGCTCCTGGGCCGGTGACTGGGCTTATTTGGGCGAACGTAGCCGCATTGATCGGTCCATTAGTGCTAATTCCGCCGAGGATTTTCTGCAAGCCGGTGTTGATGCGGTGGCGGAGGATATGGCCTCGCGATATGCGGTGTCACCCTCGGGCGTTTCCGGGGAGGGCATTAGCATGTCTGTGAGTGGAATTACCTCCTATGCTGATTACGCGGGTGTTGTCTCCTGGCTAGAAGGACTGGAGCTCATCGAGCATGCCAATGTTGAGTTAATCAGTGGCGACCAGATGCAGTTGCGCCTCGTTGCTCAGGCGGATTCCGCGCAGCTTGCCTCCATCATCGAGCTGAATGAAAAGCTGGTGCCACTGCCTGTGCCTCAACGCGACGGAGAGCTTGCCTACCAATGGCAGAAATAGACGACCACGGAACACCCCTGCCGCCGCCAGTAAACCGCTGGCCGCTGGTGCTGGCCTGCCTTGTGGGCTTTGGGGCACTGTTCTATCTGCTGCAGCCCATTTTGTTGCCCTTCGTACTGGGTGGACTTATTGCCTATCTGGGGGATCCACTGGTCGACTACCTGGAGCGGCATAAGCTGAGTCGTACCGCCGCGGTTGTACTGGTGTTTGTGCTCTTTTCCAGTATTTTGCTGGCTGGCACCCTGATTGCGATTCCAATGTTGGTGCAGCAGCTGGATGTGCTGATCATGAAGGTGCCGGAGGTCTATGCCTGGTTTACCAAGGTCGCCGTGCCGTGGTTGCAGCAGCGGTTTAGTGTGCCAGCCGCGCATTTGCCCGAGATAGATTGGTCTGGTCAGCTCGCCGATAACTGGAAATCTCTGGGGCGAATGCTGGCGGCAACGCTCAAGCGAGTGACGGGTTCGGGGGCAGGGCTATTGCTGGGCCTTGCCAACCTCGCACTGGTGCCCGTTGTGGCTTTTTACCTGATGCGCGATTGGGATCGAGTGCTGGATAAAACCCTGGCGATGCTGCCCCAGGTCTGGCAAAAAGAATTTTCCGTGATGGTGACCGAGGCCGATGAGGTAGTCGGTGCATTTCTGCGCGGACAGTTCCTGGTGATGTGTGCTCTGGGTGTGCTTTACGGCTCAGGGCTCTGGCTGGTTGGTGTGCAGTTGGCCTTTTTGCTGGGTTTGATAGCAGGGCTGGCCAGTATTGTTCCCTACCTTGGCTTCGTGGTGGGAATATCAGCGTCCTTTGTTGCCGCTTATGCCCAGTTTGGAGAGTGGACAGCGCTGCTCTGGGTGGCGCTGGTCTTTGGTATCGGGCAGGCATTCGAGAGCATGGTACTCACCCCTGTGCTGGTGGGTGACCGTATCGGGCTGCATCCGGTGGCCGTTATTTTCGCCTTGATGGCCGGTGGGCAGTTGGCCGGCTTCGTGGGCGTGCTGATGGCCTTGCCGGTGGCGGCGGTGATCATGGTCTTTGCCCGCCATGCAGTAGCCTATTACCGGGCCAGTGAACTCTACGCCGGAGATTGACCGTGACTGGCCATACAGGGCGGCAGCTGGCACTCAATGTGCACCTGCGGGATGACGCCACCTTAGAGAATTACCTTCCCCTGGGTACCAGTGAACTGTTGCTGCAATCCCTTCAGGGACAGCTGTCACCCGAGGGCGAGCCGATTATTTATGTGCATGGCCCCGCTGATAGTGGCCGCACCCATCTGTTGCAGGCGGCCTGTCATCTCGCCGGGGCCGAGGCCCAATATCTGCCGCTGGCCGAACTTCAGTCTTACCCGCCCGCGGATATTCTGCAAAGTATAGAAACCCTGAAACTGGTGTGCCTGGATGACCTTCAGGCAGTGCTGGGGCAGGCCGAGTGGGAGAGCGAGTTGTTTCATCTGTTCAACCGAGCCCGCGAGAACCAGTGCCGTTTGCTGGTCAGTGCCGACGCTGCGCCACGAGCCTTGAAAGTGGACTTGGCGGACCTGCGCTCGCGGTTAGGCTGGGGCATTGTCTATCGACTGCCAACGGTTACCGACGAGCAAAGGGAGCAGCTGATTGTGTTTCGCGCTTCAAGGCGAGGCCTCTCATTGGCGCCCGAGGTTGCCAGCTACATCGTCAGCCGCGCGACCAGGTCGATGGATAGCCTGCTTGGTTTACTCGACACCTTGGACAAGGCTTCATTGGCCCAGCAACGTTCTTTGTCGATACCCTTTGTGAAAGCCACCCTGGGTTGGTAGAGCAAACCGCAGCACCCGTCCGCATGGACGACTAATGCACATCCGGCGCATCTCTATAGCGGGTGATTTCCCCGGCGAGAATTTTCATCATCTTCTTCTGAGGAATAAAGTGGCGGGCGATGAACGCGGTGAGTCGATTGCGCCTTCCGGTGATAAGGCTGGGCTGTTTGCCCAGCGCATCGAAGGCTTCCTCGACAACGGCCTGCGGTGTCAGTGTTTTATCCCCGCCTTGTAATTCCGATCCGGAGCGCAGCAGTGCGGGTGTAGATACCTCGCTGATAACGAGGCTGAGTGCGTCCACACCATATTCCGCCAGCTCATACCACAATGCCTCGCCCAGCAGGCGTATATAGGCTTTGTTTGCCGCGTACTGGCCGTTATAGGGGAATGCCGACAAGGACGCCATCGAGCTGCACAGCATGATGCCGCCGCTGCCGCGAGCCTTCATAAGCCCGGCAAAGTGGTAAGTCAATTCATGCGCTGAGATCACGTTAACCTGCAGGGCCTTTCGGTGTTGCTCTGCGCTGGCCTCCAGATAGGGGCCCAGTGTGGCAGTGCTGGCCACATGCGCATAGAAACCTACGTCCAGGCCTGCCGTCAGGGTTTTAACCTCATCAACCGCTTGCGGTTGGCTGAGGTCTATTGTTGCCGCCCGCACCTCTACCGGAAAGCTGGCCTGCAGCTGATCACGTTGGGCATTGAGCGCGCCCTCGTTGCGGGCTACAAGGTAAATGTTGATGCCGCTGCCAGCCAAGCGCTGACAAATTTCCGCGCCTATGCCTTCTGAGCCACCGGCGATAAAAGCCCATGGGCCGTAGTTCTGCTTCATTGTGGTTGGCCTCAGTCAGCTCAGGGAAAATGCGTCGGCGTCCATGTGGCAGGGGAACTTCTTCCTGTAATCCAGCAGTTGCTCAGCCTTGAAACGAACCTGTGCCACGCGATCCTCGTTGCGCATATCTGCCAGCATCTTGCCGTCGGGACCGATTGCCAGGCTATCGCCAACATACTGCAGGCCGTTGGCATCGCTGCCTATTCTGTTGACGCCAATCACCGCGGCCTGATTTTCTATCGCTCGGGCGAGCAACAATGCGCGCCAGTGCATCGCCCTTGGCGCCGGCCAGTTGGCCACGTATATCAGCATATCGTAGTCGTCGCGGTTGCGGCTGAATACGGGAAACCGCAAGTCGTAACAGACCTGCAGATTGATTTTCCAGTCGCGCCATTCGACTACAACGCGCTCGTTGCCCTGGGCGTAGCGCTTGTGCTCGCCGGCCATCCTGAACAGATGTCGCTTGTCGTAAATCTGCACACCCTCTGGTGTGGCAAATAGCATACGGTTAAAAACCTGCTCGCCAACCCTGACCGCGATGCTGCCGGTTACTGCACAGTTCTGTCTCCGGGCAACGTCGCTCAGCCATTGTTCGGTAGCACCGCCAGGCTCCTCGGCGTTGGCCAGCGCATTCATTGAGAAGCCTGTGGTAAACATTTCCGGCAGCACCACCAGGTCCGTGGGCTGGGGCAGCGCAGCAATAATGTCATCAAACTGTTGGCGGTTGTCTTCGGGGTTTTCCCACGCGAGTTGGCACTGGATCAGGCTGGCATCTAAATCCTGCATAAAACCTCCGCTGCCTGTAGCAGCACCTCGTCGCTTTTGGCGAAGCAGAAGCGCAGGTAGTGCTGCTCAGGGGGGTGTTCATAGAACACCGAAATAGGGATGGATGCGACACGGTGTTCTTTGGTCCACTGCTCGGCCAGGGTCACATCTTTTTCGTTGCTGATTGCACTGTAGTCCACCAGTTGAAAGTAACTGCCCGTGCTTGGTGTAAAGGTGAATCGTGAGTCGTTCAGCGCTTCACAAAAAAGATCTCTTTTGCCCTGGTAAAACTGTGCGAGCGAAGCGGGGTAGTCGGGCTGCGCCTGCATGAAATCCGCAAGCGCCCACTGTACGGGGGTGACAGCGACGAAAGCCACATACTGATGGACCTTGCGCAGCTCGGCGGTCAGTGCCGGTGGTGCCACGCAATAGCCTGTTTTCCAGCCCGTCACACTGAAAGTTTTGCCAAAAGAAAAGTGCGCGAAGCTGCGGCTGCGCAATTCCGGAAACTGTAAAACACTGTGGTGCTGGGCGTCGTCGAATACCAGGTGCTCATAGACCTCGTCGCTACTTATCAGCAGATCGTGCGTGCTGGCGATTTCTTCCAGCGTTTGCAGGTCCTGAATTGTGAGTACCGAGCCACAGGGGTTATGAGGCGAGTTAATCATGATCATGCGTGTCTTGTGCGTTACTGCATCACGCACACGCTGCCAATCGATGCGAAAGTCAGGTGCGGACAGCGGTAGGTGTATTGCGCGGCCACCGGCCAGTTCTATCGCCGGCTCGTAGCTGTCATAAACAGGATCGAAGACAATGACCTCGTCTCCCGGTTTTACTGCAGCCATGACTGCACAGAAAATACCCTCGGTGGCCCCGGGTACCACAGTGATCTCAGTCTCGGGATAGCAATCGACCTTGCGGTGAAGTTTGAGTTGCAGGCTTATTTGCTCCCTGAGGGCCGGCAGCCCGGCCATGGGCGCATACTGGTTATGGCCCGCAGTAGCGTGCTTGCCCAGCGCTTCGACCAGCCCGGACGGCGCGTCGAAATCGGGAAATCCTTGCGACAGGTTAATCGCCCCGCTGTCAGCTGCCAGCGCGGACATGCGGGTAAAGATCGTGGTGCCGACTTTTGGTAGCTTGCTATCGATCATGCCTTTTGGCCAGTTACTATCAATTCAGGTGCAATCAGGCCTGGTTGTTACCAGCGACGCCCCCGGGTGCAGCAATTTCGTTGGGGGCGAGATGCAGGTACTTGCGCAGGTAATGCACGCCCAGGTAAAAAGGCCCTGTATCCAGTAATGCTACCGTCGCCTTAAACAGATAGTTACTGCCTATGAGTATCAGTAAAGTCTTGAATGCCATATCCCCGCGCATAAATGCGGCCCCGAAGGTCACCGCAATGACCATCACCGAATCAACCATCTGGCTCATCAGGGTGCTGAAATTGTTGCGCACCCACAGGTATTTGCCCTTGGTGACACGTTTCCAGAAATGAAATAGCTGGACGTCACAGTATTGCGCCGCGATATAAGCCAGCATAGAGGCAAATACTGCCCCTGATGTGGTCGCGTAAATCAACTGGTAGAGGCCAATACTGGTTTCCACGATGTCCCCATTGGGAAGCGCTACCGGCTGGGCCAATTGCAGGATTTGCCAGGGAGGCATGTTTTCATGGGGTACGGCGGGAATGGCATTGCCCAGGAACAGAACAAAGAGGATCAAAAAGTTGAGCCCCAGCCCCACGGTCACCAGGAAATTGGCCCTGGCTTTCCCGTAGAGTTCGCATATCAGGTCTGTGCACAGGAAGGTCAGGGGGTAGGGCAGCACTCCCACAGCCAGTGCCATGGGGCCCAGATGGATGAAGCGGGTGATACCAATGACATTAAGCAGTGTCATGGCGCATAGAAATGTTCCTGCAAGGATCAGGAAAACCCGTTCCCGCCTGTCCCAGATGAGATCATGTGGCGACACTGCTCAGGCCTCCTTTTGACCCAGGTTGGCGTGGAGCACCGCGCCATTGATGACCGGGTTATTGTGTGACCAATGTATTAGCTCGGCAATTTCGCCGGGCTCAATGAGCCGGCCGAAACTGTTCATCGCGCCTATGGCCTGCACAATCTCGGGATCATTACCGATATGAGTGCGTAGCATCTCCGTATCTGTGAAACCCGGGCATATCAGCGCTGTGTGTACGCCCCGGCCCATCAGATCCTGGCAGGTGGCGCGCATCATGCCCAGCTGGGCGTGTTTTGAGGTGACATAACTGAAAGAGCCGCCCACTGCCTTTTCAGACAGGGTAGAGCCGATGTACAGGATGCTTGAAGTCGGCGGCAACTGCGCTATCAACGCCTGATTGATACTGTTGATCGCCACGACGTTGGTCTCCAGCACTGCTCGCATGGCCTCGCTAGCACAGTCGTCGACACTGTCTTTGCGCATCTGGCTGGCGTTATACACGATGCTGACTGACTCACTACCGGCAATGGCGTCTGCCAGCGTGGTGGTGGCTGCCGAGACAGAGGCCTCGGATGCCAGGTCACAGCTAATATTCTGAACGCCAGGCAGCGGGCACTCTCTGCGAGAGAGGTTGTACACCGTAAAATCATCATCGAGAAACAGCTGGGCCGCGGCCTGACCGATGCCGACGCTGGCGCCTGTGATGATGGCTACTTTCATGTGTTCCGTCCTGTTGTTTGCTAGTTCCGGGGTCGCAGCTTTATATACGACGACGAGGATCATAACCTACCAGCGGCGGGAGCCCCTGCCAAGTTGCACTGTCCGGCGGGCTCTGGTCTACACTAGGAATGCAGGCGCATACGCAGGAGTGTTTTGGATGACCGGAATTTCGCTCAGTACCTGGGCGGCGATCGCTGAAATCGTAGGGGCGGGTAGTATTATCACTGGTCTGATCGTGGGTTGGTTTCAATTGCGAAACTTTCGTGTCCAGCAGCGCGATGCGGTGGCCATTAATCTGGCCCAGACCTTTTACAGCCGCGACCTGGCTCGTGCGCTGGGCAAGCTTCAATCGCTGCCAGACGATATCACTCTCGAGGAGATGCGAGCGCTTGGTGACGACTATATTGCCGCGGCCATCACTGTAGTTACCTCCTTCGAGACCATGGGATTGCTGGTGTTCAAACGCATTGCGCCACTGGACCTGGTCCTTGACCTGGCTGGGGGTATTGTCGCGGTGATGAGCATCAAGTTACGGCGTTGGCAGCAGGACCTCAGGGAAGAGCAGTCACAACCTTCGTGGGGTGAATGGTTTGAGTGGCTGGGTGATCAGGCGCAGAAACACAAGACTGACAGCGAGCCCGCTCATATTCTCTATCGCGATTGGGAGGAGTGAACGATTTCAGGCAGAGTACTTGCCTGTATAGCCGGCAATCGTGACAATGACTGGATTAACCATGCTTGGGAATCCGAATGGAACGCTTGACCACACTGTATATCGATAAAGAAGCACATAAATTTTCTGCGGCGCACTTCACTATATTTTCAGCGACAGAACGTGAGCGTCTGCATGGGCATAACTATTCAGTCTCCGCGCGAATCGTCGCGCCCATGGGCGATAACGGATTTTCTGCTGACTACAACGTGTATAAGAAGCGGCTGAAGGCGCTGTGTGATGGCCTTGATGAGTATATGGTTCTGGCGGCTGATTCGCCGTTTCAGAAAATTACTGATGCGGGCGATTATCATCAGGTTACCTTTGCGCAGGACACCATGCAGTTTTTGAAGAAAGATACGCTGGTTTTGCCCATCACCAATGCGACCGTGGAGGAGTTTTCACATTATTTGCTGCAGCAGTTGGTTGCAGCTTCTAATGGTGAAGATTTACGGGAGATTGAGCTCTGTGTGGCATCTGGCCCGGGGCAAAAAGGCTGTGCTCTGTGGAGAGCGGGTTAAAAGCGCTGTTAAGTATTCATTATTCGTCCTATTCTAGAACTCCGTCTTAACTTCAATGGACGGAAAATAATGATAACCGCGAGGGTAGGGAATTATGTCTATGAGTAAAAAACTCGGTGCCGAGTTTATTGGCACGTTCTGGTTGGTTCTGGGTGGCTGCGGCAGTGCCGTATTGGCGGCGGCGTTTCCCGATGTGGGTATTGGCCTGCTTGGTGTGTCGCTGGCCTTTGGCCTGACGGTATTAACCATGGCCTTCGCGATTGGTCATATCTCTGGCTGTCACCTTAACCCGGCAGTTTCAGTGGGTCTGATGATAGGGGGGCGTTTCTCTTCTAGCGAGCTGCTCCCTTATATTGTTGCCCAGGTGTTGGGTGGTATTGCCGGTGCGTTGGTACTCTACGTGATTGCCAGTGGCCAGGCTGGGTTTGAGACGGCAGGATTTGCTTCCAATGGCTTTGGTGAGCATTCTCCCGGCGGGTACAGCATGGTCGCGGCATTGGTGACGGAAGTCGTCATGACCTTTATGTTCCTGATCATTATCCTGGGTGCCACAGACGGCAGAGCTCCCGCGGGCTTCGCCCCGATTGCCATCGGCCTGGGCCTGACACTGATTCACCTGATCAGCATTCCGGTAACAAACACCTCGGTCAATCCGGCGCGCAGCACCGGTGTTGCACTGATTGAAGGTGGCTGGGCAATCAACCAGTTGTGGCTGTTTTGGGTGGCCCCAATTGTTGGCGCCGTGCTCGCCGGTGTTGTTTACAAGTGGTTGGGAAGCGAAGACTAGAAGTCTTCGCTTTTTATCAGGCAGCGATGCCGCTGTGTCTTAGCAGTGGCTCGATGTCTGGCTTGCGCCCCCTGAAGGCGACAAACGCTTCCATAGGCGGCTGAGAGCCGCCGCATTCCAAAATACACCGGCGGAAATCAATGCCGGTCTGTCGATTGAAAATCCCTTCTTCCTCGAATCGGGAGAACGCGTCCGAGGACAGGACTTCGGCCCACTTGTAGCTGTAATAGCCCGCGGCGTAGCCGCCACCAAAAATGTGGCTGAAGCCATTTTGAAAACGGTTATAATCTGGCGGAACGTGTACTGCCACTGCCGCGCGTACTTCATCCAGTAAGCTCTGCACCGATGCGACAGAGTCCGTACCCCATTCCTTGTGCAGTCGAAAATCGAATAGCGAAAACTCAATTTGTCGCATCATCATCATGCCGGACTGAAAATTCTTTGCGGCCAACATTCGCTGTAATAACTCGGCCGGTAGTGGCTCACTGGTTTCGTGATGGCCTGAAATGAATGCCAGCGCCTCCTCTTCCCAGCACCAGTTTTCCAGGAATTGACTGGGTAGTTCCACCGCGTCCCAGGCCACCCCGTTGATGCCCGATACCGAGGCAACCGTCTGTTGTGTGAGCATATGATGCAGGCCGTGGCCGAACTCGTGGAACAGGGTTGTTAACTCCTGCTCAGTCAGTAGTGAGGGCTCTTCCCCAACCGGTGGGGTGAAATTACAGACGAGATAGGCGACAGGTATTTGCAGGGAGCCTTCCCGCCAGCGCCTTACACGGCAATCGTCCATCCAGGCACCACCGCGCTTTTTGGCGCGGGCATAGAGGTCCAGGTAAAAACGCGCGATGACCTCCTTGCCTTGTAATACCTCAAACAGCCGTGCGTCCGGATGATAGCTGTCGAAGTCAGTGAGCTCGCGGACCTCAACATCATACAGTCGGTTTACCACTTCAAAGAGGCCGGCCAACACCCGGTGAACCGGCAGGTAGGGGCGGATTTCTTCCTGCGAAATCTGGTATTTGTGCTGGCGCAATTTTTCCGCGTAGTAGGCGACATCCCAGGATTCAAGAGTCTCTTTCTGATGGTGCTCATTGGCGAACTGCTGCAGCTCCTGCCACTCTTGTCGGGCCTGCGGTTGCGATCTCTCGGCCAATTGATTGAGGAAATCCAGAACCTCATCGGGTGTTTCGGCCATCTTGGTGGCCAACGATAATTCCGAGTAGTTGGTAAAGCCCAGTAGAGTGGCCAGCTCCAGACGCAAGCTCATGATTTCTTCAATGATGGGGGTGTTATCCCATTGGCCGGCATGGGGGCCTTCCGCTGATGCGCGGGTGCAGTTGGCCGTGTAGACCTCCTCGCGCAAACTGGCATCGTCGCAGTAGGTGAGTACCGGTTGATAGGAGGGGAAGTTCAGGTTGATCAGGCACCCCTCAACACCCGCCTGTCGTGCTGCCTCGCGAGCGCTGGCCAGGGCGGTCTCCGGTAGCCCGGGCAGAGCCTCTTTGGGCAGTTGCTTCGACCAGGCGTTGGTGGCGTCCAGCACATGTTCGCCAAATTGACTGCCCAGCTCTGACAGGCGGGCCTTTAATTCGCCGTAACGCTGCTTCTGCGCCGCCGGGAGAGCGACGCCGGCGAGCCAGAAGTCTCTGAGTGCATGCTCAATGGCCGTGCGCTGGGCTTGCTCCAGGTTTGAAAAGTCTGGCCCTTCGGCAATGCTCTGGTAGGCCTTGAACAGCGCCTCATGCTGGCCCATCCAGGTTGAATACTCTGACAGCAGTGGCAGGCAGTTGTTGTAAGCCTCGCGTAGCTCGTCACTGTTGAGCGTACTGTTGAGGTGACCCACCGGCGAGAAACAGCGCGCCAGATCGTCGTCCATTTCCTCGATCGGCTGTAAAAGGCTGTCCCACGAGTGTTGGTCGGTAGCGGCAAGTAAGTCATCGATAGCCTTTTTGTTGCGTTCAATCAGCTGTCTTACCGCAGGCTCTGCATGCTCCGGCTTTATCGAGGAAAAGGGGGGAAGTTCATGATATTCGAGTAATGGATTTTGCATGATGATTTGTTCCGGGGTAGTGAGCTGAGCTGTTCCAGCTGATTTAGTGTAGCGACGCTTCAGGGTCAATCCTTTGTGGGCTTCTTCTTCATGAGCGGCGCGAAGCCGTCATTGCCAGTAGATTTTTTCGCCGGCTTTCCCTTGGCCTTGCGGTCACGCAGTCTGTCTTTTTTGCGAGGGGCTTTGGTAGTCTTCTTTTTCTTGCTACCTGCCGCCTTGCCTGATGCCTTCTGTTTCTTTGGACCGTTGTAATGTGCTTTAAGTCCCGCCAGCGTGCGCGGCTCAAACTCGATATTCAGGTAGCGCTGAATAGCGATCATGAGATTCCATTCCGGTGCTGTTACCAGAGAGATGGCCAGGCCCTGTTCACCGGCGCGACCCGTGCGCCCTGAGCGGTGCAGGTAGTCTTCGCCTTTGTGAGGCACATCGTAGTTAACCACCAGGTCGACATTGCGGATATCGATGCCGCGAGCGGCCACGTCGCTGGCACATACCACCTGCGTCTTGCCATCATTGATTCTGGCGATGACCCGTTTGCGTTCCTCGGTACTGAGATCGCCATGGAGGCTGTCGCAGTGCATATCGTGGTGTCGCAGCAGGGCACCCAGTCTGGAGGCCGTACTGCGCTTGTTGGCAAACACCAGGGTGCGTTTAAAGGCGGGGTCCTGCAACAGTGCCGGCAGCAGCTTGTCTTTGTGTTCCTGGCCGTCGGCAAGAATCCGTTGATGGACAATGCTGCTGTGTGCCTGACGCACTTCACCCACAGAAATGGACTGTGGCGATGTCAGCAATGATCGGGCGATGCTGCCCACACCCTTGTGCTGCAGGGTCGCCGATAACAACAGTGTCTGCTTGTCAGTGTTGCAAAATTCGTTGATTGCCAAAACATCTTCACGAAACCCCAGATCCAGCATACGGTCCGCCTCGTCCAACACCAGCGTTTGCAGTGAAGCCAGGTCGGCGCTGCCTTTCTGGCAATGCTCCAGCATGCGTCCGGGTGTTGCCACGATGATCTCCGGATTCTTGCGAAAGAGTGCGCGCTGGTATTTAAAGTCGGCACCGCCGGTAATGGCCTGGGCATGCAGCGGTGACTTGGCCAACACTGTGCGGGCGTGCTTGACGACCTGCCTGGCTAGCTCGCGGGTGGGTACAAGTACCAGCGCCATCGTACCGGCATTGCGGTCGGGCGCATTGCTCAGCAGGCGCTGCGCTATAGGAATCAGATACGCCAGCGTCTTGCCGCTGCCAGTTTCGGCGCTGATCATCAGGTCTTTGCCTGCCAACGCGGGCTGCAGGGTCTGCTCCTGGACGGCGGTGGGCTCACTGAGCGCCATGTCCGCAAGCCCAAGCTTGAGCTGGTGGTCCAGTTCTAGATCATTAAACACGGTTTGATATCCGACTCGGGAAGGTTGCAATTCGGCGGCTATAGTACCGCAACAGGCGCAGAAAGGGATGATATTGCATGGCGGTCTAATTGAATCCCTTCACTGGCTTCGCTGACTGGACTTACGGTGTATCATTGGAGCCCAAGTAAAAATAACAGCAAGAGTAGTCATGGGGCTTTCAGCGCGCATCTTTACTGGCCTGGCGGCAGGCATATTAACCGGCCTCTTCTTCGGTGAGTTGGTGGCCGACCTTAAGGTCGTGGGCGATATTTTCGTCAAACTTCTGCAGATCACGGTGCTGCCCTACATTATCGTGTCGCTGATCGCCGGCTTTGGCCGTATGGAGCTGGATCAGGCTAAACGGCTTGCTGTGCGCGGCACAGCGGTACTGCTGGCGATATGGGGTATGGCTCTGGTCATCATTTTTGTGGGTGCACTGGCCTTCCCCGACCTCGATACGGCCTCGTTTTTCAGTAGCGCGGTTGCCGGAGACACCGAGGAAACCGACCTGGTGGCGCTGTACCTGCCCGCCAATGTGTTCTTCTCGCTGGCGAACAACCTGGTCCCTGCGGTGGTGTTCTTCAGCATTTTGATGGGCGTGGCGCTGATCTCTGTAGAGGACAAGAGCACGGTGCTGCCTCTATTCGACGGTCTGGCCGCCGCCTTGAGCAAGGTGAATCACGGCATCGTCCAGTTGACCCCCTATGGGATCTTCGCCATTGCCGCCGCTGCCGCCGGTACCATGACGATTGAGGAAGTGGGGCGGGTACAGGTCTACCTGATTACCTACGTCAGCTTGGCGATGTTGATTACTTTCTGGATATTTCCCGGTTTGGTGGCCGCCCTTAGTGGCATCCCCTATCGGGAAGTGTTGAGTACCTTTAAAGATACGCTGGTGATGGCGTTCGCCACCGGCAACCAGTTTGTTGTGCTGCCGCAGATCGCCGAAAATTGTAAGCAGCTCTTGCGTCGCTATGGCGTCGATGGGCCCGAGTCAGACTCCGCCATTGATATTATTGTTCCGGTGTCGTTCAACTTCCCGTCTCTGGGCAAATTGCTGGTCTTGCTGTTTGTCCTGTTCGCCGCGTGGTTTACCGACTCCGACCTCGATGTGGGTGACCGTTTTACCCTGGCCTTTAACGGCTTGTTCAGTTTGTTTGGCAGTCTCAATGTTGCAGTCCCCTACCTGCTGGATTCGCTGCGTATTCCTGCAGACATGTTCCAGTTATTCCTGGTGACCGGTATCGTCGTTGGCCGCTTTGGAGCCATGCTGGCGGCCCTGCACATCATCGTCCTCAGCGTCTTGGGTACTCTGGCCTTGTGCGGCAAGGTAACGCTGCGCGCGGCAGCGTTAACGCGCTACCTGCTGATCACCACGTTCAGCCTGTTTGCGCTTGTTCTGGCTTTGCGCGCTTACTTCATGGTGTTTGTACCGGATGCCCCGCCGCGGGATTCCGTGTTGGCCAGCATCGAGCTGATGGAAGAAAGAGTCAGCTCACGGTTTTCAGAAACAGTACCCCCGGCCAGTGTCACCCAGTTGGCGGGAACCCGTGTCGATCACGTACTTCGCCATGGTGTACTGCAGGTGGGCTACAGGCCAAACAACCTGCCTTGTAGTTATCTCACGCCCGCGGGCAAGCTGGTGGGCTTCGACGTTGAAATGGCTCATATCCTGGCGGAAGACATTGGCGTAGACCTTGAGTTTGTGCCTTTCGAGTTCGATCGCCTCGGTCGCATGCTGGCCTCCGGGCAAATAGATATTGCCATGTCCTGTATTGCCAGTCTGCCTGACCGCTACGCTTATGCCTCGTTCGCCAGACCCTATATCGACCTGACGCTGGCATTTGTGGTGCCCGACCATGAACGTGATATCTACGCCGACCTTGAGTTGTTGCAGTCGCGTACAGACCTGACGATAGCGCTGGTCAGTAACCACTATTTTGTGTCGCGTATCGAACGTCTTTTGCCCAATGCAAATATTGTATTGCTGGAAGCTGCCGAGGATTTTTTCAACGGAGGCGACCAGGGCGCAGATGCGCTGCTCTTGTCGGCGGAAGAGGGCGCTGCCTACAGCTATCGCTATCCGCGTTATACGGTAGCCAGAGTTGATCGCGGTACTATCCGTCTGCCTGCCGGTTATCCGGTTCCCAAAGGGGATATTGAGATGCTCGAGTTTGTCAGTAACTGGGTCGACCTCAAGAAGAAGGATGGCACTATCGACGCGCTCTATGAGTACTGGATGCTGGGCGGCGCCTCGAAGGCCCGAACGCCGCGCTGGTCGGTGGTGCGGGATGTGCTGGGTTGGGTCGATTGAGTCAATTCGCTGCCGCCGTGGCATTTCCTGCAATAAAAGCTAAAATTACCTGAGTCCTGTCAGTTCTAAAAACGGAAGTTAGCCCATGCGCATTCTCCACAGAATTACCCTGCTGTTATGTTTGATGGTATTCGCCAGCCTCTCTCAGGCGGCCAGCCGCTACGATATCAGCGCGCCGGGAAGAGTTGTGGCCTTCGGCGACGTGCATGGCGCCTACGATGACTGGGCGGCGCTTCTGCGTGAATTGGGCGTTGTGGATGATCAACTCAATTGGGCGGGCGGAAACACTCATCTGGTGTCTCTGGGCGATCTAATAGACCGCGGCCCCGGATCCCGTCAGGTTGTTGAGCTTCTTATCAAGCTTTCCGGGCAGGCCAGGCAAGCGGGTGGAGCCGTGCACATGGTGCTGGGAAATCACGAAGTTATGGTGATGACCGGCGATTTACGCTACGTGTCCGTGGAAGAGTTCGCCGCATTTGCAGCCGATGAATCACAAGCTGACCGGGACAAGTTGTTTGCCGATTATCGAGCATTGAACCCCGGCGGCGATGATGCCACGGTGCGGGCCGCGTTCGATGAGGATTATCCGCCCGGATTCGCGGCTCTGCGCAAGGCCTATTCACCCAAGGGCAAGCTGGGTAGTTGGCTGATTCAGCAACCGTTTGTGATCAAAGTGAATGACAAGGTGTATATGCACGGTGGCATCGCCTCGATTCCCAGCGAGGACGATCTAGACAAGCTCAATAAGAAACTGCAGGCGGAGTTGCGCACGTTTATTAACACCATGGAGGAATTGCGTGTGGCGGGTGTGATGCCGCTGCATGTGGGCTATCACGATCGCCTCAACTTCCTTAACGCGCGCGTTGAAGAGTTTGTAGCCGCCAACCCTCGCAAGCGCGCTGACTGGTTTGAGCAGGTACAGACAATTTTTGAAGCTCAGGAAGCCTTTGTTTTTAGCGAGGAGAGCCCTAACTGGTACCGGGGCACAGCCATGTGTCATCCGCTGGCGGAGTCCTACAACACGGAACGCTTTCTTAAGCGAGTGGGGGCCAAGCAGCTTGTGATGGGTCACACGCCTACCCGTGGCGATGTTGAGCAGCGTATGGACGGGTTGGCGATACGCTTGGATACAGGGATGTTAGCCAGTGTCTATAAGGGTAGGGCATCGGCCCTGGTCTCGGGTAATGGACCGGATTATGTGCACTATCTGGGTCAGTCTGATCGGGCACAGCCAGTGCCGGAGCAAAGTAGCCTGTCACAAAAGCTATCGGGCATGAGTGACGCCGAGCTGGAAGACTTTATGCGTACCGCGCCAATCGTTTCAATAAAGGATATCGGCACGGGTATCACCAAGCCCAAGCGGGTTACCCAGGAACGCGACGGCATGACCAATGACGCTGTATTCAAGTATGAGGATACTCACCCCGGGCTGGAGAAGAAGTCCAGCTACATAGCCAGGCGTAATAACGACAGTGATCGCTATCAATATGACGTGGCGGCCTACAAACTGGATCGCATGCTGGGCTGGCAGATGGTACCAGCGGCAGTTCTCTCCGAGGTCGATGGAGACGAGGGCGCCCTGTCAGATTGGGTTGAGAATGCCATTAACGAACGTGACAGGCTGGAAACAGAAATGCCATTCGGCGGTTACTGCAAGCAAAACGAGCAATACCGTTTGCGCTTTGTCTTCGATATTCTCATTCACAATGATGACCGTAACCTGACCAATATCCTGTGGACGAAAGACGATTTTATGTTGAAGTTTATCGATCACAGCCTCGCGTTCCGGTCCACCGAGAAGCGCCCCAAGCAGTACAAAAAAGTAACCCTGCTGGTATCAGACCTGCTGCGCGACAGGCTGCTTTCTCTCAACGAGCAGAATCTGACGGCAGAGTTGTCTGAATATCTGCATTCCAGGCAGATTGAGGCGATACTCGCCCGACGTGACCTTATTCTCAAGGAAGCCGAGGGTACGGGCCGCTAGGCTTGTCAGGGCAGTCATTTAGATGACTAAAAATCTTATGGCGTCATTCCGGGTGCAACGCGACGAGTTGCCCCTGGCGATTTTGATGTTCAGCTATTTCTTTCTGGTGATTACCAGTTTCTGGATTCTCAAGCCCATCAAGAAAGGGCTGTTTATCGAGTACTACGACCAGCATGGCTTCAGTTTTCTCGGGGCGTTATACACCGCCCCGCAGGCAGAGCTTTTGGCCAAGATGCTCAACATGGTCGTGGCGTTTGTGGCGGTTGTGGTGTTCACCCAGCTCAGCAGGCAGTTTCGTCGCCAACAGCTGACCTATCTTTTTTCGATGTTCTTTATCGTTTGCTACCTGTTTTTCGGCCAGTGGTTGGATGCTCCGGGTGATGTCACCGTGTGGAGCTTTTACCTCTTTGGTGATCTGTTCAGCACGCTTATGGTGGCTACGTTCTTTGCCTTTCTGAATGACAGTGTGACCCCTGATGCCGCCAAACGTTTGTACGGCCTTGTAGGCCTGGGCGGCGTTTGTGGCGGCGTGTTTGGGACTAGTGTTGTAAGCGCGAATGTCGGCATGATGCCCTACAGCGGCTGGCTGTGGGTGTGTATTGGTGTCGCTGTGCTGATCATGATTGTAGCCGGGGCAGCCGGGAGCAGGGTATTGGTGTCTGCCCAGTCTGCGGCCACTGACGAGGTTAGCGATGAACCAACGGGTAATGCCGCCACCGAGGGCGCAAGGCTGGTGTTCTCCTCCTATTACCTGTTGTCCATTGTTGCGATAGTGGGTCTGTACGAAATAATCTCAACCATCGTTGATTTTCAGTTTACCTCTACCGTCGCTCACTATCTGGATGGCCCCGATATAGGTCGTCACTTTGCGACCGTTTTTACCATCACGAACTGGGTGTCGCTGTTTGTGCAGCTCTTCCTGACCAGTTTTATCATGACCCGCTTTGGTCTGGGTGTGGCGCTGTTGATTCTGCCCGCTATGATTGCGCTGGGTTCCTCCGCATTTCTATTTTTTCCCGCTTTGTGGGTTGGCAGCATGCTCAGCACCGCTGATAACGGTTTTAGCTATTCAATCAATCAGTCTTCGAAAGAGGCTTTGTACGTTCCTACCAGTGCCGCCGAAAAATACCGCGCCAAGGCCTTTATAGATATGTTCGTGCAGCGCTTTGCCAAGGCCATTGCCGTGCTGATCAGCCTTGGTATAACCTTCCTGTTCAAGGACTTCGAGAGCATGCGCTATCTGGGGCTGCTGACGCTGGTACTGATCGTGGTCTGGATCTGGGCGGCCCGCTACGCAGGCCGGAAGTTCGCGGAACTCGAGGAAGGCAGCTGAGTGGGCTGCTTTAACTACTGTAATTCAGCATGAAACACACTTCTGCCTCCAGCCCGTCATAGTCGCTTGCCACCACACGTATTCTTAGCTTCCCCGAGGTTTCTGCCGGCGGCGAAAATAGAAAGTTTCGATCCAGTCCATCAAAGGTGACCCAGGGTGGCAGTTCTTCCGCGGGGTAGGCGAACGCCGAGTAACGCAGGGCATCACCAACGTCGGGATCAATGAAAGTATCGGCGTCGAGTTGCATCTGGCTGGTGTGTCCAGAGGATATGAACATATCTTCCAGGGGTTCGGCGACCACTGGCGGCATATTGGGCAGTCGTTCAGCACAGGTCTTGCGGTGTAGTCTGGTAATGCCAATTGTTATCAGTAGCAGCAGTGCGGCCAGAGCGATGTTAACTGAGATAAACCCGACCATACCTATTCCCAGCACGACGCCAGCGAGATAAACGAAGCCGCCAGAGAGCACATCCCCCAGACGCACGAAAAATGTGTCTATGGTTTGTTTGCCAACGTATTTTTCCAGGCGTGTTACCGGCAGAAAAAGGGCGTGACGGGCGGTTGTCTGTAATGAGTAGTTCACACTGTTCTCGGCGATCATAGCTATTCTGGCAACCGCCAGCACCGGTAACAGGGCCAGCAGGCTGTAGCTGATAATCATCAGGATGGGCAGCAGAAACATGGAGCCGGCTACGCCCAGCAGATTAAAAAGCCTTGCAACCAGCAGTAGCTGGATCAAAAAGCTCAGCATGGTTGTCAGGAACAGGTAGTCCGCATAGAAGCTGGTTATGTATTGATCTACGTTTTGCCCCAGCGCCGCCGCCTGCTCCGGCGCAATCGCCGTCACAAAGCTGGCGAGAATATATTCGCCATTGGTATTGATCAGGTTCAGAACTATCACCAATGCGGCGATCAGCGCGAGGTAGGGGCCCTGTAGAACGATTTTGAAACCCTTGAGCAATGGATAGACCTTGCGCTCGCCACTATCGGGGGTGAAGCAGCGGGAACCGGTGGGTATCTTCTCCTCGATGGTGCTGCTCAGGTACCAGGGCACCATGAGTAAAAACGTTGCGGCCCACATAACGCCACCGTGGCCCAACAGTGTGTCGAAGTAATTTGCCAATCCCGAGCCCGCCAGTGCGCCGAACGCGCCTGCCGCAGCAATCAGGGGGAACAATCTCTGGCCGGACTTGTAGTTGAACAGGTCCGCTGAAAATGCCCAGAACAGCGCCAGTATCATCACCGAGAAAATGCCCAGCCAGACGTAGAAGGCCACAGCGATGGGTAGCTCCAGCTGAAACGCGATAGCGAAGCCCAATAGGTTGGTAATAAAAAACATCAGGGTATTGCGAAAAAGATGATGCTTTGCCTCCAGCATAACGGCCTTCTGGTACAGGCGGGTGAATAGCGGTACCGCCAGCATAAGCAGGCCAGCCTGCAAGGCGGTGGAATACGCCCTCAGTTCAGCAGAGCCCTCGGCCAGTATCATCGGCTCGCGTATGACCTTGAGCAGGTAATAGGCGAACATCAGCGTAAACGACTGCGCGCATAGCTGTACGGCGGCTCTCCCTTCACCGGGTCTCAGTACAGTGAAAAAAGAAAATAGCCTTTCTGTTCGGGTGAAGCTCGACATACGTTATTAGCTTTCAGGACCTTTCTGACTCATTATAGCCGCTGGATGGCAGAGCATGATGATGTGAGTGTCTGTCGGTATTCGCTCGCGGCTTAAGCGCTGGCCAATGCCACTGTGTACGAGGAGACCTTTAGGAAATGACCTTCGATGTTCAGCCGGTTCAGCTGAAGGGAAAGTACGTCACCCTTGAGCCCCTGTCGCAGGCTCATGCCCAGGGCCTTTACACCCGTGGTCGTGAGGCCGCTGAGTGGCTATTCATGCCGAGACGTTGTTTTGTCGATCTCGCGGATACACGACACTGGGTGGAAGAGGCGCTGGCGGCAGAGAACCAGATGCCTTTTGCGATTGTAGAGCAGGGTAAGGGCAGGATTACTGGCAGTACCCGTTACCTCAATATACGTCCGGAGCATCTTAGCCTTGAAATCGGCTGGACCTGGCTGGGTCAGGAGTGGCAGCGCACGCCCGTTAACACCGAAGCCAAGCTTTTGTTGCTGAGTCACGCCTTTGACAAGCTGGGCTGCAGGCGGGTTGAGTTCAAGACCGACGCCCGCAACCTGCGGTCGCAGCGGGCGTTGGAACGGATTGGGGCGAGTCGCGAGGGAGTATTGCGCAAGCACATGATAGTGCAGGAGGACTATCCTCGTGATTCAGTGTTCTTCAGCGTCATCGACGATGACTGGGAAGATGTTCGCCAGCGTCTTGAGGTATTGCTGCAGCGCGATTAAGGCCTGCGCTATTGCACCGTTTCATTATCGCTGAAGTGGCCTGCAAACAGCGGCGAGCTCAGGTAACGTTCACCAGAGTCTGGAAGAATCACCACAATTTTTTTGCCGGCATGTTTTGGTTGCTGTGACACCCTGTGGGCCACGGCCATGGCGGCACCGCAGGACACGCCCGCAAGTATGCCTTCCTGTTGCATGAGCTTATGCGCCCATTCGAATGCTTCCTCGTTACTCACCTGCTCGACCTGATCGACCATGCCCATGTCGAGGTTCTTGGGCACAAAACCGGCGCCTATGCCCTGGATCTTGTGCGGCGCATGGGTGGGTTCCTCGCCGGCGGCGGTGGCTGTAATCATGGTGCTGGATTCCGGCTCAACTGCGACCGTGGTGATGGCCCGGCCCATGGTGTTTTTCAGATAGCGTGAAATACCGGTCAGTGTGCCCCCCGTGCCTACGCCGGAGACCAGAATATCTACCTGGCCGCCAGTGTCGGCCCATATTTCGGGTCCGGTGGTAGCCTCGTGCACCGCTGGGTTGGCGGGATTTTCAAACTGGTGCGGCCCCCAATACTTGGTGGGATCCGAGGCGATGATTTCTTCCACTTTGGCTATGGCTGCGGGGATTCCCTTGGCGCCCTCGGTAAGTATGATTTCGGCGCCCAGCGCTTTCATCAGCATGCGACGCTCCAGGCTCATAGTATTGGGCATCACAAGAATGCAGCCGTAGCCACGGGCGGCAGCGACAAATGAGAGGGCAATGCCGGTGTTGCCGCTGGTGGGTTCGACAATGGTCATACCCGGCTTCAGGCTGCCATCCTTCTCGGCGGCCAGGACCATGCTGGTGCCGATACGGCACTTCACTGACATTGCGGGATTGCGGTTCTCCAGTTTGGCGTAGATATCGCCATCGCTAATGCGATTGATTTTTACCAGAGGCGTGCCGCCTATGGTTGCTGAATTGTCTTCAAAAATATTACTCATGGCCAATCCCTTTCCCGTCAATTAGCGCCTTCGCTGTTTCAAGCAGGTTAGTAGCAACGGCGCGGGCTGTCCATTTTTCAGGGGGTCGGATACCAGTGTCTCTAACATTAAGAAATCGTAATAAAGCCCGTAAATAGTTCAGCTTGAATTCAGCCGGTGCGACTACATTTCCAAGGGATGTCCAGAAGCTTGTAGGGAGCGTGATTATGAGACGAAAAATTAAAGTGGGGTTAACCCTCGTTTACACCTCTGTTTTCTTGTTGATTGCCAGTACTGGGGCCCTGCGATTGCAGGCTGCGGAGGGTGAGCAATATTGCCCTCAGGAGATTGTTGCGGAAGTGATGCCGGTGGTCGCAGATATTTTTATGTATCTTGGGAACTAATCCAGTCGCAGGTCGTCAGAGTATATAACGGTAAGGCAGCTACGGTAGCGGAGGCCGCTAGCAGGTAACACCGGTCTTACTAGTTGTATTCTGGATACCATCCAGGTCCTCAATCCCCCTTAGAGAGACTCCATCTCTAGTGCCGGCCCAATGGGTCGGCTTTTTTTTGTCCTGTCATTTACTTGCTCGTCCGACGGTTGCTGCTTCCAGTGACGCGAGGGTCTGTGGCCCGATCAGAGTGTCCACCACAACTCCCGTCTTATCCAATACGATGGTGGTTGGCAGCACCACGGGCCTTGGAATACCCAGTTGAGCTGCCGGGTCGGCTTCAAGGTTGGCAAATTTCACAGAAAACTCAGCCACTTGGGCCGCCAGGTCATCGCCGGTTGCGCCATCGTAATTGACGCCCAGTACGGTCACATCGGCATGTCTGTGGTCGAGTTCATTGAGCTCAGGGATCTCTTTAACGCAGGGCTTGCACCACCTGGCCCAGTAATTGATCACCACCCACTGCCCTTGCAGGGCGTCAATGGAGGCGGTCGCTGCCTGCCTTGGCTCTTGCGGGGGTTCGCAGGCAACCATGAGTAGCGCCGCAGTAATCAGCAGGACGGCTCTCATCGGGCAAACAGGTCTGCCAGGCTGATTTCAAGCAGTTCACGCTGCTGGCCACGCTGTCCCTTGAGAAGCCGGTAGGCATCGTCTTGCCACGACAGGTGAGCCGCTATGTCGTCCTGCAGCAGTGGCAATTCTTCATTAATCCACTCCTTTACCTGCCAGAACGGGACTTCATTCAGGTCGCGCGACAGCAAGTAGTGGCCGCGCTCATTCTGGGCGATCAGCTTTTTCTGTATGAATACATCGCGAATCTCCCGCCACGTCTCGCTGTCCAGCCCCTTGAGGGCGATGTGCTGGTTGTTGAGCAGCTCTATTTCACGCACGCTGGTGCCGGTTTTTTGCCGTTGCCAGAATAAATACAGCACATCCAGCGCCTTGAGTACGGTGGGTCGCGCCGCTTCCTCCATGGTCTGGTAGGCAGACAGGCTGTGCACCAGGATGCCGCCCATCAAGACAATGTTCCACGACAGGTAGATCCACAACAGGAACAGGGGCACCGCCGCAAACGCGCCGTATATGAACGTGTAGTTGGAGCCCACGACCAGGCCGGTGAACACGGAGCGAGCGATGTTGAAGGCGATCGCCGCCATAAAACCGCCGATAATGGCGTGTTTGAATGGTACTCGGCAGTTAGGTACCGCCACATAGATGAGCGTGAATCCGCCCGCGCTGAGCAACAGGGGAGAAAACTTCAGCAGGGTAGAGCCTGCACCGATAACGTCATAGTCCTGGAACATGACGGCATAGGAAGCCAGGTAGGTGCTGATTGCCAGCGCCAGGCCAATGGTCAGAGGTGCCAGGCTCAGCACGGCCCAGTACAGCAGGAAACTGGATACCGCTCCGCGATTTTCGCGGGTACGCCAGATCATATTGAAGGCTTTTTCGATATTGCGCAGCATGAGTACAGCGGTGGCCACCAGAAAGCCTATACCAACGCCGGTGAGGTTCTTGGCCTGGCGGGAAAAGTCGCTGAGGTAGGTCTCGATGTCGGAGGAGGTCTCCGGCATCAGATGTTCAAACAGCAAACCCTGAATATTTTCTTCCATTCCCTGGAAAGCGGGGATCGCGGAAGCCATGGTATACAGCACTGTCAGCAGTGGTACCAAGGCGAACAGGCTCATATAGGTAAGTGCTGCCGCTGTTTCTGAGCAGTGATCGGCGCCAAACCGACCGACCAGATAGCGAATGCGGTGCCACAGTTGGCGCAGTAAAGTCAGGGCCTGATCCATGTCCGTAGTATGCCATGAATTCCCGGAGGCCTGAATGCGCTGGCGGTGGCAAGCTTTGCTATAATCGCAGGCCTCTCGATCAGCGGTAGACCTCAATGAGCGAATACACCATGTATCACAACCCGCGGTGCTCCAAGTCGCGCAATACCCTGGCATTGTTGCAGGAGCGTGGGGTTGAGCCTGACATCATTCTCTACCTTGAAGATAAGCCTTCCGCAGATGAGATAGAGAAGTTGCTGAGTAAGCTTGGAATAGGCGCGGCACAGCTGGTCAGGCGCAATGAAGATGAATACAAACAGGCCGGGCTGAATAAGGAGTCCACCGAAAAGGAATTGATTGCCGCCATGGCCGTGTCCCCCAAGTTAATTGAACGACCGGTGGTTGTCAGGGGGCAGCGCGCGGTGCTTGGCAGGCCTCCCGAAAACGTTCTGGATTTGTTGGACTAATGGATCAGCCTTATATCCTTGTTCTTTACTACAGTCGCCACGGCGCCACCGCCAGTCTTGCGCAACAGGTAGCCAGGGGCGTGGAGCTGGTTGCAGGAATGACCGCCAGATTGCGCACGGTGCCGGCAATATCGGCTAATAGCGAACAGACAGAGAGCGATATTCCCGACGACGGGCCGCTCTATTGCGAGCCCGATGACTTGCGTCACTGCGCGGGGCTGGTGCTGGGTAGTCCTACCCGATTTGGCAATATGGCTGCTCCGCTCAAGTACTTCATAGACCAGACGTCTGGCCTTTGGCTCAGCGGCTCTTTGGTCGATAAGCCGGCTGCCGCCTTTACGTCTACTTCCAGCTTGCATGGGGGACAGGAGAGTACCTTGCTGACCATGATGCTGCCTCTGTTGCATCACGGCATGGTTGTTATGGGATTACCTTACAGCGAGCCGGGGTTGATGACTGCAACCTCCGGTGGCTCTCCCTATGGCGCCAGCCACTGGGCCGGCGATGACAACAGTCGCGCGGTTGATGAAAATGAGGCTGCACTGTGTCGTGCGTTGGGTGCGAGAGTTGCCAGACATGCGCTCGCGGCGCCGGTGCAGCGCTGATGCATCGCGGCACGCTAAGCCAGACAACGTGGTTGCTCACGTGGTTGACCTGGATTGTACTTTTTTCGCAACAGGCCGCAGATGCCTGGGTGCATGGTATGCCGGCCATTATCTGGTTCGGCAAGCTGTTTCCCTTGCTGTTGTTCCTGCCCGGTATGCTCCGTGATCGTCTGCGCAGCTTTATCTGGTTGTGCTTTGTTTCGCTCATGTATTTTATTGCGCTGGTAGAACGTGCCTTTGCCCAGCCTGGCGCGTTGATGCCTATTATCGGTTTGTCAGCGGTGGTCATCCTGTTTTGCAGCGCGATGATGTATGTGCGCTGGCGGGCGCGAGAACTAAGGCCGGCAGAGCCGGTGAATGTGGATGGAGAACCCGCCGATGAGTAAACCTTCTTTTCTACGGCGATTTTTTGGCGGCATCTGGGCTGCCATCACCTGGGTTCGCGTCGCCCTGGCTAACCTTATTTTCCTGTTGATTATCGCGCTTGTTTACCTGGCCTATGTGGGGGAGGGTCCCGAGCCGTTGCCAGAGCGCGCCGCACTGCTCATAAACCCCATGGGTACAATCGTCGACCAGAAATCGTATATAGAGCCCTTTCAGGCACTGCTGGCCGAGCCTACCCCCACGGACAATGAGGTTCTGCTCAGGGATATTCTCGATGCTGTGCGCTATGCAGCCGATGATCCTGCTATCACGGCGTTGGTAATGGAGCTGGATTACCTCATGTATGCGGGTATCAGCAAATCGCAGGAGATCGCAGAAGCAGTTTCGCTGTTCAAGGCCCGTGGCAAGCCCGTTATCGCATTGGGTGACTACTTCACCCAGGACCAATACCTGCTGGCCAGTCAGGCTGACACAATAATCATGCATCCCTTTGGTGGCGTGGCCATAGAGGGCTTCGCCAGTTACCGGAACTACTTTAGGGAGGCGCTGGCCAATGCCCTGGTGACCATGCATGTGTTCAAGGCGGGTGAGCACAAATCCATGGCGGAGCCCTTCCTGCTGGACGGCATGTCTGAAGGGGAAAAAGCGATTACCGGGCGCTGGCTGGATATCATGTGGGGGCAGTACACAGCCATTGTCGAACAGCGGCGAGAACTGTCCGCCGGCACATTGGACGATTACGCCAATAACTACCCAGCGCTCCTGCAGGCTGCCCAGGGCGATACCGCGGTGTTGGCGCTGGAGACCGACCTGGTGGACCAGTTGGCCCATCGCTCTGAGGCCAATGCCCTGGTAGCCGAGGTGGTGGGTGCCACTAATGACGATGGTTTGTACGAGGCCGTGGAGTTCCAGCAGTACATTGCCCGTAATCGCGCAATACCCTTAGCCGTTGCGGGACAGGAGCGGGTGGCGGTGGTAATCGCCAGCGGCGATATCATGCCCGGTGAACAACCACCGGGAACAGTAGGCGGAGATACCCTGGCACAGCTTATTACCGCCACGGCAATGGAGGAGGATGTCGGCGCGATTGTATTACGAGTGGATAGTGGCGGCGGCAGTGTGTTCGCGTCGGAGATTATTCGCCAGGCCGTTCTGGACGCCAAGGCGCAGGGACTGCCGGTTGTGGTTTCGATGGGCTCTGTTGCCGCGTCTGGCGGTTATTACATTGCAGCGGAGGCCGATCAAATATGGGCAACGCCTGGCACGATCACGGGCAGCATCGGGGTCTTCGCTGCCTTCCCCACTTTCGAGCAATTACTGGAGAAGTTTGGTATCCGTACGGACGGGGTCGGTACTACTGGCCTGGCAGGTTCCCTGCGCGTGGACAGGCCGCTTAACCCGGCGTTGGCCAGTTCCATAACAAGCTCGGTGGAGCATACTTACCGTGGCTTCGTTGACCTGGTGGCACAGGGAAGAGGAATGAGTTTTGAACAGGTGGACGCCGTTGCCCAGGGGCGTGTGTGGAACGCGACAGACGCCCTGGAAGCCGGGCTTGTCGACGAGTTGGGAGGCCTGGATCAGGCGATCAAGGCGAGTGCCGAGTTGGCGGGTCTGGAAGATTACCGTATAGACTTCGTTGAGCCGCCCCTGTCGCCCACAGAGCAAATTGTGCAGCAGCTGGCAGATCGGGTAGGAAGCCTCGGTTTTATTCGGGAGGCGGCAGGAATGCAGGGGTTTGAGCGTTTACTACAACCCGTAAGACAAGCGGTGCAACTGGCAAGCAGTTTCGATGATCCGCGTTATCTGTTCATGCGCTGTGTGGATTGCGGAGTGCAGCCCTAGGGTTGTTTCACCGGGTACTGGCTGCGCCAGACCTCAAAGCCGCCATCCATACTGTAGACGTCCTCAAAACCACGTTCGTTGAGAAACGCTGCCGCTGGCTGGCTTGAATTGCCGTGATAGCAGTACACGATAACCGGCTGGTCGGGGTCGGCTTCTTCCACGAAGGACTGTAACGTCGTATTGTCGAGGTGCCTGGCACCTTCGATGTGCCCGGCGGCAAAGGACTGCTCGTCGCGAATGTCGACCAGTTGCGCCTTACCTTCACTGAGCATGCCATGGGCATGCTCAGCAGAGATTCGGTTAAAGTTTCCCATAACTGCGACGCTATTCGCTCTTGTCCATGTGGACATCCATTTGGGGGTAGGGGATGCTGATTCCGGCTTCGTCGAACTTCAGCTTCACGGCTTCAGTGGTATCCCACAACAATCCCCAGTAGTCCTCGGCGTTCGCCCAGGGGCGGACCAGGAAGTTGACGCTGGAATCTGCCAGCTCTCCGACGGTAACCACCGGCGCAGGCTCGGCAAGTACGCGGTCGTCAGCGGCGATGATTTCTTCCAGCAGACTCTTGGCTTTTTTCAGATCATCGTCGTAGGAAATGCCGAAGACCATATCAACCCGCCTTGTGGGTCGCGCCGAGAAGTTGGTGATGTTGCCACCGAGGACCGCCCCGTTGGGGATGATCACTTCCTTGTTGTCTGGTGTGGTCATGGTGGTGGTAAAAATACTGATGCTGTCGATGACGCCGGTGGCGCCACCGGCTTCAACAAAGTCACCCTTGGTGAACGGTCGGAATATGATCAGCATTACGCCCGAGGCGAAGTTGGACAAAGAACTCTGCAGCGACAGGCCAATGGCGAGACCAGCGGCACCGAGCAGTGCGATCAGCGAGGTGGTATCAACGCCCAGCTGACTGAGGGCAGCGATCACGACGAAAAGCAGTAACACCCAGCGAACGATGGATGACACAAACTTGATCAGGATCTCGTCCATCTCGTTGCGTCGCATCATTTTCTCGGCGATACCGACTAGCGCCGAAACAATACGGCGACCAACGTAGAATATTAATAACGCGAGGCCGATTTTTATCGCCCAGGGCCAGACGTAAACGCTCATCACATCGCCAGCTTCAACACCATTCATTGCAAGTTTCCTCAGTATTTTGGTCAGAGGGTACGCACTATAATCAAGATTACCCAAGCTGCACAATCAAGATTGCGGGATGCTATAGTTTCAGCTCGATAAAAACACCGTTATTGGAGCACTAATGGCCACACAATTTGATTCCCCCGCGGCGCTGTTACCTGCCGTGGGCCAGCACCTGGGTTTTAGCGAGTGGTTGGAGATAGACCAGCGCAGAATTGATCTTTTCGCAGAATCTACCGGCGATCACCAGTGGATCCACGTTGATCCAGAGCGTGCAGCCAGTGGCCCCTTCGGTAAAACCATTGCTCACGGTTACCTGACCCTGTCGCTGGCTAACCTCTTTTTGCCAGAGATTATGGAGGTCGATAATGTGTCCATGGGAGTGAACTACGGCTGCGAAAAAGTGCGATTTCCAGCGCCGGTGCCGGTTGGCAGCCGTGTGCGTGGCGGTGGTGAAGTCATCAGCGCCGAAGAAGTGAAGGGCGGTGTGCAGGTCGTGGTTCGTATGACCATCGAGATTGAGGGCAGCGAGCGCCCGGCCTGCGTAATCGATACTATCAGCAGGTTTTTCCCCTGATGTTGGAGATGAGCGACAAAGTCGAGCCTATTCATCCTGCAGCCACCATCGTATTGCTGCGCGACAGCGAAGAGGGATTGGAGGCGCTACTGGTGCAGCGTAGTAAAGCCGTTCGGCATATGGGAGGCATGTGGGTATTTCCGGGTGGCAGGGTGGATGATGCCGACCACGAGGACGCTGCTGACGAGTATGAGGCGGCGGTCAATGCGGCGGTGAGGGAGACTCAGGAGGAAGCGGGCCTGAATATTCGTCACGATCAATTGGTGTATCAATCACACTGGACTACCCCCGAGGGCGCCCGCAAGCGATTTTCAACGTGGTTTTTCCTCGCGATTCTGGATGACGATCAGGAAGTAGTGGTTGATGGCGGCGAAATCGCGCATCACCGCTGGTTCCGTCCGCAGCAGGCATTTGAGGAAATCGAAGATGATGCCAACCCCTTCCGCTTGATGCCGCCAACCTTTGTCAGCCTCGTCGACATTGCCGATTATCAGGACAGTGCCACTGCGGCGGCTGCCCTGCGCGATAGGGATGCCATCATGTACCGTCCGCGAATGGTTTTTGTGGAGGACGGTATTTGTTTTCTCTATGAGGGTGATGCGGGCTATGAGACCGAGAATCAGGACGTGTCTGGCCCGCGACACAGAACCTATATGGTCAACGACAAGCTCGAGTACATTCGCGAAATATGAAAAGACGGACTTTGCTGGCTGGACTCGGGGCCTCGGCGGCGGCCCCAGCCGCCGCCGGCGCAGCGGCACTGCCGCGCAGTTCGATAAAGCGCTGGGATATACAGACAGACGTTCTTATTGCAGGCTCCGGCTCCGCTGGCGCCAGCGCTGCTATCGAAGCTCGCCAGGCGGGTGCAGAGGTGCTGATGATTGAGTCCCTGCCAAAGCTGGGCGGATCCTCTGCCATGTCGGGTGGCGTGATTTATGCCGGTGGTGGTACTTCGCTGCAGCGAGCACTGGGCGTGACCGACACGGTGGAGGATATGTATAACTTCATCGTCGCTTCCGGTTCACCTCATCCCCAAGTCGACAAAATCCAGTTGTATTGCGAACAGAGCGCAGAACATTTTGATTGGCTGCTGGAGCAAGGTGTTCCCTACACCTCGAAATTTACGGAAGCGAAGGGACTGCCTATAGGCGACGAGTCGCTTTATTACTCGGGCAATGAACTGGCGTGGCCGTCACGGGATACTGCCAAGCCTGCACCTCGCGGGCACGTACCCGGTGTGCCGGGCATGATGGGAGGCCGCCGCCTGATGGAGAGTCTTTTGCCGCGCACCCGGGCGCTGGGTGTGACCACCAGAACCTCCACTGAAGGTCGACAATTGATAGTTGAGTCTGATGGGCGAGTGGCCGGCATGGTGCTTTCGGCGGGAGATCAAACCCTGACAGTACGTGCGCGTCGCGGCGTAGTATTGGCCTGCGGCGGGTTTATCCACAACCGTGAGATGTTACGCCAGTATGCGCCGGAGCTTTATAACTGCTCGGTGCCCTGGGGTAATGCGGGTGATCAGGGCAGGGGGATTGCCATGGGCATCGCTGCAGGCGCCGAGGCACTTCGCATGCATCAGGGCTTTGCCATAGCGCCTATCTACCCGCCTGAAAATGTTCTCAGTGGCATTGTTGTCAATGCCGCGGCTCAGCGCTTTTTGGCCGAGGATTCTTATCACGGCGTGCTGGGTGATGCGATTGCCTATCACCAGGGCGGCACTGCCTGGATGATTACCGACCAGCGCAGTGGTTACAGCTTTCATCAGGACAATTTCATGCCGGTAGCAGAGGCAAACACGATTGGTGATCTGGCCCAGAAGGTGGGCTTCCCCAGCGGTGCGCTGCAAAATACGGTGGCCTACTACAATCGTTTTGCGGCGACCGGAGAAGACCCGTTGTATCGCAAGTCGGCCAATTTTTTGCGGCCGATTCAGGGGCCGCCGTATCGGGCCTGGGATCTCTCGGTGAGCGGGGCATTTTTCCCGGCGCATACCTTCGGTGGATTACATACCAACACTGAAAGCGAGGTGATCAATAGTTTTGGCGAGACCATTCCCGGGCTATATGCCGCCGGGCGCACGGTAGCCGGTTTGCCTACCGCACCCTATATTGCCAGTGGTTTGTCGGTGGGTGACTGTACATTTTTTGGGCGTCGAGCTGGCAGGCTGGCGGCGGTGTCCTCATGATCAGGGTGCTGATATTGCTTGCCCTGTTGGCGCCTTCGGTCGCAGCAGAGCCTTCGGGTGAGGGCTTGGTAGGAGACCCCGAACGCGGGCGATTGGTATTTGGTCCCTGTCGCACCTGCCACTATCCGGAAAAAGTGATGGGCCACAATAACGGGCCCAATTTACATCGTATCTTTGGCAAGGTTGCGGGTAAGCAGGCGGGCTTCGAGTATTATTCCGCGTCGTTCCGGCAGGCGACTTTCGTCTGGACGCCGGCACTGATGTATGCGTGGTTGGCGGACCCGGGCGCTATGTTTCCCGAATCAGTAATGATGAGCCTGGGGGTGCCTGACCCGCAACGCCGAGCAGATCTCATCGCCTATTTGAAGCGCGCGTCTGTCCGGGAACCCTGAGCTGAGCGTGTACGCTTTCTCAGGCGCAGTCCGCGAAGAGCAAACCCCGGAATTTTAGCGTTTTACGATCACCGAGCTACCGTGCCCGAACAGTCCCTGGTTGGCGGTGATGCCAACCTTGGCACCGGCCACTTGTCTATCGCCCGCTTGTCCGCGAAGTTGCCAGGTGAGTTCACAAATCTGTGCGATGGCCTGTGCCGGCACAGCCTCCCCAAAACAGGCCAGTCCGCCTGAGGCATTGACGGGCATTTTGCCGCCCACCGATGTATCTCCCTTGCGCAACAGCTGAGCCGCTTCGCCTCGGGGTGCCAACTGCAGATCTTCGATCCAATCCAGTTCCAGCGCGGTAGACAGGTCATAGACTTCAGCAAAATCAACGTCTTCAGGCCCCAGCCCCGCTTCCTCATAGGCCTTGACCGCCAGCGAGCCGCGATAGCTGTGCGCATCGATACCGGCTGCCGCAGCGGAGTCGGTGGCGATGTCCGGCATTTCAACAACGCTACTGGCGAAAGTGGGGGTAACCGTGGATATGGCCGCGACTTTCGGTGCGTCCTCGCGGCCCAGCTTGCGGGCATAGTCCATGCTGCAAACAATCAGGGCTGCACCGCCATCACTGGTAGCGCAGATGTCCATTAGTCGCAGCGGGTCAGCCACGACCGCTGATGCGGCGACATCCTCTGCGGTGAAGCATTTACGGTAGCGCGCGCGCGGGTTCTTGCTGCCGATGAGGGCATTTTTCACTTTGACAGCGGCGAAGTCGTCCAGGGTGTCGCCGTAAAGGTCCATGCGGCGACGGGCGTAGAGCCCGAAATATGTGGGGTTGGTTACGCCCAGGTAAAATCGTACCCAGTCCGGGTCTTCGGGACGGTAGCCGCCAGCCGGCGCCAGAAAACCTTTTGGCGTTGTGTCGGCGCCGATAACCAGCGCAACGTCGCAGCCGCCGGCCAAAATTTTGTTGCGGGCCGCAGCCAGTGCTTGCGAGCCGGAGGCACAGGCAGCGTAAGAGGTATTGACCTCAGCTCCCTGCCAGCCCAGTGCCTGGGCAAAGGTGGCGCCGGCGACGTACCCGGGATAACCACAGCGTACGGTGGCAGCGCCGGAAACAAAGCCTACATCCTGCCAGGGTATGCCAGCGTCGGCCAAAGCCTCACGCGCAGCGGCAACACCGTACTGAACGAAGTTATGACCCCACTTTCCCCAGGGGTGCATACCGGCACCAAGGATTGCTATTTCGCTAGACATTACGCTACTCCAGGGGCTTCAGTGGCCACGGCAGGTCGCCATTTCCAGGTGACCTTGATGTCTTCATCGGTCTCATGAAGTGTCTCCAGCACGAGCTCCATGGGCATGCCCACTTTTAAATCCTCCACTGAGACGCCCTCTATCACTTGGCCCAGCACAGTCATTTGCTCTTTTTCCAGCTGCACGGCGGCAATGGCATAGGGCTCGAATGGGTCTGCCGCCACATAGGGCGCCGGTGGCTTGTAACAGGCGTTGGTATAACTCCAGACATGACCGGTACGGCTGAGTTCGACTTCGTCGAATTCAGTGCTGTCGCATCCGGGGTTACGGCAGTATTGATCCTGCTTGGGGAAAAAGTAGGTGCCGCAGCCGCGACAGCAGGTGCCTATCAGGTGTGGTTCGGCATCCATGGTATGCCAGCCTTCGATAGCTGGTGCGAGCGGTTTGTCACTCATGAGGGGCTCTCCGTATCATGCGCGGCAAGGGTACTATCCCGCGCGACCCGCTAGCAAGGATTGCCTTGCGGGAGGCGGGTGGTGTGGAGCCGAAGCGGCGGGGGGTTTACTTAAACAGACCTGTCGTTGCCAGCGCCTGAGGATTTCGGCAAAGTGGAGCCATGTGCGGCCGTTTCAATGTCATAGACAACCCGGGCCTGCAGCAACTGCTGCAGGATTTGGGGGTGGATATTGGTCTGCCATCGCGGGTAAATGTGGCGCCCACAGAGACCGTTGGTCTGGTCCGCGGCGGCGAGTCCGGTATGCAGCTGGATGCCGCGAGGTGGTGGCTTACGCCGTCCTGGGCGCCTGCGGTGGACCAGAAATACAGTATGTTCAATGCCCGCAGCGAGACCCTTGCGACCAGCCGCGCTTTTCGAACGCCCTTCAAGCGGCAACGGGGTGTGGTGCCCATCAGTAGTTTTATCGAATGGCGCACCGAGGACGGCGTCAAGCAACCCTGGTTGATTAGCAATGAGAATCAGGCGTTGGCGGTGGCGGCGTTGTGGGATGTCTGGACTGGCGACGGCTCGGAGCTGCTTAGCTGTACCTTGGTGACAACGGCTGCTGCGACCGCGCTGGAGCCCTGGCATAACCGGATGCCGGTTTTACTGACTAATGAAGAGATGCCACGTTGGCTGGACAATGACATTAGCATCACGCCGCAAGATCCGATATTTCGCAGCTCTTTGAAAGCACCGCTTCGTCTCGCTCCGTTACAGCGAGCGGTGAGTAATGCTCGAAATAAGTCAGCCGAGTTGCTTGTGCCGACTGGCGACGTAGTTGAGTTGAAACCGGGTTCTGGTTAGTGCCGGTAGAAGAGCGATTCTCTCGAGCCGTCCCTGGCCCGAAATAATCACACAATCAAAAAGAGTATCTGACGTCGATCCCGTAGGTCCTGGGGTCGTCGATGGTGGTTATAGCAGCATCAAGACCTTCCTCTCCAGCCACGTAACCGCCGGGATTACTGGCTGTTTCCTCGTCCAGGAGGTTGTCTCCCCATAATGCCACCTCAATGGTTTCGTCTTCGTTCTGCCATGATATGCGGGCATTCAGGCGTTTGATGTCCTGAAAATACCACTTTCCTGTTTCGAAGATCGCGGTTTCTGAGTCGGGGCCGGGATCTTCCCGATAAACATAGTCGGCATGAACCAGTAAGTAACCCATGGAAATTTCCGGGGTCCAGTCAAACCGTAAAGTGTATTCGGTGTTGGTATCGCTGGATTCCTTTTCCCCACCGACCAGGTCACCATCGGCATTGAAGTACTCTTCAAATACGCCGTCCGTTTCCCGATAAGTGGTGATGCCGGTCAGGCGCAGGCTATCGAGAACATTCCACGCGACAATCAATTCGACGCCGTCCGTCTCTTCATCACCATTTATCACAGTAGGCTGGGATGTAGGATCCGTTGGGCTTTGCTTGGCACTGACAGACTTTTGTCGTCCATCCAGTTCCTGGTGAAAAACAGCGGCTTCAAGACGCACACGGTTATCAAAGAAATCGCCTTTCAGGCCCCATTCAATGCTTTCCATTTCCTCAGGGTCAAACGGGCCGGCAACGAATGCATCAAAAGACTGGCCATCGAATCCGCCTGACTTATAGCCAGTGCCGTAGGACAGGTAGGTCATGGCCTGGTCGGAGAATTCCCAATCTACGACCAAGCGGCCAGTTGTTTTGCTCCAGTCCTCTGAATCGGTGAATTTGTCGAAGTAGTTTTCAGGGTCGGCTCCCGTTTCAGCCGGGTTGTAGGCGACCCGCTCTGGCGGTAGTGGCCACTGCAGATCGGATTCCCTTGTTTGCCAGGAATATTCTTTATCGTCATAGCTGTAACGCAAACCAGCGGCGACTCGAATCGTATCGGTCAATTGATAGGTAACATCGGCGAATACACCCCAGTTGGTGAAGTCTCCCGTGTTGTCCATATTTTCGGTCAATATTTCATCGGCAAAACTTGGGGGTACCACAGCTACACCGAAAGCATCGGAAAGCCCAAGATATACCGCATCCGGTGCTCCCTCCAAAATATCCCAAAGATGGTCGTCCTGTCCGCCAAGCCCTCCTAGCACCGTCAAAAACTGCATATACGAGTCAGCCTTCAAGTGAATATCGGTGCGCTGGAAGACATCCTCACTGCTGTAATTACCGCCGGCGATGGCATTGATGCGGTCATTGGCATAATTGAAGCGAAACTCTGTATAGAAAATGTCTGAGTCTTCAATATTATTGGTGTCGAAATAACGGCGGGGGGCTTCAGTGCCATCTTCTTCCTGCAGGTTGGTGGTTTCCCAGTCTCGATAGCTGACAACACCGAACATTGACAATTCGCTGTTAAAATCATGATTCAGTTGCAGCGATACCCCGTACATGTCGCGTGTTTCTTCCTGGCCTCTTACGTCATGGGCTGTTTTCCCAGAGAAAGGATCGGTGCCACCTTGATAGGCGTACTTGCTGACGCCAATGGCAGCTCGCGGCATCTCGTCCCGGTCTTCATAGTCGACACTAAGCTGCAAATCGGTCTCATCTGAAATAGTCCACAACATGGAAGCGCGCGCCGACAGGAAGCCGAGATCCTGAACGTCATCGCCAATACCTTTCTGGTCAGTCACACCGTCGCGCTGGCTGGAGAATATATTTCCCCGGAACGCGAGGTTGTCAGTGACGGGTGCATTGACCATGCCTTCCATGCGCAGCAGGTTGTAATTACCAACTCTGGCTTTAACAAAGCCCTCAAATTCTTCGTGCGGTTTGTTGGGAATAATATTGATCACGCCGACGGTAGCGTTGCGACCGAACAGGGTACCCTGTGGTCCTTTCAATACTTCGGTACGTGCAATGTCGGTAAACGGTATGGTGGTAACAGCGCGAGGCATATAGCTACCGTCATAAAAGGTTGCGGTAGAGGGGTCGCCGCCGGAGCTTATATTGGGGCTGCTAACACCGCGCACGGTAATACCGGTCTGGGTAGAACCACCATTCACATCGCCGATCTCCACGCCTGGCATAAAGTCGGACATGCCCTGTATGTTGGTGGCGCCGGTGTTGGCCATGTCTTCAGCGGTGAATGCATTTACCGAAAGTGGAACAGACATGTAGTTTTCTTCACGCTTCTGCGCGGTAACAACGACTTCCTCGAGTTGCAGGCTGTAGCCTCCCGCGCGCGGTGCCACATCCTCCTGGGCATGCGCACCTGCCGCCAAAATCGTGGAGATGGCCAGGGCAATCTTTTTGATTTGCCTCGCCTGCGGGCGTAAAACGCGCGAATTTTCGGTCAATGTTTTCATGTCAAAGTCCCCCCCGGGAGTATTTTTTGTAGCAGGGCCGTTCTTCGGCGGCCGTTTTATGCCACTGCAAGCTGAATCTTAACTGAAAGCCCCTGTGTTTTATATTAACAGGCCGACGCCTGCGGCTACCGAAAGGGATACAGTGGCGTTCTGGTACGGGGCGTTTATTTTGCTGAACTGTCAGCGTGAACTGGCCTTTACTGCCCTGTACCCGCGTGTCGACATGCGCGAGAATGCGCCGCAACATCGAAGTACGCTGACAGTCTGCAATGACAAAGGAGAGAGGCATGGCCATATTCGCGATGACGGGGGGTGCCACAGGTATAGGCGCCGCACTGAAAGCCCAGTTGCTGGCTGACGGTCACGAAGTGATTTCAGTGGACATAAAAGAGGGCGATATCATCGCCGATCTTTCCAATAACGAGGGCAGGCAGGCAGCGATTGACGGTATCCGTGAACGCGCGCCGGAGGGTCTCGACGGCTTTATACCCTGCGCCGGATTACCCCCGGTCGCCAAGCCCTTGTCACTGATTGCCCAGGTCAACTATTTTGGCGCTATCGCCACAATCGAGGGCCTGCGAGATTTGCTTGCCAGCAAGCGTGGCAGCGTATTGCTGGTAGCGTCCAACTCTGCACCGATGGTTCCCACCGAAGACAGCTATGTTCAGGCCTGCCTGGCGGGTGACGAGGAGGCAGCCTGCGCGGATATTGAGGCCCGTGACGGACACACAGCCTATGCCGGTTCCAAGCGTGCCGTGACGCTGTGGATGCGCCGCAATATCGTGGAGTATGCCAAGGCCGGTGTGCGATTGAATGCTGTTGCTCCGGGCATTACCAATACCCCCTTGACTGAGCAGGTCTATGCCGACGAGCAACTGGGTGATGTGATGCGTGAATTTGAAGCGACCGTTCCTTGGGGCGGTACCGCCCAGCCAGAGCAGATCGCTAACGTGATGCGCTTCATGCTAAGCCCCGAGGCAGACTTTGTCTGCGGCTCGGTATTCTTTGTAGACGGTGGTTCCGACGCGATGATGCGTCCTGACGACTTCTAGATCCCGCCCTGCGCTGCTGCCGACTGCGACATATCGTCGGCAATGGCTCGGGCTATAGTGTCACTTAATTGCCCCAGCAAATCGCTGTAAGCTGCCGCAACATCGTTCGGAGACATTTCTGACGCAGCGGTCGCCGTTTCCAGTCGTACTATGCGACGTTTCTCAGTGCCATCTTCACCGCCTTTGCGCAGGCTCCACTCTGCGACCAGTCGCGCGCGCTGGTTATTGCTGTCCAGCCCCAGAAGCCTGAGTCCCACGGCATAATCCGGTGATCGGGTGGGGTGCCACGGAAAAACCTGTATGTCTTCGGTGTTAAGCTTGGTGGCCAGATTCAGACTAAGCACGCGTGAGATGCCTGACTCCAGCGGTTCAGCCCAGCGAGCGTAGGTAGCGATCTTCAGTTTATTGCCGTCCCGGTTGAACACCATGCTGTTGCGGTTGAGGTACTCCGGAATAGTTATCGGACCCACACCCACTGATGGTGTGTCGCCGGTGGGTATGTCGCCGGAGCCGGCAGATAGCACATAGTAGTCGCTGGGAGGTGTTGAGCCGCAGGCTGCCAGTGACACAATTATAGCCACTAGCAACGCAGACAGGTTTAATCTGCTCATTGTTTTTCCTCGCTCTTGCCACGTATCAGGGCTTCGGGTTGTTCTTCCAGGGTCTTGGCGAGCAGCTGTAGCGCTCGCCCTGCCTGCGCCAGTTCACGCAGCGCTTTGTTTAACTCATAAGTGGTTGCAGAATCAGCCGACACCAGCGCATCGATCTCGTTCATTGCTTCCTGAAAAGCAAGCAGTGCATCGTCCAGCAGGTTCAGATTTTCTTCCGCCAGTGCCGAAAACTTTGGCAACTCCTTGTTAAAGGTTTCAACCGTATCACCTGTGCCATCGAGCACACGGTTTAGTTTGGGCCCCGAGGTGGCCAGTAGCATTTGAATATCGTCACTGAGCTTCTCGTAGGACCCTAGTGCAGAGCTTAGCCTTGTGGGTAGCGCCTGAAACTCCTCGCTGCCAATAAACTGGTTGATGCCCGCGGCGATGTCTTTCATGTCATTGGCCAGTTGCGCCCAGTTGACTGATTCCAACTCCCGGGTTAGACGCTCCAGCTCGGTGGGTACGGTTGGCACCTGCACATAATCTGTCTCAATGTCGGCCAGATTGATCGGTGTGTCGGGAAAGAAATCAAGCTGAACGTAGAGCAGGCCCGTGAGTAAGCTCTGCGTATTAAGCTGTCCGCGCATTCCTCGGGCAATAAGTTCTTCGGTCAGGTCCTCGCCGGTGGAACTGCCCATGCGGCGAATATTCTGGCTGGTGATCTCGGCTTCTACCAACATGATGACATCGACGGTGTCGGTATCAAATATCAGCTGTATGTCCGTAACCTGGCCGATTTGTACGCCACGAAGGGCTACCGGAGCGCCGACTGAAAGGCCTTTTACCGAACCGTCGAACACCATGACCACCTTGTTGCGATCGCTGCTGAAGCCGGAGCCACCAATGAAAATAAGCCCGGATATCGCTATCAGCAGGGCGCCAACGATGAACGAGCCAATAGCGACGGAATGTGGTTTCTCGCTCATGCTGTTTCCCCTGAGGAAGAGTCCTGTGTGACCGCGTTGATTCCACGCGCCAGAAATTGTCTCACAACCGCTTGTTCGCTGTGATCCCGAAGATAACGTGGATCACCGTAGTCGATCATGGTGCGTGTATTCGCATCCAGGTATACGGAGTTGGTGGCGATATCAAAAATACTGGGTAATTCATGGGTTACCATCACCACAGTAGCGCCTATTGATTCCTTTAGTTGCACAATTAATTCGTCCAGTAGTCGCGAGCTTATTGGATCCAGCCCCGCCGAGGGTTCATCGAAAAACAGAATTTCGGGGTCAAGCGCGATCGCCCGCGCCAGTGCCGCTCGTTTGCGCATTCCACCGCTGATTTCTGAGGGGTAATACGTCTGGTAGCCTCCCAGTCCGACCAGTGACAGTTTGTAAGCCACAATATCGGCGATATCGCTCTTGCTGTAGTCGGTGTACAACTGCAGGGGAAGCGAGACATTTTCAGACAGGTCCATTGCGCTGAATAATCCACCAGACTGGTAGGTGATGCCCCAGCGCTGTCGCATCTTTTCCTTCTCTGCATCCAGGGCGTGAGTAAAACTTTTCCCGCTGTACAGTATATCGCCCGCCGCCGGTTCTATAAGGCCCAGCATATGCTTGAGCAATGTGCTTTTGCCGCAGCCACTGCCGCCCATGATGACGAAAATATCCCCTCGATTGATATCGAAATTCAGATTTTTCTGAATGACCAGAGGTCCGTAGGCCATGGTGACGTCGCTGACTGTAATGTGAGCCTCTGCTGTCATATCTAGATGCCCAACTGCTGAAACAGGATGTTGATCGCGGCATCCGCAACAATCAGATAGACGATGGCAGTGACCACCGCCTCTGTCGCAGCCTGGCCTACCGCAGCTGAGCTGCGACCTGAGTTGATACCCGAGCGGCAGCCCGCGACGGCGATCAGGACAGCAAACACCAGCCCCTTGATGATACCCACAAAGAAGTGGGTGAAGGAGACCGCAGTTTCCGCCTGGTTTATATATTGCAGCGGCGTAATCCCCATGCCACCGGCGACGATGCCGCCACCGACAATGCCTAACAGATCGGCATAAACCGTCAGCAGTGGCATCATGACGAATAGCGCGAGCATACGAGGCACCACCAGGAACTCTATAGGCGAAATACCCATTGTGGTAATGGCGTCGATCTCCTCATTGGTTTGCATGGTCCCCAATTGCGCGGCATAGGCGGCGCCGGTGCGCCCCGCCATAACCACCGCGGTCATCAATACCCCCATTTCCCGTAGCATGCCGATCACGACGAGGTCGGCAACGAAAATTTCGGCACCAAATTGCTGCAATTGCACAGCGCCAAGGTAAGCGAGGATCATGCCGACTAAAACACTGGTCAGGCTGATGATGGCAAAGGCGTCGGGACCCGCCTGGTAGCAGAAGTGCCGGAAGTCAGAAAAACGGGTATTGGCCCGGCCCGTGGCAAGTCTGACCAGCGCGATGGTGACCTCACCTATGAAGGCCAGCGATGCCCTGAGATCGCCTGCGACCCGGCTTAACAGTTCCACCGGGTTGATGCCGGATAACCAAAAAGTGCCGGATTTGGCGGGTTTCTCGTGGGGTGGCACCGTGGTGGCGACATTGAGCAGGCGCCTCACACCCTCAGGCAGGGCGCTCATATCCACGTTGATGTTGGAGTCGCGGCAAAAGTTGAAGCACTGCAGCAGGAACGCCATCAGTATGGAGTCCCATTGGCCCAGCTTGCTGCCATCCAGGACCAGTTGGTTTGGCAAGGCTTTTGCCAGTTGTGCGCGCAGTTCCTCGAACTCAGGCGCTTGCTGGCCCTGAACCCAGTCGCCGCTCAATAACAGCGCGGCGTCTTCCTGGTTTTCCTGAGCCAGCCGGAATCCTGGTGCCTGATCAGTCATGCAGCGAGTGGCCCTGAAAACGGAATACAGGCAGTCTAAACGGATGCACCGGCAAAGCCAAACTGGTCACTGGAAGGGCAGGGGCTCGATTACCGCAGCCATGCTCGCGTGAGCTTTCTGGTAGATGTCAGCTACTGTGTCTGTGTTCCCCACTTCCCTGCGCCGGGAAATCATGGTCATTGGAAACAGGTAATTATCCGTTTGCCTATACCGCAGTGCCCTGCTGCGCCCCACCTTATCCTCGTAGATTACCCAATCCAGCCCCAGGTCAGCCGCCAGCAGGTCGCCCATAACGACGCCCATGGCCTGCAGTTCCAGCTTCTGGTCGCCGGTGACCAGTTTTTTATCCAGCAAGGCCTGCAGAATGGCCAGATCATTGGTAGCAGTGCCGTTCAGGCTTCGTCCCAGGTTGCGTAAGCTCAGGTCCCCGATGCGCTCCCGTTGCTGTTTCATGTAGCTCCTGTCGAGGTACGAAAGGGTGCCGATTTCGACTTCAGCCATGGCCCAGGCGCCGGTAGTGAGCGTCAGTATCAGCGCGGCAAGCTGTAGCAGGGGGAGATAAGCTCTCTTGGTCATTCTGGGTGGCTCCTGTTTCCGGTAACTGTTGGCAGGGTATTTTACCGCAATCCGGTTGTGTTCCGGCCCCTGTCATGGATAATTGCGTTCTTTCCCGGGCTCGCAGGTGCGCAGCCTTATCCGCAGCACTCTGGAGTGAGTAAATGATAACCGGCAGTATCGTCGCCCTGGTCACCCCGATGCACGCAGATGGCAGCGTGGATTGGGCCAGCCTCGAGCGTGTCCTCGATCTGCACATTGCGTCGGGCACGGGTGCCATCGGCGCAGTGGGGACAACCGGGGAGAGCGCAACACTCAGCACCCCGGAACACTGTGAGGTTATCAAGTACTGCGTTGACTATATCGCTGGCCGCTTGCCGGTGGTAGCCGGTACCGGTTCCAATTCGACCCGTGAGGCGATAGAGCTTACTGCCGCGGCAGCGGACGCTGGCGCAGATGCTTGCCTGTTGGTTACCCCGTATTACAACAAGCCCACTCAGCGAGGCTTGTATCAGCACTTTCAGGCGGTTGCTGAGGCCGTGGCCGTGCCCAATATTCTTTATAACGTGCCCGGTCGCACCGCGGTGGATATGTCCAATGACACCGCTATTGCGCTGGCTGAGATCGACAACATTGTGGGCATCAAGGATGCTACCGGCGATACTGAGCGTGGCAGGGACCTTATTGCCCGGGCGCCTCAGGGTTTCGCGGTGTATTCCGGCGACGACCCCACTGCCATGGAGCTCATTTTGGCTGGAGGCCAGGGTAATATCTCGGTAACAGCCAATATAGCGCCAGCGGTGGTAGCGCAACTGTGTCAGCTTGCCGCTGCCGGAGACCGCGCCGGAGCCGAAGCGCTTGATCAGCAATTGGCTGATCTGAACGAGGCCCTCTTTCTTGAGGCGAATCCCATACCTGTGAAGTGGGCGATGCAACAGCGTGGTCTGATCGAATCCGGTATTCGCCTGCCACTTACAGAACTGGATGAAGCCTTTCATGGCCGTGTATTGGCGGCGATGGAGGCAGCGGGTATATGAAGAACACGCCTAAACTGATTTCTCGACTGCCATTGTTTGCTGTGCTCGCGGCCCTGGGTGGCTGCGGTTACCTGTTTGGTGATGACGGTATGTTTCGGGACAAGTCCCAGGACTATAAGCAATCTCCGGAAATGGAGGTTATTGAAGTGCCGCCGGAGAAGAGCACGCAGGCGCTGCAGGAAATTTACCCGATTCCCGATATTGAACAATCTCTGGTGTTGGCAGGCGAGTTCGAAGTGCCGCGTCCGACACCGCTGATTGCCGGATCCGCTGATGAAGTGGTCCGTATCCAGAAGCTTGGCCAGGAAAGCTGGGCCCTGGTGGCGATGGCCCCTGGCCAGTTATGGCCGCAGGTCAGGAGTTTCCTGTCTGCCGCGAATATTCAGGTAGGTAGGGTAGATGCCCGTGCCGGCATCATGGAAAGTGGCTGGTTGTCTATGGAGGGTGCCCCCATGCAATCACGCTTTCAGTTCCGCATAGAGCGGGGTGTTCAGCGTGGTACCAGTGAGCTGCATGTGCTGCAAATGAATCAGGCGGGTGATATCGACACCTGGCCCGGCGAGTCCGACGATGTGCAACAGGAAACCGAAATGTTGCGGGGTATGGCCCAGTACATCGCCAACAGCGCAGATTCCGCACCCGTATCAATGATTGCCGATCAGGCGATCAGTGCAACCGGGCGAATTTCTTTGCAGGAATCTGACGAGGGCTATACCTACATAGAACTCGTATTGCCCTACGACAGGGCCTGGGCCTCGACAGCGAAAGGCCTGGAAGAGTCCAACTTCGAGATTACCGACAGGGATCGTAGTGCCGGAGAGTACTATGCGAAATTTATCGGCATCGACAAGGAAGAGGACGACGGTTGGTTCGACTGGCTGTGGGGAGGCGATGACTCACACCCGCTGGCAGGCAAGGACTTTCTGGTTACTGTGGTTAAACAGACCGATGATGCCGTCGTGATACGACTGCAACCCCGTGAACCGGACCCCTCCTTTGATAAGCGCCAGGAGCAGGCTTTGCTGAGTCTGCTGAAGGGCAACATCAACTAGTGCGATTTGCATCTCTTGGCAGTGGCAGCAAGGGTAATTCCACCCTGGTCGCCACCGCCGACACCCTCCTAATGATCGACTGCGGCTTCTCCGCGCGCCAGGTTGTCCTGCGTATGGAGCGGCTTGGCGTAAACCCGACGCAGCTGGACGCTATTTTAGTCACACATGAACACTCGGATCACAGTAGTGGCGTAGCGGCGCTGTCGCGTAAGTATCAAGTACCGGTGTATATGACGCACGGTACCGCCAGCACCAACCGGGTTGCCGATCCTTTCTCAGTTAACTGTTTTAATGCCGGCGCCAGCTTTGTTATCGGTGATATCGATGTGGCTGCAGTACCTGTGCCCCACGATGCCCGCGAGCCCTGCCAGTATCGTTTGGCCAGCAGCCAATGTTCATTGGGCGTGCTCACCGACTTGGGTAGCATCACCCCCCACGTGGTAGACAGCTACAGCGATTGCGATGGCATGTTGCTGGAGTTCAATCACGATGTGGGGATGCTGGAAGCGGGTGACTATCCGGTTGCCCTGAAGCGGCGGGTAGGGGGCGATTGGGGACATCTCAACAACGAACAAGCCGTGGGTTTTCTGCACGCGATCGACTGTAAGCGACTGCGCTATCTCGCGATAGCTCATATTAGCGAGAACAATAACTGCCGGGAGAAAGCCGAGCAGGCGCTGAAGTCAGCATTTGAGCCGGATGATCATCGTGTTGTCTGGGCTGAACAGGCCACGGGCTTTGACTGGTTGCAGCTGGCCTAAGCCGCTTTTCTTAGCTTACGCCTGCTCTGCCTCTTCCTTCGCGGCCCGTGCTTCCTCTGCGGCTCTGTCCCGCTTCCAGCGGCGATTACTCCACAGCCAGCTGTAGGGCTCGTCGTGTATCGCCTGCTCGATTAATTTGACGTAGGTCTCGGTAATGTCGTGTGATTCCTTGTCGTAGGGTGGTTTGGCCACCTCGTGAAACTCGACCTCGTAATGGCCGCGCCGTGTGCGATGACACTGGGCGAAAAGCACGGGAAAGCGGGTCGTTTTGGCGATGATCTCGCCGCCCAGATAAAACGCTGCCTCCTGGCCCATAAACGTCGTCCAATGGCCGCGTTCACTGCGAATGGGTGCTTGATCGGCAACCATCACGAAAACCCGAAACTCCCGCCTGCGTTTCAAAATATCCCGCGTGGATTCGGCCATAGACAAAGGCCTGGAGCCAAACTGGCACCGGATGTCATACATCATCTTGTCCACGACCTCGTTATGCAGGGGCTTGTATACCGGGTCGACGGGAATGGACAGGGCGGTTGTGGCGCCGTGCAGCATCCACTCCCAATTGCCCTGGTGAATGGACAGCACGATGAGTGAATCCTTGAAACCATTGCTGTACTGCTCAACCAGCTCTGGGTTACGCAAGCTTACCCGCTGGCGAAAATCCTCCGGTGTCATCCGGCGTGCCTTGACGATCTCCAGGGCCACCTGGGCCAGGTGCAGATAGAATTTCTTGGCCAGAACTGTAATCTCGCTGTCGCTTTTGTCGGGAAATGCGCGACTCAGGTTCTGTCGCACCACCGATTTCCGGTACCCGGTCACGTAGTAAAGGATCAGGTAGCCCAGCCAGGCCAGCCCATACAGTGCAGGGAAAGGCAGCCAGCTGATCAGCCGATAAAAAAACATCTGCATGATCTAGTGTGCCTCTGACCGCGGTGGTATTAGCGCGAGGTTAGCCACAGTGCTTGGGTAACCTGCTGTCCTCGACCCGCAGCAGAGAAGCCGAGCTGGGACAGCGCAGGGCTGGATTGCCTGTCAGATCAATGCTGCGCAACGACAGCAGTTCAAACAGGGGAGTGGCATCGATGATCTGGTTCTGGTCCAGGTATAAATCCTCCAGTGAAGACAGCGGGGTCAGGGGGGTGAGCTCTACGATTTGGTTGGCGCTTAGCTTCAGCTGGCTTATTCCAGTGAAGATCTCCAGGCCCGCCAGTGACACCACGCCGGCGTGGCTGCAATTGAGCACAGTTAGTTGGGCAGGGCTGCTGACCTGATTGTCGACAATGGCCTGTTTAACGCAATCGCTGAGCGCCTCGTCGGTGATTTCGTAATCAGTAAATAGCGGTTTTGGGGAAAATACGACGCGATCATTGACGGTGAAATCGTAGGAGCCGCAGGACGTTAGTAGCAGGGTAAGCAACGATAGAGTGACAGCGAGTGCGAATTGGTACATGCGTCATTGTTTCCTTGGGAGAGTATCGAGGGCCGGATTTCAGTTGTTTCGCCTGCCCGCGTGGCCACGATAGCAGTGTGACTCTATAATGCTAGCTCGTACCATGAATAAAAACGAGTGCCATGATGGCTGAGTCCACCGATATTAACGATCTGCAGGACGGTGTCCTGGATAACGGTCTTGACGCAATAAGTATTGTTCAGCGCGGCAACCTCAAGACGCTGGAGAAAACCCTGCGCAAGCAGTGGCGTCTGGGCCAGAATATCGTGCTGTGCTGGAGTGCCGACGAACGTGGTCTGCTGGTGATTCTGGTACCCCATTATTTTCTGGGTAACTACTGTGCGATGGATGCCTCCGGAGAGGCTGATGATAATGAGCACTTTGTACGTGAGCTGATCTCGGGAGAGCGGCGCAAATCGCGCGAGGATCTTTTTAAGGTTGCTGAAAGGCTGGATATTTCGCCTACATTCATCAAGCTCAGTAGCGCTCTGGCTGAGGACGAACAGGTAATGGGTGCGGTAGAGGAGTTAATCCGACGCTATGGCCTAAGCTTCGTAGAGACCCGCGCGGTTCTGCTTTTCGATATCGCCAGCTTTTCCCTGTTTACACCCTTTGAGCAGGCCAGCCAGCTCAACAGTCTTTCCTACTCGCTGAATTCGGCCTACAACAAGCTGCAGGCCCGGGGAATCGAGATTAACTTCGCTCGAACGACTACCGGCGATGGTTATTATGTGTGGAACAGGGATCTGGGGCCTTTTTCCTGTCAGGATCTCTTCTTGTTCATGCTTTTGGTGGTTGCCGATAACGCCTCCGCCAGAGCCGCTTCGCGCGGCAATACCGTGCCGGTTATTCGAACCGCTTTCCATATAGGCAGCCATTACGAGCTGTATCAGGCGGAAGGGGTCAATCCCACCGTTTTCAGCTACATCGTTGGCGATGTAACCATTGAACTGGCACGCATGGTAGACCTCGCTCAACCGCACCAGATTCTCGTAGGCGACTTTGAGTGCATGCTACCGGGAAGGGATCGTGGCAGTGCGCCTTTACCCATCAAGGTTGATTCCAGCGCTTATGTGCGCAGTTGCGATCGTGAGCTGGAGCGATTGGTGGGCACCATGTTGTCCAGCAAACCCATCAGTACAATGACCTGCTACCTCACATCTAGTGACAATGGCGCGGGCGAATCGGAACCGCGCCGCTTTCTTATCACCGACAAGCATGGGCTCACTCGTTATGCTTACAACCTGCAGGTGGATATAGATCTGGACGGACAGGCATTGGCGCTGGGGCTGGACCCAACGCAGTTGCCCGGTCGCGTTGCAGAGGGTAACTCTGCCGGACAACAACCACAGCCTGAGCAGGATACGATGGCAGCCGCCGACGCTGAAGAGAGCCGGGCGCAGACGGCGGAGGCGCTGTTCGATGACCTTGCCAGTATGCTGCGCAAGCGCCAGGCCAAGTCGATAACCGAGGACTGACACTGTTATGGCGCGTGGTCGCCGACATTCCGAGGTCGCCCGGCGCGGTACAGCGGTGGATATCGACTCCATCGAGAGTCCTTTACTGGCCATCTATGCCGAGGCTCCTGAACTTTCTGACCAGGCCCTGGAGCTTTCGAAGCAACTGGGGTTGCCACTTGTGTCTGGGGCGGCCAAGGCGGTCGATTGCGCGGATGCTCAGGTCGTTTTATCTGTTACCGAGCACGGTTTATTGCTGCGGGAGACGGGGCGTAATGCGCCGGGTCCTGTTGCTATCGAATTTGGTAGCAAAGCGATGCGTCATCGGCGCCGCGGCGGTCACAATGAGTTGCTGGGCAAAGCCGTGGGCGTTGGTCGCAAGCCAACACTGAAGGTTATTGATGCAACCGCTGGCCTGGGTAGAGATGCTTTTGTGCTTGCTGATCTTGGCTGTCGCGTCGTTCTGTGCGAGCGAGAGCCTATCCTTGTTGCGATGCTGCAATCCGCTCTGCATCGCGCGCAATTTTCAGCAGATGATTGGCTTGCTGAAGTTACCGCGAGAATGCAGCTGCTGCCCGGTGATATGTTGAGCCAGCCTTCTGAAAATCTGCAGGGAGCCGATGTTATTTACCTGGATCCGATGTTTCCAAAACGGGATAAACAGGCGGCAGTAAAGAAAGAAATGGCACTGTTTCAACGCATTCTTCCTGCCATAGATGATCGTGTAGCGGGGGCCTCCTTGTTTGACCGGGCGATGTCATTGGAGCCCGCCAGGGTTGTCGTCAAACGGCCGCGCAAGGCACCCACACTGACCTCCGCAGTGCCGTCTCATGTGGTGCAAGGTAAAGCGGTGCGTTATGACGTTTATGTGCTGAAGGCGTTGTCCTGAATGTCTTTCACCGGTCTCCACTCGCGTCGAAATTGTATTGATATGACCGTCTTCAGGCTTTTTTTCCTTGTGCTGCTGCTAGTGCCGCAGTTTGGGCGCGCCGCCGGCGAGCCGCTGATGGCGTGGCAGGTGGCTGGCGAACAGTCACAACTCACCGTGCTGGGTTCTGTCCATATGGCCTTCCCGGACGTGTACCCACTGCGCGAGGGTCTGGAATCCGCCTTCAATAAGGCCGATTCGCTGGTGGTGGAGGTCGATATCACCGGTGAAGGCGCCACCGAGATTCAGCGCTTGTTTCTCAGCCAGGGTATGTTGCCGGCAGGAGAGACGGTTGAAGAGCATCTGTCGGCAGCGGTATGGAAGAAACTGCAGTGCTACATGGAAGAACGCGGATTGCCCGGCGATCAACTGGTGCGCATGAAGCCAGGACTGCTGGCTGCAACATTGAGTACCTTGCGGCTTGCAGAGCTCGGCATGGTGGTAGAGCAGGGGATAGACCGACACTTTTTGACTCAGGCTGGTAGCAAACCCGTCGTGCAGCTTGAGTCACCCGCTCAGCAGGTTGCCCTGTTATTGGACTTTCCCGATCCCGATCTTTTCATGGCGCAGACATTAGAGCAGCTGCAGACTATGGAAGCTCTGATTACACCTATCTATCAGGCCTGGTTGCGCGGCGATGCGGCGGCGCTTAACCGGCTGCTCCTGACAGAGGATAGAGAAAGTCATCCTGAGTTTGAAGAAATCTATAAGCGTTTTTTTGATGATCGTAACCACGCGATGGCTAAACAGTTGGTCGCCATGCTGAGCGCTCCGGGGCATCATTTCGTTGTGGTTGGCGCAGGACACCTGGTAGGTGAAGAGGGTATTATCGCGCTGCTGCGCCGCAGTGGATTTACCGTTTCTCGCTATTAACTGCCTTAGGTATTGCTATGACAACACACAAGACCACGGCCCTGGTTACGGGAGCATCTTCCGGACTGGGGGCAGAGTTTTGCCGCCAGCTGGCCCAGCGCTGCGAAGTGATCATCGCTGTTGCCAGGCGTGAAGATCGACTCAGGGAAATCGCCAGCGAGCTGAAAGGCGAGGCGGAAGTGCATGTGGTCGTTGCAGATCTTGCCACTGTCGAGGGTGTGACTCGAACCGTGGAGGCCCTGCGTCAGAAGGGCCCAGTAGATATCCTGGTTAACAATGCGGGTTTCGGCACCTTTGGGGCGATGGTGGATGGGGAGCTGTCGCAACAGTTGAACATGATTCGGCTGCATGTGGACGCCACGGTAGAACTCTCTAATGCGGCGATTCCATTCATGCAAGCGCTGGGTGGTGGACATATCGTTAACGTAGCGTCGGTGGCTGCATTGTTACCGATGAAAGATACGGTAGTGTATGGCGCCAGCAAGGCATTTGTGGCGTCGTTTTCGCGGTCGTTGCAGGAAGAGGTAAGGGCGGCAGGCATACAGGTGCAGTGTCTGTGCCCCGGATTTACCCGAACCGAAATGCACGCCAGCGAAGGCTTTGGCAACTTTGATATCGCCCGCACTCCAGAGGCTATGTGGATGGAGTCTGATGCGGTAGTGGCAGCTAGTTTGGCCGCGTTGGACGAAGACCGGGTGCTGGTGATTCCAGGTGAAGTGAATCAGGGAATTGTGCGTACAGCCCTTGAGAACCAGTTGGACCTAGTGGGCCAGTAGCCGCTGGATAATTCCCAGGTACACCTCTGATAGCCGCGGCAAATCTGCAATACGCACGTGTTCATTAATTTTATGAATAGACGCATTCACCGGCCCAAGCTCCACGACCTGAACACCGTAAGGTGCGATAAAGCGCCCGTCTGAGGTGCCACCTGCGGTAGACAGTTCTGTGTTCAGGCCAGTGGCGGCGAGAATACTTGCCTGAGCGGCTTCCACCAGTGCCCCGGCCGATGTCAGGAAAGGTTGTCCGCTTAAATTCCAGTCAATCTCGTAATTCAGATCAAAGCGATCAAGGATCGCTTCGGTGCGCGCACGCAACTGCGCATCGGTAACTTCGGTAGAAAAGCGGAAGTTGAAAAACACCTCCAGTTCTCCCGGTATCACGTTGGTTGCCCCTGTGCCCGAGTGAATGTTGGAAACTTGCATAGAGGTGGGCGGGAAAAATTCATTCCCTTCATCCCATTGCTCTGCTGCCAGCGCATGCAGCGCAGGCATGGCACGGTGTATGGGATTGTCGGCAAGTTGTGGGTAGGCGATATGTCCCTGAGTTCCGCGCACAGTCATCCGGGCCCCCAGCGAGCCGCGCCTGCCGTTCTTGATTGTGTCTCCCATGGCCGCACTGCTGGATGGCTCGCCAACCAGGCAGTAATCGATAGCCTTGCCCTGGGCCTGCAGGTATTCCATAACTTTGACCGTACCGTCTGTTGCAGGGCCTTCTTCGTCGGAGGTGATCAGGAAACCCAGTCGCCCGTTGTGGTCGGGGTGTTGGGCAAAGAACGTCTCGCAGGCCGTTATCATTGCCGCGAGGCTGGCTTTCATGTCCGCTGTCCCGCGACCGTAGAGTAGACCCTCTCTTTCGCTGGGTGTGAAAGGGTCAGAATCCCATTGATCCACAGGGCCAGTAGGTACTACATCGGTATGGCCGGCGAAAACCAGCAAAGGGCCTTCTGTGCCGCGTTCAGCCCAGAAGTTACTGACATCGCCAAAGGCCAGCTCGGTGCAGGTGAAACCGATGGCGGACAATCGGGCCATCATTAACGCCTGACAACCCTCGTCACTCGGGGTCACCGACTGGCGGGAGATTAATTCCCGGGTTAGTTCGAGCGTGGCGTCCATGAGGTGTGTCCTTGGGCGGTTTAGTTGTGAGCGTGGAGTTCTTCGTTCAATTCAATAGCTGAGCGATTGGTCAGGCATTCCACCGCCCCGCTGGTTGAATTGCGTCGGAACAACAAATCAGACTTGCCGATCAGCTCGCGCGCCTTTGCGGTCTCTACTGTATTGCCCTCGGCATCCAGCATACTGACTTTGGTGCCGGCTGTAATAAACAGCCCGGCTTCTACTGTGCAGCGGTCACCCAGTGGAATACCTATGCCGGCATTGGCGCCAATGAGACACTCCTTGCCGACAGAGATGATGATATCGCCACCCCCTGACAGTGTTCCTATAGTGGAGCAACCGCCGCCCAGGTCTGAGCCGCTGCCGACACGCACACCCGCAGAGATTCTGCCCTCTATCATGCCGGGGCCGTCGGTACCGGCATTAAAGTTCACAAATCCCTCGTGCATGATGGTCGTGCCTTCGCCCAGATAGGCGCCAAGGCGTACCCGCGCGGTGTGGGCAATACGTACCCCTGTGGGCACCACGTAGTTGGTCATCTTGGGGAACTTGTCCACACAACTTACTTCCAGCGTCTCGCCGCGCAGTCTTGCCTGCAATTGCCGGTCGGGCAGCTCTGCCAGATCGATAGCGCCTTCGTTGGTCCAGGCCACATTTGGCAGTACGCCAAACAATCCGGTGAGGTCGGTGCCATGGGGCGCTACCAGTCGGTGAGATAATAGATGCAGCTTGAGATAGCCTTCTGGCACGGTGGCAGGTGCGCTATCAGTTTCCAGTAGTACCGCGATAATCGGCCGCTCTGAATCCATTAATCGGCTCACCATTGAGGCCTGCTCTTTTTCGCCCGCATGTTCCAGGCCAAGCCGCAGCTGCCGGAGCTCGCCGTCATCGAGTGGCTGGCCGTTGCTGAACTCGCCTACCGCTGATGCAAACTCTGCTGAGGGTGCAATAGCGGGGAGTGGGTAGAACACCTCGAGCCACTGGTCATTATTGTTACGGGTACCAATGCCGATGCCGAAGGCAAATGCGCTATCTGTCATCTTTTTGTCCTGTTACGTTTTCGGTGGGCCGGCTACAAGGTGTGCCGGCTGAAAATATCCTGGTAGGTTTCTGTCTTGAACCCGGTATGTCGCTCGTGACCGGTATCCAGCAGCGGTCGCTTAATCAATGTCGGCTGCGCGATAATGGCAGCCAGCGCGGTCTCCTCATTCATGCTCTCCCGCTCTTCGGGCGACAACGCTTTCCAGCTGGTACTGCGCCGATTAAGCAGGGTCTCCCAACCCAGTTCCTTCAGCCAGGCTGACGCGTCTTCAGGACTCAGCCCGTCTTCGCGAAAGTCGTGAAAACGGTATTCGATGTCCTGCTGCTCCAGCCACCGTCGTGCCTTTTTAACGGTGTCACAATTCTTGATGCCATACAGTGTAATCAACTTCCGATTTCCTTCTTGGGCCCGCTGTTTGAGGGCCGCGTAGCATAGCAAATACGCCCGGTTAGATATAGCGGATGGGAGCCGCTACAATCAGAACGGCTCGGGTGCCTAGCGCGGCCCTATTTCAATAAAAAAAGGAGAAGTGCCATGCCGGAATTCAGTAATGAGCTCGCCTTACCCATGTTGGGCGTAATGGTTCTCACACTCGTGGTCTGGATAGTCATGTTTGTACAGCGTCTTGGTTACGCCACGGCCAACAAGATTGATGCCGAAGAAATGAAAACGCCAGCCATGGTTCAGGCGCTATTGCCTGATGAGGTGTCCAGGGCCAGCCACAACCTGAAAAATCTGTTTGAGATGCCGGTGCTGTTCTACGCGATATGCCTGGCACTGACAGTTTTTGGTCAGGTAGATTCAGTGCATGTTTACTGTGCCTGGGCATTCCTTTTGTTTCGGGTTCTGCACAGTGCGATTGCCTGTAGCTACAACGCGGTGATGCATCGGTTTATCACCTACCTGATTGCCTCGCTGGCGCTCTGGGTGATGGTAGTGCGAGCGCTGCTGGCTACACTTTAAGAAATTCGTCGCCGGCTTAGCGGCCGGCGGCGCCCCCTGAAGCTCAGAGTATGAAACCTTGACTGAAAAGAAAGGCCTATTGGCCCTGTTACTCAAATCCCTCTCGGGTATTGAAAAAAACGAGATCAGGGCGACGTCGGCGTCATTTCTCTTCGTTTTTACCCTGATGGTTGCTTACTACCTTCTGCGACCTGTGCGCGATGCCATGGCCAGCGACTGGACGGACGCCGAACTGAGCACACTGTGGACGATCAACTTTTTCGTTAGCACCGGTATCGTCGCGCTCTACGGTATCGCAGTCAGTCGTATTCCCTTTCGTGCGTTAGTGCCCGCCGTATACGGGTTCTTTGCGGCTAGTTTCGTAGCGTTCTATTTCCTTGAGTCGCTTCTGGGAAGGGACGTGGTGAACAAGGTCTTTTACCTGTGGGTCAGCGTTTTTGCCCTGTTTCATGTGTCGGTGTTCTGGAGCTTTATGGCCGATATTTTCAACAAGGACCAGGCCGGCCGACTTTTCTCGATTATTGCGGCCGGTGCAAGCCTTGGCGCGATTGTGGGTCCGTTGCTTTCTGGTGTACTGGCCCAGACCATGGTCGTAGAGTCCATGATCCTGATAGCCGCCGGCATTCTCCTGCTGCCCATACCGCTGATTTTCTATCTACATCATCTTGGCAGAACCGAGTTGGGTAATGTTTTGCATTCAGCGCCTGTCGCAGACTCCATAGGAGGCAATCCCTTAAGCGGCTTCCGCGAGTTTGTCAGCAACCCTTATCTTCTGGGTATTGGCATCTTTATTATTCTTTACACAGGCATTGGCTCCTTCGTTTACTTTGAGCAGAAAAACCTGTTGGCGGAATATGACCGCGAAACCCGCACCATGATTTACGGCTATCGTGATGCGCTGGTTAATACGCTCACTTATCTGTTGGCATTTTTCGTTACCGGCCGCCTGGTGAGTCGCGTAGGCATGCCGGTGGCGCTGGCGATAGTGCCGGTGGTACTTGTGTTTGGCATGTTGGTGCTTGCCTTCTCCCCCGTGTTAATCGTGGCGGTGGGCATGCATGTGGTGGCCAAAGCGGGTAACTATGGGGTAACCCGGCCCGCGAGAGAGGTGCTGTTTACACTGGTAGACCGGGAGGACCGCTTCAAAACCAAGCCTGTTATCGACATCGTTGCCTACCGCGGCGGCGACGTCATCATGGGGTGGTTGTTTACCGGCCTCAGCCAGGGCGTCGGGCTTGGTATGGCTGGTATTGCTGTAGTAGGCGCAGGTATTGCCGCCCTATGGGCGACTGTCGGCGTGCTGTTGGGTCGTAGCTATCAGCGAAGGCAAGAGGAGCAAAATCAATGACAGACAGTAAACAGTTAATGCCGCTACGGGTGGATATCGTATCCGATGTGGTTTGCCCCTGGTGCATCATTGGCTACTTGCAGTTGCAGAAAGCCCTGGCCCAGATGCCCGGTGAGTTTGAGCTGGAGATTCACTGGCAGCCTTTTGAGCTCAACCCGAACATGCCTCCAGAGGGTCAGGAACTGCGTGAGCATATCGCCCAGAAATATGGCTCCACCCCGGCGCAGAGCAGTGGTGCCCGCCAAAGGCTGGTTGAAATTGGGGATAGCCTGGGATTTCAATTCGATTATTTTGAAGGCATGCGCATGGTTAATACCTTCAAGGCGCACCAGTTATTGCATTGGGCCGAAACCCATGGGCACCAGACCGAATTGAAGCTGGCACTGTTTCGCGCTTTTTTTACCGAGCGCAAGGATGTCGGAGAGAATGAGCAGCTGGTCGCAGTGGCAGCGTCTGTAGGCCTCGATGGAGCGGAGGCGCAGAGTGTACTGGAAGATGGCCGTTACGCCTCGGTTGTGCGCGAGGAGCAGGCACACTGGCTGGATCGCGAGGTGCACGCGGTTCCCACATTTTTCATACAAGATAGTTACATGATCCCCGGTGCCCAGGATGCTTCGGTTTTTGTGCAGGCACTGCAGCGCATTCGTGAAAGAGAGTTGGCCAGTACTGGATCCTGATTCAGGACAGTAAGCGGTGGCGTTTAAAGGGGAATAGACCGGGCCGGCGAATGCCGGCCCGGAAGTAGCAATTACAGCAGTGGTGCAATAACCAGGCTGACAATAGCCATCACGTTGATCAGGATGTTCATCGATGGGCCCGAGGTGTCCTTGAACGGATCGCCTACAGTATCACCAACGACAACCGCGGCGTGAGTATCAGAACCTTTTCCGCCCAGGTTACCTTTCTCGACGAATTTCTTGGCGTTGTCCCATGCGCCACCCGCATTGGCCATCATCAGTGCCATCAGGACACAGCCAAGCAGGGCGCCGCCCAGCATGCCACCCAGCGATGATGCGCCAAGGCCAAAGCCTACAGCGACTGGCGCTGCCACGGCGATAGCACCCGGAAGGATCATGCGCTTCAGCGCAGCTGTCGTCGCAATATCGACACATCGTTCTGTATCGGGCTCTGCGTTGCCTTCCAGGAGGCCGGGAATTTCACGGAACTGACGACGGATTTCGTTGATCATGTCGAAGGCCGCGTCACCGACGGCGGTCATTGTGATCGATGCGATCAGGAATGGAATCGTGCCGCCAATGAACATGCCAACAAGTACGGTTGGGTCGGACATCTCCAGCGAGAAGCCAGTGTGATGCGCCTCTACCGTTTCCACAAATGCCGCGATGATGGCAAGTGCTGCCAGCGCGGCAGCGCCGATTGCAAAGCCCTTACCGATGGCGGCAGTAGTATTACCAACCTCGTCCAGGCCATCTGTGATTTTCCGGGTTTCTTCGCCCATGCCGGCCATTTCGGCGATGCCACCTGCGTTATCGGCAACCGGGCCATAGGCGTCGATCGCCATGGTGATACCCACTGTAGCGAGCATGCCCACCGCCGCTATACCCACGCCATACAGGCCTGAAAGCTCGGTGGAGACAAAAATAATTGCGGCCAGGAACAGAATAGGCGCCACAACCGATTGCATGCCCACCGCCAGTCCCGTGATCATCACTGTCGCCGGTCCTGTCTCGCCCGATTTGGCGATCTTCTCTACGGGGCCGCCGCCAGTGTAGTACTCAGTGATAAGGCCAATAAGTACGCCGCCAACTGCACCGCTTACTACAGACCACCACACCTTGCTGTCCAGCCCCATTCCGTCAATGAGGAACCAGGCCATGACGACAAAGATGACTGGTGCCAGTATTGTCCCTGAGCGCAACGCTGCCTCGGGAGCAGCAGAGGACCTGGCGCGCACAATCAAAATGCCAGCGACCGATGCCAGCAGACCTATGCTAGACAGGGCCAACGGCAGGAACATCATTTCGGCACGTATGTTCATGGCCATGGTGGATGCGATAGCGACACAGGCGATCATCGAGCCGCAGTAGGATTCGAAAATATCTGAGCCCATGCCAGCGATGTCACCGACGTTGTCACCCACGTTATCAGCGATAACACCGGGATTCCGCGGATCGTCTTCGGGAATGCCTGCCTCGATCTTGCCGACCAGATCAGCACCAACATCGGCGCTTTTGGTGAAGATGCCGCCGCCTACCCGTGAGAACAAGGCAACTACCGAAGCACCCATGCCGAAGCCGTGGATGGCGTGCGCCGTTGCGGGGTCGCCGCCAAAGTACCAGTAGACGCTGCCCAGGCCGATCAGGCCCAATGAAGCGACGCATAGCCCCATGACCGAACCACCGTAGAAAGAGATGGACAGTGCCGAAGCGGCGCCGTGGTTATGGGCAGCAACCGCCGTTCTAACGTTAGCCTTGGTCGCGGCGAACATGCCCAGGTAGCCAGCAGTGGCCGAAGACAAGGCGCCTACGGTAAATGCGATAGCCGTGTTGACCCCCAATGGGGACAGAAAAATGCCAACCAGCAATACCAGCGAGAAGATCGCCAACATTTTGTATTCGCGGTGCATAAACACCATTGCACCGAGGTGGATCTGGTCGCCGATCTTCTTGACGACGCCGTCGCCGTGATCGTGGCGTGTCATGATGTGATAGATCACGAACGCAATCAGCATGCCTCCTATACCCAGTAAAGGAGGTAACGCGAGATAATCTTGCATAGTTATTTCCTGAAATTATTATAAGAAGCGGAGTTGGCATGCTACCTAACTTTGCCGCAAGGTGACAAGCACTCCCGGTTCATTACAATGACGCCAGAGTGAGTGGCCAGGCAACTGGGAGTCAAACCGTGCAAGAACCCATCGAAAGTGCTTTGGCGCCATTGCGCTTTATCCCTTTCCGGCGCAGTGATGTATTGCGCATGTGCCTGGCGGAGAATCGGCTGGACGGCGAGCAGCAGCAGGCGTTCCAGCGGGGTATTGATCACATAAGCGCGGTCTATCGCGCAGAGTTTCACCAGCTCCGGCAGCAACTCAAAGAGGCCTATGCGCCGCTTGATCCGGATGCAGACACCCGTCTTGTGGCCGGCATTGACGCCGCGGAGTCGCCGCCGCCCCTGGCGACAACCATAGAAACCGTACTTGACCGCGGTAATTATGAAAAGATCAGCGGTGCAGATCTGCAGGCAGCATTTGATGCCGCCTCAATGTTCCACGTTCGGCTGTATGTGGACATGGAAGATTACGATGAGGTGTTGCTGTTTTGCCGGGGTGTTAGCGAACGGCGTGAGCAGGTTAAAACCTGGTTCGGCCTGGCTGAAAAGACGGTAACGTTTACCAGCTTTGATCGTGTTGTGCTGTACCTGAAGTTCAAGGAGCAGTTTGAAGAAGACAGCGCCTTGGGCCGGTGTCGCCCCGGCAGCACCATGCTCAAGTTGTTTCAGAATGTGCCGGCCGCCGACCTGGAGATGCTATTTCCCAATACCCGGGTCGGGATGCGTTTCCTTGATAAATTGCTGATCGGCGTGCCCGCCATTATCAGCGGTGGCATTGTCTTTACCACCAAGCTCGGTGCAACCCTGGTGTTGTTGGGTTCGCTGCTGGGTTTCTGGCTGGGAACTCACAGTGAGCCGGTAACGCTGGATAAACGTGCGATTCTCGTATTGCTGGCAGGCGTTGGTGCGGTGGGTGGTTATCTGTGGAAGCAATACAGCAGCTTTCGCAATCGCAAACTCAAATTTACCCAGGCCCTGACCGAGAATCTGTATTTCAAGCTCCTCGATAACAATACCGGTGTCTTATTGCGGACTGTCGATGATGCTGAAGACTCCGAGTGCAAGGAAAGTATGCTGGCCTACTATTTCCTGTTGGCCGCTGGTGGCAGTAGCAGCGCCGCTGATCTGGATGCGGCGATTGAGCGTTGGTTTGCGCAGCGCTGGCAGTGTCGCCTGGACTTTGAAATCGACGATGCACTCGCCAAACTGCAACAGCTTGGCCTGGCGCAGCCTGTAGACGATCGCTGGCAGCTTGTTGAGCCCGAAGTCGCTGCCACTTCGTGAGCCTGGCACTACGCGTTCAGGCTTTGCGGGTCTTCTTGGGGTGTTTGCGGTCCGGGTAACAGGTGCGGCATATCTCACAAACCCTGCCATCGCAGCCCCGTGCGCTGCAGAATTCGCGGCCATAGAAAATAATCTGCAGGTGTAGTCGGTTCCAGTAATCGCGGGGAAACAGCCGCTTGAGGTCCCGCTCGGTTTGCACCACATTTTTGCCGCTGGTCAGGCCCCAGCGCTGGGCCAGTCTATGAATATGAGTATCGACCGGGAAGGCGGGAACCCCGAATGCCTGTGACATCACCACGCTGGCGGTTTTGTGACCAACACCAGGAAGCCGCTCCAGCGCCTCCATGTCAGCGGGAACTTCGCCATCGTGCTCCTCCAGCAATATTTCGCTAAGCCGCTTTATCGCCTTGGATTTTTGCGGTGATAGCCCGCAGGGACGAATGATTTCCCTGATAGCTTCGCTGGAGAGCGCCGCCATACCCACCGGTTCGTCGGCGGCGGCAAACAGGGCGGGGGTTACCTGGTTAACACGCTCATCAGTGCACTGTGCGCTAAGTAAAACAGCCACAAGCAGCGTGTAGGGGTCCTTGTGGTCAAGCGGCACCGGCGTAGTGGGGTACAGTTCCTGCAGCCGCTTGAGGATATAGCTGACGCGTTCCGCCTTGAGCATTTTTTGGCTACAGCCTGTCCAGCAAATTGCTTATACGCTGGGCGGCTTCCTGACAATCTGACAGTTCGGCCACCAGTGCCATGCGCACACGATTTTCGCCGGGGTTTTCGCCCTGTGACTCACGAGCCAGATAGCGGCCCGGCAGCACGGTGACATGCTCTTCAGCAAACAGACGGCGCGCAAAATCTGTGTCTGGCACAGGCGTTTCAGGCCAGAGGTAGAAGCCTGCTTCCGGGATTACCAGCTCAAGTTTGTCCGATAGCTCATTGGCCATCATGGTGAACTTGTCGCGGTAAAGCTGTCGGTTGGCGACAACATGACCCTCGTCACTCCAGGCGGCGATACTTGCCATTTGGTGATGCGGGGGCAGTGCGCAGCCCTGGTAGGTGCGATACAGCAGAAACTGCTTCAAGATGTGTGCGTCACCCGCGACAAAACCGGAACGCAGGCCGGGCAGGTTGGAGCGTTTCGATAAACTGTGGAAAACCAGGCAGTTGCGGAAGTCGCTGTCGCCAAGCTCGGCGCAGGCCTGCAGCAGGCCCGGTGGCGGCTCGTCCTCGTCGCGATAAATTTCGGAGTAGCATTCATCGGACGCGATAACGAAGTCGTATTCTCGCGCCAGCTCAATCAGCTGCTTCAATTGGGCCATAGGCATAACTGCCCCGGAGGGGTTGCCGGGCGAGCAAATATACAGCAGTTGGCACGCCTGCCACCGTTCTTCACTTACAGCGTTAAAGTCTGGCAGAAAGCCGCTATCGGCGGTGCAGTTGATAAAGTCAGGTGTGGCGCCGGCCAGCAGCGTGGCACCTTCATAAATCTGGTAGAAGGGGTTGGGGCAGATAACGGTAGCACCCGGTTTCGCCTCTACGACAGCCTGGGCGATGGCAAACAGGGCTTCTCGTGTGCCGCTGACAGGTATTACCTGCGATTCGCTATCAATCTCCGGCAGATCGAATCGATTTTTTAGCCAGTTGCCAATAGCGTTTCGTAAATCTGCGATACCGCGGGTGGCAGGGTAGTTCGAGAGCATGTCCAGACTGTCGACCAGGGCGCGTCTGGCGATGTCCGGTGCGGCGTGTCGGGGTTCGCCAATCGACAGGGGAATCGGTCGCTTGTCCGCGGGCACCTCAAGGTCTTCGAATAGTTGTCGAAGCTTTTCGAAGGGGTAGGGGTGCAGTAACTCAAGATCAGGGTTCATTGGCACTCAGGCGACCAGTTGCTCATCCAGCTGTTCGCAAATAGCAGCCTGGATGGCGTCACAAAGTGCAGCGTCGCGCAAAGGCTGCTGCTGCTCATCGGTAATGAAAAACACATCTTCTACCCGCTCCCCCAAAGTTTGGATTTTGGCGGCTTGCAGTACAACATCGAAGTCGACAAAAATTCTGCCTATACGTGCCAGCAGGCCTGGGCGGTCGGGGCTGGAGACTTCAAGTACCGTGAAGTTCTTTATCTCATCAACACTCATGCTCGTTTCAGTGGGAATGGAGAAAGAGCGCTTCTGCCGCGGCGTGCGTCTCTGGATGATATCTGGCGCTTCACCGGATAGTGACAGCCCCTCGGTCAGTTTTTCCGCGATATGGCGCAGGCGTTGACTGTCCTCGGCGATCGATTGGCCGTCTGAATCCAGCACAAAAAATGTATCCAGGCTCATGCCATCATTGGCGTTATAAATGCGGGCGTCGTGGACGCTCAGGTCCAGTTGTTCCAGCAGTGTACAAATACTGGAGAACAGTTGATCACGCGCCTGCGCGTGAATGAATATCTGGGTCGCGTTGGCAACACTGGAGTCGGTGGTGTTGCGAATCAGCACCAGTGGTTTTTCCTGTTCGTAGTGCCCGGCAATGGCCTCGGTATGCCAGGCAATATCTTCCGATCGTTCACGCAAAAAGTAGTCTTCGCCGCGCTGTTGCCACAAGGTTTCAAGTTCATCCAGGGTGAAGCCGCGGTACTCCAGAAGGTCGATTGCAGCATCGCGGGTCTCATCAATCCAGTCCTGCTTGTCCACCGGATTCTCGAGTCCGCGTCGCAATGCCCGTTTGGTCTCTGTGTAAAGTTGCCTCAGGAGGCTGCCTCGCCAAGCGTTCCACAGGGTAGGATTGGTGCCATTAATGTCAGCAACGGTCAGCGTGAACAGATAGTCCAGATGAAGCTGGTCGCCAACATGCTGCGCAAACTGCAATATAACCTCGGGATCGGAAATATCCTTGCGTTGTGAGACAGCCGACATAGTCAGGTGATTTTGCACCAACCAGACCACCAGGTTGGTGTCGCGCTTGGACATCCCGTGGTTTTCACAAAAGGCCTGGGCATCAACAGCCCCCAGTTCGGAGTGATCGCCACCACGTCCCTTGCCCACGTCGTGATACAGCCCGGCAAGATACAGAAGCTCTAACTTGGGTAGCCGCCGCGCGACCCTGCTGGATACCGGGAAACGCTCTTCATATTCAGGGATATTGAAGCGCCGCATATTCTGGATGACCTCCAGGGTGTGGGCGTCAACGGTGTAAACGTGAAACAAGTCGTGCTGCATCTGGCCTACAATCTGACCAAACTCCGGGAGATACATGCCCATCACGCCATAGCGAGTCATGCTGCGCAGCGTGCGGGTTAATTTGTAGGGCGCGCGCATGATGTCCAGAAACATGGCCTGGTGTTTTGGATTGGCCCGGAACTCGTCATCAATGCGGTGTCGATTGTCGCGTATCAGCCGGATTGTCGGTGCGCCTATGCCGCTGATGCCCTCGTGGGAGGACAGCAACAGGAAGACCTCCAGCAGCGCTGCCGGTTCCTGTTCAAATAGTGTCACGTCCCTGGCAAGCAGGTAGCCGTTGCACACTTCGAAGCGTTCGTTGATCTCCCTGACCGCATCCTCTCTGTCAGCGTGGAGTATGGCCTGATCGAAATTCTGAATGAGCACCTCGTTGAGCTGCCCCAGCGCCAGCGCCCACCGGTAGTAAACCTTCATGAACTGCTCTACCGCCAGCTTCTCACCGTCCTCGAATCCCCACATGGCGGCCAGGGTCCGTTGCTGGTCAAACAGCAGGCGATCCTCCTCCCTGTCGGTGACCATATGCAAGGCCCAGCGCACTCGCCACATGAAGTCGCGTCCGCGAGTCAGTATGTCCATCTCTTCCGGGTTGAGGAATTCCTCGGCGCTGATTTCCTGCAGTGAGCGAACGCCGAAGTGACGCTCTGCAATCCAGCCAATGATCTGCAGGTCCCTGAGGCCTCCCGGCGAGCTTTTCACATTGGGTTCGAGGTTGTATTCGGTGTCTGCGAACTTGGCGTGCCGGTTTCGTTGTTCGGCAAGTTTGGCCTGGAAAAACTCGGCGCTATTCCACATTTTGTCTGGCGAGGTAACGTCTCGTACCTCTTGCATCAGCGCTTTGTTGCCGCAGATCACGCGGGCTTCCATCAGGTTGGTCAATACAGTGATATCTGCTGCTGCGTTTTCGGCGCACTCGGCGACAGTGCGAACACTGTGGCCCACGTCCAGCCCAATGTCCCAGAGAGTGGTCAGGAAGGCGCCTACCTGCTCCTCGCAATGGGCGCTATCTTCGCCCATTAAGATAAGAAGGTCGGTGTCCGAATGCAGGTGCATTTCACCCCGGCCGTAGCCGCCTACAGCTACCAGGGCGAGCTCCGCGTCATTCCATGCCTGCTGTTGCCACAATGCCGCCAGTACTGCATCCATGAACTGGGCACGGAGCCTGATCAGGTGGCCCACATCTTCACCTTGCTCAAACCGCTGGTTCAGGTAATTCTTGGCGTTGGCGAGCAGGGTTTTGCAGCAGGCGATTGCGTCGTCAGTCGCCAGGCCGCTGTTAAGGGCCTCGGGATCTAGCAGCCCTTCGGGTAGATTGTCCGCCGAGGTGGGCATTTCAGCCGTCATAAACTCTCGTTGCTGCGACGGGAGAATACTTCGCAGCCATCCTCGGTTACAGCAAGCGTGTGCTCCCATTGGGCTGACAAACGGCCATCCCGGGTTGTTACCGTCCAGCCATCTTTTTGATTCAGCTTGGTGTGCCGCTTGCCCGCATTGATCATCGGTTCGATGGTGAAAGTCATGCCTGGCTCCAGCACCATGCCGGTGCCCTTGCGGCCGTAATGCAGAATTTGCGGATCCTCGTGGAACACTTCACCAATGCCATGCCCGCAGTACTCTCGCACCACGGAGTAGTAATTCTTCTCCGCGTGCTGCTGGATAACGTGACCTATATCACCCAGCGTTGCCCCGGGCTTGACGACATCCAGTGCCTTGTAGAGGCATTCCTGGGTCACCTGGATCAGCCGCTGAGCATGAGGGGCAACGTCGCCCACCTGGACCATAATGCTGGTGTCGCCGTGGAAGCCGTCCTTGATGACCGTGACGTCAATATTGACGATATCGCCGTTCCTGAGTTTCTTGGTATCGGATGGAATTCCGTGGCAGACCACGTCATTCAGCGAGGTGCAGATAGACTTTGGGAAGCCGTTGTAGTTGAGGGGGGCTGGAATGGCGCTCTGTACCTCGGTGATGTACTGGTGGCAAATACGATCAAGCTCGCCGGTGGTCATACCCACTTCGACTTTTGGCTCGATCATCTCCAGAACCTCGGCGGCCAGTCGTCCTGCAACCCGCATCTTGTCCAGATCCGCTGCTGATTTGATCGAAACCGTCATCTCTAACCTATTGATATAAATAAAAAATATGAATTTAACCAGTGCCGGACAGCGTTGGCGCGCGGTGCCGGGGCCGGCTATTCTAACGCAACCCGGCTTTAAATGAGTAATACCCTGGCCTGTTGCTCCCTGCGAGGGCCGCGCTTTACGCTTTCATCACACAGCTGGGTGTGGTATAAAGCGCGCCTCTCGCGAGGCAGTGCCCGGGTTTCGGGCGTTTTCAGTGAGAGAAAAACTAATGACACACACATATCAACACCTGTTCCAGGGTGCCCCTTAAACCGGGTTTGGAGCATGGGATATGTGGAGGTTTAACCCAAACTTAAAAAGGTATAGTTTCATGTCGCAAGTGCAAGTAAGTATGCGCGACCTGCTGCAGGCAGGCGCCCACTTCGGACACCAGACCCGCTACTGGAATCCTAAAATGGACCAGTACATCTTCGGTGCCCGTAACAAGATTCACATCATCAACCTCGAGCACACCGTTCCCGCCTTCAATGAGGCACTGGATCTGGTCAAGCGTCTCGCGGGTAACAAGAACAAGATCCTGTTCGTGGGCACCAAGCGTGCCGCCGGCAAGATCATGAAAGAGCAGGCCGATCGTGCCGGAATGCCTTATGTCAGCCATCGCTGGCTGGGTGGCATGCTCACCAACTACAAGACCATTCGTGCTTCCATCAAGCGCCTGCGTGAGCTCGAAGCGCAGCAGGAAGATGGTACCTTCGCCAAGTTAACCAAGAAGGAAGCGCTGATGCGCAGCCGTCATATGGAAAAGCTCGAGCGCAGCATCGGTGGTATCAAGGATATGGCTGGTCTGCCTGACGCCTTGTTTGTGGTTGATGTAGACCACGAGCGCATCGCCATCACCGAGGCTAATAAGCTGGGTATTCCTGTTATCGGTATCGTTGATACCAATAGCAACCCGGACGGCATTGATTACATTATTCCAGGTAACGATGACGCGATCCGCGCGATCAAGCTGTATGTGACTGCCGTCGCCGATGCCTGCATTGCGGGTAAAGTTGAAGCTGGTGAAGCAGTCGCAACCAAGGCAGATGAGTTTGTTGAGGTAGAGGAAGCCGCTGAGGCACCTGCTGCTGAAGCAGCGCCTGCGGTTGAAGAAGCACCTGCAGCCGAGCCTGAAGTTGCAGTTGAAGCCGCTGCGGAAGTTAGCGAAAAGCCGGCAGAAGCCGACGCGACACCTGCTCCCGCAGAGTAATCGCGACCGATTCCCCGGTGCCCCTGGGGCATCGGGAATGTTTAACAATCCCCGGAGACGATTCTGTTTGCCGGGGTTTTCAAATTTGAATGTTGCCCAATGGGCTTCTGATGTAGCAGGGAGGTTGAGTAATGTCTGCAGCACAGGTGAAAGAATTACGCGAGCGTACCGGGTTAGGCTTGCTGGAATGTAAAAAGGCGCTTGCCGCCGCCGATGGCAATATCGACCAGGCCATTGAGGAATTACGCAAGTCCAGTGGTATGAAGGCTGCCAAGAAAGCAGGCCGTACCGCCGCCGATGGCGTTGTTGCCACTCGGGTTGCCGAGGACGGCAGCTACGGTGTTGTCGTTGAAGTGAATAGCGAAACAGACTTCGTCGCACGAGATGAGAATTTTCTGGGCTTCGTAGATAGCGTTGTTAGCGCTGCATTTAGCGGCAGGCAGACCGATGTAGCGGCTTTGATGGCCGGTGATCTCGAGTCAGCACGTGAAGCGCTGGTTCAGAAGATAGGTGAAAACATCAGCGTACGTCGTATTGAGTTGGTGGCTGCGGATGCAGGTGTTGTTGGCGCCTACGTGCACGGCAATAATCGTATCGCTGTTCTGGTCGAGCTCAAGGGTGGAGATCAGGATCTGGCCAAGGATGTGTCCATGCATGTTGCAGCGGTCAATCCGCAGGTAGTAGCACCTTCAGATATGCCGGCAGATTTGGTCGAAAAAGAGAAGGAAATTTATACCGCACAGGCCCAGGACAGCGGCAAGCCGCCAGAGATCATTGAGAAAATGATTGGTGGTCGTATTAAGAAGTTCCTGGCTGAAAACAGCCTCACTGAGCAAGCGTTCGTCAAGGATCCTGACCAGACTGTGGGTAAGTTGGTGTCTGGCGCCGGCGCAGAGGTTCTGTCCTTTGTGCGCTTTGAAGTAGGTGAAGGCATTGAGGTCGAGGAAGTCGACTTCGCGGCGGAAGTGGCAGCCCAGCTGAACGGTTAAAATTTAACCGTCAGCAACGAACGGGGCTTTGGCCCCGTTTTTTTTGCCTGCCATTTAGCGATCGCGTGATTTCCTCGTGTCATTAGCTATTTTGCCGGTACAAATTCTGTGCCTGGAAGCTAGGGCGTGGGGCCATAGTCCTGTAAGATACGGCTCAGTTTTGGAGATCAAATTTATGCCTCAAACCGGGACCGACAAGAAGTATCAGCGCATCCTGCTCAAGCTCAGCGGCGAGGCGCTTACCGGAAGCGAAAATTTCGGCATTGACCCCCGAATTCTTGACCTTATGGCGCTGGAAATAGGCCAGTTGGTGGGTATCGGCGTGCAGGTAGGTCTTGTAGTCGGTGGTGGTAACCTGTTTCGCGGGGCAGCTCTGCAGGCGGCGGGCCTGGACCGGGTGACCGGGGACCACATGGGCATGCTGGCGACGGTGATGAATGCCCTGGCCCTCAGGGACGCGCTGGAACGTTCCAATATTGCTACCCAGGTTATGTCCTCTATCCCCATGAGTGGCGTTGTCGATCACTATGACCGACGCAAGGCTATTCGTGCACTGAGTAATGGTGACGTGGTGATATTTGCCGCCGGCACAGGTAACCCGTTTTTTACCACTGACTCATCTGCCTGTCTTCGTGGTATTGAGGTCAATGCTGACCTGGTGTTGAAAGCGACCAAGGTCGATGGCGTGTATTCCGCTGACCCCATGAAAGTGCCCGACGCCCAGCGATACGAAAAACTGACGTACGATGAGGTGCTGGACAAAAAGCTGGAGGTTATGGACTTGACCGCCATCCTGTTGTGTCGCGATCACAATATGCCGGTACGCGTGTTTGAAATGGAGAAGCAGGGCGCCCTGCTCAATATCGTTCGGGGTGGTGATGACGGCACCCTGATCGAGTAGTGGACCAGGGGCTGGGAGAGAATCAATGATAGATGATATAAAAACTGAAGCCGGGGATCGGATGGAGAAGAGCCTTGACGCACTGGCTCAGAACTTCAACAAAATTCGTACCGGCAGGGCGCACCCCAGTATTCTTGATGGCTTGCGCGTTGAGTACTACGGCTCTGCAACGCCGTTAAGTCAGGTGGCTAATGTCAACGTGGAAGACGCTCGCACCTTGATACTCACCGTGTGGGACAAGTCCATGATTCAGGACGTGGAGCGGGCGATCATGAAGTCGGACCTGGGCTTGAACCCGGCAACTGCTGGCGAAGTGATCCGTATTCCCATGCCGGCGCTGACTGAAGAAACACGAAAGGGTTTTATTCGTCAGGCCCGTAATGAAGCAGAATCTGCGCGGGTGTCAGTGCGTAATGCCCGACGTGACGCCATGAGCATGCTCAAGGAGCTGGTCAAGGACAAGGAAATCAGTGAGGACGATGAGCGTAGAGGGCAAGAGGCGGTGCAAAAACTGACTGACAGCTTTGTCGCTCGAGTGGAAAAGATGCTCGGCGACAAGGAAGCCGACCTGATGGAAATCTGAAACCCCTCCCGATGCCCGATAACGATAATACTGCAACCGGGGGTGCCAGCAACGAGACGATTACCCCGCGCCACGTCGCCATCATTATGGATGGCAATAACCGGTGGGCCAAGCGCGAGGGCGTGCCCGGGCCGGTGGGTCACAGGGCTGGCGTAGAAGCTGTTCGAGGCGTACTGCGGGCCTGTCGTAGCCACGGTATAGAAGTTCTCACCTTATTTGCTTTCAGCAGTGAAAACTGGGGGCGTCCGCAGCCAGAGGTGCGCGCATTGCTTGCCCTGTTGTCGCGCTACCTGCGCAGTGAAGTTCGCGAGCTGCACAAGGACGGTATCCGTTTACAGTTTATTGGTCAGCGAGGCCGCTTTAGCGAGAGGCTGCAGCGTCTTATGGTGCAGTCTGAACGTCTCACAGCGGGTAACACCGAAGCTACCGTGGTGATCGCCGTCGACTACGGCGGCCAGTGGGACATCGCGCAGGCCGCGCGCCAGTTGGCGGAACAGGTAAAGGCGGGCGAGTTGGACCCGGCCGAGATTTCTCCGGAGCTGATCGACAGGCATGTTTCCTCCAGTGACTTGCCGCCACCTGATTTGTGTATACGAACCGGCGGAGACGCCCGCATCAGTAATTTCATGTTGTGGCAGTTTGCCTACAGTGAACTCTACTTCACGCCGGTGCTATGGCCCGATTTTGGCGAGCTGGAGTTTGCCAGGGCACTCGCTGATTACAGTCGAAGAGAGCGGCGTTTTGGTGTTCGCGATCCCGACGGGCTTGTCTCCGGGGGTGATCTCGATGCTTAGACAGCGCGTCATTACCGGCGTATCCATGGCGGCCGCTTTTCTCGCGGCCATCGCCTACTTGCCTGTGGCTGCACTGGCGGCTGTATTCGCACTGATTGTTTGTCTGGGCGGATGGGAGTGGGCTCGTCTGGCAGGCTTTTCATCGCCAATCGCCAGGACCGCCTATTGCCTGTTGCTGCTGGGCGCGATGGTCGGCCTCTATATTTACTGCGGCCTGGATGGGACGCCGGTGCGTGAGCAAGTGCAGCCTTTTCTGGGATTGGCCTGCCTGTGGTGGTCCTTTGCCCTTTTGTGGGTAAAAAGTTATCCCGCCAGTGCCGCCTTCTGGTCTAGCCGGGCAATGCGTAGCCTGATGGGTGTGCTGATACTGGCCTCGGCCTGGTTGGCGGCCGTTTACCTGCTGTCATTTACCCGTGGCGGATTGTTGATGGTAGCCATGATCGTGATCGTGGTCGCCGCTGATGTGGGTGCTTATTTCAGTGGTAAGTCCTTTGGCCGTCATCCCCTGGCCATCAAGGTCAGCCCCGCCAAGACCTGGGAAGGCTTTTGGGGCGGCATGGCCTGTGTTCTGGCATTAGCGCTGATTATGTATTACCTGCTGCCAGATCAATCATTGTCGCTGAGCCTCACCGCGGTGGTGGTGATAGCGCTGGTAACCGCATTGTCCTCCGTCGTTGGCGACCTGACTGTCAGCATGGTCAAGCGCGAAAGCGGGCTGAAGGACAGCGGCTCCCTGTTGCCGGGTCACGGTGGTCTGCTGGATCGCCTCGACAGTATCTGCGGCGCAGCCCCGGTTTTCGCGCTGGGTCTTTTGCTTGCGGGGTACCGTTAGTGTCTGAAGCTGGCCAATGGGTTAGCGTACTGGGGTCAACCGGATCCATCGGTACCAGTACCCTGGACGTTATTGCGCAGCACCCCGAGCGCTACCGCGTGTATGCCCTGGCCGCTAACCGCTCGGTTGATGCACTGCTGGCCCAATGTCTCGCTCACAGTCCTCGTTATGCCGTATTGGCCGACCCTGATGCGGCGCAGCAGCTGGCTTCAAAACTGCCGGCAGAATCAGCCACAGAAGTCTTGCAGGGCGAAGAGGCGCTTGCCAGGGTCGTAACTGACCCGGATGTGGATGTGGTCATGGCGGCCATCGTAGGCGCTGCAGGGCTGTCCTCAACACTGGCTGCTGCCCGGGCTGGTAAACGGGTACTGTTGGCTAACAAAGAGTCGCTGGTAATGGCCGGGCAGTTGTTGATGTCGGCGGTGCACGAGAGCGGCGCTGTCCTGTTGCCCATCGACAGTGAGCACAACGCCATATTCCAGTGTCTGCCAGGAGCCGCCGGTGAATTGCCCGGTAAGCGTGGTGTCAGCAAGGTGTTATTGACTGCCTCAGGTGGCCCCTTTCGAACCTGGTCGGCACAACAAATCACCAGTGCGACCCCGGAGCAGGCCTGCGCCCACCCCAATTGGTCCATGGGTCGCAAGATTTCGGTAGATTCAGCCTCATTGATGAACAAGGGGCTGGAGTTCGCCGAGGCCTGTTGGTTGTTCGACCTGGCCCCGACAGACGTTGAAGTTGTCGTTCATCCGCAGAGTATTATTCACTCCATGGTGCAGTATTGCGATGGGTCTGTGCTGGCCCAGATGGGCAATCCGGATATGCGTACGCCCATTGCCTACGGTCTGGGCTGGCCGGAGAGAATCACTTCTGGGGTTGCCCCGCTGGATCTGGTGGCGGCGGCAAGGCTGGATTTTGAGGCGCCGGACGAAGCCCGTTTTCCCTGTTTGAGATTGGCCAGAGAGTCAGTAGCTGCGGGTGGCTCCGCTATGGTGACCTGCAATGCAGCCAATGAAGTCGCCGTGGCGGCATTTCTGGATGAAACTATCGCATTTGGCGATATCCCCGTGATTGTAGAGACTGCGCTGGGCCGCGTGGCAAGCGTTGAACCCGAATCCATTGCCGTGGTCGAAGAAGCAGACCGGGCGGCGCGACAGTTGGCGCTGGAACTGGTTGCCGATATGACAGCACAGGGGAGGGCCCTGCGGGAAGGTTAATGGATCTGGCATACACCATAGCGATTACTCTTGCGACCCTCGGCGTGCTGGTTGCGATCCATGAGTACGGTCATTTTTGGGTGGCGCGACGCTGCGGCGTTAAAGTGCTGCGCTTCTCCATCGGATTTGGCAAGCCCCTGGCCAGTTGGCATGACAAGCAGGGTACGGAATATGTGGTGGCGGCAATTCCGCTGGGCGGCTACGTCAAAATGCTGGATGAGCGCGAGGCCGAAGTGGCTCCGGAGGAACTCGACCAGGCATTTAACCGAAAGCCGGTTTTGCAGCGCATTGCCGTGGTTGCGGCTGGCCCATTAGCCAATTTTGCGCTGGCCATAGTGGCTTACTGGGCCCTGTTCATGGCCGGTGAGAGTGGTTATGCGCCGATTATCGGCACAGTAGAGGCCGGTTCTGTGGCCGAGGTGGCGGGCTTGGAGCCGGGCCAGGAAATTGTTGCCGTAGATGGTGAAAGCACGCCTACCTGGCAGGCGCTGAGTTTTCGCCTGCTGGACCGAATCGGCGACAGTGGTGCCATCAGTTTTTCAGTCAAGTATCCCGACTCGGAAATGGTCTACGAATCGGAGGCGATCGTTGAGCGTTGGTTGTCTGGTCAGGAAGCGCCGGACCTGTTCCGCGGCCTGGGTATGACGCTGTATACGCCCGATGTATTGCCTGTCGCTAGTGAAATTGTTGCTGGCGGCCCTGCCGAGCAGGCTGGGCTGCGCAGCGGCGACCGTATTGTCAGTGCCGACGGCGTGCCCATGCCACTTTGGCAGGACTGGGTAAGCTATGTCCGGGCGCGCCCTGGTGTCAGTATCGCCATTGAATTTGAGCGCGATAACGCGTCGTTACAAGCCGCCCTGGTACCCGATCGGGTCGATGATGAGGGCGGTGAGTCGTTTGGCAGGGTAGGGATGGCTGTAGTCCTGCCGGAAATGCCACCGGAGATGTTACGTGAGTTTCAGCGTGGGCCGGTTGAATCGCTGGTAGCGGGGGTTCAACGAACCGGCGAACTGAGCATGTTCACCCTGAAGTCCATAGGCAAGATGCTTAAAGGGCTGATCTCGCCAAAAAACTTGAGTGGCCCCATCACCATTGCTAAAGTGGCGTCCGCGTCAGCCAAGTCTGGCCTGGAATCGTATATCAGCTTCCTGGCCCTGCTGAGTGTAAGCCTGGGGGTTCTCAATTTGCTGCCGATTCCTGTTTTGGACGGTGGGCATTTGATGTATTACACGTTGGAATTGTTGGCTGGACGACCAGTGCCCGAGAAGGTTCAGGCATTGGGGTATCAAGTGGGTCTGTTCATGGTGCTCGGCATCATGGTTTTGGCCCTTTATAACGACATTGCGCGCCTGTAATTCGGCGTGTCGTGGCAAAAAAAACCAGAAACCTCGCTGAAATGCGCTATCCGGTGGTTGAGAATATTTTGATCAAGCGAATCCAAAAATGTCTGGGCATTCTTTTGCTACTGGCAGCGCCGCTGGTTGCGGCCCAGAGTGGCAGTTTTGTTGTCTCTGATATCCGGGTGGAGGGCCTTCAGCGAATATCAGCCGGCAGTGTTTTTGCTGCGATGCCGCTGGCGGTTGGCGACACCGTCAATGAGATGAATGTAAGAATGGCCTCGCGCAGCTTGTTTGCCACGGGTAATTTTGACGATATCCGTATAGGCCGCGACGGCAGTGTACTGGTGGTGATCGTTACCGAGCGTCCCAGCATCAGTGAAATCAATATTGAAGGTAATAAGGCTATCGAGACCGAGGCCTTGCTGGATGGTCTGAAAGGGGCCGGCCTGTCTGTAGGGCAGGTATTTCAGCGCTCTACCCTTGAGGGCATGCAGCTGGAGTTACAGCGCCAGTACGTTCAGCAGGGCCGCTATGACGCGGCCATTGAAACCGAGGTATTGCCAGAGCCGCGAAACCGCGTGTCGATCAATATCGACGTCGACGAGGGCACGGTAGCGGCGATCAAGCACATTAATGTGGTCGGTAATGAAGTGTTTGACGACGAGGAATTGGGCGACCTGTTTACGCTCAAGACCACCGGCTGGCTGTCCTTCTTCACCAACGACGATAAATACTCCAGAGAAAAGCTCACCGGCGATATTGAAACACTGACCTCTTATTATATGGACAGGGGTTATCTGCAGTTCACCATAGACTCCACACAGGTGTCGGTCTCTCCCAATAAGCAGGAGGTCTATATCACGGCCAACGTGACCGAGGGCGAGAAGTTTACCGTCAGCGGTGTAGATCTGTCCGGCGACCTCGTGCTGCCCGAATCTGACCTGCGCCGCTTCCTGCTGGTCACCGAAGGCCAGACCTTCTCGCAGCAAATGGTGACGTCTACCGAGGAGTACCTCACTCGACGACTGGGTAACGAGGGTTATAACTTTGCCAAGGTAACCGGCATTCCCGAGCTCAATGAAGAAGAGAACACCGTGGCGATGAAGTTTTTCGTCGACCCCGGCAAGCGCACCTATGTTCGGCGCATTTCATTCAAGGGTAATCTCAAGACCGCCGATGATGTGCTGCGGCGCGAAATGCGGCAAATGGAAAGTTCACCGGCCTCGGCCTCTGCCATCGAGCAATCCCGCATCCGCCTGGAGCGTCTTGGCTTTTTCAGCAGGGCCACCGTAGAGACACCGGAAGTGCCGGGTCATGACGATCTGATTGACGTCGAGTTCGAAGTTGAGGAGCAGTCCTCGGGCAGCATTGGCGCCAGCTTCGGTTACGCACAGGATGCCGGCCTGATCCTCGGCCTGAACCTGCAGCAGGACAACTTCCTGGGTACCGGCAGGCGTATAGGTATTGGACTCAATTCCTCCAAGTACCAGGACCTGTATAACTTCAGCTACACCAACCCCTATTACACCGAGGATGGTGTCAGCCGCGGCTTCAATATCTTCTACCGTTCCACCGACCTGTCGGAAGTGAACGTGGCCAGCTACACCACCGATACCCTGGGCGCGGCGATCAACTTCGGTTATCCGATTGGTGAAACACAGCGACTGGGTTTCAGCTTTGGCGTTTCCGATACTGAAATCACCGCTGGACGCTTTGCCGTGCAGGAAATCAAGGCCAGCCCCCGGTTTGAGGATGGCGTCGACTTCTACTACGAGAGTAATTTGCTGGCTGATGGTACCTACTCCGGGCCTGAGCAAATTTTCCCGCTGGAAAACGTGCCACCAGAATCGATCGTTATTCCACCGGATCCGGGCTTCCTGGATGAGAACGGCGACAATTACCTGAACTGGACAATTACTTCCAGCTGGACGCAATCGACTCTGAACCGCGGCCGCATGGCCACCCGCGGTGCCTCCCAGAACGTATCGTTTGAGGTGGCAGTGCCAGGCTCTGACCTTGAATTCTACAAGCTGACCTACCGTGGCGAGGTTTTCTATCCGGTGCCATTCCTGCCGCCAGCCTGGACCCTGCACTTCCGCGGTGAATTGGGTTATGGCGACGGTTATGGCGACACCAGTGAGTTGCCGTTTTACGAGCACTTCTTCGCCGGTGGCTTTGGCTCGGTACGCGGCTTCGAAAGTAATACCCTGGGACCGCGCAGTACCCCGGCAGAAATTTATGATGTAGGCCAGCCTGTGACGGCCGTAGACGAAAACGGCAATGCCACCGAAGTGGGCGGGCCAAACGGCGATCAATTTGGTTACTTTATAGACAACAGCGGCAAGCTTCGCGCTACCACCGTCAGGGATGACCCCGATCCGTTTGGCGGTAACGTGCTCGTAGAAGGCAGCGCAGAACTGCTTTTCCCGCTGCCGTTTATCAAGGATCGTAGCAAATTGCGCTCGGCATTCTTTATCGATGCCGGTAATGTTTTCAACACCAACTGTTCGGCGTCGCAGATTAACTGTTTCGATGTCGATGCCGATGAGATTCGCTACTCGTTCGGTGTTGGTGTTACCTGGATAACCGGCTTTGGCCCGATGACATTCAGTCTGGCCAAACCACTCAATTCTGGCGATGACGACGACGAAGAAGCGTTCCAGTTTACCCTCGGTAGGGGTTTCTAATTTTTATTGAATGACATTTGGAGAATATCGTGTCTAGATTATTGAAAGTAACATTGGCTGTAGTGGCATTGTCCCTACCCACCCTGGGTTGGGCGCAGGGCAAAATAGCCGTGGTTAACCTGCAGGAAGCCATTCTGCAGACCGACGAGGCCCAAAAGCGGCTGACGGCGGTCCGCAATGGTGACGATTACAAGGCCGACAAGGCTGAGTTCGATCGGCTTAAAGAAGAGTTCGACACACTGGTTGCTGGCTTCCAGAAAGATGCTGCTGTGATGAGCCAGGAGCAACAGGTTTCGGCTCGCCAGAAGCTGGCCAGCAAGCAGGGCGACCTGGAGCACGTGACCGGCAAGCTGCAAAAAGCAGAGCAGGGCGCGGGCCAAACATTACTGCAGGAAATGGCACCCAAGGTGCAGGAAGTCTTGCGTGACCTTATCGCCACTGAGGGCATCGGCCTGTTGTTGCAACGCGACTCCGTTATTCACGCGGACGCCGGTTACAGCATCACTGCAAAAGTCACCGATAAACTGAACCAGCTGCCCGCGCAATAAGCGATTCCCGTGTACACACTGGCCAGCCTTGCTGAACTTCTGGGACTGACGTTCTCCGGAGATGGTCAGCGAGAGCTGTCCAGTATAGGCACGCTGGTTAATGCTTCTCCCGATCAGCTTACCTTCATGACGGGCAGGAAGTATCTGGATGACCTGAAGCAAAGCAGGGCAGGGGCGGTGATAGTGTCTGCTGAATTTGTCGATAGTTGTCCTGTCGACCACCTTGTATCTGATAATCCGTATTTGAGCTACGCTCGAGCCAGCCAATTGTTTGACTGTGAGCCTCGGCCCGATGCCGGAGTGCACGCCAGCGCTGTTGTGGCCGATGGTGTGACAATGGGGAAGGGCGTGGCTGTTGGCCCGCTCGCTACTATTGACGCTGGTGCGACTCTGGGAGACGGGGTGATAATCGGAGCCGGTGCCCACATTGGTGCCAATGTTACGCTTGGCGATAACACACGTATTTTCCCCAAGGTAGTGCTTTATCACGACGTTGCCCTGGGCCGTGATTGCGTCGTTCACAGCCAGACCGTCATTGGAGTTGACGGCTTCGGTTACGCGCCCAGCCCGGAGGGTTGGGTCAGAATATGCCAGTCAGGTAGCGTGCGTATAGGTGACCGGGTTGAGATTGGTTCCAGCTGCACCATTGACCGCGGAGCTCTTGAAGACACGGTAATAGGAGATGGTGTTATCGTGGATGATCAGGTTCATATCGCCCACAACTGTGTCATCGGGAAAAATACCGCGATAGCGGGTTGCGTAGGTATTGCCGGAAGTACGACCATTGGTGAGAACTGTACCTTTGCAGGTCAGGTCGGGATATCGGGGCACCTTACGATTGCTGATAATACGCATCTGACCGGTCAGGCCCGGGTGACCAAGTCGATTTCGGAGCCTGGCGTGTATTCGTCGGGGACGCCGTTAATGCCGTCCAAGGAATGGGCACGCAATGCCGCTCGTATTAAGATGCTGGCGGAAAGGTTCAGCCAAATAGATTTGCTTAGGCAGCAGGTTGCCGAACTGGAAGCTGAGCTTAACAACAAAGAAGACTGAGGAACCGCTGTCCAATGATGGACGTGACTGAAATCCGCAAGTACCTGCCTCACCGCTATCCTTTTTTGTTAGTGGACCGGGTTGTGGAGCTCAATCTCGGCGACTCTATTGTTGCCTATAAGAACCTGTCTATTAACGAGCCATATTTTGACGGTCACTTTCCCGATAAGCCAGTATTTCCCGGAGTATTGCTGGTAGAAGCCATGGCTCAGGCCGCCGGAATACTCGGCTTCAAGTCCATGAATAAGACGCCTGCAGATGGCTCGATCTATTACTTTGTGGGTGCCGACAAACTCCGGTTCAAACGCCCCTGCATTCCCGGCGATCGAGTTATGCTAAGGGCCAAAATCCTGGGCGACCGACGTGGTATCTGGCGCTTTGAAGTCAGCGCCGATGTCGACGACGAATTGTGTGCATCGGCCACAATTCTCTGCGCTGACCGCTGATATGATTCACGAACTGGCCATTGTCGACCCCACTGCAAAAATTGCTGATGATGTCACTATTGGTCCCTGGACGCTTATCGGCCCGCATGTAGAAATCGATTCTGGCTGCATAATCGAGTCCCATGTAGTGATCAAGGGCCCGACGACTATTGGTAAGGGCAATCATATCTACCAGTTTTCGTCGGTAGGAGAGAGTACCCCTGACCTCAAATACCGGGACGAACCTACCCGGCTTATCATTGGTGACAACAACGTCATTCGCGAGAATGTGACCATTCATCGCGGCACCGTTCAGGACCGTTCCGAGACGATTATCGGCAACGACAACCTGTTGATGGCCTATGTACATATAGGTCACGACAGTGTGATAGGCAATCACACAATTCTGGTGAACAACGCGGCGCTAGCCGGCCATGTGCAGGTGGGTGACTGGGCTATTCTCAGCGGCTATACGTTAGTGCACCAGTTCTGCAAAATTGGCGCCCACAGTTTCAGCGGTATGGCCACGGGTATTGGCAAGGATGTGCCGGCCTATGTGACTGTTAGTGGATCGCCTGCCGAGGCCAAGACCATCAATATTGAGGGACTGCGGCGACGGGGCTTTTCAGCGGACGCCATCAGTCAATTGCGCCGCGCTTTCAAAATTGTCTACCGCCAGGGACTGACCCTCGATATCGCCCTGCAGCGGCTTGAATCGATGTTGGCCGATACCCCCGAACTGCAAATCTTTGTTGATTCACTGCGCGCCTCGGAGCGCGGCATCGTTCGTTAGATGGGGCCCCGCGGCCTGCGCGTAGGCATTCTGGCTGGAGAGGCCTCCGGCGATATTCTCGGCTCCAGAGTACTGGCGGCACTGCGTGAGCGGTGTCCCGACATGGTGGTGGAGGGCATGGGTGGCCCGCTGATGGAAGCGCAGGGCCTTACCAGCATGTACCCCATGGACCGCCTCTCTGTGATGGGTTTTATCGAGCCGCTCAAACGGTTGCCCGAGTTGTTGCGCATACGCGGTGCACTGTACCGTCACTTTCGAGACAATCCCCCCGATGTCTTTATCGGTATAGATTCCCCTGATTTCAATCTTCACCTGGAGCAGAAGTTACGCGCGCAGGGTATACGAACCGCTCACCTTGTCAGCCCGACTATCTGGGCCTGGCGCGCGGGCAGGATCAGGAAAATCAAGCGAGCCGTGGATTTGATGCTGTGCCTGTTTCCGTTTGAACTGGACATCTATCGCCAGCACTCGCTTGCGGCGACCTTTGTTGGCCATCCTCTGGCAGACGAAATCCCACTGGTCACTGACCCTGGCCCGGCACGAGCCGCCCTGGGTCTACCAGAAAGTGGCAAGGTACTGGCGGTGTTGCCGGGAAGTCGCGCTGGAGAGGTTGGCTACCTGGCCCCATTATTTTTCGAAGTGGCCTCCCGCTTGAGTCAGAAGGACCCGGGTATCCACTTTGTTATCCCTGCTGCCAGCAGCGACCGGATGGCTCAGATTCGCCGGGAGCTGGCGCATTTTCCCGATTTGTCAGTCACCCTGGTTGATGGCCGGTCCAGGGAGGTAATGGCTGCAGCTGACGCGATTTTACTGGCATCGGGTACAGCGACCCTGGAAGCCATGCTGCTGAAGAAACCTATGGTGGTTGCCTACCGGATGGGTGAGATATCCTGGCAACTTTCATCGCGCCTTGCCACAACACGCTTCGTGGCATTACCGAATGTATTGGCGGATGACTGTATCGTTCCCGAGTTATTGCAGCATGCGGCGACCCCTGAGGCGATAGTGGACGCCGTTTGGCCACTCCTGTCGCAGGGAGACAAGGCGCTTGCCCAGGCCGACGCCTTCCAGGCCTTTCACCAACAACTCGCCCTGGGCTATGCCGACCGCGCGGCTCAGGCACTCGTGGAGCTTGCACAGCCCGGTGAGTGATCTCTTCACCATTGACCTTGATAACCCCGATGCCAGCGGACTATTGATAGCCGGTGTCGACGAGGTTGGCCGCGGCCCGCTTGCGGGTGATGTTGTCACTGCTGCAGTTATCCTCGACCCGGACAAGCCCATTGCCGGCCTGCGGGATTCCAAAAAACTGTCGGAAAGCCGTCGCCAGCAATTAGCCGAGCAAATTAAAGAGAATGCGCTGGCCTGGGCAGTGGCGCGCGCATCGGTCGCCGAAATCGACGAAATTAATATTCTGCAGGCTTCGCTGCTGGCTATGCACAGGGCTGTTGAAGCGCTTTCACCGCAGCCAGTTTATGTACTGGTTGATGGCAATCGCTTGCCGCGCTGGAACTATGCGGCAGAACCGGTGGTAAAGGGAGATGATCGTGTAGCCGCGATTGCAGCAGCATCGATACTGGCCAAGGTGCAGCGTGACGGCGAGTTGGTTGAACTGGCCCGTCAGTATCCTGGCTATGGCTTTGAGCGTCACAAGGGCTATCCCACCGCAGTGCATCTGGAGGCCTTGAGAACATTGGGAGTGACGCCTGCGCACCGAAAAAGCTTTGGCCCGGTAAAAAATCTGTTAGCCGCTGGTGCAGCGGAGTAGAATCAGGTTATGAGCGAATTTGTCCACCTGCGTGTTCACACCGAGTATTCCCTGGTCGACGGGCTGGTAAGAGTCAAGCCGCTGGTCAACCGGGTGGAAGAGCTGGGCATGGCGGCGGTTGCGGTCACTGACGTCTGCAATTTTTACGGTCTGGTCAAGTTTCACAAGGCGGCATTCAATGCCGGCGTAAAGCCTGTCTTTGGTGCCGACCTGCGAGTTGTCGAGGCTGATGATCCGGAGCGCTCTCACCCCCTAAGCCTGTTGGCGATGAACCAGACAGGCTATAAAAACCTCACCTTGCTGATCTCCCGCGCCTTTACCGACGGACAGTATCTCGGCGTTCCCTATGTGCAGCGGGAATGGCTGGCCGAGCACGCCGAGGGTTTGATTGCTCTCTCTGCCGGTGTCGCCGGTGATGTCGGCCAGGCGCTGCTGGCCGGAAAGCCCGAAATTGCCAGCGAGCGGGCGAAGTACTGGCTATCGATTTATCCTGACCGCTTCTATCTAGAGCTTCATCGCACCGGACGCGAGGGAGACGAGGCGCATTTGCATGCCGCTGTGGCGTTGGCGGAACAGCTGCAATGCCCGGTGGTAGCGACCAACGATGTTCGCTTTCTGGCGGCCGGTGAATTCGAGGCACACGAGGCCAGGGTGTGTATTGGTGAAGGCCGTACCCTGGATGACCCGCGCCGGGCCCGCAGTTATACCGACCAGCAGTATCTGCGCTCGCCGGAAGAGATGATAGAACTCTTCTCGGATATTCCCGAAGCGATCGCCAACACGGTGCATATTGCCCGCCGCTGCAACCTGGTGCTTGAGTTGGGCAAACCCTATCTTCCGGATTACCCCGTGCCTCAGGGGTTAACCATGGATGAATACTTCAGGCAGCTTTCGCACGAGGGGCTGGATCGCCGACTTGCGCAGTTGTTCGATACAGAAGGCGAAGACTTTCCGGCGCGCCAGGCTCAATACAGGGAGCGTCTGGAGTTCGAGCTGACAACGATTATCCAGATGGGCTTTCCGGGTTATTTCCTTATCGTTATGGATTTTATCGGTTGGGCCAAAAAGCATGACATCCCGGTTGGGCCGGGGCGAGGCTCTGGCGCCGGCTCACTGGTGGCTTACGCGCTGGATATTACCGATTTGGACCCGCTTGAATACGATTTGCTGTTCGAGCGATTCCTCAATCCGGAGCGGGTTTCCATGCCTGACTTCGATGTCGACTTCTGCATGGACGGTCGTGACAGAGTCATTGAGTACGTTGCCGAAACCTATGGTCGTGAAGCGGTATCGCAGATCATTACCTTTGGCACCATGGCCGCCAAGGCGGTAGTGCGCGACGTCGCTAGAGTGCAGGGTAAGTCTTACGGTCTGGCTGATCGCCTGTCGAAGATGATTCCCTTCGAGGTTGGCATGACACTGGCCAAGGCCGTGGAGCAGGAACAGCCCCTGCAGGAGTTTCTCGAAACTGACGACCAGGCCCAGGAAATCTGGGACATGGCGCTGCAGCTCGAGGGAATTACCCGCAACGTGGGTAAGCACGCTGGCGGCGTGGTGATTGCGCCCTCGCGGCTGACGGATTTTTCACCGCTGTTCTGTGATGAAAGCGGTGGTGGCCTGGTAACCCAGTACGACAAGGGGGACGTGGAAGACGCGGGGCTGGTCAAGTTCGACTTCCTGGGATTGCGCACACTGACCATCATCGACTGGGCAGTGAAGATGATCGACGTGTCGCGGGAGCAGCAGGGTGAGTTGCCGCTGGACGTGATGGAGATTCCGCTGGACGACAGCGCCAGCTTTGAGTTGCTGCAATCAGCTGAGACAACGGCGGTATTCCAGCTGGAATCCCGCGGCATGAAGGACCTGATCAAACGGCTGCGCCCGGACCGCTTCGAGGATATCGTCGCACTGGTAGCCCTGTTTCGCCCCGGTCCACTGCAGTCGGGAATGGTAGACAACTTCATCAACCGCAAGCATGGGCGGGAAGCTATCTCCTACCCGGATATCAAGTATCAGCACGAATGGTTGAAACCTATCCTGGAACCCACCTACGGGGTGATTCTCTATCAGGAACAGGTGATGCAGATAGCCCAGGAGCTGGCCGGATATACGCTGGGCGGCGCTGATATGTTGCGGCGTGCCATGGGTAAGAAGAAGCCCGAGGAAATGGCCAAGCAGCGAACTATTTTTGAGGAGGGGGCGAGGCAAAAAGGCGTAGACGGCACCCTGGCGATAAAGATATTTGACCTGGTAGAGAAGTTTGCCGGCTACGGCTTCAACAAGTCCCACTCGGCGGCGTATGCACTGGTGTCTTACCAGACAGCCTGGCTTAAAACCCATTACCCGGCACAGTTTATGGCGGCGGTAATGAGTTCTGAATTGCAGAATACCGACAAGATCGTGGTGTTCGTGGAAGAGTGTCGGGCGATGAAACTCAATCTCAAACTGCCGGATGTTAACGAAGGGCAGTACATGTTCACGGTAAACCCCGATAACGAGATTATCTATGGCCTGGGCGCTATCAAAGGCCTGGGCGAGGGGCCCATTGAAAATATCCTGCAGACCCGCGATGCAGACAATCCCTTCACCGACCTGTTCGACTTTTGTGCACGTACCGATCCCCGCCGTGTTAACCGCAAGGCGATTGAAGCGCTGGTCAGGTCGGGAGCCTTTGATTCGCTGGGGGTAGAGCGCTGGGTGTTGATGGCAAGCCTGGATGACGCCCTGAAGGCGGCAGAGCAGAATGCCAGCAACCGCGATAGTGGTATCGAGGACCTGTTCGGCGAGGTGGTGCCCAGCGAGGCGGCCAGCGGTGGCGATGCCTACAGCCAGTTCCGCAACGCACGGCCCTGGTCTGATAAACAGCGACTGGGTGGCGAAAAGGAGACCCTGGGTCTTTATGTCAGCGGCCATCCAATCGATGAATACGAGAAAGAGGTTCGCAAGTTTGCACCCACCCGGATTGCCGACCTGCGCGGCGATAATCGCGGTAACCAGGTTTTGGCAGGGCTGGTGGTCGCCGCTCGCACGATGAAAACCAAGCGCGGCGATACGATGGCGATACTGCAGATCGATGACCGTAGCGCCCGTATTGAAGTCACTGTTTACGCCGAGACATACAATGAGCACCGGGAGTTGCTCAGCAAAGACAATATCGTGATTGTAGAGGGCACGGTAGCTCACGATGATTATTCCGGTGGCCTGGCCATGCGGGTGAAGGAAGTGCGCAGCCTGCTACAAGCACGCCAGAATTTCGCTTCCGAGCTGACCATAGAAGTTAATCGCGAGATGCTCGATGAGCACTTCACCGAGGCCCTGGAAAAAACGCTGGCTACCGCTGGTGGCGGCACCTGTCCGGTGGCACTGGTATATAACCAGCCCCATAATCGTGCCAGGGTGCGCCTGGGAGAACAGTGGCAAGTGGTGCCCAGTGACGAGTTGATACAGGCATTACGGGACTGTGTCGGCAACGACAGGGTGTCACTGCAATATCGGTAATGCGAATTCCGCCGTAAAATCCCTCGTTTGGGTGGTGCAGGGCATGCCCTGAACTGCCAGTCTTAAGTTTTGAGCGTGTTATTTCTGATCAGGAGTTAGCGAATGTTGTTGAAAGATAAGGTAGTCATTGTGTCCGGTATCGGGCCAGGCCTGGGGCAGGAGTTGTCTACTTTGGCTGCGAAGGAAGGTGCCACGGCTGTTGTGCTGGCCGCGCGAACAGAAGCCAAGCTGGATATCGCGGAAGAGGAAATCAACAGCCTGGGCCTGGGCACCAAAGTCCTGAAGATTCCCACCGATATTTCCGACGCTGAGCAGTGTCGTGCCCTTGCTGACCAAACAGCCGAGGCCTTTGGCCGTATCGATGTGCTTTTCAACAGCGCCTACGACCCCTGCACCTATGACCCTATCGAAGATGCCAACATGGATGACTGGCACCGGACCATGAATGTCAATTTCTTTGGCACCATGCACCTGACGCAAGCCTGTGTGCAGCATATGAAACGCGGGGAGGGCGGTTCAGTGGTGATGATAGCGACCATGGTTGAGCACAAGCCGCTGGCTATGCAGGGCGGTTACGGCGCATCCAAGTCGGCCTTGCGAGCGGCCACCAAACATCTGGCGCTGGAACTGGGCCAATACAATATCCGGGTTAACAGCTGTCATATGGGGTGGATGTGGGGCCCCAGTGTTGAAGGTTACTTTGCCTGGCAGAATCAGGAAACAGGTCGGCCACAGGAAGAGTTGATTGCCGAGGTTACTGCAAATATTCCGCTGGGAGTGATCCCCGATGATGGCGAGTGTGCCAAGGCAGCCGTGTTCCTGGGTTCAGACTATGCGAGCGTGGTTACTGGCGCAGCACTGGATGTGAACGGCGGCGAATATATGCCCATTTAGCGAATCTCGTTTAGGCGCTGATGGTGAGAAACGGAAATAAGAGGTGAGTATGTCGGAAGGCACGGATAAAACTGAGATCGAAGCGGCTGTATTCCGGCGTCTGTTGGAGCATCTGGACAGTCGCAAGGATGTCCAAAACATTGAATTAATGACGCTTGCAGGTTTCTGCCGCAATTGCCTGTCCAAATGGTATGTGGCAGCGGCAGAAGAGAAGGGCGCGCAGGTCAGCTATGACGACGCGCGGGAACTGGTGTATGGCATGCCCTATGGCGAGTGGAAAGATAAACATCAGGGTGAAGCAACCGCTGAGCAGTTGGCGGCCTTCGAGGCAGCTAACAGCAAGGGCGCATAGTTACAGGGTTACAGTGGGCCGTAAGGCAGGTAGCGGTTCTCACTAACCTCGCGCAGCCAGCGCAGCAGATCCTTGTCCAGTCGCTGACCGCGGCCACGCAGCGTGCGAGCCAGGGGAATAACCGGCGAGTCAGCACCAGCTTCCCAGCCGGGAAGGTTCTCGGCGACCGCAAAAAAACGCAGCAGATGCAGTATGTCGTCATCGCTCATTGGCTCAGAGGCTTTTTGCCACAGTGCATGGTCGACCTTCATCAGGCCTGACAGGGTCTGGCTTTCGGAAGCGTCCAGTAGGGTTTCCAACTCACCCAGTTGCTCGTTGCGACTGAAGGCAACAAGCTTGTCTATGGTTTCAGGGACAATCGCTGCGTTTTGTGCAGCGGCGTCGGCATCGGGATCCCAGGATCCTAAGGACATGTTGGCTCTCCTTTAACTGATTGCAGCAAGCGCCGCCACACCTCAGGGTTGAGGTGCGCAGCCATTATAGGAGAGTGGAGATCAGCTGTCTTTTCTGGTGAGCTGGCGAAAGTATTTGAAACGGGTGGTGTAGGGCTCTATCGCTTCATCCGCAGTACGTTGGAGTACGCTGCTCAGGTCATCGGCGTCATTCGCGCTCTCGCCCGAATTACCGGTAATCGCGCTGATACCGTCTCCGATGGCTGCGACGCTTTCGATGGTCGCTTGTACAAGGAACAGTTCTGCCAGGACCAGATCGCTGACGGCTCTTTGTACTCTACTTTGTGATTCCTGTTCTGCTTGCATGATGTACCCCCTCCGATGTCGGTACCCTTGTTTCGCACTGCGGTGGTGCATGTTTGCGCAACCGCGGGGCAAAAAGCCTGTCTAACACGTCGAAATCAGGCGAATATGCCGGATCTGATTAGATCTCTGCAAAGCCTGTGCCAACGCCGAGGCGGCATAATACGGATTTTTCGTTACAGGGCAATACTTTATCGATGAAACTGTGACTTTTTTGCTTACACCACCAGCGACTGTCCCCTGGCGGGTATTTCGGCCTCGATACCAAGGTCCTGCCAGAGGCGAGTGGACAGCGCATCCTGCGCGCGCGGCTCGCCGTGGACCAACAGGGTTCGGGGTTTATTGTCGAACGCAGCCAGCCACTCGACCAGGCCGCTTTGACCAGCGTGGGCAGACAGGCCGCCCAGCGTTTCAATATTGGCTTTGACGATGTAGTCATCACCAAACATTTTAATATGCTGCGCACCATCGACCAGTATCCTGCCCAGCGTGCCCCTGGCCTGATAGCCAGCGAAAATCAGGGTATTACGGTCGTCCCAGATGCGTTGCTTGATATGGTGCCGGATGCGTCCACCAGTGCACATACCGCTGCCAGCGATAATGATGGCGCCGCCCTTGATGCGATTGATGGCCATTGATTGTTCGGTGTCCTGGGTCAGGTTAAGCGTGGGCAGAAAATTTTCCAGCGACGTTTTGTTTACATCACTCAGTTCGCGTACGTCGTTCTTATCCAGAAGTCGTAACCAGTGGTCGTACACGCGGGTCACAGCAATAGCCATTGGGCTATCAAGAAATACCTGCCAGTTATCCAGCTCACCCTTGTGGTGCAAGCACCCCAGGTGAAACAGGATGTCCTGTGTTCTGCCAACGGCGAAAGCTGGAATCATTACACTGCCGCCTTTGTGCCAGGTGGCTGCCAATATCTCCCGTAGCTGGGACACGGTGTCCTGCTCTCCGCGGTGTTCCCGATCGCCGTAAGTACTTTCAATCAATACCACATCAGCTTGGCTGAGTAGTGCAGGCTCTCGCATCAGTGCCGAGTCTTTCTTGCCGAGATCGCCCGAGAATACCAGGCGCTTGCTTTGACCGCGTTCTTCAAACTCCAGCTCAATAATAGCTGATCCCAAAATATGACCCGCATCGTGAAAGCGAAGTATTGCTCCAGAGCCCAGCGGTATCTGCTCTTTATAGGCGTATCCTTGGCAGAGTTTGAGAACACCCTCTACATCATCCATGCCGAAAGCGGGATCCTCCGTAGGCTTGCCCCGTCGAGCCTTTCGTATATTGGAGTGCTCCAGGTCTCTCAGATACAAGCCTACCGAGTCATGCAGCATGATATCCAGCAGTTCCGCGGTCGCCCGGGTACACAATATAGCGCCCCTGAACCCCTCGTGAAATATTTTGGGCAATAGTCCTGAGTGGTCCAGGTGAGCATGCGAGAGAACAATGGCATCGAGTTCGGCTGGATTGAAAGGGAAGTGCTCGTCTCTAACCCTGTCTACTGCATCACCACCCTGGTGAAGACCGCAGTCCAGCAATACTCGACCAAAAGCGGGTGATTCAAGCAGGTGGCATGAACCTGTTACTTCCTGTGCGGCGCCGTGAAAAGTAATTGTGGCCATGTAGGTCCCATTGTCTGCATTTGCGATGGCGTTGCCCGCGACTATCCGCGGACGGTTTCAGTACAAGGATAGCTCTATTCTCTGCATTACGACTGCTTGCATGGAGTATCTCTTGTGCCAGATCAAACTAAGCGAACATTCCTGCGCTAAACTGCTGGGATGTTAATCGTCACACATGAGTTGATTGTGCTTGGAGCGCTACTTCTATTAGCGCTCGCGGGCGAGGCGGTGGGGCGTCATACCCAGGTACCAAGAATATCCCTGCTGGTGTTGTTGGGGTTTCTTCTCGGTCCAGCTGCACTAGACCTGGTTGACCCCCGGGAGAGCGCCAGCTTTGGATTTGTAGCCGCCCTGGCATTGAGCATGGTGGGATTTCTTGTTGGGGGAAAGCTATCCATTGCAGTATTCAGGGCATCAGGCGGGGCCATACTGAGAGTGTCTGTTGTGCAGGCGCTGGTCACGTTCAGTATCGTGGCCGGCGGGTTACTTTTGCTGACAGTGCCACTTGAGCTGGCGCTGTTGTTGGCGGCGATCGCCACGGCCACTGATCCTGCTGCCACACTGGATGCGATCATACAATCGCGTCGAAAGAGTAGCTATGCAGATACCCTTACAGGCGTTGTCGCGGTGGATGACGCATGGGGGCTCATACTGTTCAGCCTATCGCTGGCATTGATTCAGGTGCTCACCACATCAACCATAGATAATGGCATTGTGCTGCATCTGTCCCGCGAGTTGCTAGGTGCTGTTTTTCTCGGGTTTTTGCTTGGACTACCTATGGCGCTTCTGTCTGGCCGTATCCGCAAGGGGCAACCCACCTTGATGGAGGCGATGGGCATGGTGATGCTCTGCGCTGGACTCGCGCAATGGTTAGGCGTTTCTCACCTGTTGGCTTGTGTAGTAATGGGGATAACGGTTGTTAATCTTGCCCGGCACCATAAACGTCCCTTTCATGCGGTGGAGGAGATCGAATGGCCGTTTCTGGCGATCTTCTTTATATTCTCTGGCGCCTATCTTACACTCGATGCCTTGGGCGCCGTTGGTGGATTATTGCTCGCCTACTTGTTCTTACGGGTGGCGGGGCGATTGTTGGGTGGCTTTCTGGTGGCTATGCCGGGGGCCAAAACCTATCGATGGATAGGTCTGGCGATGCTGCCTCAAGCCGGTGTCGCTATGGCAATGGCGTTTCAGGCGGTGAGCCTTTACCCTGAGCTTCAGGACTCATTACTGCCGCTGGTGATCGCGGCGACGGTGGTGTTCGAACTTGTGGGGCCAGTTGCGACCCGGATGCTGTTAATGCGGGTTCCAGAGAATAGCTAGCCCTTTTGCATTGATATATTGATGCCGCAGATTACCTTGTTCGCCAGAGGGTGAACATTGCATACAACTCATAGGGAGATAACAGAATGCAACAATTGCCACATACTTACACCGTGACCGGTAGTGCCAGCCAACAGAGCAACGTGACTCTCAGTGGCAGCGGGCTATCCGATATCGAAAGTGCTCCTCCCGCAGAATTTGGCGGCCCCGGTAATTTGTGGTCTCCGGAGTCCCTGCTCGTCGCAGCAGTGGCAGACTGTTTTGTGCTGACTTTTCGGGCAATTGCGGCGGGCTCAAAGATGGAATGGTCAAATTTGTCCTGCACTGCCGATGGCGTCCTTGATCGTGAAGAGCGCGTAACCAAATTTACCACTATTACAGTAAAAGCTGAGCTAACCGTGCCGGCTGATGTCGACCCGGCGAGGGCAGAGCGCCTGCTTGAGAAAGCCGAGGCGGCCTGCCTGATCACCAGTTCACTGTCAGCGCAATGTCATCTTGAAGCGAGTGTGGTGGTCGGTTGAGTTTAACCGCTTGGTAGCGAGAGCCAGGAATCAAGGCGTGTTGGCCGTCTGGCTCAATTTCTCAAGTCTTGCCAGCCTTTTGACTAAAACTCGAATCGTTGAGCGGGGGGTGTCTCTGGCTTAGTCAATGGGTTATCGAACAAGGCGTGCTCGGCCAGCGCCGAATCGAAAAACTCAAAGACCTCGGCGATCTTGCCATCGCGGAAACCAAAAACATGGCAGTAGCGTTGGTCGTAGCGCTCACCATTCCGGGCAAACCCTTCGGCCTCCATAAATGCAACCACGCGATGTTCGTCCGCGCACATCACTTTCCTTTTTTTGGCAAACTGAAATGTCTCCAGCTGCAGGTTGCCGAATACTTTCGGCGCTACCACATTCTCCAGAAAATCCTTACCAGTGAAGTGGCCTGATACCGGGGTGTTTCCGTGCACGTTGTACTCAACATCGTCCTGCTGGATAGACAGAAACGCTTCCACATCTACGGTGGCTAATGCCTCGTAGAAACGCGCTACCAGCGCTATGCCTGCTTCGTTCACTACCCGGCCTTCTGTGTCAGCCATATTATTCAGGATAGCCCATCCAGCCCTCGGCGATGAGCGCACCCGGGCCTTGGTAGAGCACGCCAAAGCGACGACTGGCGTAGCGCCAGCCCTGTGGCGTGCGTATACACTCATCGTTGTATACGCCGACAAAGCGCAGTGCCTGTTGATCTGCAGTAATTAGCTCTTCATTCAGGTATACCCGCTGAGTCGCGGTATCGCCCGAAATGTCTATTTGCTCGTTGGTCACCTGGTGGAATACCACCGGGAATCCCTCCATGGTAGCCAGCCACTGTGCCACGATGTTCTCGCGGCCCTGTGTTGGTTCGCCCATTAGCACCCAGCTGGCGTCGTCAGCCCAGGTGGCTCCCCAGGCCTCGGCATCCCTGCGCAGAATCGCGTCGCAGTAGTCAGCGTTAAGTCGTCGGATAGCCAGTTCGTCTGCAGTTGCCTGATCGCTCATTGTGGTTTTTCTCCTTTATTCAGCGGCCGCTGCCATGGCAGCAGCAACATAGGATTCAAGTTCAGCCGGTGTGGGGTTGCGGCGCAAGGTAAGCCCGCCATTAACCTGTAAGTTCTGGCCCGTCATAAAACATTCGTCGCTGGCCAGGAAGACAGATGCGGCAGCGATATCCTCAGAGGTGTTGATACGGCCCAGGGGATACTCTTTCTCGAAGGCTTCGCGCATGCCGGGTACCGCCAGGTGACCTTCTGTCATGGGCGACTCGGTAAGTCCGGGCGATACAGAGTTCAGGCGTATACCGCGGGCACCAAACTCGTCCGCTACGCCGCGCACTACATGGTCTATACCCGCCTTGGTGCCAATGTAGGCGTGGTGGTTACCCACAAGGATTGTGGCGGTTGCAGATGAAACCTGAATGATGGAGGCCGGTGCAGTCATTTTGCCGACCAGTACCTGCATAAACTGATAAGGTCCCTTGAATTGTAGGTCCATCATGGCCGTCAGGTCCTCTTCCGAGGTCTCCTCGAAGGGCGTCAGCAGGCCCCAGCCTGTGCTGTTGATAGCGATATCGAGTTTGCCGAAATTATCGATGATGGCGTCTACTGAAGTGCGTATATCATCCATGCTGGTGATATCGCATTTGACCGCCATGCCGCCTATCTCGTCCGCCAGCGATTGCAGTTCGTCCATGTTTCTTCCACCGACAGCGACCTTCGCCCCCTCTGCTGCAAAGCGCCTGGCGATCACCTGGCCCATGTTGCCCTTGCCTGCGGCGCCAAGTACGTAAGCGCATTTGCCTTCTAATCTACCCATGATAGTGATTCCTTGTCGTATTTACGTGTAATTATAGGGTCATTCCGCCATCTACAGGCATGGCAATACCGGTGACAAACGAAGCCGCGTCACTGGCAAGGTATGCCGCAGCGTCTGCGACTTCCTGGATCTTGCCAATACGCCCAACCGGGTGCAGTCCCTCAAAATACCCCTGCAGTGCGTCCGGATCGTCACTTGCAGCAATAGTATCCAACAGCAGGGGAGTCTCAATAAATCCCGGTAGCAGTGCATTGCAGCGTATCCTGTAGCCCTGCTCCCCGCAGTGCAGGGCAGTACTTTCGGTAAGGCTGATAACGGCCGCCTTGGTAGCACTATAGGCACAAGTTCCGGAAAGCGCCTTTTTTCCCAGCGCTGAGGCTATATTGATAATGCTGCAATCGCGCTCGCGATTGAGGTACTGGATAGCCTTGCGGCAGCCCAGGTAGACACCGGTGCTGTTGACCGAGAATATCGACTCCCACATGGCAAGGTCTGTCTCTTCGATAGATGCCATGGCTCCGATGCCGGCGTTATTGACCACCAACTCCAGTGAGTGTTTGCCGCTAAGCTCTGAAAGAAGGCTATCCCATTGCGCTTCGTCGGTGACATCGAGATGGTAGTAGCTGGCCCTTTCCCCTAATGCTGCTGCGAGTGCCTCGCCGGCCTCGTCCTGAATATCAGCCAGAATGAGGGCATAGCCTTCGTGATAGAGTTTTTCGGCAATACCCTTGCCTATGCCGCTGGCGGCGCCGGTGACCAGTGCCGTTCTGATGTCGTTCTCGTCAGTCATATCGTCTATCAGGGCCGCTCCCGAATGAGGCATCGACACTAGCATTTATCGCAATGAAAAAACAGGTCGAACGGTTTCTTATTGCTGACTTGGCGACCATGCGGGTACACTGTCGCACGGCTAAAAACTACGGAAGACAGCAATGACAGCAACACTGAACAAACAGATACGCCTGGTGGCCCGGCCTCACGGACCGGTGAAAGACGAGGACTTTCAGTTCACAGAGGAGCCCGTCCCCCAGCTAGGCGATAATCAGGTATTGCTGCAGAATTTATACTTTGCTCTGGATCCGGCGCTTCGCGGTTGGATGGATGATTTTAACGACAGCTATATTCCCCCTGTTGAGTTGGGTGCCGTGATGTCTGCCAGCTGTATCTCCCGGGTGATTGAGAGTAATAACGAAGATTTTCCGGTAGGCACCATCGTTCGTGGCCTGGGTGGCTGGGAACTTTACAGCGTGGTTGGCTCATCGGGTTCGAGGCAGGTGCCCGGCCTGGAGATATTGTCTCCGCGAGAGGGCGTTCCCTTATCGAATTACCTGAGTATTTGTGGCACCACTGGCCTTACGTCCTACTTTGGCGTCGACAGGGTTGTACAGCCCGCCGCGGGCGAGACCATTCTGGTCAGCGGTGCTGCTGGCGCAGTTGGTTCGGTGGTTGGTCAACTGGCCAAGCGCGCCTGCGACTGTACGGTTGTGGGCCTTGCTGGTACCGAGGAGAAGTGTCGCTGGCTGGTCGATGAGTTGGGCTTTGATGAGGCCATCAACTATCGCGAAGTGACTGACATGACCGCCAAACTGCGTGAAGTATGCCCCCAAGGCATTGATGCATTTTTTGATAACGTTGGCGGTGAGATTCTTGATGCAGCCCTGCTTAACCTGAATATGCGGGCCCGAGTCATCATGTGCGGCACGATTTCAAATTACAATAATGAAGTGGATGACCGTGCCGGCCCTGAAAATATGTGGCAGCTTCTGGTGAAAAATGCGCGTATAGAAGGCTTCACAGTTGCCTACTTCGCTGCAGATTGGGGCGAGGGCACCGATGCGCTGGCGGAGATGGCCAGCCGCGGCGAGCTGAAATTCAAGGAGCAGATTGTCGAAGGTCTGGAGAACACCTTGCCGACCTTTCGTACCCTGTTTACCGGTGGCAATGATGGCCGCCTGATGATCAAGCTGGCTGACTAGCCCTTGGCGTTTTTTACTGGTTCAGACACTGTATGCAACCGCGGTTGTCCTGAGTATTCGCTTGATGGAGGTAATCATGCAGGCTGAAGATAACAATAGATTGGAAGGCAGCATTGTTGTGGTGACGGGTGCTGCTCGCAGTATTGGTCTTGCCTGCGCCCAGCGTATGGCCGAGCAGGGTGCGACGGTGGTGATGACCGACATCGATAGTGATGAAGGCCAGGCCCGCAGTGATGAATTGCAGGCTACTGGGCTGCAGGTCGACTTTCGGTCACTGGATGTTACCTCTGAAGAGGCTTGGCAGGCACTGCTGGACCATGTTCTCGCTGAGTATGGGCGGCTTGATGTGCTGGTCAATAATGCCGGGATCTGCCAGCCCTCCACCCTCGAAGACCTGTCCTATTCAGATTTTAAGCGCATGACGTCAATCAACGTCGACGGGACCTTTCTGGGTTGCAAGGCGGCAATCCTGGCCATGCGCAACTCAGTCAAGGATGACGAAGCGCCGCAGGGCAGCATAATCAATATCGCCTCGATTGCCGGACAAACTGCAGTGGCCGGTTTGGGTGGCTATTGCACCAGTAAGGCAGCGGTCACCAATATGACCAAGGCGCTGGCCATTGAGTGTGCCGAACGTCGCGAGTTTATCCGGATCAACTCTGTACATCCCGGCACCGTTCGCAGTCAGATGACGGAGACCTTGTATGGCGCTGAATACTTTGATGACCCTGCCAATTTTGCCTCTGTGCCCTTGAAAGATTACGCGGTGCCAGAGGACATTGCTGATGCAGTAGTATATCTGGCCTCGGCTGAAGCTCGCCTGGTTACCGGTAGCGAGTTAACGGTGGATGGTGGGTTCACAGCTGGCATCGGGGGTGAATTCTGATCATGAGATTACAAAATAAACTGGCAATGATTACAGGTGGCACTTCGGGGATAGGGCGCGACGCGGCCCTGCGATTTGCGAAAGAGGGCGCCCGGGTGATATTTACCGGTCGCAACAAGGAGAGGGCACAAGCCACCTTGAATGATATCGAGGCGCTTGGTGGCGAGGCGTGGTTCTATGAGCACGATGTGACGTCTGAGTCTTCGTGGCAGGTCGTAACCGCCCAGATTAACGATGCCTTTGGCAAGCTGGATGTATTGGTTAATAACGCCGGTATCTTTCTCTATGGTCCGATTGAAGATACACCGCTAAGCGATTTCCAGGTGATGTGGCAGACCAATGTCGACAGCGTGTTTCTGGGGATGAAGTTTTGCCTGCCTCTGCTGCGTGCCAGTGAGGGTACCGCGTCGGTTATCAACATCAGTTCCCTGTCGGGCATGGTGGGCCATCCCGACTGTGTCAGTTATTGCAGCAGCAAGTCGGCATCACTGATGCTGACCCGTGTGATGGCGATGGAAGCGGCGCCTAAGGTGAGAGTGAATGCATTGGCTCCGGGGCCTGTCTGGAATGAATTGCTGGAACGCGCTCATGAGGGCCAGGACGCCGAAGAAATGAAAACCTATTATCGTGAGTCCCAGCCGTTGAAGCTGATGGGTGAGTCCGCTGACGTCACCGGGGGGCTGGTCTTTCTGGCCTCGCAGGAGTCGCGCTATGTGAACGGCAGCCTGTTCCGAATAGATGCGGGTCGCGGTGCAGATTAGGCGCAGCAATAAACTGTTGCGCGGCCCTGTGGGCGGTGCAGCCAGGGGAGAGCACAGATGACATCAGCAATGCCGGCGATAGACCTGACCGACGAGGCGTTTCTTAAAGAGCCGCATGCGGCGTACGCGGCAGGGCGCAAGCATGAGCCTGTTTACAAGGTGCCAGGCCAGGATCTGGTGATGGTGTTCGGCTACGACGAGGTGCTGCAGGCATTGATGAAGCCGAACCTGTTCTCCAGTCGAAATGAAGAGGCGCTGCTGGGCCCCTCAATACACAACCCCCGATGTCAGGAGATCTATAAGCAAGGCTGGCCACAGGTGGAGACCTTGCTGACTAATGATCCCCCGTCGCATACCCGTTTCAAGAAGCTGGTCAATCGCGCGTTTACCCGCGAACGCGTGGCTGGCCTTGCCGATCACATCACCGCCATGATCGATGGCCTTATCGATGATTTTATCGAGCGCGGTCACTGTGAGTTCGTCAGCGAGTTCGCTATCCCCTTGCCGTGTATCATTATTGCCCAGCAGTTGGGTATCGACGAAAAAGATGTACCGATGGTGAAGGGCTGGAGTGACGCCTTTATCGAGCTTATAGGCTCCGAGTTAAGCCCTGAAGAGCAGGAAGAGCGCGCATTGAAAGTGGTGCAATTCCAGCAGTATATGAAAGCCCGCATCGATGAGCGCCGCAGTGAGCCCCGCGAGGATATGTTGACCGACCTGGTCAATGCCCGTGTAGATGACGAGCGCCCGCTGGATGAGGCTGAGTTACTGAGTGTCGCCCAACAGATGCTTGTAGCTGCCAACACCACAACATCACATATGCTTTCCGGTGGTATTCTGACCCTGATCGATAACCCTGAGCAGTTTGCCAAAGTGCGCGCCAACCCCGAGCTGATACCGAACATGGTCGAGGAATTGCTGCGGCTGCAAACGCCGACTCAGGGAATGTGGCGAAGTGCGACCGAGGACACCGAGTTGGGTGGGGTGCCTATCCCGGCGGGCACTATGCTGGTCCTGATGTATACCTCGGCCAATCGTGACGAGAAATATTTCGCCAATCCTGATAGCTTTGATGTTGAGCGTGATTTCTCTACGGCACATGTCGCGTTCAGTCGTGGCATCCATACTTGTATCGGTATGATGTTGGCGAGGCAGGAACTGGTTTGCGCTTTCCGCCGGATATTTGCCCGCATGGGGGATATCAGCTTGTCGGAGGGTAAGCAGCGGCCCGAGTATGTCCCAAGCTTGTTGTTTCGTGGGCTTGAAACACTCGATATTTCTTTCACTAAATTATAAAAGGCAGCGAGTACGATGGCAGGAAAAAGAAAGGACGTTTATCTGGTTTGTGGTGGCGATTATCACGATTTTGATTTTGCTCGCCTGGAATTACTCAAGCTGCTTGCAGAGCATGATCATGTTCGCGTGAAGGTGGCCAATGATTATTCAGATATCGCCGGTATGTGCGAGGCTGACCTGCTGATGACCTACACCTGTAATGTCGTGCCCGACAAAGCCGGTCAGGCCGCGTTGAAAAAATACGTGCAGGACGGCGGCAAATGGTATGCCCTGCATGCGACCAACTCGGTGCTGGAGTGGGTGAGTCACGATCCGCCGGTGGTCAGTGCGCCGCGCCGTGACAAAGACTTTATGGAGGTGCTTGGCAGTCAGTTTCTGGCCCATCCTCCGGTGGATACCTTTCGGGTAGAGGTGACTGACCCTGATCACCCGCTGGTTGCAGGCATAGAGCCCTTTGATACTGTCGACGAACTCTATTTGTCCGAGTACCACGGTGAGTCTCACGCTCTGCTGCACACCCATTTCAACGGCAAGGTAGATGCGTTTCAGGACAGTGAGTGGGAAACAGATGACCAGCATCTGGTGTGCTATCTGAAGCAGTATGGTGCTGGTGAGGTGTTGTATTTGACCCTGGGACACTGTCGCTCAACCTACGACATGCAGCCGCTGGTCGAGGAGTATCCCGCTATTGAACGTTGTAGCTGGGAATTGCCCGTGTACTACGAGCTGTTGCGCCGTGGAATTAACTGGGGAATAGGCGCGTCCTGATCCCCCGGCATCTCGTGCTCGCAGCGGTCAATCAGCCCGGTGCGAGCATGATCTTGCAGTGATCATTGGGCTTTCTCAGCCCTTCAAAGGCCTCCGCAAAGTCGTCATACCCGACAGTGCCGGTGCACATCGCGCTCACGTCTACCCTGTCTGTCGCCATTAGTCCCGCGATGAGTTCAAAGTCTTCTTTGTGATAGGACAGCACAAAACGGGCAACCAATTCCTTCGTCATGGCTGCCGCCGGCACAAAGAAATCCTCACGGCTACAGAAGCCGACGATAATTAACTCCGAGCCGTAGGCCGCAATATCAATCGCCTGGGCAATCATGCCCGGGATGCCGACGCATTCGAAAATAATATCGGGCGTGGTACCGGTGATACGTGTGAACTCAGCGCCTACATCCTCCACTGCAGTAGGGTCTATAGTTGCCGTGGCACCGTAATCCAGCGACGTTTTGTTCCGCAGTGCCTCTGGTTCACTGACGACGATATTGTATCCACCCATGAATCTCGCCCAATAGGCGACAGCAAGCCCGACTGGCCCGGCGCCGATGATCAGGATGTTCTTGCCATTCAGCGATGAGGCCATCTTGGCCGCATGCAGGCCAACCGCCATCGGTTCGATCAGCGCGCCCTCTACCCAGTCCAGGCTGTCGGGCAATATGATCGAGTTATGGGTATCCAGGCAGACATAGTCAGCGAAGCCGCCGGGTAACTGCATGCCGACTACGGCAAGCTGCGAGCACTGCCAGGGTCGGCCCTGGCGGCAGGGGTTACAGTCGCCACAGCTGTGGAAGGGTAGGCCGGTGACTTTCTGTCCGGTTTTCCAGTTACCTGCAGCAGCGCTGCCAGCGGACACCACCTCACCAACGAACTCATGTCCCAGGACGGTGCCAGCGGGCAGGGCGCCCTCGTGGTCTTCAGTACCGTGAAGATCTGTGCCACAAATACCACAGCGTTTGACTTCAATAACCACCTGGTTTTCGCCAGGCGTGGGATCGTCAACGGACTCAATGCTCATTGATTTACCGGGGCCCTGAAATACGGCTGCTCTCATATTATTACTCTCTTTGTCGATGGCGCAGGCTGGAAATACTAGCATAGTTAAAAACCGAATAGCCGGTTTTATTTGCAGGCCGGTAGCTAGCTGTCATAATGCCTGCCTACCAGTAAATAGCGAACGGAGATATTCCATGTCCAAGTCCAGCGATGCGGCTCAGCAGCCCGGGGAAGCGCGGTGTCACGGCCGTCCGTACAGTGACATGTTGGCCGAGGAAACTCGTGAGATTCCCGACGTTATTGCAACTGACCGCTATCGTTACCTGGGTGACGAGGATCTTTCGGTGGAACGCTATATTGGCGAGGATTTTTTTCGCCGTGAAGCCGAGAAAATGTGGCCGCGGGTGTGGCAAATGGTCTGCCGTTTCGAGGACCTGCCGAATGTGGGCGACTATCTGGTATACGAGTTACTGGACTGGTCAGTGCTGGTGGTGCGCAGTGATGCCGACACGGTGCAGGCCTACTATAACTCCTGTTTGCATCGGGGTAGGCAGTTAGCCACGGAAGACGGCAGCGGGAGGGCGTTTACCTGTCCGTATCACGGCTTCTCCTGGAACCTCGATGGTTCGCTTCGACACATCCCTTGCGAGTGGGACTTTCCGCACCTCGAGAAGCGCGACATGAATCTGCCCAAGGTCAAGACCGAGAGTTGGGGCGGTTTCGTGTTTATTAATTTCGACGACGACAGTATTTCGCTGGCAGAATACCTGGCGCCATACCCCGAGGCGTTCGAACGCTGGGCGCTGGAAGATTGCACAAAAGTGGTACACGTCGCTAAGGTAGTACCTGCGAATTGGAAGGTGGTTGCTGAAGCCTTTATGGAGTCATTGCATGCGCGACAGACCCACCCTCAGATCTTGCCATTCTCTGCAGATACCAATGCGCGCTACGATATTCTCGGTGATCACACCAATTTGAGTATTACACCCATGGGTGAACCCAGCCCGCACCTTTATAAGAGTCGGCAAAAACCTGAGGATCAGGAGGTACTAGACTCACTGCTTACAGGTTCCGGCCGTGTTACCGGGGATGACAGGCTCATGGTTCCCGAGGGTCAGTCTGTAAGGAAGTTTATGGCAGAGATGAGCAGGCAGAGTTTTGAAGCCGAGGACGGTCGAGATTATTCCAAGGCCACAGATGCTGAAATGCTCGACGCTATGACTTTTAACGTTTTTCCAAATTTTTCGCCATGGGGCGGCTATCCCCCCAATGTGATTTATCGCTGGCGTCCGAATGGTTGGGATGTTGATTCGACGCTTATGGAGGTTATGTTGCTCAAGCGCAACCCTCTTGAGGGGGAGCCATTGCCATGTGCCGACGTGCATTTTCTCGAAGAGGACGAGCCCTGGGGTAACGCGGAGGAACTGGATGCTCTTGGCCCGATCTTTGACCAGGACATGGCGAACTTGCCATTTGTCCAGAAGGGTATGAAGGCGTCTCGCTCGGGTAAGGTGTCGCTAGCTAATTATCAGGAAGTCAGGATTCGACACTTTCATCAAGTGATGGATAGATATCTGGAAAGCTGATTAAACAGCTTGGTAGTGATTAACTAGGGGTATTGTGGCGCAGAATAAATTCGCTGACAGCGCGGTCATGCTCGCCGCTTTCGGCCTCTTCGAATATTTCACGCACCCTGCTCTTGATGTACTGCACCAGATTCTCCTGGCGCCGCTTGGCGTCTCTGGATAGCTTATTCAGTGCCATGCCCTCGAAGGCGAACTGGCATACATCCATGGCGAGATCGAACAGTGGCCCGGTATCCTGCCATTCCGGGAATGTGCTGTGAATTGTTTCTCTCCACCTGTCTTCAAACTTGCGAGTGCCCGACCGCATCACCGTTTTCAGTTCGTCGTCAGTCCGTGCGGCGACAAGTAATTCATGATGCGCGGTGAAATACTTGGTGTGGAGATGCTTCCAGTAAATATCCAGACCCTGATTGAGGCGCTCGTCGGCATTTTTAAGATTGCGCTCAACATCTCGAACAAAGGCGTCGATTCGAACGTCAATAATGTGGTCTACGACGGCACTCAGTAGACTCTGCTTTGAGGGGAAATGGTGAATCATGGCCCCCCGAGAAACTTTTGCTCTATCAGCGATTTTTTTGGTAGAAGTATTGGCATAGCCATAATCGTAAATACAATCCACCGTGGCCCGAAGCGTCAAATTCCGGGTCTTTTCGCTTTTCTCTTCCTGCTTTGATCGCGTTTTGGTAGGCATCGTATCCAGATCGTGGTGGTCGAATAAAAAAACAGGTCAGGCTGTCTGTTCTTGCATTCGCTATGCTAACCCGTTGGCGCACAAAACGACAGTGCGATCACACTCCGGCTTGGTTTAGCGGACCCAGTCGGGCCCGCTAACGTTTTAGGCTAGCCCGGGGGTGTGTACCAGATGGGAGAAGTGTAGGCGCGTTCCTGCAATTCTGCGGGCACGTCCTCGGGGCGCTCCGCGTCATAGCGCGCGGCGTCATAAGTGGTCCATCTGGGGGTGGATGCCTGCAGTACCCGAACGTAATAGAACGCTTCGCTGTCTCCATCAAAATCGGGGTCCTGCCATGTTGCGGCCAGCCTCGCGGCTCCGCTGTCAGCATCGAAGGTGGCGTTCTCGACATTCACAGTGGAGGGCAGAATGGGAACCAGACCGGTATTCGCATCTGGCGTTCGATCTCCTGACCAGGCCACATCATAGATTTTTTCATACTGGTTGCCGTCAGCGTCGATCCAGCCCTTGATTATTTGTACCCGGTCCAGTCCGGCTCCCAGTGGGTCTCGCTCCGCTATAACAACAAAGTTCGGCGCACTGGAGCCCGCCGGCGCGTCGGCGAGATTGCTGCCCATGGGAACGGCAATATCATAGGCACGTGGTACAACATCCTGCGAGTTATGAAAGTCGGCGGGTAGGTTCCAACCGCCGAAAAAACGTACTGCCATACGCGGTCCGGTGCTCGCGTAGACTTCTCTGCGGGCCAGGGCGTCATAAATTTCCTCTCGGGTATTTTCCTTTGCCCATACTGCGGCATAGCCAGAAGCAGCGAGGTCGCGGTTTGGCCAGAGACTGCCCCCCATCTTGTTATCAAGGCGATTCACGCTGGGTTCCGAATCCTTGAACTTGCCATAAAAGTTGTCGCTGTCGGCTGTTGCCAGCGAGGTGTGTGCGTCTGTGCTGCCTATCATGCCGAACTTGAAAGGGTTGGTGCCCAGCTCCCGGCCTAGCCTCAGGCCGGTTTTCAGCACAGGTCGCGCATATTCGTGGGACAGTGACTCCATCAGGTTGTTCTGATCCCGGGGTGCCATGCCAATGTTGGTTTCATCCCAGTTTTCGAAATCGGCAAAAGGGTCGTCGGGAGACAGTAGCGGATGAGCTTCGGAGTCGCCCTTTACCTGTGTCATTTCATACACGGGTTCCCAGCGCATACGCAGCTTGGCGTAGTCCTCGGTCATTGGCTCCCCGTTGCCCTGCGCCTCGGCGAACATCAGCCCATCAGACAGATTACCGTTGTGAGGAATGGTGATGACGTCCCCGGCGGTTTCGTCCACATAGGCCTGTAGAGCGGCCCACAGTTCTTCCGGATTCCTGCCGCTGGTTGAAGGGTAGGGGAGATGTTTCAGTGTCTTTTCGGGGCCATCCCGGAAGACGACGTTACGGTGCAGGTTGCGACCATCGATCATAGAAGTCCACTCATAGCCGATGAGCGCGGTAAAAGTGCCGGGGTTATTGTGTTCCTCGGCCGCTGCGTTGACCTGACTCCATATGTCACGGGTAAAATCTACCGGTATTGAGTCACTATAGTTTACGGTACGCGAAATGCTGCCGACAAAATCGCCAATCACTTCAGCAAAACGATTTTCCGCTAGCAGTTGCCGCCAGCGCTGCGCCGGTTCGGCCTCCATAAGGGCTTCGTTATTGCCAATCAACTCGCGCATCACGCCCATGAACTCCGCATGGTCGGAAACCATCAGGAAGTCCAGCGGTCGCGCGAGCTTTGCTTCGATCCCGCCGCTGGACTGCAGCGCTTCGCCCTTGGCAAATGCAAAGGTGTCAGAAGGAGTGAGGTTTCTGTTGCCAAAGGAGAAAGCGTCGAAAGACAGGTTGGAGTGAACGTGCAGGTCTCCCCAAAGTAGTTTTCCTGGCTTGGCTTCTGCGGATGTAGATGGCTCTATTGGTTGTGCCGCGTCTGTGCTGCTCGGAGCAGTATCGATATTCGAGTCAGCTGATTCCTGGCAAGCAGTCAGAAACATGGCGATAACTGCAGCTACCAAGATGGTAGATGAGCCTGAGTGCCGCGCACGCTGCGCGAATTGAGCTGTAAAAAATGGCATAGATGTTTCCTGCGCGTTTGATCTCTCATTATTGTCAAAGCCCAGCATAGCCGCGATTACTGGTGAATGTAAGGGCGGTCACGGTTACGAAAGTGGGGTGGCAGGAAAACGGCGACGATTATGGGGTAAGTTACTCGAAATCAGGCCAGCGCTTCTGTATCTTTGTGAGCGCATACCTGATGCGGAGAATAAAAAATTGAGCTTTTCAACTAATTGGATATGCAGTGCTATCTGGGGGCGTGTGGTCGTTTCAATAGCTTGTATTTTACTAACCCCATATTTCGCATTGGCAGAACCCGAACCGGCGACAACGATGTCGTCTACAGACGAGATGCGTGCTGTATCTGGAGAGTTGGGTGAAAGGGCCAGTCTTCCTGGTGGCGCTTTGTTCGCAAGACACTGCGCTAGCTGCCATAACGGGCAGGTTTACAAGGCGCCGCACACAACCTGGCTAGAAATGATGCCTGCCAAAAGTATTTATAAGGCAATGGACGGCGGGATCATGAGCGCGCAATCGTCGATGCTAACTACTGAACAGAAGGTCCACGTAGTTGAATACCTTTTGCAAGAGCGTTTTACCAGCCAGGATATGTCACCCAGCTACGCTATGTGCGAGGGCGATGCAGCGAAATTTTCTGACTTTGACGAGAGCGAGTTGACCGGTTGGGGGCGAGATACTTCGCGTTTTGTTCCCGCAGATGTTGCGCAGCTTTCCGTCACGGATATTCCACGATTAAAACACAAGTGGAGCTTTGGCTTTCCCGGCTCCGTCAGGGCACGTTCTCAGCCTGCAGTAGCCATGGGAGCCATCTTTGTAGGCAGTCAGGATGGCACTGTATATGCGCTGGACCTGCAAACCGGTTGTGTGCGCTGGGCATTTGAAGCCAGCGCCGAAGTGCGTACCGGTGTTGTACTAGGCAAGCAGGGTGATGAGCCTGCCACCGCTTACTTCGGGGATATCATTGCGAATGTTTATGCGGTGGATGCCACCACCGGAGAGCTGCGCTGGAAAGTCAGCGCGGATGATCATCACAGTGCCACTCTGACCGGTACGCCAGCCTATCACGATGGTGTTTTGTTTCAGCCAGTATCATCGCTGGAGGTTATTGCTGCGGCGAATCCGGAGTATGAATGTTGTAGCTTTCGCGGAAAGGTAGTGGCGCTGAGTAGCGCTGATGGCAGTGTGCGTTGGCAGGCTTATGCCATTACTGAAGAACCGGCGGTGACGAGTAAGACTTCGGTTGGTACCAATGTGTTGTCACCCTCTGGTGCACCGGTGTGGAATAGTCCTACGATCGATGCAGCTAATAACGTGCTGTACTTTGGTACCGGTGAAAACTACTCCTCGCCCGCCGATGAAAATAGCGATGCCATTGTGGCGGTGCGGCTGGATACCGGCGAAAGATTATGGCGCCGACAGGTGTTCGCCGGCGATGCCTGGAATGTTGCCTGCATGATGGCTAATAATCCGAACTGTCCGGAAGAGGACGGACCGGATTTCGATCAGGGTTCAAGCCCACTGCTGGTGCAATTAGAAGATGGAAAGTCGCTACTTGTCGCTGGCCATAAGGACGGTTCAGTGCTGGGCTATGACCCCAATGGGAAAGCAGATCCATTGTGGCGAGTTCGTGTGGGTCGCGGCAGTATTCAGGGTGGTATTCACTTTGGCATGGCGGCTGAAGGGTCTCGTATTTATGCGCCTATCAATGATATGAACAATACCCGAAATGGCGATGTGCTGGATCCTGACGCAGCACGGCCGGGCGTGCATGCCATTGATGCAGCCACAGGCAAGGTGCTTTGGAGTCACGTGCAAGAAAATGTTTGCGGCTCGGGGCGAGAGTTCTGCGACCCGGGTGTTTCCTCGCCAGTGACCGCGATACCGGGTGCGGTTGTAGCAGGCCATCTCGATGGCTACCTGCGAGCGTATGATGGTGAGACCGGTAAATTGCTGATGGAGTACGATACGACACAGCCGGTAGCGACAGTTAATGGCCTGACTGCAGGCGGTGGCAGTATGAGTGGTGCTGGGCCTACGGTTGCACAGGGTCATGTGGTGAGCAACTCAGGATATGGTTTGTATAATCATGAGCCCGGGAATGTGCTGGTGGTAATGTCGGTGGATGGCAAATAGTGGTACCCAGGAAGCATTCCTGTTTCTTGGGCAGAAAAGAATAAAGCGGTGGTCATCCGTGAAATGAAAGTAGGGTCATTTACTCCAACGCAGCTTGAGTCCGTGCTTTATGCCATGGCCGGTGACGATTGCTCACTGCACCATGACCTTGAGCAATTGACCAGCAAGCAGCAAATCGACCATGCCGAGAATCAGATGCTCACGGCAGCGCTGCAGCTTGCCCTGATTGGCATTGGTAAGCCCGGTGATCAGGTGGCTATGGTTGATCAATTTCAACAGGCTGACTGGCAGGCTCTCTTGCAGCACTATCACGCTATGTTTGAGGAGATCGGGCTGGCCCCTGTGCTGCCAGACGGTATTCACTATGTGAGCCAGCAGCGTTATTACCAGCAGGTTGCCGAGCTGGATGCTACTGCCGGATTACTCAATCTGTATATGGTCAGCGGAAGTAACGGAGTGCTGCATCGCAACGAGCAAGCGTTGTCAGTCAGTCGTGACGTCAACTCGAAATTACATTTCGCCCGCAACGCGCCGCAAGCCGGGATACCGGTACCTGAAACACATATTTATACCAAGGGACAGATTACCCAGGGTAGAGCTGATGCATTTTTTGCAGCGAATCCTGGCGGCATCATGTTGAAAATACTCGGTCTGGCTGGCGCCAGGAACGTGATTGCCGTTGCCAATCGGCAAGAGTGTGAAGCCTATATTGCCGAATTTGAGGATTCTCTTGAAGTGCTGTTACAGAAGAAACTCGATATTGATCGCTATACAGAAATGACGGTCGACCTGACACTCACTGAAGATTCAGTGACCATCAATAATGTCAGGAAGATATTATTTGCCGACGGCAAGTGGGTGGGCAATTATTTTGGCCCGGACAATGTGTTGAGCCCAGCGCACCGCAAGATACTACTCACGGTGGGTGACTATGCCCGCCAGCACGGTCACGTTGAGGCAGAGGGCACCAACTGCGGTATTGATTACTTCGTCGATGGAGATGAAGTGATCGTCACCGAAATTAATGCGCGCTGGACTGGCGGTCTTTTTCCGGCTGAATTCTTACGGCAGCTCTCCTATGAGGGCGAGGCGATTGCCTTTTTCGATACTGTGCCAATCGACCAGCGCGAAAAGCTCGTAGAGTTTCAGAGAGCTACAATGAACAACGGCAGGGGTGGGCAAAACTTTTCATTGGTATCCATGGGTTTCTCACCGTTTCCCCTGGGCGAGCCCGGGGAAGAGCTGTTTATCTGCTGGCAGATCGTGCTGGGTGATTTTCAGGCCTTTGTGCGTGCCAGGGATAAGCAACTCTCGGATCAGTGTTTTCCCACTGCCACGGCGATTGCCAGTGAGATGAAAAAGTAACCCGCCAGAAATACCTGCCGCCAGGTTCAGGCGCTCAAGCGATCTGGCCGAAAATCCGTCAGTAGAGAAATAGAAACATCATCCAGTAATTCTGTTGCTGCCAGTCGTCCGACAATTGGCGCCAGGGTGACGCCGCTATGCATCACAGCAAAATACAGACCCTGTTCCTGCGGGTGTCGCCCGACAACGGGTAGTCCGTCCATTGGCAGAGGCCGCCAGCCTATGCCGACTTCCTCTACGGTTGCCTCAGACAGATCGGGCAAGAAGCGTTTGCCAATGTCGAGGATACGGGCGGCATGCTGTTGTGCCAGTTCGGGAGTAGGGTGTCGGTTGGGGAAGCCTTGCAGATAGCTTCGGTGCGCATCGGTAGAGGGTGCCCCGGCTTGCTCGCCAATAACAACACGACCGTCTTTGCGCTGGTGTATATGAACGCCTGGCGCAACGATGATTGGCTCGAGTATGGCCGGCATAGGCTCTGTGGTCACGATGATGCCGGGGGTGGAGCGCTGTTCCAACTGCATGCCTGTAATATTGGCAAGTTGGCTAGCGCCGGTTCCCGCGGCTACCACCACCTGGTCCGCCGCAAACTCACCAGCACCAGATTGTATTACCAGCTTGTCACTTATTCTTGAAATGCCGGTTACCGGCGCCGGATAAACGATTTTTGTACCGGCTTTTTGGGCGTCAGCTAACAGGGTTTCCGTCGCGGCCCTGGCATCCACTGTTCCGTCTAGGGCGCAGTATGCGACCTGGTCGGTATCGCCAAAATTTACTGCTGGTGCCAGCGCCTGAGCTTGTCGTCTGGCTACCATAGAGGTAGGTGAGCCAAACGCCTGTATTTTTTCAATCTCCCTGACCATAGCCGCCTGCGCTGGTGTGTCTCCCATCCATTCAAGGCAGCCGCCCCAGTGTAGCGGTAGCGGCAGTTGCTCAGACAGCCGGTGGTATTCATGCATCGCGTAGTTACTTAGCAAGTGGTAGCTGAAAGGCAGCTTGGCGTAAGAAGCATTAATCCATGCGAAGCTGTTTCCAGAAGCCTGGCACGCCGGTGACTTCGCCTCCAGCACGGTAACCTCGCAGCCTCTTTTGCTTAAGTGCCAGGCAATGGATGCACCGACAATACCAGCGCCTATTACCACAACGCTGCGGGACTTATTGGTGCTAGTATTATTGTGGGCGGCGCCAAAGGCAGTGGGTGAGAGTGCTGCCATTGCGGTCGCTGCGGTTGCTCCCAGTAATGTTCTGCGGCGCATGATGCGTTTCCTCCTATTATTTTCTAACGTGCTGCCGGTCAGCTCTCTGCTTGGCTGGAATGCCAGGGCCAGAATCTGGACTTCAATCTGGTCAGTATCAGTGCGCAGTCGACACCGATGAGATAGAGAGCAGGAACCATCAGCAAGGTTACAAACAGCGCGAATAAAACACCAAAGGCCAGCGACAGCACCGCGGGCTTTAGAAACTGCGCACTGACAGATTGCTCGGCCATGATCGGCACCAGTCCAATAAAGGTGGTAACGGTTGTCAGCAATATTGGGCGGAAGCGATGGACGCCGGCTTCAATGACGGCTTCCACTGCAGTTTTCCCCTGTTTTCTGAGCTTACCGATATAGTCAACCAGTACCAGGTTGTCGTTGACTACTACCCCTGCGGCTGCGCCGATACCAAAGTAGGAGAACATTGCCATCGGGGTGCCGAAGATGAAGTGCCCGAACACCGCTCCCATAAACCCGTAGGGTATGGCCGTCATAATCAGCAGCGGTAGCCAGTACGAGTGAAAAGCGATTGCGATTAACATATACATCGCGAAGAACGCGATGGCGTATAGGGATGTGATCTTGCTGAAAAACTCGGCTTCTGTCTCCTGACGGCCGCCCTTGAGGATGTCCAGTTCCGGGTAACGCTCCTGTAACGTGGGAATATAATTGTCAACAAGATCCATAGTGATATCGCTGACCGCCTCTTTAGGCGCCTCAGTGGAGATGCGTACTACGCGCTCGCCGTCCCTGCGCTGGATCTGCTGAACGCCGCTCCCCAGTTCAATGGCCACCACGGATAATAGTGGTACCTCGCGGCCATCTGCCGTGCGCACCCGGAAATTATCCAGGCTGCTCAGGTTTTCCCGCAGGTTTCTCGGGTAGCGCACCATGACTTTCACGTCGCCGTTTTCTCTTGGTAGTCGCTGCACCTCTTCGCCGTAATACGCCTGGCGTACCTGCTTGGAAACCTGCGCCAGGTTGATGCCAAGCTTTTCACTACCGGGCAGTAGCTTGAGTAAAATTTCGTCAGTCTCTCCGCGTAAGCTGTCGCGCACAAAGTAGGTGCTGTCGTAGGACCGCAACTTCTCCTGCAGATCGCCACTGGCGCTGCGCAAGGTATCCATATCCTTGTGCCGCAGTACATAGGTGATAGCAGCGCCGTCGTTGGTGAAGGTGTAGCGAATACTGATGTCGTCTGCGTCGGGAATGTCGCCCATCAATTCGGTGAAGCGTTGAGCGGTTTCCTTGGCAGACAGGTCCCGCTTCTCGATGGGTACCAGGCTGATGATGGCAGTGACATAGGTACGTGTGGCGCGGGTATACCAACCTTCAATGAGTTCACCACTGCCGCCTATGTTCGCGGCATTGTCAGCTACCTCTTGCGTTAGTTCATCCTGTGCGCGGCGCATGGTATCCAGCACAGAGAGCGCGCGGGAGTAGGGCGTTCCGCTGGGTAGGGTAACGTTTATGTAGACCTCGTCGCTCTGTATCTCCGGGAAGAAGGTGAACTTCACCCAGCCCGAACTGAATAACCCGAGGCTGACGATAAATCCGGCTAGAAAAATACTGGCAGTAAGCACTCTTCGCTCGGCAGCCCAGGTGATGATGGGCCGGTAGCGCTGATTGGCGAAGCTGACAATACTTTCCTCAATGCGTTTTTGCTTGAGTCGCCAGCCGGAAATATTTTCCCTGTGCTGTAAGTGGCGCAAATGGGCGGGCAGAATCAGGAAAGCTTCGATCAGTGAGATGACCAGCGCTACGGTGATGACCACGGAGAACTGGCCGGTCATATGGCCGCCGTCTACATCCAGAAACAACCAGGGTGCGAAAGCGATCATCGTGGTGAGTACGGCAAAGACCACCGGTCTGGCTACAGCCATTGCGCCGACGATGGCGGCTTCGCTGCCGCCGCCCATTCGGTGGGTGTGATTATGGATGCTTTCGCCCACCACTATGGCGTCATCAACCACGATGCCCAGCACCAGCAGGAATGCAAAGGTGGAAATTACATTCAGGGAGACATCGTAGACGGGTAGCAACGAAAATGTCCCTATGAAGGCGACGGCAATGCCCGCCGTCACCCACAGCGCCACGGTAGGCCGCAGCGAAACGATCAGCACGCAAAACACCAGTATCAAACCAACCCAAGCGGAATCACCGATAATTTCCATGCGACTCTTGTAGATGTCAGCAGTGTCGAACCAGACGGCCATATCAACACCGCTGGGTAGTTGAGGCCTGGTAGACTCTATCCATGTGCGAATTTCATCACTCGCTTTGACCACCTGCATATTTTCGCTGGTCATCAATTTAAGTAAAACAGCGCTTTTGCCATTAATTCGCGAGCGCAATTCATTCTCTTCGTAACCGTCAATTACCCTGGCAACATCTTTTACCGTCACGGTAGCGCCGGCATCGCTTTGTCTGATGATAATCTCTTCGAAATCAAGATCGGTATCCGCCAGGTTTCTGGCGCGCAGGCGAACATCGCCGGTTGCAGTGCGAACCTGCCCGGAGGACAGATTGATTGAGCTTGCCCGAATGGCATTGGCCACCTCATCGAAGCTCAAGCCATAGCGACGCATAGAGGCTTCCGACAGTTCCACGGTGACTTCTTCGCGGCGGGTGCCTGCCAATTCGACGATGGAGATGTAGTCCAGTTCTGCGATCTCGTCGCGCAGGGATTCTGCCAGTCGTGTCAGCTCGCGTTCGCTCAAATCGCCATAGAGGGCAACCCGTATCATCTCCCGACGAAAATCACCGCGCTTCACCCTTGGGTTCTCGATGTCTCTGGGTAGAGCATTGACTGCGTCCACCCTGTTTTTTACGTCGTTGACGAAAGCATTGATATCTACATAGGAGTTTGCCGAAACAATAATATTGCCTACACCTTCAGACGCGGTTGATCGAAGTCGCTTCACTCCGTCCAGATCTTTCAGGGCCTCCTCAATGCGAACGATGATCTGCTCTTCCACTTCCTGCGGAGCGGCTCCCGGCCATACCACGCTGATTTCGGCCTGTTTAACACTGAACTCGGGAAATGCCTCGCGCTCCATGGCCTTAAAACCGAGATAGCCAGACAGCAATATGCCAACCATCAGCAGATTGGCAGCCACCGGATTTCTGACCCACCAGCTGATCAGGCTATCCATGGATGCATCCAATAGTCAGGTAGAGAGTATTCACTTCTGCTTGTCTGCGGCGGCAGGAATAGCCGCTAACGCCATGCCACTGACCGGATTGCGAATAGCGGAGGTGACCACCTGTTCGCCGGGTTTTAAATTGCCGGTGATCACCGCATCCTTGTCATTTTTATGTGCCACATCGACACGCCGCATTTCCAGTACACCCTCGTCGTCGATAAGATAAATCATGTCGCCGGCTCTTAATGCCTCTATGCTGATAATCGTCGCTTCGGGTATTTCGCGGCCGCTGATATGTGCCTCCACGAACAGTCCTACTGCCATAGGCATTCCACTTTCGGCAACACCTTGGCCGTAAGGATCCTGAACCTCGGCGATGCCAAACAGCATTCGAGTGTCCGGGTCGATGGACGCGTCCAACCTCACCAGTTTACCCTGCCAGCGCTGCTGCTCGCCGGCCACTTCGGCCTGGAATCTAACAGGCAATCCTTTTCCTTCTTCCGCCCGAAAACCAATAGGCAGGCCCAGCGACGCCAGTTGCCCGCTGTTCAGTGGTAGGCGAATTTCCACGACGTCGGTGGCAAATGCTCGCCCCAGGATGGAGCCCGGCGTTAGAAACTGGCCTATATCGGCGCGCGTTGTTACCAGGCGGCCAGCGAAGGGTAAGGAGATTTCCGTTCGCTTCAGATTGATCCTCGCCTGCTCCAGTTCGGCTTCCGCGGCGGCCAGCGTTGCCCTGGCTTCGGCTACCTGCGGTTTCTTGAGCGCTAGCGGAGATGCTGTGGGGTCGTTGCGTAGCTGCCGCCGGGCGACGTCGGCATCGGCCAATGCCTGCTCAACACCCACTTTGGCCCCAGCCACACGGGCTTCTGCCTGACGCAGGCTGAGTTGATAATCGGTATCCTCTATTGAGACCAGTGAAACACCTGGTTCGACTCTGCCCCCCTCGGTGAACTCCGGGGAGACCGCAACGATGCGGCCGCCAACCTGGGCGACGATATCGACATCGGTGCGTGCCCTGACGTCGCCCTGGGTGCTCACCTTGAGAGTGACCCTATCGGCCCGCGCAATTTCTGTATAGACACTTAGCGTCCGGGGCCCCTCAGTACTTTTTTCCGGCTCGGGTTTGGTCGCGTGCAGGAGCATGTAAAGGCCTACGCCGATAGCGACTACGAGCACAGGGGCTACAATACGGGTGACAGGAAACGACATAAGTACTCTCTATTGTAGGCGATTTATCCGCAGGGGCGTGCGGTAATCCACTTAGAAATTATGAACAATCCATGATTTAATGATATACGTATATAACAAATAGACGAAATCGGGGAGGGGAGAATGCTGACAAATTTATGGTACGTGGCCGAGTGGTCGGACAAGGTGAAAGACAAGCCTGTCAAAACGCGGCTATTGGGCCAGAACTTTGTATTGTTTCGGGACAAGTCCGGCAAGATTAACTGCCTGAGCGATATCTGCATTCACCGCGGTGGCTCACTGTCCAATGGCTGGACCACAGATCGCGACTGCGTTGCCTGCCCTTATCATGGCTGGGAGTTCGACGCCGAGGGCAAAGTGCAATTCATTCCCTCGCGAGGCGAGGACGCAGAGATTCCCGAGCGGGCACGTATTGATGCCTACCCCACGCACGAACGCTACGGCATGATCTGGGTGTTCATGGGTGATCTCGAGGAACACGAGCGATATCCGATTCCACCCTTTCCCGAATACGATGACCGGGAAAACTGGCGCCCCGTTTACACTGAGTTTACCTGGAATGCGGATGTAAACCGGGTTGTGGAAAACGGCATTGATATTGCGCATACCTCGTTCGTTCACCCCGGCTTTGGCTATAAAGAGATGGCCGCCAAGAATCACATTGCCAAGATGGAACGTGACGAGTATTCGGGCTCATCGTCCTGCGTGATGTACCCACCGCCTATGGAAGGCAATATGGGGCTGATGAAATTCGCCCGCAAAGACAAGGCCGAGACGCATGTGCATCCTGCCTTTTATCTCTCGGGACACACAGTGCGCCTGCATATACAGGTAAATTCCTGGATGGAAATGATCATATTCGACTGCAATACGCCGGTCGACGAGAACACCACGCGCTCCTTTGTTGTGCAGGTTCGGAATTTCTTTAAGTTGGGTATGTTCGATGGTGGCTCAGTCAAACGGACACTGAAGGTGTTTGAGGAAGACGCGGCCATTGTTGAAGCCCTGTCACCTTATTACCTGCCGGAATCACTGGAGGCTGAGGTGTCGGTAGAACAGGACAAGTTCATGGGTGCGTGGCGCAAGGTGCGCAAAACCCATGTGGAAGAGAAAGGCTGGAAGATTGACAGCAAGGCGATGGAGCCGTTCAAGGAGGAAAAGGTTTTCACAATTCCCTCACCGGCCCGCAAAACCAACCCCGATCTGCGCTGGGCGTTGGAAACCGTACCCCTGGTGCCCCCGCTGCGACAGCCACTCAACGTGGTGTCTGAGGATAAACAGGCTTGACCTGAATTCAGGCTGCCCGCTGTTCCCTGCGGGCGGCCAGGCGCCAGCATAGCCACCCAATGCCTGCCAGTACAAAGGCAAATCCCAGTTCCACCGCTGGAATCCGAAATACTTCCAGTGCGTCCATCTCACGCCCCTGGTAGGCCACCAGTACCGCTGCTACATAGAGCAATACGACGCCAGTCCTTGCCTTTCTACCAAGCCCTATTCCGTGCATTTGGGTAATGATGAACAGGGTGAGAAAGCCGAACAGAAACATTTTCCAATGCTCTCCGGGAATTGTGAGATAGGCCACCATGGCGCCGTGAATAAGCACAAAGACCTCAAGCATAAGGGTCCACACTCGATCGCGGTGATAGCGGGTAAAGAACAGGCTGCCCTGAAACAGCAATAGCAAAATATAGAATGTGCCCAACAAGTGGCCCAGGTTGTCCTCAATGGGGTGAAACCAGAAGGTGTAGATGATCGCCCAGGAGAAGTAGTAGCCGTGATAGCGGCGAATAAAGCCGCCTGAGCGATCGAAGAAGTCGACCTTATAACCGAAGAAAAGACCGCGTCGGCTGTTTTCCATAATCAGGATAAACACCAGCATGAAGATTACCGAGAATTGCGAGGCCAATACCGACGTATCCTGCGCCAGGCCATCGTAAAACACCTTCGTTTGCCAGATGTGCAGCGCAACGAATAGCCCATTGGCAAGCAGTGCCAGAATATTCACCGGGTGCAGTTTGCCGCTGTACTGCGGCCGTTTTAACTGTGCCCAGGCGATCAGTCCCCAGATCGACAACTGATGCAACCCATACAATAGCCAGGCTGAGAATCGGGTCCAGAATGTGGGTTCCGGCAGCTTCCAGTAGTACCAGAGTACACCGGCGTCTGGCAGGAACATGGCCGGACTACTGTACGGACCCAGGCCCACGATAACGCCCATGATCAGCAGGCAGCATAAAATTCCGATGCTGTGCAGGCCCACTATTTTGCGACCAGTCCCACTATTTTTGATATCATCGGGCATCCGAAACCCTAGCGCTGCTGCAACCGGGCAAAGCCGGAAGTCGTTGTATTCAATGTGTCACTGGCGATTAGATCCGCCGCCGCTGGGCTCGCTTTGAGATAGCTGTCCAGAAATGCGGTGCTGGCGATTTGAATCATCTGCAGGGCATCTTCCTGAGGCTGGGCGTCTCGCTCGGTGCGACAGATCAGGTTGCCCAGAAAATGATCGGCGCCCTCGACAACCAACGCATACTTATCGCCCGGGATCGCGCTTTCATAGGACATCAGGTGCATACGCCAGTCCGGCCAGAAGCTTGGCTGTATGTCCCATGTGCCGGTTGTCACCAGAGTAGGGGCGGATAATTTCTGCCAGCTTTGCTCGGTAATCGTGTCAAACATTGGCCCGGGCGGTGACAGCGCGACGACCGCCTTGATTCGGGGCTCCTCGAAAAAAACATAGGACTCCCGGTCGGGGTCGAAGGTGCCGGCACCTCCCAATTGCTGGGCGCTGAATGCGCCGAAGGAGTGACCGGTCACGGCAATCCGTTGCATATCGGCTTTGCCGCGAAATTGTTCTAATCGATTCTCCAATTCTGGTATTGAGGCAATCAACCGTTGCAGGTCTTCTACCCGTGCCTCGATCAGGCCAAACTGGCCATAGCGCAGGCTGTTGAAGATTCCACTGACTGCGCCGCAGCAATCCAGGTGATTAGTGGCGATAACGACATAACCATGACTGACCCAGTGCTCTATTAGCCGGTCGTAACTATTCTTGTCTGACCAGTTACCGTGTGAAAACAGTAATAGTGGGAAGTTCTCGCCTTGCTCAGGGAAGTAGAGGTCGATGGACAGCTCTCGCTCACCCTCGGGGGTCAGTATTATGTCCAGCTGCTGAGATATAGCGTGAGGTCCGGGTGTTGCACCGTACAGCGCGGAGATAGCTTCCGGGCTTGCAGACAAGGGTGTGGCGGGTGGCAGTTCCACGTCCTTTGAGCATGCAATCAGTGCGGTAGCTACAAAGAAGGTAGCGGCGAACTTGCAAAAAGCGTTACTCACTATCAGCAGACCTCAGGAATGTGCGGGCATCTCTTGCAGACTGCAGCGGTGTTTCTAGCGGAATCACGTGTCCGATGCCGGCATAGATTTGTGTATCGACTCGCCTGGCGTTTACCAATGACTGCTTGTACTGGGCTACATGTTCTACCGGCAGTTGCGGGTTGTCTTCGCCCCACATTATCAATGTGGGTGCCGTTATCCTGGCGAGGTCGGGAGTAATATCCCCTTTTTCCCAGGCCAGCAGCCGTTGAAACTCGGCCATGCGATTTCCCTCTCGACGATACATCTGGTGAAACTCATGCACCATCTCGTCGGTAATCAATGACTTGTTGGCGACCGGCGCCTGCAGAAATGGCTTGAACAATGATTCGGGTAGTAGATACAGCACATAGCCGCCCCAGTCAGGGAGTTCTCGCTCCATGTATTTATTGGTGACCCGTGGCATACCGGGTGCGTTTATAAGAATGAGTTTGTCTACCCGTTCTGGTGCGTGAGCGGCCAGGTACCAGGCGAGGGCACCACCAGTGGATGAGCCAGCAACGCTAACTTTATCAAGGCCAAGATGATCCAGCAGGCCCGTAGCCAGAGCGATCCCCCGACGCCGACTGTAGTCGCCGGTGGGGTCGGGTCCGGTAAGTCCGTGGCTGGTCAGGTCATAGCGAATCAGGGTGAAATCATCGGCGAGTTCATCGACCCAGGGTTGCCACATCCGCATTGTGTAGAAGTGAGAGTGGAGCAGCAGCAGCGGCGGGCCTTGCCCCTCAATTTTATAGCGCAGGGGAACACCCTCGATAACCGCGGTGAGCAGATTGTCGCCCCCGTAGCGCTGCTCTAGCTCTGCTACTGGCAGATCACGGTTGCTCCACCATAAAAACAACAGTGCGAGACAGGTCAACAACAGGATTGTGGCTATGGCAATCAGCAGCCAGCGCACTAAGGTTCGCACCACCTTAATCCTCGCTGCCAAATTCGGCGCCTGTGGCAAGCAACTGCTCCGCGCCCAGCAGCTTGTTCAGGTCAAACAGGTCGTACATTTGGCCTCGCAGACTGTCGGTGCTGCCGGTGTCGGCAATGGTCTTCAACACAGTCTCGGCCACCGGTGTCGTGATGTTCAGCAGGGCCGCGGGGTACAGGGCGATACGGTAGTTAAGTTCAGCCAGGGCGGCGGCGTCTGCAACCGGGCTGTTACCGCCCTCAACCAGGTTATGAACAAGGGGTATCCTGGCTCCAAACTGGCTGCCTATGGCTTGCATCTGTTCCAGATTCTGGGGTGCCTCGATGAACAGTGCATCGGCACCGGCCTGTACATAGTGTTCAGCCCTATCCAGTGCGTCGTCAAAGCCATTTACGGCCAATGCGTCGGTGCGGGCAATGATCATGGTGGCTTCATCTTCGCGGGCGTCCAGCGCTGCTTTGATTTTACCGACCATCTCATCTCGTGACACAACAGCCTTGCCGGCCATGTGGCCACAGCGTTTTGGCGCAACCTGATCCTCCATTTGCAGGGCGCTTGCGCCGGCGCGTTCCAGGTCTCGCACGGTGCGCTGGACATTGAGTGCGTTCCCGAATCCGGTATCGATATCAACAATGAGCGGCAGGCTCACCCGATCACGCAGTATTGCAACCGTCGATGTTACTTCGCTGGCGGTAACCAGTCCCACATCAGGCCGGCCGAAGCGGGCAAATGAGAGACAGGCGCCGGACAGGAAGGCGGCCTGGAACCCGGCCTGCTCCGCCAGTAGCGCAGACAGTCCGTCATAGATTCCCGGCACTCGCAGAGGCTCACCGGCTTGGTTAAGGCTTGCGCGCAGCGAATCGCGGTGTGGTGCTGTCATGGGGAGTAGACCCGGCTCAAATGTTATAAAGGTATATCATTGTATCTTGAAGGCAGGCAGCTGCAAGCGCATCGCCGGATTATCTGCGCTGGTTACTACGAGGGACTAACTGAGCCATGTTTAGTCTGACAGCGCCATTTCGCGAACCTCATCCGGTCGCAGAATTTCGACGGTGTGCGCAGAGTGGATGTTGATAATGCCCTCGCGCTTTAGCTTGCTGAAAGCGCGGCTCACGGTTTCGATGGTCAGCCCCAGATAATCGGCTATGTCCTGACGCGTCATCACAAGGTCAATCATGCCTGCGGGATTACTACTCTTGCGGTCCTGTAATTGCTGCAGCAGGAAGCAGATTCGTTCGTGTGCCTTCTTCTGCCCCAAAGCGAACACCTGGTCCAGGGTGTGGGCGAGTATGTTGCCGCCAATGCGCCTGACGTTCTCCTTCAGGGCTGGCATCTCATCCTGCAGGGTAATAAAGGCTTTGGCCGGGATTTCCTGCAGCCTGGCGTCAGTGAGCGCTTTCACTGAAAATTCGTAGTACTCGTTCTGGGCGATACCGATAAAGTTGCCCGGGTAAATAAATGCCATTACCTGACGCCGCCCAGAGGCGGAGGAGCGTTCCATTATTAGTACACCCTCTTCCAGCATATAAATGCAGTTGGCTTCACTGTGCTGATGAATAAGGTAGGCATGTGCCTGCAGACTTTTTTGCGTGGCGAGGGCATCTACCCGCGCGCGTTCTTCGTCTCGAAGGCCGGAGTAAATCGTCAGTTGTTCCGAGGGTGTTCTGGCTGTAGTCACTTGTGAACCTCAGATCGGCAGGGGGCTATAGTAGAGGCTTGTGCACGCCTGCGCCACTGCCGCAAAATTGATCCGTGTCACTGGGTCGCCTTTCGATTTGTTGTGTATACTGAATTGCAGTAGATACAAACTTTCTCAACTAATTGAGGCGGATGACGGCGCCTGCCATGAAGGCTTTCAGTCATGGCGGAACCTGGTCCGAATAGCCCTTGCAAATAATAAGATACAGACAGCGGGTTTTGGCCTGTTGCTTTTACCTGACGACACTGCTGGTTCCCAGCGGTGCCTTCGCTGAATTTGCCATTCGCGAGGCGGTGGATGCCAGAGATCCAGCAGGCTACCAGTTGGCCGAGATGGCCTGGCGGGACGATCGCCTGTTCACGGTGGGTGAGCGAGGGCTTATTGCCTACAGTGACGATAACGGCAAGACCTGGCAGCAGGCCAAGGTGCCAGTCAGTGCCACTCTTACTGCCATTACCTTCACTGACTCCGGTGATGGCTGGGTTGTGGGGCATGGCGGGACTATTCTGCGCAGCAATGATTCAGGTGAATCCTGGGAGAAGGTGTTCGACGGCATCGAGGCCAACAATCAATTTCTGGCGTGGGCCAAGGTGAATATCCAGCGTCTGGAAGCGGAGATGGCGGCGCTCGAAGGTCAGGAAGAGCCTGATGAGATGGCGATAGAAGATGCCGGTTACGCGCTTGAAGATGCAGTATTTGCGCTTGATGACGCGGAAGTGGCTGTTGAGACCGGACCGGCAGATCCCTTGCTGGACGTACACTTTGTCGATGACTCAATCGGCATCGTGGTTGGTGCCTATAACATGCTCTACCGAACAGAGGATGGCGGGGATACCTGGAAGCTGGCGATTGACAGCATCGACAACAGTTACCGCTATCACCTGTATAGCATCACCGAGGATGCCTCAGGGCGGGTGCACGTAAGCGGAGAAGCCGGATTATTATTCTATTCTGACGACAAGGGCAAAACGTGGACTCGCACCGAAGATGTCTACGATGGCAGTTTGTTTTCCCTTGTGGCTGGCCCCAAGGCGGTGCTCGCTGTGGGCTTGCGGGGGAATGTTTTCAGATCGGTTGATGGAGGCGAGAGCTGGGCGAATGTGCCCATGTCGGGAACAGGCAGCCTCTATAACGGTGTGGTGACTGATCAGGGCATCTATCTGGTGGGTACGGGCGGCAGAATTGTGCTCAGTACCGACCAGGGTGAGACTTTTACTGAATTTACCCACCCCAGTCGCGCGGCTTTGTCGGCGATAACTGTTGCGGGAGATCAACTCCTGCTGGCGGGCTCCTCGGGTGTCTTGCTGGAAAACCTGAAGGAGTTCAGCCGTGAGTGACCTGAGAAGCAATCTCGACCCCGAAGACGGTCGCCTACGCCCGTGGTTAGCGCAGCAACTGATCAAGATTCGGTTACCGCTGCTGCTGTTGTTTGGCGCCTTGACGCTGCTGTTCGCTTGGCAGACGTCGATGCTGCGCCCGGACGCCAGTTTCGAGAAGATGATTCCCGTTTCTCACCCTTTCATTGTGAACTATCTGGAGAATCGCGATGACCTGAAGGGCCTGGGTAATTCGGTACGGATTATCATCGAGACCACCGAGGGCGATATCTTTACCCCGGAATTTCAAAGCCTGCTGCGTGAAATTACCGACGAGGTGTTTTACATCAAGGGCGTGGACAGGTCGGCATTGCAGTCCCTGTGGACGCCCTCTGTTCGCTGGCAGGAAGTGACCGAGGAAGGTTTTGTCGGTGGCGCTGTGGTGCCAGATGATTATGACGATACGCCACGAGCGGTAGAGAAGCTGCGGGAAAACGTGTTGAAGTCGGGCCAGGTCGGCCGACTGGTCGCAAACAATTTCAAATCGGCAGTGATTCTGGCGCAGTTGACCGAGTCAGACCCTGATACTGGCGAGCGACTGGATTATCAGACCTTGTCTGCTGACCTGGAGACCCTGATTCGCGACAAGTACCAGAACGACACCATCAAGATTCACATCACCGGTTTTGCCAAGCTGGTCGGTGACCTGATTGACGGCGCTACTCTGGTTGGTGTGTTCTTCCTTATCGCCCTGGTGATTACGGCGGTGCTGCTTTATGTTTATGCCCGCTGCCTGCGGCTGATGGCTGGCGCTCTGTTTTGCTCTGTGATCGCCGTGGTGTGGCAGCTTGGACTGCTGCGTACGCTGGGAATGGGCCTGGACCCTTATTCCATGCTGGTACCTTTCCTGGTGTTTGCCGTAGGTATCAGTCACGCATCCCAGATAATTAATCGCTTTGGCCTTTATGCCGCGCAGGGTGCACCGCGCGATGAGGCGGCTCAGCTTACCTTTATCAAGATATCCAAGCCGGGTTTTATCGCGCTGGTCAGTGACGGCGTGGGATTCTTTACCCTCAGTGTTATCGATATACCCGTGATCCAGGAGTTGGCTATTGTAGCCAGCACCGGTATCGCAGTGTTGATCGCAACCAACCTGATTTTGTTACCCTTGGTATTGTCACTGACCGGTATCAGCCCGGGTGGTGCCAAGCACCGTCAGGAGAGGGATGCCAAGCCGCAGCCGCTTTGGCAGTTTGTTTCCGGTGTCACGAAGAGGCGCTCTGCAGTTTCCATTTTGCTGATTTCGGCTGTGTTGTTTGGCTTTGGTGTATATGGCGGCCAGTTTCAGAAAATCGGCGACCTCGACGCAGGTGCCCCCGAGCTACGCGCCGATTCGCGCTATAACCTCGACAATGCATTCCTTACGAATAACTACTCAACCAGCACCGATGTGTTGGTGGTGATGGCGCAGACCGGTGAGCAGCAGTGCGGCAGCTACGCCTTTATCGACGCGATCAATTACTTCCAGGGCTACATGGGTTCGGTTGCGGGGGTGCAGTCTTCGGCATCTCTGGCCGATGTATCCAAACTGGTCATCATGGGAATGAACGAGGGTAACCCGAAGTGGAATGACATTAGCCGCAACCAGTTGATCCTCAATAATTCCCTGAGTCGTGCACCAAGCGGCCTGCGTAATACCGATTGCTCCATGGCACCGGTGATCTTTTTCCTCGATGATCACAAGGCCGACACGCTGACCGGCGTGGTCGATGCCGTTGTAGAGTTCGAAGAGGACTTTCCCACTGATGCGGTTGACCTCAAGCTTGCGGCTGGTAACGCAGGTATCGAGGCGGCGACCAACATTGTTATCGAGCAAGCGCAGACGAAAATGCTGCTGTGGGTTTACGGCGTGGTTATTCTGCTATGCCTGATCACGTTCAGGTCTGTGCGTGTAACGCTGTGTATTATTTTGCCTCTGATGTTGACCTCTGCACTGGGTCAGGCGCTGATGGCAGGCCTCGGTATTGGGGTCAAAGTTGCCACCTTGCCGGTGATTGCACTGGGTGTTGGTATCGGGGTCGACTACGGGATTTATATCTACACTGCGTTGGAGGCCAATAGACGCCGCGGTGACACCTTGCGCCGCGCTTACCTGTTGGCCCTTATGTCCAGCGGTAGCGCTGTTGCGTTTACTGGTGTCACCCTGGCTATCGGGGTGGGTACGTGGATATTCTCGCCCATCAAGTTTCAGGCAGATATGGGGCTGATGCTTACCTTCATGTTTTTCTGGAATATGATCGGTGCACTGTTCCTGCTACCAGCGCTGGCCTGGTTGTTTTACGATCGAAGCCACGGTGATAAGGCGATGGAGCTGGAGGAGACAGAGAACGCGGCACAGCCAGGCTGAGCCGCGCAGTTTTCTAGCACAAACCAACGACTTCTGCGTAGGTCAGTCGAAGCGCCATAACAACGCCATTGAAGTATTCAATCTCTGACGCGGCTACCTGCCCGTCAGATACCAGCACTTCCATAAGGCCGTGGACGATGTTTTTGCGCTGTTCTATGGACAGCTTGGGAGCTAGACGGGAGATGTATTTCTCAAGCGGCGCAGACTGGTAGAGGTCCGTGGTGGCGACACTATGGATATCATCTTCGGAGATATCCTCATCAAGGTGCTCCTTGATAACACGCTGGACCGCTTCAACCTCTGCCGGGTGCGTGTAACAGTCGGCGTCTGTCGCCCGGGCCAGCACCATGACCATGAGTTCACGAAAAGCCTCTTCGTCACCTTCTGTTTTAAAATTGTCGCCGAACAGGTTCCTGATGTAGCTGAGATCGATTGTTGCCATCACATTCTCCTTTGCTGATCTCTGCATTGTAGCCGCTGTTAGCGACTTTGTTTAATAGCTAGAGCAAATAGTATATGTCATTTGACGGAAGCCAAGGGATTATTGCTTCCCGCTTGACAGTTTCCCGCGGTGGAATCCTGCTGGCGGGTTTTGCTTCGGAATGGAGAGGTTCTGTGCGCTCAGGCCATGACCAGGTCGTAGGACCGTCTGCCCCGACGGACTCTTCGCTCATCGCCGGTATTGAGTGCATACATTTGCGCTCTCAATCCATGGATTGCACGTCTATCTTCTTCTTCATGACGGCGATCCTCGTGCCTGATGAAGCCACACTTGCAGGGAGTGGTGGTGCAATTGGCCAGAGGTAACTGTGGCGATTCTTTGTGCAGAAATCGTGTTCCCTCCAGAGTTTGAGCCGCTGAGCAACAGTTTTTAGGCAACATTATGGAGACAGAGGAGTAGGGAGGGGCCGCAGGGGTGCTTACGGGCCTTGCCTTTGGAGTCGACGATTTTTGTGCTGGCTTTCTAAGCGTCAGGAACGCCGCTGCAGCGATAATCAGGAGTAGCAACACCAATACAATTTGCATCACGTTCACCCGGCTGGGAAGTACCAGTCCTCTGAATTCAGAATCGTCTGAGTGTACTCCCGGTGTCTTAAATGCACAAACCTCAACTTTCACATAGCGGTTATCCTTCGCCGATCTACCTTTACTGAAAACATTTGCCGCCTAGGCTTCGTGAACTACACTCTGAACACAGATGTGCCACCGGTTATGTCGCTTACTCAAAGGAATACTTGATAATGAATAACGTTGCTCTGGCTGTAGATGCTGGCATAGCCACTATCACCTTCAATAATCCTCCCAAGGGTTTTCTAAGCTCAGCAATGCTGATGACCCTGGCCGAGTTGCTGGATGAAATAGAGGTCGATGATTCGGTTCGGGCTGTGATATTCACGGGTGGTTTACCCGATGTTTTTATACGGCATTACTCGGTGGAAGAAATTCTGGAAATGTCACAGGGCCTGCAGGAGCACGAGGCGAAAGGGCTGCCTGCACCAAGAATGTCCCGCGCGCCTCTGCGCGGTGTCTGGGAGCGTATCGATAATTTCCCCAAACCTACGATTGCGGCAATCAATGGAACCTGTGGTGGTGGGGGCTGTGAGTTGGCCTTGTGCTGCGACATTCGTCTGGCGGGCGCCGGTGATTATCGGATCGGGCAGATGGAGATTCTGGTAGGCATTCTGCCCGGCGCCGGGGGCACTGTGCGGTTGGCACGTGCTGTGGGTACTGCACGCGCGCTGGAGTGGGTACTTCGTGGCAGAACCTTCACCCCGCAGGAGTCTGCTGAGCAGGGGCTAGTGCATCATTTTATTGAGGGTGACGTGGTGGAAGCTGCCAGGGAAATTGCCAGCGAATTCCTCGACAAGCCACCGGCTGCGCTGGCTCATATAAAGCGAGTGATGAGGTCGGGTTATGGTCGGCCGCTACAGGATGGGCTGGATGAAGAAAGCGATCTGTTTGGGGCGCTGATTACCAGTGACGCGAGGGCGCTGGAAATGATGAAAGCGTATGTGGAGGGAGGTCACCAGCTGCCCGAGGTGTAGGCAGCTGGTTACCAGTCGTTCAGTCGATAGCGCGGGTTTTACGCTCTCGGTCTATGCGGGCAGTATCGCTAGCCAGCCTTTCACCCAGTTCGGTGTCGTCCACCGTACCCGCCATATGCCGCTCGGCAAGGCCTGCGTTATACATGATGCGCTTCTCGGGCGTCACCGCCAGTACGATGCGCAGCGGTGAGTCCAGCAGGCTGTAGAATGCCGCTTCGCCCTCGGGATTGCCCGGGTTGAGTTTCTGCGACAGCGCGGTGTAGAGCCAGGTCTTGGTCTCGTCATCCTCGAAGAATTCTCCGCGGCCCTTGAAGGTGATAGCACCGGTAGGGGCAGCATCGTCTGTGCCATCAGGATAGCTTGCACTGCTGACATTGACTGACACTCTGTTGTCGCGACGAATTGCGGCGGCGCGGTGACGCTGTGCGGTAAAGGTCAGCCAGATTTTGCCGTCATGCCAGACGAAGGCATGGGTCACGCCCACTGGCCAGCCGTCTTTGGTTGACCACATCAGAACTGCCTCAACCGCAGTGTTCATCAGGGTTTCCGTCTCTTCCTCGTTAAAAGGGTAGATGGATACCATTTCATGATCTTTGGTTTGTACCTTCGCCATATTCTTATCCTTAAGTGAATGCGGCGGTAAGTGTAGATGAACAGGGACGTTTCTGCACCGTCAGAAGCAGGAAAAGTAGCTCATTTTTTTCCTGTTCGATTAATCGTTAATCTGCGCTCTCAAATGCGCCCACTCTTCGGGCTCTATGGCTGCCAATCGTCTGGCCTCATCGAGGTAGGTATTACGCTCGGCGTGGTCCAGACGAAGTCGCCTCAGCGTGTTCATCAACAAGCGGTCTGCGCCAGGTGGCAGTAGGGCCGGGCCGGCCACAGTGACAATATGGTGCCATTCGAGTCTTCCATCTCGCAGGCGCAACAAATCCACCGTTGGTGACAGCGTGTAGGCCTTAACCTGATCTCGACGCTGAGGCAGCCCTGTTATTGAGCGCAGAGCGATCCCCCGGGTGTCTTCATCTGGGCTGAACGATACGACGAGCTGGTTATAGTAGCGGGGCTTGCGCAAGCCAAAGTCAAAACTGGCCTGCCCGCGGGCGGCGCTCATGACATAGGAAGGTGTGGGTGCGTCCAGAGGTTCGGACCAACCGTCCAGAAACGCGGGATACCAGGGCTGCGACTTCAGTTGGTTGGCATTGAAAAACACCTGTGCGACATCATCCAGGGTTTTGTGGTTTGCATCCTCAATGGCGGAAACGGTGTGATAGATAAATGTTTTTGCAGGCGGGAACCAATACCTGCTTACTGTGGGCTCGCCCGAGCGGGTAGGCGTGTCACACAGCGCTAGGCTGGTTGCAGTATGCTGCTCGATCTCCTCAAGCGCTGAATCAATTGCAACTTCGTTGTTCAAGGTCGATGAATAGGCTTGTGAAAGAGGCTAGTGCAAGGCTTCTCGAAGGCTGTCACGGCAATATTCCTATGCTGCGCCTTGCTGGGCCCAGCTACACAAACGACGAGTCGCCGTAGTGACGTTGGGGCAATGCATGTCGAGGAACGCTTCGTCCAGCGTTGTGGTGTCTGGTAGGCCTTCCACCGCTTTGAGAATTCCAGCACCATCAAAGTCAACGTAGGCGAGGCGTGCAATCAGCTCGTCGGGCTCACAGCCGAAATCTGCTCCGGGCAGTATCGCAACACCAGTATCCTCCAGTAATCTTTCACATAGCTGGGCGCTGGTATTGATGTTTCTGGCGCGCATCTGCGGCGCAAGGGCAGTAAAATCTGGGAGCAGGTAAAAGCCACCCTCGGGAGCAAGCGTTTCGATACCGCTTGCATTGAGTTGTGAGGCTACCCATTGGCCCAATGCGCTCAGCACTCTACGACATTGTCGTAGGTAGTTGTCCATGTCGCCGCCGCCGTTAAAAGCTGTTACCGCGGCGTATTGAATGGGCGCTGAGGTACTTGTATACGTCTCGCTGGCAACACTGGCCATGCTTTCGAGCAACCAGCGAAGCTGCTTGGGAAAAGTGAAGGTTCCCAATCGCCAGCCGCCTGCGCCACACCACTTCGAAAGCCCAGAACTGATTATGGTGCCTTCCGGATACCAGCGGGAAATGCTGACATGTTCGCCAAGGTGATGAGTTTCTCCGTAAATTTCATCACTGAGCAGGATCAGCTTGTATTTCCGGGCGATGTCGGCAATGTCTCGCAGACTTTCGTTGGTATAGGTGCGACCCGTGGGGTTGCAGGGGTAGTTCAGGATGATGACGCGCGGTTTACCAGGATCTTTGGCGCAATGCTGGTCCAGTAGCTCTGGGGTCAATTGCCACTTGCCAGCGCGGTGACTGCGCAGCATTTTTACATGGCGCCCAATGATTCTGGCCTGTGGCGCGTAGCTCACCCATGCAGGTGTTGGTATTACGACCTCGCCGTAGTAGACCAGTTGTAGAAGAAACATCAACTCCTTGCTGCCTGGCCCAATCAGTACATCTTCGGCGCTCACAGGAATTCCGTCGCGGTTTTGGTGATAGCTGGCAACGGAATCTCGAAGCGCCAGCAAGCCGCTAACCGGAAGATAGTCTTTCTGATGCGCATTGACCTTGAGCTCATCCACTACAAAGTCAGGTACTGGAAACGGAGATTGTCCTAGCCCGAGCTTGAAAATCTCGCGTCCGCTTGCCAGTAGTTCGTTGCAGCGCTCGTTGATCGCTACGGTGGCAGAGCGGGGCATTCCTCTCACGTTAAGATTTACGTGAACCTCGGGGCCGTCAGGTGCGCTTGAACTATTCATGGTAGTCGAGTCGTGATGAAGACATGAGATGGTCTGCCTGGACGGAATGGCGGTCAATGTAAATTGTGCCGCATCCCTGAAATTTTCTGTGTTTGATAGGAATTTTTCAGTCGCGATTAAGTCTTTTCTAAAAAATTTTTCACACTTCTCTAACACCGTGCTGTGGTATAAAGACGCCTCCGGCGAACTGCTGATAGCCCACACAGGCCGGACATAATGTTTTTTAAGACGACGGGCTCCTGCGGTAGGCATTTTGGCACTCAAAAAATCTCAGTTTCTTATCTCCTTAGCACTCCTTGCGGCAGCGTCGCTGGCTACCTGGGCGCTTTACCTTAATCGGCCGTCCACAGCGATCGAGGAGCCAGAGGTTCAACTGATAACAGTGGATGTTGCGGTAGTGTCTAAAAAGACCATCAGGATTCCTGTGCACGCTCAGGGCACCGTCACACCGCTGCAATCGACAGTGATTCAGTCGGAGGTTAAGGGGCGCGTTACGGAAGTGTCTGAAGCGTTTAATGTGGGTGGCTTTGTCAATGTGGGCGACGTGCTATTGCGCATTGATCCTCGAGACTACCAGACCAATCTCTTGCGAGCGCAAGCTGCCGTGGAGTCGGCGGAAAGCAATCTCGCTCAGGAGCGCGGGCGTGCTGAGGTGGCCTTGCGTGAGTGGAAGAAGCTTCCGGCAGGCAGTCAGCGCAGCGATGAGGCCAGAGATCTGTACCTGCGCAAGCCACAGCTGGAGCAAGCCGAGGCACAGTTACTGGCGGCACGGGCGGATCTTGATACCGCTCGCGATAATCTGGAGCGCACCATAATAAGGTCGCCTTACCCGGCATTGATACGTCACAAGCACATTGATCTTGGGCAGTTTGTCGCCATGGGTAGCCAGCTGGCAGAAGTTGTTTCTGTGGACTTTGCCGAGGTCAGGCTGCCTCTGCCCCAGAGCAGGTTGGAATATCTCGATCTCCCTGGGCTAAGCGGTTATAGCGAGCCGGTGGCCATTGACTTGTATACCGAAGTAGCAGGCCAGATCAGACACTGGCCTGCGAATTTGCATCGAACCGAGGGCGTCTTTGATGAGCGTTCCCGGGTATTGTTTGCTGTAGCGCGAGTCGAAGACCCTTATGGTTTGAGCGACAAGGGCAAAAATGCCTCACAACCTCTGCGTATTGGCACTTTCGTGAATGCCCGTATAGAGGGCAAGTCACTGGCAGACCTGGTTACCCTGCCTCGCCATGTGCTGCGCGCGGGAAATAACCTCTGGGTGATTGATTCCGATGATCGCCTGCGCAACCGTGAGGTTGCGGTACTGCGGGTAGGCGGCGAAGTGGTTTATGTTGAGGCAGGCCTTGAAGATGGTGACAGGGTCTCGCTGACCAATGTTGACGTCAGTCTTAATGGCGCCGATGTATCGGTGCTTTCCAGTGTGCCTACCAGCAGCTTTGAACCCGTTTCTCCGGCTGATATCAAGTGAGTGAGCAAGAGCACAAGGGCATTATTGCCTGGTTTGCGCATAACCCCGTTGCCGCCAATCTGTTGATGGCTTTTATCATGATCGTTGGCCTGGGGTCGGCGTTCACTATTCAGCGCGCTATTTTTCCCAGTCTCGATATTGAAATTGTATTTGTTACCGTAGCCTATCCTGGTGCAGCGCCCGAAGAAGTGGAGAAGGGCGTTGTAATGCGTATCGAAGAGGCCATCAAGGACGTGGATGGCATTGAGCGCGTGGAGTCAGATGCCTTTGAATCACATGCCCGCATTATGGTGGAGCCCCTTGCCGGAGTAGACCTGGGTAAGCTCACGGATGATATCCGTAACCGGATAGACGGCATTCAACACTTTCCCGATGGTGTAGAGAAGGCCATTGTCACCCAGCCCGAGTTACGCTTCCCCGCCTTATCCATACAAGTGTCCGGCGCACTGGACGAGCGATCGATGAAATCTCTGGCCGACGAGATGCGTCGGGAATTGGTCGCTAACCCGAAGATTTCTGCAGCAGAGGTGGTGGGCGCCCGCGAGTTTGAGATTGCTATAGAGGTTCCTGAGGCGCGTTTGCGAGAGTATCACCTGACGCTGGAGGAGGTGGCTCAACGTATAGCATCATCTTCGCTAGACCTTCCGGGCGGCTCAGTTCGCGCAGATTCCGGCGATATTATGCTGCGTACAGTTGGACAGGCCTATGTCCAGCAGGATTTTGAATCCATTGTGCTGCGCACCTTTCCTGACGGCACGCGCTTGTTACTTTCAGACATTGCTAGTGTGAATGATGGCTTCGTTGACGGTAGTGGTTTTGCCTCCTTCGACGCCAAGTACTCCCTGGGTATCAATGTTTACGCCTCGGGTGACCAGGATGTGGTGGAGACTGCGGATGCAGCCAAGGCCTATGTCGAAGAAAAACGCGCTTCGGTGGCGGAAGGCATCGATCTCGACGTTTGGCTGGACCTCACCTATTACCTGAATGATCGCCTGGGCATGATGATGCGCAACCTCGCTATGGGCGCTCTACTGGTGTTTATTATTCTTGCGCTCTTTCTGGAGATAAAGCTCGCCTTCTGGGTAATGCTGGGAATTCCGGTGTGCTTCCTGGGTGCCATGGCGATTATCAACACGCCCTACATCGATGCCAGCCTCAATATGATCAGCATTTTTGGTTTTATTCTGGTTTTGGGTATCGTGGTGGACGATGCAATCATTATGGGCGAAAGCGCCTATAGCGAAGTGGAAAAGAAAGGCCACAGCGTCAGCAATGTGGTTAACGGGGTTTACCGCGTCAGTACCCCTGCAACATTTGGTGTTTTGACGACTATCGTTGCGTTTTCCCCCACGTTGTTTATTGAGGGCCCGATATCGGCGTTTCCCGAGGCTTGCGGCTGGGTCGTTATTTTGTGCCTGGTGTTTTCTCTGGTGGAATCGAAATGGATTTTGCCCGCTCACCTTGCCCACACCAAGCCCACGCGCAATAAGTTTCTGCTGAAAATTGATCATGTGCAGGAAGGCGCCAATGATGTGCTGCGCTACTTCGTGGACTATCGCTACATCCCGTTTGTGAAACGCTGTGTGCGCAACCGCTATCTGACGCTGGCGGTCTTTTTGTCGGTGTTGATTCTCAGTGGTGGCCTGCTGTTGGGTGGCGTTGTGCGTACGATTGTCGCTCCTGATGTGCCCGGCGAGTTCATCCAGGCCGAAATCCGTATGGTTCAGGGCACGCCGGAAGAGCGCACCCTGGAAGCGGTTAAAAAAATGGTTGCCACCTTGTTCGAGGTGCAGGCCGATTATCAGCGCGAATCGGGTGCTGACGACCCGCTGGTCAAACATGTCGGCGCGTATGGTTTTGAGCGTATCAACGGCATGATTACTGTTGAACTTACCAAGGAGGATCAACGGGGTATTGCCACCACCGAGATATCGCGGCGCTGGCGAGAGGCTTTGGGAACAATTCATAGCGCCGAAATCGTCTCCATTAACAATGCCGATGGCCCCAAGTTTGGGCCGGCCATTGCGTTTGATCTCAAGCACAATAACTTCGACGTGTTGCGGGCCGCGTCCAGCGAGTTGCAGGAAATCATGCATCACTATGATGGCCTATACGATATTCGTAATGGCGCCAGCGATACCGCAGACGAGTTCCATCTGGACATATTGCCCGAGGCCGAGTCACTGGGCCTGACCCGGTTCGACCTGGGTAATCAGGTGCGGCACGCATTTTATGGTGCCGAGGCGCAGCGTATTCAGCGTGGCTTTGACGAAATCAAGGTCATGGTGAGATACCCGCTGGCCGATCGCGAAAGCGTGGGCAGCCTGAACGACATGTATATTCGCACGCCTCAGGGCGATGAAGTGCCTATCGCCTCGGTGGCCAGCGTCGACACGCGACAGGGCTTGCTGAAGGCGACCCGTATCAATTTCCAGCGCGCAGCAGAAGTGACTGCCGAGGTGGATAAATCACGCACCGAGCCAAGACGTGTGATGGATAATATCGAAAACGAAGTGCTTCCCGAGCTGATCAAAAAATATCCCGGGCTGTCCTATGCCATCTCCGGGCTGGCAAGTGAGGAAGCCGCCGCGGTGAAAAGCATGATTGTCGGTTTCTCTCTGGCTATCCTGGGCATCTACGCCTTGCTGGCCATTCCCACGCGATCGTACTTGCAGCCATTGATTATTATGGGTGTCATTCCCTTCGGGATCATTGGCGCGGTGGTGGGGCACTGGTTGCTGGGCCTGCCCATGAGCATGATGTCCATGATGGGTGTGATTGCCCTAAGCGGGGTAGTGGTCAACGACAGCCTGATTCTCGTCGATTACGTGAACAAATTGGTGGCAAAAGGTGAGTCAACAATCAATGCGGTAATGGAAGCCGGGACTCGACGTTTTCGGGCGATTCTGCTGACTTCCTTGACCACGTTTTTTGGCCTCGCTCCCATGCTGCTGGAGCGCAGCGCCCAGGCTCAGGAGATTCTGCCCATGGCGGTGTCACTGGCCTTTGGTATTGTCTTCGCCACTGTGATTACCCTGTTACTGGTGCCCTGCCTGTACATGATTCTAGATGACCTGCGTCGTTGGTCTGGTGGGCACTGGCGTCAGCCTGAGGGTAGGGTGGATGCCCTGGCAGATAGTGCAGATCTCCCGCCGGGTGGTGCGGCTTAGAGATACCTCAGGCACACAGCAGCGCTGTTTGAGCTTAGGATTGATCAGCCTGTCTGCGTTGCTTTCCCGTCATCGGCAAAAGCATTCATCAACAGTTCAAACGATCTTTTACGGTCTTCAAAGTAATACATGTTCGTCACTGCCATCACTTCATCGGCGTGAAACTGTGCGGCAAGTTCCTCCACCCGTTCACGCACCTGTTGTGGCGTGCCAGTAGCCCGGCTGGAATCCCGGCTGGCAATAAATGAGCGTTCCTGAACACCCAGCGGGTAGGCCTGCGCCTCTTCCGGCGTTAATGACATGCCGTTGGATTGGCCGGTAAAAAAGCGGAACAGATTCAGATCGTGAGTCAGTTGTTGGGTGCGCGCATGCTCCTCGGAATCCGAGCAAAAAACACTGAATGTCAGAATCGCATAGGGCTCGGGTTGTAACGCGCTGGGCTGAAAGTTCTGTTTGTACAGTTCGATCAAGCGAGGATCTGCTTGCGGATTAATGAACAGGCCCAGCGTGTAGGGCAGGCCGCGTTGGGCGGCAAGAATTGCGCTGTCAGGGCTGGAACCCAGCATCCAGATAGGTAGGTCTGCCGGTGGCTTGGGGCTAACCAGGGGCTGTGTGTGCTCCTGCCAAAGGTAATCGCTAAGCTGAGCGACCTGCGTCGGAAAACGGTGGAAGTCGGGTTGACCACTTGTGGACAGGGCGACAGCCGTTGACATGTCTGCACCCGGCGCACGGCCAATACCCAGGTCGATGCGGTCTGGATAAAGATTGGCCAGCAGCGAGAACACTTCAGCAATTTTGTAGGGGCTGTAGTGGGGCAGCATGATCCCGCCGGACCCTAGTCGAATCGTACTGGTGGCAGCACCCAGTGCAGCCAGTAAGACCTCCGGGGCGCTACCGGCAACAGAGGGAAAGGCGTGATGCTCGGATACCCAGAAACGCTGGTATCCCAAAGACTCACACCAGCGGGCCATAGCCAGTGTCTCTTGCAGTGCCTCGGGCGCCTGGTCGGCACCGCGAGCCAGCGATTGGTCAAGAACAGAGAGGGTGATCGACATTGATTCGAGCGTTCCGGTTTACGTGGGCGGCAATGTTAGCAAATTTTATCTACTTCGGCGTATACCAGATAGGAGAAGTATAAGCGCGATCGCGGTTGGTCCTGGGTACTGCCTCTGGTAATTCGAAGTCGAAATGCTTCGCGTCATAAACGGGCCATCTGGGCGTAGGAATTTCAATGACTCGCGCGTAATAAAAGGCGCGCTGTTTAGCATCAAAGTCGGGGTCGCTCCAGACAGTGGACAATTGCGCCGCACCGATGCTGTTGCTGTATGTCGCTTGCCCGTAGTCAATCGTATTTCCCACATCGGGTATCTTTCCGCTGGTGGGGTCTGCTTCTCTGTCGCCAGAGAAGGCGACGTCATAGACGCGCTCCTGTAGCGCACCTGAGCTGTCCAGCCAGCCCTTGATGATTTGCACCCTGTCCAGGTTAGCGCCATCAGCATCCTTGGCCGCAGCTACGATGAATATTGGTGCCTGACCCGGTTTGGCCGCTGATAAGTCACCGCCCATGGGTACGCCGCGATAATATGCATTCGCGACGTAGTCGGGTTTGTCTAGGTCGCCTTCCTCGTAATCCCAGCCGCCGAAAAAGCGTACCGTGATGCGCGAACCGGTGGTGGCATACACTTCGCGGCGGCGCATTGCGTCAAACAGCGCTTCCCGTGTGTTTTCCCTGGCCCACACCCCGGCATAGCCCGAAGCGCCTATGCGCCAGTTTTCCCACATGTAGCCGGCCATGCCATTCGCAACGCGCTCAGGTGTCGGTTCAGACTCGGGAAACTTACCAAAGAAATTGTCCTCAGCCGCGGTTGCCAGTGAGGTATGCGAGTCTGTGCTGCCTATCATGCCGAACTTAAACGGGTTGGCGCCCAGGGCGTCTTCGAACTTGAGACCTAACTTGAGTGCACCGCGTGCATACTCATGCTGCAGCATCCAGTTCTCTTTCTTGGCCGTCATGGCGATATTGTCAGCGTCCCAGGTTTCGTAATCTGCGAACTCATCATTGGGTGAGAGAAACGGGTGCGCCTCGCCGTCGCCCTTTATCTGGGTCACTTCATATAAAGGCTCGTAGCGAGCTCGCATAGTGGCGTAAGTTTCTGTTAATGGTTTGCCGGAGAATGTTTCATTGGCAAACATGAGCCCGTTGCTGAGATTGCCATTGTGGGCAATAGCGAAGGCCTCGCCAGCGGTTTTCTGTTCATAGTCTGCGAGTGACTGCCACAGGTCTTCCGGATCGGCACTATCGGCAGCGGAGTAGGGTCTTATTTGCGAAGTTTTGTCGGCGCCATCCTTGAAAATGACTACTCTGTGCAGGTTGTTGCCCTCCTTCATGGAGGTCCATTCATAGCCTGTAAATGCGGTGAATGCACCGGGCGAATTATTACGATCTGCCACTTCGATTACGTCTGTTACCCAGATTGATTGTTGTGTGGCGTCTGGCAGTTGCTCGTAGACACCGGGCTCTCTGATACTCCTGACCACATCGGCAAAGCGCTCGCTGGCGGTTTCGTAAGCTGACCAACGCCGTCCAACTTCTGTGTCTACAATCGCTGGGTCCTTTTCCATGTAACGGTAAAAGGCACCTAAATAGCCGGCGTGGTCCGCTACCACCAAAAAATCCAGTGGCCGTCGCAATTTTGCAGGCAAGCCGGTTTGGGAAATAACTTCCTGCCCTTTGGCAAAGCGGTAGGCATCATCAGGGGTGAGGTTGGTGTTGCCAAGGTTGAATGCGTCGGCTGAATTGCGGGTATGCAGATGGGTGTCGCCCCAGTAAACGTTGCGCGGGAAGTTTTCACCGACACCGGGGGAATATGCTGGCTGGGCGATTGCGTGCGTGTTGAAAAAACCCATAGCACAGATGGCAACAAGTAATGGTCGGGTAAAATTCATTGGAGGTATAGTCCTTCTCTCGTGTTCCGTGCTTATGCGTAAGGTGGCGCAGCGTGGCGCTCTGGCCAGAAGAACTGCAGGCTGGTGCGCGCGAACTTCCACTGACCTTCTTCCTTGCGATATTCCTCGTCATACAATGCAAACCAGAGAATGGGGTTTTCGTCTGGCTTAACATGAGTAACGATATCGGTCAGGTAGCATTGTCCTTTGGCAGTGTTGTCCGAGATTATTTCGACATTGTGATTGGTGTTGATGTGTAACGAGGTAAAGGGGCCTGCGAGCTCGCCAGAAAACGTCGCCTTGTAGTTGTCGTAAATGACCTTGCTGCCGTCCCATGAGCCGTAGGGGCCGTACTCGCACAGGGCGTCATCGGTAAAAAGCGTGATGAGCTTGTCGAGGTCTCGCAGGTCCATTGCTAGTGAGTAGTCGATTCGCAGCTGGCGAATCGCTTCCACTTCCAGTAGCGCCCTGAGGCGCAAAATTTCGGAATCACTTAGCTGCTCTGCCATGATCGTTCCCTATTTTTTAACCGGCTAATTAGTCGTCTTCGATGGCGAAAGCAATGATGTGATCGCTAGGCGGTGTGCCAAAGGAGTAATGGCCCCCGGCGGCTATCACCACGTATTGTTTTCCTGATTCTGATTGGTAGGACATGGGTGTCGCGTGCCCGCCTGTGGGTAGGCGCGCGCTCCAAAGTTCCTCTCCCGTCATAGTGTCGAAGGCGCGCAGGAAAAAATCAGTCGTGGCGGCAATAAAAGTTAGCCCTGACGCGGTAGACATCGGGCCCCCGGTATTCGGAACGCCCTTGATAAACCAGGCGGGGAAGGGCGCCAGGTCGCGGGTGGTCCCCAGTGGTACTTGCCACAGTAAGTCGCCGCTGCTGAGGTCGATGCCGGCGATGGTGCCCCAGGGTGGTGGTGAGCAGGGCAGCTCCAGCGGCGAGAAAAAGCCTACCCAGCGCAGGTCGCAGTAGGGAGTTCCTTCAGAGGGTTCAATCGTCGCGAACTTCTTTTGCAGTGGGTCGTTTTTTCGATCGATAGCGGCTTGCTCACATTGCTCTCTGGGAATGAGTTGCACCAGGCTCGCCATATGCAGGGTATTTACCACCAACACTTTGCGTTGCATATCAACCGAGGGGCCGCCCCAGTTTTGGCCGCCAACAGCGCTGGGGAAGTGCAGTGATCCCTCTACACTGGGCGGGGTAAATAGGCCGTCAGCACGCAGGCCTTCCAGTCTTTCGCGGCAGGCGTTCCTATCCCACGGCGTGAGTCCCCAAACGTCATCCGGGCCAAATTTGGTATCCAGCAAGGTAGGTGGCTTTGTCGGAAACGGCTGGGTGGGTGAAGTGTAATCACCGGGCACGGCACCCTGTGGTACCGGGCGTTCCTCGACAGGAAACAGGGGTTCGCCAGTCGCTCTGTCTAACAGGAATATGTAGCCCATCTTTGTTGTCTGGGCGAGCGCTTTGACAGGCTTGCCATCCATAGTCACGTCATACAGCGTAGGCTGGGATGGCACATCATAGTCCCAGATGTCGTGATGTACGGTCTGGAAGTGCCAGGCGACTTCTCCGGTGGATGCGTGCAGCGCCACCACCGAGCTGGAGTAGTAGTCTGAGCCATTGCGCTCACCACCGTAATAGTCTGGTGAGGTGTTGCCTGTAGGCAGGTAAACCAAGTCTAGCTCGGGGTCATAGGACATAATCGACCAGACGTTTGTGGTGCCGCGCTGGTAGTCCTGGCCCTCTTCAGTCAGTAGTGGTTTGCTGTCCGGTGGTATGGGATCCCAGAACCAAACAAGCTTGCCGGTATTAAGGTCGTACGCCCTTACCACGCCACCGGGTACTGTGGTGGTAATGTTGTCGGTAACAGCGCTGCCAACAATGGCCAGATCGCCGGTGATGGCCGGGGGAGAGGTGAGCAGGTACTGGTAGTTAGGGTGATCTCCAAGTCCTTCCCGCAGGTTAACCTCACCTTTGTCGCCGAAGTCTTCACAAAGTTTGCCGGTCAATGCATCCAGGGCGATTACCCTCGCGTCAACCACGGGGGCGATAATGCGCGTGTGGCATGCCTGCCCTTTTTTAATGTTGCTGCTGGTCCAGGCGCTGACGCCACGGCATCTCGGCACGGGGTATTCGTCCTGATCTATTTTAGGATCGTAGGACCAGAGCTCTTTGCCGGTATCTGGGTTCAGGGCGAATACGCGATTGAACGGCGTGCAGTAATACAGTGCATTGTTGAACAGGATAGGCGTGACCTGCAGTGCAGTTTGCAGCGGTTCAGCCGGATAGTTGTTGCCGTCTTTGAAATTACCGCCTTCCCGGAAGTCACCTGAACGATGCACCCAGGCGATCTCAAGGTCGTCGAGATTGTCGTGGTTAATTTGAGTGTGCGTGGTGTAGTGACCGCCACCGGCGGCGCCTCCAACGTGTGGCCAATCCTCTTCCTGAGCTTGAGAAAACAGAGTCAACAGAGTGGAAGAGATGAGTAGAGCAGCGGCCAGTATTTTTGTCATCATGTCGATTGCGTTAGGAATTTGTGTTGCACAGCGTAGCTGTAGATACTGCTATCGACAAATACTTATGCGGTGAACGGAGCAAAGTTTATGAACACAGTCGCTAATCCTTATATTTCCGAGCAGGGAGATATTCTCGCCAACATCCAGACAATGCCGTGGCTGGAGGTGGGTGGAGGTACGCGTTTCAAGGTGCTTCGTGCCTGTAGAGTCACCGGCGATTGGGCGCTTTACGTGAACATGGAGCCGGGCGCTTCTTTCCAGCCGCACCGGCACCAGGGGCCGGGCCAATTCTTTATTACCAAAGGAGAGTTACTGTACGAGGTTGGCAGCGCTCCAGAAGGTACCTACGGCTATGAACCTGTTTTCGCCGAGCACGATGAGGCCCGCTGCGAGGTCGAGACTGAAATGCTATTCCTGGGCTCGGGCGCGGTCACCTACTTTAAAGAGGACAGAAGTATCGATTACGTATTCGATGCGGAGTCCCTGATCAGTCTCGCAGAAGGCGATCTAAAGTTGGATATTGGTAACTAAATCAATTGGTTAAGCCGGATTTAGGGTGCTCTGCTACCCAAGCGTGTATATAAGCCAATTAGCGGCTTTGTGAGTTTTGAATATTATTCAAAAAAACTATTGCGACAAGCTGCCGGTTGAATTATATTCAAAAAAGAATCGCACCCTTATGCTAGCCAGCCGCACAAATATGCAAAATGTGGCTTCATAAGATAAGACGTATAACTATAAATAACGAGGATCGACCATGGTTAATCTGAACAAGAAGCTTTTGGGCTCGGCAGTCTGTCTGGCTCTCACGCAGACTCTTAGCGTTGCTAGCGTGAGCGCGCAGGACTCCGACAATTCTAACCGCCTAGCTCTCGAAGAAGTGATTGTTACGGGTACCAAACGAGCCGTCGCACAGCAGGATCTGTCAGTAGCGGTGACCACGGTTACATCCAAGCAGTTGGAAAATACGTTCCAAAATGATGTTACAGCTCTTTCAGAGTTGGCTCCTAACGTCAACCTGACACCGCAGAATGGTTTTAATGCAATTGCTGGCGGCATGCGCGGTACTGGTTTCATCTCTATTTTGGTAACGAAGGATCCTTCGGTTGGTATCACCGTTGACGAATTTGCGTTTAACCATGTTCAGTCTCAGTTTGTAGAAATGTTTGACATGGAGCAGGTTGAAATTTACCGAGGCCCACAGGGCACGCTCTTTGGTAAGAACACAACAGGTGGCGCGATCGCGTTTACAACTAAAAAGCCTGTACTGGGTGAGTTCTTTGGTGAGGTAGAGGGCGATTACGGGCAGTTCGATTCCAATGATTCTGATTTTTCTAAGTTGAAGTTCTCTTTAAACGTGCCAATTGGTGACACCGTGGCTGCGCGCCTCGCCGTCATTCAGGATAAGAGCGACGGTTATTACACAAATGACAAGCCACCGGGCGGTGAGTTTAATCCCTTGGCATGCGGAGGTGACCCAGGGTGTGTGGAAGCAGTTCGCTCTCCTTTTCCTGATACCGGCCGAGGCGAAGATATTGGTGGCAAAGATGTGCTGGCGGCCAAACTTAAGTTTCGCTGGCAACCGAATGATTTCTATTTAGCTGACCTGATTTTCGAGTACGTTGAAGATGAAGGCGACACTGTGGCCACGGCCAATGAAACTCCGCTGGCAAGCCAGAATGGTGGTGAAGGGTACCTTTGGCCGGTTCTAGGGTTCCCGGGTATCGGAAATGGCGATCCTTTCTCCACCGGTCAGTCCTACGGTCAGACTAAACCCGTCGACATTCAGGGTGGCCATGACATCGAGGCGGAGGGTATTTATCTCAACCAGACTTTTTCCTTCGATAGCTATGACTTCAAGTGGATTCTAGGCGCCAGAAGTCAGGACGAAATACTCGCTAGTACTTATACTGGCGAAGCTTACACCACGCTGTATGACGCGAGCCGTAACTCCAAGCGTGATACGTTCCAGAACGAATTCCGAGTGACCAGTAAATATGATGGGCCCTTTAATTTCGTATCGGGCCTGGGTTACTACGAAGATGATGTAGATTTTGTCGTTTTTGCTACTCTTGGCATTAACACATTTTTCACCGCAGAGCCGGCCTTCTATCAGGATCTTTTTCAGACTCAGGAAACGAGGCAGGAGCGAGAAAGCATGGCTTTCTATATCGACGGTACCTATGACTTGACGGACGCAATGAAGATCTCTGCAGGGTTTAGGCACACCAAGGATGAAAAGGATTTTTTCCGCCTTGACCAAGGTTTGCCGGGTACAGCGAGTAACTTCTTTACCATAGACCAATATAAGGGCCCATTTAAAAACCCGATACCAGCCGATCAATTTGGTACGCAGGTAAATGATTCCAAGGACTTTAGTGCAAACACTTATCGTTTGGTGCTTGATTACAACTGGACCGATGAGGTCATGACCTATATCAGCTATGCCACAGGTTTTATCGCGGGTGGCTTTTCGGAAACCTGCGCATTTGCAGATACTTCCTGTCGGCCATACGAGAGTGAAGAGAACGACAACTTGGAAGTAGGTGTAAAAGCCGACCTGATGGACGGAAGACTCCGTATGAACGCCGCTCTTTTCCACACCACGTATGAGAACTTGCAGCGTGACACAGTGGTGGAGATTCTGGATTCATCGGGTAACCCTTTTCAGGAAACTCGTGCCATTAATGAAGGCGAGAGCACGGCAAACGGGCTTGAAGTCGAAGTTTCTTATGTGCCCACGCCTAATTTCAGAGTGGACTTCAACTTGGGTTGGCTGGATCACGAATATGACAGCTATGATCCTTTATATGAGCCCGCCACCTTGGGGTTGGAGGGCACGACTACCGCAGTCGACTTCTCTTCATTGGAGGTTCCCTTCTCTCCAGAGTGGAACGGTGGCATAGGTGCGACCTATTTCCAGGATTGGTCTAATGGCAGCACTATTACCTACAACGTAAACGTGCACTATCAGGATGAGTTTGAAACAAGCCCGGCTCCTGCGAGCCAGCAGGGCGGAACTATAGACAATCCTGTTCTTAAGCAGAAGGCTAATACCCAGGCAGAAGAGCGTACTTTGGTTAATGCCTACGTTACATGGGAGTCTCCGAACAGAGCGTTTGAAGTCTCCCTGTATGGTAAAAACTTGACTGATGAAGAGTATCGAGTCGCTGCAAACCCCGTCGCGGCACTTTGGAACTTCACCCGTCACGGGCCGCCTCGCCACTGGGGTGTCCAGTTGGGTTACGCCTTCTAAGAGTGCGTAAGAGCTAGACTAAAGCCGGCATATGTCGGCTTTTTTTTCGCTTCACGGAGAGCACTGTTGTACTCAAAAAAAATAGAGCGACTCAGGTTCAGGTTGGCTGAGTCGGATTTGGCTGGCATCGTGCTGACCTCACCCGATAACGTAGCCTATCTGACTGGTTACGAGTCTGTGATGGATGGTTGGCGATTGCCGGAGCCTATATCTGCGGTTTTTCTGCCGACTTCGCCCGACTTACCGATGACCTTGTTCTTGCCGGAAGCCAGCCTGATTGGGTTAGTGGTGGCGGCGCGAGAAGGTCACCCCATAGCATTTGATCGTCTTCGTACGTTTGATTTACTGAACTTTTGCCTGACCGCGCGCTCCGCAGATGCGCACCTTGAGTTGGCTTCCGATCTGCTGGCAGAGCTGGAACAACTTACCGGGCTTGTGGGTGGCGAATGCGCGCCCACTATCGTTGCCTCGATTGTTGATGGTTTGCAGAATCTGGGTTTGACGGCTGAAACCGTTATGTTCGACGACATGCGCGTGGCACTGGCGGCAGAGCAGGCCGGCGGACAATGTTACGCGGATGGGCTGGATACCATGTTCGCCGCCCGTTCGATAAAAACCGCTGAAGAGATTGCGCTGTTTCGCGAGAGCGGCGTCAAGGCCGATAAGGTAATGGCGTTTACAGTCAGTCAGCTCGGCCGCGGTAAAAGTTGGGCACAGGTAGAGAAAGCCGTCGCCCACTTCATGATCGATGAGGATATCGACCCACTATCGAACAGCCCAATGCTGTTCGGTGGCAGCTACGATGCAATCTTTAAACCTGACTTGTTTCGCACCCGCTTCGATACGCCCTTCGAAGGTGGCGAGATAGCGATACTGGAGACGCAGGGCAGGTATAAAAACTTCTGGATCGATATTAATCGCACGGCGCACATTGGCGAGGCCAGTGCCGAGTATCGTGAGCAACACGCTATTGTGCAGCGCTGCTTCGAGGAAGTGGTATCGCGGCTGCGCCCGGGTGCCAATTCGGCTGAAGTTTGTGAGCCTGTGCGCTGCGGGCTCGCTCGCGAACTGGACGCACCGGAAAAATTATTGATGATTGTGCACTCCATTGGTCATGTACCGCTGGAAAGCCCGGTGAAGTTCCCCTCTACCGGTTTGCACGCTGCCACTGATGGCTTTGAGATTCAGGCCAACATGGTATTGAGCTTTGATGCGCTTTACTTTGGCAGCAAACTTGGCCCATCGCACATGGAAAACGTGTTTATCATTGGCGAAGACAAGACAGAAAGTATCTACAGCTACCCGCTGGACCTTATTGAAACAAACTGACCGGAGCAGCTTTTGAACTACTCAACGGAAACACTGTACGAAGCGTATCGCTCGATGAAGCTGATACGCGAATTCGAAGAGCGCATACGAGAGGAGTACCAGCAGGGCAAGCTGCCGGGCTTTATCCATATGTATCGCAATCAGGAGGCGATCGCCGTGGGTGCCTGTATGCATCTGGGTAATGACGATTATATTGCCAGTACTCACCGCGGCCATGGTCATTGTATCGCCAAAGGCTGTGATATTGAGGATATGCTGTTGGAGCTTGCCTGCAAGCAGGACGGCGTTTGCAAGGGCAAAGGTGGTTCCATGCACATTGCCGATATGAGCAAGGGCATGTTGGGTGCCAATGCCATCGTCGGTGGCGGGCCGCCTATCGCTGCAGGCGCAGCCCTCACGGCCAGAACGCTGGGCAATGGCATGGTCTCCATGGCATTTATTGGCGACGGCGCCTCCGACCAGGGCACAGTCGCAGAGTCATTGAACCTGGCATTTGTGCTGCAACTGCCGATGATCTTTATGTATGAGAATAATCACTACGCCGAATTTACCCGCAACCCCAAGCCGGATGGCAGGATTGCTGAACGGGCGGGTGCCTATGGAATGCCTGCCGTTACGGTTGATGGCAGTGATTTCTTTGCGATGTATGAAGCAGTAGCAGAAGCAGTTCAACGCGGTAGGGAAGGGGGTGGCCCCTCAGCTATAGAGGCTGTCTCATCACGCTACTATGGTCACTTCGAGGGTGATGCGCAGCAGTACCGCGATGCCGATGAGTTGCAACATTCCCGCGAAACCTCAGACCCGATTACCAAGTTTCTTGCTGATGATCGCTGCAGTGAACTCGATAGCGCTAAGATTGCGCAGATAGACGCAGATATTCAGGCGATCCTGGATGCCGGCGTAGAGCGCGCCCTGGCCGCCGCAGACCCGACACCGGAGCAACTCTACACTGATGTTTACCTCAGCTATCGGGGGGAATCGGCATGAGTAAGATATCTATACGCGAGGCAATCAATAAGGCCTTACGCGAGGAAATGGCCCGCGACGATCGCGTGGTTGTCATGGGTGAAGATGTTGCCAACCGAGAGAGTGGCGGTGTGTACGGTATAACCGCAGGTCTGGCCGACGAATTTGGCGAGTTACGCGTGATTGACACGCCGATTACCGAATCTGCCATTATCGGTGCGGCGGGCGGCGCAGCCCTGACCGGATTGCGGCCTGTGGCAGAGCTCATGTTCATTGATTTCCTGGGTGTCTGTCTCGATCAATTGATGAACCAGATTGCCAAGTTCCGCTATATGTTTGGCGGGGATGTGAGCACGCCGGTAACGATACGTACAATGATTGGCGCTGGTGCTGGCACCGGCCCTCAGCACTCGGCCATTCTTTACCCCTTACTGGTGGCGATCCCCGGCATCAAGGTTATCGCGCCCAGCAATGCGTATGACGCCAAAGGTCTGCTGGCTCAGGCGATACGCGATGACGACCCGGTAGTCTTCTGTGAACACAAGGCAATCTATACTGAGGAATGTGAAGTTCCTGACGAGCCTTACACAATACCCTTTGGCAAAGCGCGCACAGTCTGCGAGGGCAGCGACGTTACTGTTGTCGCCTTCTCACGCATGGTGTTGTTCGCCGAGCAGGCTGCAGCCGCACTGGCAGCTGAAGGTATTTCGGTTGAGGTCATTGATCCACGCACCCTGTCGCCGCTGGATGATGAGGCCATATTGGCCAGCATCCAGAAAACCGGCAGAGTTGTGGTTGTTGACGAGGCCAACCCCTATTGCAGTATGGCCTCGGAAGTCTCCAGCATCGTTGTCGACAAAGGTTTTGATTATCTGGATGCGCCGATCAAAAAGGTCACCGCGCCACACACGCCGGTACCGGCCAGCCCGGTATTGGAAATCGAATACGTGCCTTCTGTTGCAGAGATAGAGGCCGCTATTCGCGAGGTGGCAGCATACTGATGTTTACTCCCACACAAAGCGATGCGCTGTTAGAAGTGCGAGCCCGAAGAGGGTGCTCGAGTATGTCTGCTGTTTTGCGGTTAGTCGCAGGCCTTTTTGCAGTGGCGTTGCTGCCAGCTGCCCACTCGGCGGTTGATCCGGGCCAGGCTATTTATCAGGAGCACTGCAGCCAGTGTCACGAGGGCAACGTCCCTCGCGCGCCTCACAATATCGTCTTTAATATGTCGCAGCCTGAAGACATCCTGCTGGCCCTCAATGAGGGGGTTATGAAGCAACAGGCGGCAGAGCTCACCGCACAGCAACGTTTACAGGTTGCCAATTATCTTGCCGGCGCCGACGATACCTCAAATATGGATCGCTCCATGCCCATGTGTGAGAGCCCGCCTGACGCCGCAAAGCCCGATGCTACTTCGGTGTCTGCCTGGGGTATTAATGAGAGGAATCATCGGTTTGTCAGTGCCAGCACTGCCGGCCTCGACAGGGAAAACGTCAGCCAATTGGAGCTGAAGTGGGTGTTTGATTTCCCCGGCGCTACCCGAGCGCGCTCCCAGCCGACGATTTACGGCGATGTTATTTACGTTGGCTCACAGCATGGCGTGGTGTACGCGGTAGATCTCGATACTGGCTGTGTGCACTGGAGTTACAAGGCTGATGCGGAAGTGCGTTCAGCAATCAGTATTGCTGCGCCTGCACAGGGCAAGCCGCTCGCGCTCTACTTCGGTGATGTGGCGGGCAATGTCTACTCTCTGGGCGGTGCAGATGGCGCCTTGCTCTGGCGCAGTCATTTAGACGACCACGTTAACGCCACGATAACTGGCTCACCACGACTCTATGATGGGCGACTTTTTGTGCCTCTGTCGTCGCGAGAATGGGCGACCGCTGCAGACCCTAATTATGCCTGTTGCACGTTTCGCGGCGGCATCGCAGCGTATGATGCTGCCGATGGCAAGCTCCTGTGGAAAAACTATTCCATCCCCGAAGAGCCAGTGGATACCGGCAAGCGTAACCCGCTGGACGTGCCAATCGTTGGCCCATCAGGTGCACCGATATGGAATTCGCCCACAGTCGATGAGAAGCGTGGACTATTGTATGCAGGAACTGGCGAGGCCTATACCTCACCCGCTCACGGGAATAGTGATGCAGTGGTGGCCTTTGATATAGAGACGGGCAAGCTGGTTTGGAGCAAGCAGCTCACCGCCCATGATGCGTGGAACATGAGTTGCTTCATTGGCTCAAGTTACAACTGCCCGGAAGAAGATGGTCCGGATATGGATATTGGTGCGCCGCCAATGCTGATTTCTTTACCATCGGGCAAGGACATACTGGTAGTGGGCCAGAAAAATGGTTTTGTGTACGGCATGGACCCGGATAATAAAGGCGAAATCATCTGGGAGCGTAAAATAGGCTTGGGCGGCTATGCCGGTGGCATTCACTGGGGCATGGCGACTGACGGTACAACCGTTTATGCGCCCAATGCCGATACCGACTTCATCGGCCGTTTCGACGCTGAGCGCTTCCCCGGCGTGTTTGCGTTGGATGCAGCTACAGGTAAGCAGCTTTGGTATACAAAGGCTGAAGAAGATTGTCGCGAAGACGAAAAGCCAGCCTGTGATGCAGGCGTTTCGGCTGCCGCGACAGCGGCGCCAGGCCTGGTGTTTGCAGGTGCCTTCGACGGCCAGCTTCGTATATATAACAGCGACACGGGCGATGTCTTGTGGAGCTACCAAACTAATCGAAAGTACACCTCGCTTGCAGGCCGCGAGGCCAGGGGTGGCTCTATAGAGTCCGACGGGCCCGTTGTTTATCAAGGCAATGTGCTAGTGAATTCTGGCTATCTATTCGGTTCGCGTGTTGGGGGAAATGTACTGCTCAATTTTGCCCTGCGCAAGGCTGCTTCGGAGGAGGGCGAGTAATGTCCAAGTTAATTCCGATCACGATCCCCAAGTGGGGCATCGAAATGGAGCGCGGCACAATCTCTGAGTGGCGTGTCGCTACAGGCACGTCTGTGAGTAAAGGCGACGAACTGGTCGACATTGAGACTGACAAGATCGTAAACAGTTTTGAAGCCACTCACGACGGTGTTCTTGTGCGCATCATAGCTGAAGAGGGTGATGATCTGGCCGTTGGCACCTTGATCGGTGTAATGGCCGATGAGGCTGTTGGAGAAGACGAGATAGATGCGTTTATCGCTGCAAATACCGAGACCGCAGCGACAGCTGACGCTGCCTCGGATATTGCCGGTGGTGCGAAGTCGCAAGTCGCCACTAACGCAGCTGATCCTTCACAGATTCGTGTATCGCCGGCGCTACGGCGCAAGGCTGATCGCCTTGGTATAGACCTGCAGGCAATAAGTGGGTCCGGTGTTGGTGGCCGCATTCTTCGCGATGATATCGAGGCTGCGCGGGCCGCTGGCGGCGGTGCGCCGCTGCGCCAGCTGCAGGGTGCGCAGAAGACGATTGCGGAAAGAATGACTCAAGCGAAGCAGACGATTCCGCATTTCTACCTGCAGCGGAACTGTGTAATGGATTCGGTACTGGCAGCGCTGGGTGGGCTGCGGGAGAAATCTGGGCAAGGTGTTACCGTCAATCACCTGTTGGTCCATGCGGTGGCTGCGGCGCTGCGTGATTTTCCAGAACTGAATGTGAATGTTCTGCCCGGCGGCATCAAGGATCTGGACACAGTCGATGTATCGATCGCAGTGGACACGGGAGACAGCTTGTTAACGCCGGTGGTGCGGGATATTGGTAATGCCGATATTGGCAAAGTTGCGGAACTCGCCGGCGATGTTGTTGAGCGCACACGTAACCGTCAACTGACCGCGGCTGACCTCGAAGGCGGCGCTGTGACGGTGTCCAACCTGGGTATGCTGGACGTTGACAGCTTTACGGCAATTATCAATCCACCGCAGGTCATGATTCTGGCGGTCGGTGCGATACAGGAGCAGTTGGTGCTGAAAGATGGTCAGCCCGAGATGTCGAAGTTCTGTTCCCTGACGTTGGCCTGCGACCACAGAGTGATCAATGGCGCTGTTGGTGCCAGGTTCCTCGCGGCTATTTGCGAGAGCCTGGAGTCAGCGGGCGTTTAGCACCTCACTGACTCGTTCAGCGGGTAGTGATCAGTCCAGGTAGTTGGGCGCCAATACATTGTCGCCTTGCTCCCAGCGCAGCACACCAAAGGTCATGTACTTCTCTCGCTGAGATTCCAGGAATTGCCACGCGCAGACCATTGTGTGGTCTTCGTCGACTACGGTTTCTCGCGACCACATCTTGAATGCCTCGCCGAATACGTGACGTGAGCAGTACAGGTAACGACCGTAGGATTTGCCGTTTCCGTACATATCGGGCCCGTGAAACTGGTGGCTACCGCCATTGCGGGTTCGCATCGCCGTCCACTTTCGATTGATGACACCCTCTATTTCTATGGTCTGTTCCGAGTGCAGCAGATTAATTGGGCGGTGGTGGACGGTAACCTTGTTAGTTCCCAGCAGTTCCTGGTTTTCGTTGTAAACCTCAAACTCGCCCCTGAAAACACCCTCGTGCTTCACTGGCAGGTTAAAGGGCTTACGTGCGTCCTTCTTTTCTTTTTCCAGGAAGGCGGTGACTTTGGCCTGGGTCTCGGGGTTGCTGTCGTGATCATGCGTTACCACGTACAGGCCGTTGAAGACGCCTACCAGCGTGTCGGCTTCGAATAACTGCGATGAATACACCTGCAGGCCAAGCTCAGGAACAACGTGGTTGACGGTGCGTAGCTGCACATTCCAGCCTGGCGAGTAGTAGCTGGAGTCTACCAGCAGGCCGAAGGGGCGGCCTGAACCGAAGAAGTCGGGGCCGGTGTATATTCTGTCTTTGTCGGAGTCGACAACGCCAAACTCCATTTTCGCGCCAATCTCGAAACGGTCCATCAGTGGTCCGGCTGCATCGAAAAGCGTTTCCATCCAGTAAGTTGTTCTGCCGTCCTTGAATTCGCTGGCTCGGCTGACTTTGTTGTAGCCAACATGGGTACCATCATGCTCGAAGAGAGAAGGGTATCCGTGCCATTCGCCATCAATGGCTTGCTGCCAATTACTGGGTGCTTTCTGATCTGACATGCCTTGATCCTTTAGTATTTTGCGCTCGTTATTTTACCGAGCGTATCTTGCCTTGTGTCGGCTTTCCACACTTTGCGTTTTATCAATTGCCTCTTGGCTTAACGGCTTGCGCTCAGCTGAAGCTGATCTTCTCGTTGCTGGAGAAGCGCGTCTATCGCGGCCTGCGAGGGATTTCTCAAGTCATCGATAAAGGCACTCACCAGATCGGCTAATAATTCGCGTATGGCTTCGTCAGGTTGCGTCGTCGGCATATCGATGAACGGGCGGCCCGTGCTGGGGTCTGCGGGGTAAGCCATTGAGAAGTGATTGGCACCCTCAATCAAAGCCAGCGTGCAGTCACCCTTGTCCCGCTTGAGAGCCTCCTTGAACGTGCGCTCTACCGCTGCGGTGGATGATGCCTGTCCGGTTTTGCCATAGCGCGCGGCACTATTTGCGATGCAGCCATCGCGTGTGCCGCCCATGATCAGGGTAGGCAGTTTACCGGGAAGGGCGAACAGGGCGTCCTCGTCATAGCCCAGGGCAGTGGCTGCCGCGCTGTGGGCGCCATAACTGAAGGCGCCACAGACACCAGGAAACCAGTCGGGGTCTGCGTTCAGTAATGCCACGGTGCCACCCGCTGAATGACCACCCAGCACTATTTTCTCCAGGTCCAACAAGCCTTTAAGAATTCCGTCAGTGTTGAGTGCGTGTAACTCGGAGATGATGGGCGCGATTGCGGTAGCTGAGTGTCGTTTGCCGTATGCATCGGGCATTAATGCGCTGATATCAAGGCCAGGTGTCAGGCTGATATAGCCGGGCATCTCCTCTGCCACATGAGTGAAGCTTACGGTGACTACGCCCTGTTGCGCGAGATGTTGTGCCAGCCAACTGTAAGCCTCGGGTCCAACATTGATGCCCGGCAACATGATCACAACCGGGTAGGGCGACGTCTCGGTAGCCGGCAGCACCACGCCTGAGTTGCGCTCTTCGTCGCTGTCGGTACGGCGCGCGGGATAGAAAACCTTGAGGCTGGCACGATCATAGGGGGCGGTGAAGCCCGGGATTTCGATGGACCGAAAGAAGGCCCGGGCGATAACGGAGGCGGAATTATTTGTCGACACTGTAAATCCGGTGCATTGGTTGAGTGGCCATACTGCCACGGCTAATCGCAAAAATATTGATAAAAATCAGCATAGTTTTTCAGCGTTACGCGAATAATGGCGCCTGATAAATGCACATAAGTGGAGACACCATCGTGTTGATAAACCTTTGGTATGTAGCAGAATGGTCCGACAAAGTTAGCCAGGACCCCGTACGGGTAAAGATGTTGGGGCAGCAATTTGTATTGTTCCGGGATGCTGAAGGCAAGGCGCATTGTCTGGCCGATACCTGTCTGCATCGAGGTGGCTCGCTAAGTAAAGGCTGGGTGACCGACGGTAATATCACCTGCCCTTATCATGGTTGGCAATACGCCGCGGACGGCAAGTGTGTGGTGATTCCCTCGGAGATGGAAGATGGCCGCATTCCTGACAAAGCTCGGGTAGACAGCTATCCGACGGAAGAGCGTTACGGCATGGTCTGGGTTTTCATGGGTGACTTGCCAGAGAGCGAGCGCTTTCCGATTCCACCCTTTCCGGAATATGGTGACTCGGAGTGGCGCTCAGTAAGCTCTGAGTGGGAGTGGCAGGCCGATGCGGGTAGGGTGCTGGAGAACGGCATCGACATTGCTCACGCCTCCTTTGTACACCCCATGTTTGGTCACAACAGTACTGCCCAACGGAACAAAATTATTAAGCTGGATCGTCATGACTGCTGGGCAACATCCACCAATGAGATGTACCCCCCACAGCTAAAAGGCGGGCTGCGTCGTTTTATCCGTAAGGACAAGGCAAAAACCTACGTGCATCCCACTTTCTATATGTCGGGTAACACCATTCGTATGCACATCGAAGCCAACCCCAAGATGCACATCATCATGTTCGATGCCAATACGCCGGTAGACGAACACACCACCAGAACGTTTGCGATACAGGTTCGCAATTTCTTCCGTTGGCGGATGTTTGATAAGGGTTCACTGAAGCGGCTGGAAAAGGTGTTGCGTGAAGATACTGCCATTGTCGAGGAAACCCGACCGTTCTATCTGGCCGAAACCCTGGAAAATGAAGTCTCGGTCAAGTCCGATCGCTTCATGAGCACCTTCCGGAAAATGCGCCGCGACTTGATTGAGCAGCGCGGTTGGCAGATAGACAGCGATGAAGTCGACAAGCATCGCGGCAAAAAGCTGTTCGCTATACCGTCGCCATCCAGAAAAGCCGCGCTGGAGCAGGGCATAGAGCCACTGTTGCCTCTGGTGCCCTTGAGTGCGGCTACGCGCAGTGTTGATCTCGCAGAATCGGCCTGATCTTCGAGGTTCTGTCACCAGGCTGGTTGTCGGCTGATGAGGGGCTTGGCTAACAAGGCTCCGTGACGCGGGCAGATAGCGCCGGCGGCTGCGGAACTCGACAATTTTTGCTGCGCAAAAATCTGGACTCGATCAGTCCTCGCCGAAACCCCGGCGATACCTACCCGCTAAAAGCACTACGTATTGTTAGCCAAGCCCCTCACCAACCGACAACCCCCAACCGAGACTCAAAAAAAACCCGCAATAACAATCGCGGGTTTTTAGTAAAATGGAACGCAACTAGCCCATTGGACGCGGTAACGTCCGGCTCCCCCCCCAGAGTGTTGCTACCATTGCTTCAGCCGTTTCTTTGCCGAACAGCTTGTCCCCCAGATTATTCGCCGGGTCTCTCTCACAGATATTCTGCCTGATCTGTTGGTCACGTTGTGCGATCGCGGCACGGTTCTCAACGGGTGTTTGCGGTGCCTCGTCGACCCACTTGAGCCAACGATCCAATCTTTCCAGCGCGATGCCATGTACCTTGTCCAGTACATCTGCTTCAGCCTTTGCCGTATAGCCCACTGCTGTAGGTGTCATTGCCACGCGGGTGTACAGATCGCGACTGATAAACGGATTAAAGCGCTCGTCTTCCTGCAGCGATAGAAATTCCTCATTCACATCGCTGTAGTACTTGTCGACATACTCAAGGTTTGGCATCAATTCGACGCGGGGAATGTAATCCATGTACATGAATAGGTCCGGTACCGTGCCCAGGGCAAAACCGAAGTTGGGCACCAGGGTTTGTGGCCCCAGGCTGAGCGTGATGTGCATATTGGTAAACGTCGACTCTGGAGATCCGATGTAGGAGTGCACGTACCAGTCAACTTCCGGTCCGCTGTAGGTTTTGAGTGAGCCTTCGGCACCGTCGGCAGAAGTATTGATTTCCCGGTAGTCGGCGAAGCGCTCGCTGCAAGGGTCGAGGTTTAGCTCGAAACGCTTTTGTATACGCGCATCCATTTCCGCAAGAATCGACCAGAGCTTCTCAAAGGTCTCGCGATTGTCCACATCGGGTGAGGCTTCAACCATGTCGATGATAGGCGTGAGTATTCTTTCTGCCATGCAATTACTTCCCGTTAGCAGGGCGCGCAGTAGCGCCGCTTGTTTGTCGCAACTTTATCGTTTCTGTCGCTGGATGCGCTTGATTAAAGTCAAATGTTTTTGTCACATCAGGCCTCGTCGACAAGGTGTGACCATATGGGGGAGCTGAACGGTGTTTCGTGTACTGCCCCTTCGGAGCCACGCGCGTCCATCGCATGACGTTGGTTACAGTCGCGGCCGACTCGTTTGCCCCGTGCTGTAAGCGTTCTGACCGCCTCACCGCCTCGATAGAGGACGGTGTGCCTGACTCTCTCGTTCTCGCCGGTCAGGATGATGAAGTCCGGTTCCATATACACGTCGGTGGCACGGTCCATTGAGCGCGCATTGAAGGTAAGAATTCCCGGTCCGCCTGACATTCCAATATTTTCATAGGCACCCGGCCCCAGAGGGTCGAACACCAGAAGGTCGTCATGCATTTTTGCCGAGAAGGTCTTGGCCGCCACCTCCCGGCCCTTGATGTGTACGTTGGTTAACAGCAGCGAGTGGCCGTCAAAGTCTATGTATACAAGGTTTTCAAAAGGCCCGGGTCCTGGCGTGCCGCTACCCACCAGCGAGTCATCATCCAGTTGTGAGCCATCCAGGTTGTACAGATCGATGTGATCGTGCCACACGCCGGCCATGCGTGAGAGGTTGTCGCCTACAGAGCCTGGCTGAAAGTCCGTTGCGGAATGCGTCATGGGGAAACCCGAGTGGAAAAATCAGTTGATTTGATGAGTCATAATGATATATCAATAGTACAAGTTGTGCGATGCGATCCAGCAAGACTCGTGTCTGCTGAAAATTGGATGATTGGGGATAGAGATGAAGACAGTGGTGATAACTGGTAGCACCCGCGGTATCGGTAAAGGCTTGGCAGATAACTTTCTCGCCAGAGGGTGCAGGGTCGTTATCAGTGGTCGGCGACAGGAAGATGTCGATGCAGTCGTGGCAGAGCTTGCTGTGTCGCATGGCGCTGAGAACGTCGCGGGTAAAGCCTGTGAGATAACCGATGCCAGCCAGTTACAGGGACTGTGGGATGCTGCAATTTCGGCATTTGAGCGAGTCGATGTCTGGATAAATAATGCCGGTGTCAGTATCCCCCGGGAAAACCTCAGCGACGCCGACCCCGACGCCATTTCTCGTATCGTCGATATCAATCTGGGAGGGTTGTTACTGGCGAATCGTGTTGCGCTCAAAGGCATGCAGGCCCAGGGCGGTGGCCAGATATGGAACATGGAGGGCTTTGGTAGCGGCGGGCAGGTTCAGCCAGGCATGTGCGCCTATGGCGCTACCAAGCGAGCAGTGAACTACATCAATAAGGCGTTACAGAAAGAAGTGAAGGGCTCGCCTGTACAGGTGTGCACGCTCAGCCCGGGCATCGTGGTGACTGACTTACTGATTGGCGACTACGACCTGACGTCACCTGAGTGGCAGAAGAGTAAACGCATCTTCAATATTCTGGGAGATACCGTAGAAACCGTTACCCCTTATCTGGCCGATGGTATTCTCAAGGCGGACAAGAGTGGTGCCAAGGTAGTGTGGCTTACCGGCGGCAAAGCCTTCGGCCGTTTTATGACCGCCGGGTTTAACAAGCGTGATTTGTTCGCCGGTATGGAGAACGCCTGATGAGCGTCGGGCTATGCCTCTGAAGCGGTAATCTGGCCCGCGTCCTTGCCGCGCAGAAACAACGCCCACATGCACACCAGTGCCGAGATCATGCCAAAGAACACGAAGGGTCCGGTGTTCAGCCAATGGTCGAACAAGTAGCCCCCGGCAACGCTGGCGATCAATATTCCAACTGCCCCCGACAGGGTGAATATGCCCACTATAGAGCCGCGCAAGCGCCTGGGTGCCTGCTCGGCGATCAGTACGCCACTGGTAATGATGCAGCCGACTTCGGCCATGCCGATCAGGATCAGGCTGGCAATGGCGGGCAAACCAAAGGGATCTGTCACGAAGTAGGTGCTGCCGTAGCCCACGGCACCGATGGCCAGGGTGATGGCCATGGCTGTAATCCGCGCCAACTTGTCGGAGAGAATGCCGAATATAGGTGCGCTGAACAGTGAGGCTGCATAGGAGATGGCGAGAATGCCGCCACCTTTTTTTATAGCCTCAGCCGACGTCATGCCCAATTCACTTGTTCCATAAATAGAAGCCCAGAGGGTAAAGAAGGTGCCGACTACGGCAAGGTTGCCGCGTGCGACAAACGAAGCCGCATAAGCCAGGGCAATAACAGGTCGGCGAGCCTCGGCAACGCCCTCCTTGAACTGCTGCATCAGCGGCGGGCTGTCTTCGTGGTGATGCGGCCTACCTTTTTTCAGGCCGAAAAACATGGCGACACCAATCGCCGTGGTAACGATAGCCATAGTGCCATAGGTGGCGTAGGCCGCAGCTTCGGCATCCATGCCCTGACCCTGGTAGATGGCTGGCAGGCGCAACAAGAACAGCGCTGCAGTCATCGCACCCAGGCCGTTCATTACGCCCAGAAGTCCTGTGGCCTTGCCGCGGCTGCTGTCGGTGGCGTAATCCGCCATGAGCGTAATCAACATGGTGCTGACCGCGGCTATGCCCGCGGAGTAAATCACTCTGGCAAACAACAGGCTGTTCAGGTCGCGCACCATGCCATAGAGCATGATGCCACCGGCAATAAGAATGAAGCCCAGTGTCGTTACCCAGCGTCTGCCCAGGGTGTCTGATAGTGAACCCCAGATGCCCACCGTAAGGATGATGACAATTTCGCCCCAAAAGTTGAGGTTGCCGCTGATGACACCCTGCGTGGAGGGGTCAACTTTTAACACCTCGTTGAGCAGGAAGGGCTGTGTTTGTGGCACAAATGTGGCGAGCATAATCGCGGCATAGCAGGACAGGTAGAACGCCAGCATGTGGCTGGTGCGTATACCCTCATTGAGATCAATCCCGATAAAACGACCGTAGGGAGCGGCAGAGGCGGCCTGGTTTGTCATGGTTTTGTCCTGTTATTGATTATGTTGGTTACGAGGCTGGTGCTGTGCCGGATCATAGTTTCCCGTACCGATCAGTTGATCAGGTGTAGGCCGATTGCGGCATTTAGGAAAAGGCCGCCCCAAATACACCAGACCAAAGGTCGGCAGCGCTGGATTGACTGACGCATGGCTGTATTGCTTTCTTCACTGGCGCCCTCCGTCATCATGCGTGTGAAAGTAGGCACGAAAGGCTTGAGGTTGATACGAATCAGGATGCCGCAGCCTACAAGTGCAGCAAACACCAGTATTTTCCAGCTCAGCCACGCAGGCACGCTTGTCGCGTCGTCCATAAGGTGGCTCCCGGCATAGCCCAGCAACCCCACAACGACCACCAATCGGAAGTAAAAATCCAGTTGTGAAAGCCGGGCCGTGAAGGCCTTGCTCTCATTAAGGTAGAGGATCAGAACAACGGAAAACCAGTAGGCGGCGATTAGCCACATGGCGATCACCACGGACAAAGGCGCTGCGACAAGGCCGGCTGAAAATGCGATCTGCATTCCCAGCGGAAAGATCAGTGGCATCGCCAACTTCGGCCCCATATCGCAGGCCAGCATTATCTTCAGCGCAATGTGCCGCGATTCTGTCGATAGCTCATCTTTTATGACATAGCGGCTGGCCAGAAACGTGCCCAGATCGCCGCCCAACCAATAAACGAACGCCAGCAGATGCGCGAATTTCAGTAACAGGTATTCATTCATGCGTAGGGCTGTATTGAACTCAAAAGATATATTGATATTATATTATATCAAATGAACTCGAAACCCCGTGGCGCCGATAACTGGCGCCATGCCTGTTTCACAGCGATAAGTGATTTCCCATGAGCAACCCGTCTACTGTCAGGGTGGCAGCCGCCCAGTTTCATATTGGCGCGGATGTCGACGCCAATCTCGCCACCTGCCTTCGCATGCTTGATGCCGCCGCGAGCTGTAAGCCTGACCTGGTAGTACTGCCAGAATTCTGTAATCACCTGTCCTGGTACGACGACAAACAACATTGCTTCGATGTTTCGGTGCGTTTGGACGGGCCGTTTCTCGCCGCCATTGCCGCCAAAGCGCAGCAGCTTAACTGCTTTGTTGCGGTCAACTGCACGGTTCAGCGTGACGATGGCTCTGCCACCGGTTCCAGCCTGCTGTATTCACCCGAAGGCGAACTTCTGGCGGACAATACCAAGCAGATTTATATAGGGCATGAGAATGATTACCTGGAACGGGCAAGCACCGAGGGCCCGGTTGTGGATACCGCCATTGGTCGCCTGGGCTTATACGCCTGCATGGATGGCGTGATCAATGAAACACCCCGGTGTCTTGCGCTCAACGGTGCCCAGGTGATGCTCAATAGCCTGAACTCCTTTGCCACTGATGAAGCGTCGCTGCACATTCCGGTGAGAGCCGCTGAAAACAAGGTGTTTGTAGTAGCGGCCAACAAGATTGGCCCATTGGTGCCGGCGGAAATGGTTCCGGCCATCAGCGCCGCCACCGGAATCCCGCCCACCTTTCTTGACGGGGCAGGGGAAAGCCAGGTGGTTGCTCCGGATGGCACTGTGCTGGCCATGGCCTCGCGAGACCAGGAAGAGTTTATCTACGCAGATATTCAGGTTGGTGCGGCTGACGACAAACGTCGCCCGGATGGTACGGATGTTTATAGCTCTCGAAGACCTGAGCTTTATGCGCCGATCTCTCAGGATCCCGCTAATCAAACCTTGCCAGAGATGGGCGGTGCAGAAGAGATGATGGCTGCAATCGTGCAATTGGCCGATGCTACCGACCTTGGAGAGCTTGCGCAGAGGTTGGAGGCAGCAGTGAGTAATGGCGCTGCTCTGGTGGTGCTGCCGCCGTTCACTGGCAGCGGGGATGATCTTCAGGCCCGTGCGGATTTCGGTCAGTCGGTGCTGGACGTTATAACAGGCCGCTGCGGTGGCGCCATAGTCGTCACCAGTTTGGTACAGCAAGCACAGAACGGCGGCTATCAGCATACGGCTGTGGCGATCGACGCCAGCGGACTGATTTTGTCCCAGCCCCAGGTTCATCGATCAGAGCGTTTTGGTTTCAGTGAGCCAGCCGACGAGTTCCTGTCGCTGGACACCGGTTTTGGTCGCCTCGCGGTGTTGACCTCCGATGACAGCATCTACCCGGAAACATTTCGCTTGTTGGCGATGCAGGGTGTAGAGGTGGCTGCGCTGCCGCTATCGCCGCTGGAGTCCTGGGAGTTAACGACGGGATTGCTTGAGCGGTCGGCAGAGAATCGCATCAATCTGGTGGTTGCACCTGATACCTCAGCCTTTGGTCCTGCCTTCAGTACCGCCTTGCAAACCGATTTTACCGTGATGACTGAATGGCACGATCGACCCTTTGACGGCTTGCTCAGCCAGCCGGAGTGGCAGCAATGCGATTCACGGCCGGGAGTCTACTCCTGTCGCCTGAGGCCGGCTAACGCTGCCAACAAAGTGGTATCCCATCGCACAGACCTGCTGGTCGACCGTCCCTGGCGTGTTTCAACGGCCATTACCCGGGTTTAGCGAGCCCGCCGATTTTGAGATTTATCAAGGTGCTGGCTTGCACCGCCGGTCACACTGCGTAGCAATAGTGGCGTGATCACGTGTTCCTTGTTAACGCGACCCGCCTTTATAAAAACGTTCGGAGAGTGTTATGAGTGATGCGCCTGTTTCCCTGCCGGGGAAGCTGTTTGGAGATACCCTGCAACGAGTGGTGAGCCAGTTTGGGCTAACAGAGGTGACCGGCGATGACGGCGGTGCCTATCTGCCCCTGGAAAGCCAGTTGCCTATGGTGCAGGGCTCGGTAGGCGCAGTGCGTCTGTTTACCGGCGATCCGTTGTTTCGAGTGGTTACCTGTTCTTTGTCAGTGGAGCCCATGCAGTTGGACTCGCACATGTTGTTTGCCTTTACGCCGGGCAGCAGTGCCGTGCCACACTTTACGCTGGACTCGGTAAAAGCCGGCGAGCATTTCGCATTCCACCTCGACCTCATCCCACGCCTGGACCTGGGCGCCAATCTGCAATATATGGATGAAGCATTTGCTCCACTCAACGAGGCTTATGAGCTTGGTTCAGCAATCGAGGGCTTGAGCAAGGCACATCTTTCACCGCGGCAGTACGCCATCATGTCACCCTGGATGTTGGCTAACAGGGCATCGGAGCCGGCATTTTCGGCCATTGAGGATATTGTCCAGCGTTACCAGCAGCATTGGTTTGGTCTGGTTGATAGCGGTATTTCCCAGGATGCATTAGGTGGTGTTGATGCGCAGCAGTTGCAAGCGCGCAACCTGGCTAACAAGCGAATTATCTTCGATATGGATGTAGACCCCGTGTGGCAGCGCATTACACCGATGATTGGTGAAGACGCCGTCGCTATTCAACGCGGTTTGCTCATTGGCGAAGACGAGTAGAATTTTTTAGAGGAAAGTCACATGGAAAAGCTGACCGGACAGTATTTGATCGAGGATATGTCGCCGGCAGAGCGCCAGCGAGCAGAGCGCGTCGAATCGGTGTTACCCAAATTGCGGGAGATGGCCAGCGAGGTTGATGCCCGCGGCGAATTTCATGTGCCGCATATCAAAACACTGAGTGAAGCGGGCTTGCTGGGCCTGGTTGTTCCCGAGGCGTTTGGGGGTATGGGTGGCGGCCTGCGCGACTTATGCGCCGCGACCTTCGCCATTGGGTCTGCGTGTCCCTCTACAGCGCTCACATTCTTCTTCCACTGTAGTTCCGCCTCTCGCGGACTACTGGCACTGGAAGCATTGGACGCTGGCCTCTTCAAGGATAGCGAGAAACTGCAGGTGCAAAACTTTGCTACCAAAATTTTGCAAACCATGGGCAGCGAAGGAAAATGGCTGGCTAATTTTGCCAGCGAGTCAGTCAAGTCTGAAAAGGCCGCGATCACAATCAGCACAACAGCGCGCCTGGTAGAGGGCGGATACCTGCTTAACGGGGTCAAGTCGTTTGGATGCGCCACCGGGGTTGCGGATCGTTATCTTGTTACCGCCACCCTGGAGGGGTTTGATACCGCTGAGGGCCTGTGTACCTTTTTTGTCGAGCGCGATGCCGATGGTGTCAGCGAGCGCGAGCATTGGGATGCGATAGGGATGCGTGGTACAGCAACTCACGGCATTATTCTCAAGGATGTGTTTGTCGCTGAAGCTGATGGCCTGGCCATTCCCGCAGCATTTACACGTTGCATGACCATGAGTCGTGGCAGCTTTGTTGGCAACCAGGTTGCGGGTATTGCCTGCTATCTGGGTGCAGCATATACCTTGTATCAATACACCATTGATCAGTTACGTAGCAAAACTTTTGCCGACACCGGCAAACCGTTGGGTACAGCACCCTATCAACAGGAACTGATAGGGCATATGTTGGTAGAGTTGGAGACGGCATCTGTCTGGCTGCGTCGACAAGTGGAACTCGAGTCCAGCGAGTCGCCAGTGCTGAGCAAGCATGAAGTGGTTAAACGTTGGCGTCTGTGCAAAGGGACCGTGGCCGAAGCAGCCTTCAATCTGGGCGCGTTGTCGATTAAGGCCTGTGGAACAGGCGGTACAGGAAATCACGGCGTGCCGGCCAGAACCATGCGGGATCTGTGCATGGGCCTGGTGCAGGCATTCCCCGCAGAGCGCGGTCGCTTGATGGCAGCACAGATGGAAATCGAAGGTGAGGAGCAAGCGCAGTTTGGTACTCGCAAAGCTTCTTGATTCAGAGCAACTGCGAGCCTTGCAATGACAGCTGAAGTTAAGCAAATGATAATTGGCGGTGTGTTTGCTCTCGCCAAAAGCGGTGAGTCTTTCCCTGTGATTGCGCCAGCCGATGGCAGAGTTATTGCCACTGTAGCGCTAGCCAGTGCGGAGGACGCCAATGCTGCGGTAGAGCAGGCGCGTGAGGGTTTTGAGCTTTGGGCAGCTTTGGCGCCTGGTGAGCGCGAGCGCATTCTGTTGCGCGCCGCAGAAATTATAGAAGCTGAAGGTGAGTCGCGCTTTCTCGACAACCTCATCGATGAGGGCGGCTGCACGATCGTTAAGGCGCGCGGCGAAATTGGCTACTCTGCAGACCTGCTGCGAACAGCAGCGGGTGAGTCCCGGCGCTTGTATGGCGACACCTTTCCTAACGACAACCCCGAGCGCATATCCATGGTATTCCGCGAGCCGCTGGGCGTTGTGGCGGTGATATCACCCTACAACGCGCCACTTGCTTTGCTAACCAAGATGTCGGCTTTTCCGCTGGCTGCAGGTAACGCAATTGTTATCAAGCCCTCGGAGGAAACACCGCTTACCGCCTTAGCTTTCGGCCAATTGATGTTGGATGCTGGGTTGCCGCCGGCCTGTATCAGTGTGATCACTGGCATGGGCGCGCAGTGTGGTGCTGCATTGTCGGCAAACCCCACTGTGGATTGCATAGCGCTGACCGGTTCCAGTGCCACCGGACGCCTTGTGGGCGCCGAGTCCGTGCAGCATATGCGTCGCTGCCAGCTGGAACTGGGTGGTAAGAGTGCGTTGCTGGTACTGCGCGACGCTGACCCGGTTAAGGCGGCTGCGATTGCTGCGCAGGGCATTTTCAATCATGCCGGCCAGATTTGTATGGCGAACTCCAGGGTGGTTGTTGATCGTGCGATCTACCAGCCCTTTGTGACTGCGCTAAAAGCCGCATCCGAGGCTATTGTTTACGGCGAACTGCGGGATGAAAATAGCCAGTTTGGACCACTGATTAACCAGACGGCGGTGGACAAGGTATTGTCTCACGTGCGTGATGCGGTCGCCGGAGGTGCTGAGCTCCTGACTGGTGGCAATGCCGATGGCCTGGTCGTTGAGCCCACCGTATTGCTCGAGCCCGCACGCGATAGCACCGCCTGGTGTGAGGAGAGTTTTGGCCCGGTGGTGTCGGTAGTTGCGGCAGAGGGGCTTGAAGAAGCCATAGCCATAGCGAACGATAGTCAGTACGGCCTGTCAGCGGCTGTACTTACCCACAATGTACAGTGGGGGTTTCGAGCTGCCCGTGGCATCAAGGCGGGGTCGGTTCACATTGGTATGCACGCATTCCAGAGTAATGCCATGGCGCCAATAGGTGGTTATAAGATGTCTGGCATAGGACGCAGTGGCGGCAAATACAGCACCGAGGAATTTACCGAGTTGAAGTGGGTGAGCGTTTCTCTGGAGGATGATGGAGCCGATGGCTAGCACGGTGCGTCGAGCCTACGCGGATGTTGCCAATGGCCAACTGCACTATCGCGTAGCAGGGGAGGCAGGTGCGCCGGTATTGGTTTTTCTGCATCAAAGTCCCAGCCATTCGGTAATGTATGAAACCCTGATGAATGCGCTCGCGGGTCAGTTTTACGTGTTAGCACCTGATACCCCGGGCTTTGGTGGTAGTGATGCATTGGCGGATCAGGATGAAAGTATTCCCGCATATGCAGGCGCAATGACAGAATTTCTGGCTGCCCTGGGAATTCAGCGCTGTCATTTGTTTGGCCATCATACGGGCGCTGCTATCGCCGCCGAAATAGCTGCCAGCAATCCTGATCTGGTGTGTTCGCTGGCGATGTCAGGCCCTACACTGCTAACCGACGCGCAGAAGATTGCGTTACCCGGGCAGGCGCAGTCCCTGCAGCCGGTAGCGGATGGTTCCCACCTGCAGCAAATGTGGCAACGAATAAAGGGTAAGGACGACGATGCGCCTTTGTCTCTGGTGCAACGAGAGGTACTCTCAGCGCTGCATTGCGGCGATGCCTATGGCGCATCCTATTTGGCGGTTACCCAGCATGATTTTGAGGCCTGTCTGGCTGCAATCACTTGCCCTGCGCTGGTTTTTGCCGGAGACAGTGACCCACTATTTGCCGCGGTGGCGCCCAGCCTGGCCATTTTGGTAAAAGGCGAGGGGGCTGATCTCGCCGGTGGTGAAAAAACCTATGTTTGTGAGCGCCAGAGTGAACAGATAGCCAGTTTGTTAAGTGAGTTTTTTAGTCGAGGAGCGGCGTAGATGGACTTGAATCGAAACAGTCTGGGTGTGGGTGATAAACCTGCGCTGGTGGTAGTCGACATGATCAATGGATTTACGGATGCCAATTGCCCGCTGGGTTGTGATTGTCCGGAGGTGGTGGCCGCTAACGCGACGCTGATTGACGCTTTTCATAAGCAGGATTTGCCGATTTTTTTCACCACAGTGGTTTATCACGGTGAAGATCAGGCACGAGTTTTTCGCGATCGCATCAATGCCCTGAATGTTCTGACGCCCGAATCTGATTGGGTGCGCGTGGATCCTCGCCTCGACATGCAGTCTGGTGATGTACTCATAGAAAAACAGTGGGCAAGCAGTTTTCACAAAACAGATCTGGACCAACAGCTGCGTGCAGCAGACGTCGATTCACTGGTGGTCACCGGCCTTACCACCAGCGGCTGTGTGCGCGCCACAGTTGTTGATGGCATGCAATATGAATACCGGGTGGTTGTAGCCCGGCAGGCGGTAGGTGATCGCAATCCCGATGCTCACGATGCCAATCTGTTCGATATGCATGCCAAGTATGCCGATGTGATGGATGTCGACGATATCGTTGCAGGCCTGCCGCAGGGTGATGTGTGACCAGTGTTAGCGAAATAGCACCTGTTGTTATTGCTGGCTCCGGTCCTGCCGGCTCGGTACTGGCGCTGTATCTTGCGCAGCGGGACATTCCTGTTGTGCTGCTGGAAAAAGAAGCTACTTTGCCGGTGGATTTGAGGGCCTCCACTTTTCATCCGCCAAGCCTGGAGATGATCGCCAGCCTGGGGCACGGTGTTATCGATTCCATGTTGTCCAAGGGCCTCAAGGTTGACCACTATCAGTACCGTGACAGGCGCACCAATGAAATTGCTGATTTTGATATGGCCCTCATTGCCGATAGCACCCGGTTTCCGTTCCGGTTGCAGCTGGAACAGTACGAGTTCACTCACATGGTCAATGAGGTATTGGCGACATTGCCGGCTGCCACTGTCAGATTTTCCCATGAGGTGACTGGTTTTGAGCAGAACGAGAATGGGGTAGCTGTCAGTGTGCGCACTGAAGATGGCGAAGAGGTTATTCGTGGCTCCTTCCTGGTCAGTGCCGAAGGTGCGCGAAGCTGTATCCGGAAGCAGGCCGGCATTGATTTTCTCGGCTTTACCTACGATGAAAAGTTTCTCGTAGTCAGCACAAGTTTTCCCTTCGAGGATGTATTCGAGAAATTGTCCTGGGTTAACTATGTCTCTGACCCCGACGAGTGGTGTGTAATTTTACGCACCGAGAAAATATGGCGCGTTTTATTTCCCACCACGCCAGAGACCGCCAAGGACGAAGAAAAACTGCTGTCAGATGAATTTATCCAGGCGCGTTTACACCATCTCCATGATAAGGAAGGTGACTATGATATCGGGCACCGCACGCTGTATTCCGTGAACCAGCGAGTCGCTGAAACCTACTATCAGGGTAGGGTGGTATTGGTTGGCGACGCCTGCCACATCAATAATCCACTGGGCGGCATGGGTATGAATGGCGGCATACACGATGCCTACAACCTGGCGCAAAAGCTGGAGAGTATTTTGTTGGCCGGTGATGATTATCTGGCCAGCTTCGAACATTACAACCGTCAGCGTCGAGACCTCGCTGTGCGTTTCGTTCAGGACCATACCATCGCTAACAAGAAGCTGATGGAGGCCCGCGATCGCGATACCCAGAACAAGCGACAGGCAATGTTGATGGAAACCGCTGCCGACCCGGTCAAGGCACGCGAGTTCCTGTTGGAGCGCGCTATGATCAACTGCGTACGCGACAGTGAGGCTGTGGCCTGAGCTGCAGCAATCGGAAAACACGAGGAAACTGCTGATGACAATGCCCGAAATCGAACTGGACCTATCGCGTACCCGCGATCGCGACCAGCGTACCAATGGCCATCTGGATAACTACATCGGGCATCGTGCCAAGATTGGCGTGATTATTCCTTCCACCAATACGGCGGTGGAGTACGATTGCCAGCGCATCATACCGCGCGGCGTTACCTGGCATTTCAGCCGCTTTCTGATCGAACACGCCGACCTGAGTGACGACGAAAACTTCATGAAGTTTCTCGATATGTTGCGCCAGACCATCGGCGACTCTATCGCCTCTGTTAAAACCTGCAAACCCGACCATGTAATGATGGGTATGTCTGCGGAAACATTCTGGGGCGGTATCAAGGGCAACGACGGCTTCGTCGATCGTATTCAGGAAATGGTGGGCGAAGAAAACGGCTTAACCACCGGGGCCAACGCGGTGATTGCTGCGCTGGAAGCGCTGGATGTGGCCGGAGGTAAAGGCAAAAATATTGCGGTGATTACACCCTACCAGCCTATAGGCGATAAAAATGTACGTTTGTTTTTTGAAGACTCGGGCTACAACGTCAAACATGTTCTGGGCCTGCGTTGCGAAAATGCCCACGACGCCATTGCCCTGGTTTCCGAGCATGAAGTGATGGACGCGGTGCGGCAGGTTGATGGCGACGATATTGACGCAATCATTCAGGTGGGTACAAACCTGTCCACGTCTACGACGTTCCCGATTATCGAAAAGTGGTTGGCCAAACCGGTGTTACCCATCAACGTGGCAACCGCGTGGCATGCGCTGCGCAGCTGTGGCGTACGCGATCAATACGACCACCTGGGATTGTTATTCGAAGAACATTGATTCCGCAGCGCCGGCTGGACTAGCCCTATGCTAATCGTTTTTCTGGTGATCGTGCTGGACCTTATTGGGTTCGGCATCATGGTGCCCATTCTTGCCTACTATGTTGTGCAACTTGGTGGCGGCCCTGAGTTGGCTACCTTTTGTATGGCGCTGTATGCGGTAGGGATGCTTATATCGACGCCAATACTGGGCAGGCTGAGCGACTACTATGGCCGGCGCCCGATACTGATGATCAGTATGGTCGGCGCCATTCTTGGTTACCTGATGCTGGGTTTTGCCACGTCCCTTTGGGTTGTCGCTTTTTCCCGTTTGTTGGCAGGGTTGATGGCCGGCAATATTGCCGCGGCTCAGGCATATATCACTGATATAACAACCGAGGCTGATCGCGCCAAGGGAATGGGGTTGATTGGTGCGGCTTTTGGTCTGGGCTTTATCATCGGTCCGGCTTTGGGTAGCTACCTGGCGGGCGATGACTTCGCTACCGCTAATCTATTTCTACCGGCCATGTTGTCGGCAGCAATGAGCGCTGCGGCATTCCTGGCTATTGTATTTCTTCTGCCGGAGAGCCTGGACCGTGAGCATCGCGATGCATTGCGAGCACAACCTCATCCGGGGCGCATCGCGATTTTGAGACAGTTGTGGGACAGGCCACTGATACCGCATTTTTTGACGGGCGTCTTAATCTATAACCTGGGTGCCGGTCTGGTGGAATCGATTTATCCGCTTTGGGTCAGGGATACCGGTATAGCGCTTGGCCCGCGTGATCTAACCCCCTTGTTGCTGGTAGGTGGAATCGTACTGGCAGGTATTCAGGGGGGCGCCATTGGTCCGCTGACCCGCGCCTATGGCGAGCACCGTCTATTCCAGGTAGGTGCGCTGGGTTTCGCCCTGGCAATGGTGGCAACCGTGGTGGCGGGGAGCTATGGCAGTTATTACGGCGCGATGGCGGCGCTCGCTCTGCAATCAGCGGCTGCCGCGCTTATTCTCACGTCCATGCAGAGTCTGGTCTCCCAGTGCGCAGGGCCGACCGAGCGTGGAATGGTGCTGGGGCTTTATTCCTCAGCGGGAACGCTGGGCAGGGTGCTGGGCACTCTGACAACTGGGGTGATATTCGCTCAGATACATATACAAAGCCCCTATGCGGTCACCGCAGTCACGATGGTATGCCTGTATCTTTTGGCGCGCAGTGTTCAGTCTCATTGGGCTATTCATCGCCCGGACTAGATTACTGCGCAGAGCGACCGGTCTTGTCGTCTATGGGCGTGGTGTAAATGACGCGTATGCAGCCCAGGTAGGCCAGCGCCACGAACGTCATTGCTATTGGATGCAGATCCACTCTCAAATAGAACTCATAAAGCACATCGTAAAAAGCCAGCGTTTCAGGAATGAACCAGGCTACCCCAACAGCACCAATGCCATAGCGAATAGCCAGCCCAACTTCTCGCTGTTGCGTGCATTTGTATAACAGGTAGACGCCCCAGCCGCAGACAAGTGCAGATAAGGTGTAGGTAACCGGGTGATGCAGTCCGAATATGCGCGGATCAATGATGGTAATCATCAAGACATACATGAACCAGGTAACGAAAAAGTACTCGAAAGCCGCCACCCGCGACACATTTGGCCGGTAGCCCTGAGTGGGTTTGCCGGTGACGGTGGTTAGACGCAGGCTGCGGCGTATCCAAATTAACATACGGCAGCGCACGTCTTTGTTCAGCGTGATAAAGAACAGGCTGACAATACAAAAAATACCGCTCATCTGCAGGAAAATGTGTTCGCCCAGCAGGCCGGCCATCACGTTGCCATCCTCAGGAATAGCCGGGGGTATCTGGGCGGCGTGCGCCATCAGCGGCAGGCCGGACTCAAACCAGGACATCCAGATGAGCACGGCCCCTAGATAGCCAAATAGCGAGCCCTTGACCTCGTCCTTGCCCATGCCTCGCAGGATTAACCAAACCCCGATACAGCCAACAAAAAACGGGATTACCCACTTCCAGGGTTCCGGCAACACGTAAATAGTGAGCACGGTATAGGTATGCGCCAGCATTTTCTCACACACCATCATCACCACGATCATGCAGCCCAGCAGGGGAGCTTTGCGCAGTCTGGAATTAAAACCGAGTGGTTGCCCGGCCACTGAATCAGTGCTCATAGTGCTTGTCCGTATTAGCAGCGGTCGATATGTACTAATATTATATCAATATGCTTTAATGGCCAATTGATCAAGCAGGTTGCGGTAAGTCAAACAATGATGTCACCTCCATCTCTCTCACAGGCAGTAAAGTCTTTTCTCGCGGTATGTATGGCCTTGAAACTGCTGTTCGCCCCCCTGGCTTTTGCTGACGAGTTTTGCGGTAAAGCGCAGCAGTGGATCGCCCAGACGGACATGCAGGCGAAGGTAGTAGTTTATGAAGATCGCGAGGCCTTCGTGGAATCCAAGGCCTCAATCGAACCATTAACCGTCCCGCAGTTTTTCAGTAACCCCGAGGACAGTGCAGGGATTCCCAAAGTGGTGTCCTGCAAGATGAAGACAGCTGAACAGATCAATGCGGTTTACGGTATCGATGGCGCGGTTGCCGGTAGTAGCCAGACTTGTGAGACCGTATTGTCCAGTATGTTGGAAACCCGGTTTGCGCAGAAGGGCGCCCATCCGGCGGTGCTCGCTCGCGGTGATTTCGTCATCGACGATGAGGACTCCACCTTCATCGGCCCTATGTGGCTTGATCCCTGGCCGTTTCAGCCGATTTCGGTAGATCAAACTGGTGCTGTACACCTTTTATCCAGATCCCTTTATGTCCCGGATGCCTGGTATATCCCCATGCCGGACAGCTTCAAGGGGGTTTATTACTGCCACATTATTTCGCCGGTATACCTTGATGCACTGATTACCGGTGCGCTGCCACGGCCGCCGCAATAGGCTTCTCTGGGAAGCTTGTTTTGACAAATATCATGCGCTGCTTCCGGGCGCTGGGTTATAACAAGCACCACCAGTACAAACGAAGTAATTACGCCTGATGGACAATTACCAGATAGCGCGCCGCGCACAGATCGGCGTGGTCATACCCTCCACCAATACCGGTGTGGAGTACGATCTGCAAAAGTTCGCCATTGACGGGGTCACCTGGCATCCGTCCCGCTTCTGGATTGAGCTGCGCAATTGGGCTGATGAACAGGCAGCAACCGGAGAGGGCGTTGACGCTGTATTCGAGCGCTTTCTTGAAATAATGCGGGGCGAAATTCCCATGGCCCTGCGCAATGTGATTTCCGCCAAGGTCAGTCACATCATGCTGGGGATGTCAGCCGAGACCTTCTGGGGTGGGCTGGAGGGCAGCCAGCTGTTTGAGGAAGGCATACGCGAACACATTGGTGATCTGGGGCTGACCACTGGCGCAGACGCGACCCGCAAGGCCCTGAACAGCTTCGGTGCCAAGACCCTGTCTGTAATTACCCCGTATCCACCGGTCGGTGATGACAACGTACGCCAGTTTTTCAGTGAGATCGGCTTTGAAGTCAAAAATATCTGCGGGCTCAATTGTGCCTCTGCCACGGCCATCGCCGAGACACCCATCAAAGAAGTGCTGGATGCAGTAAAGCAGGTAGATGGTGATGATGTGGATGCGATTATTCAGTGCGGCACCAACCTCTCGACCATCGATCTTTTTCCCACTCTGGAGCACACTCTGGAGAAGCCACTGATACCCATTAATGTTGCAACAATATGGCATGCACTGCGCAGCTGCGGTATCGACGATAAAGTGACCGGAAAAGGCCGGCTAATGGAAGAATTTTGATAATTATCATGGGCAAATGATATAAAAGTATAACAATAGCTGTGGTGTAGATTGCACAGGCGGTATCCAGTAGTCTGCAACGAGATAAGCGGAATCCGGCACTAAAGATCGGATCGGCAATAAAGCAAAAATACCGACTCATCCTTCGGGGGTTAGAATGTTAAGAAAGAATCAGATAGCGATGGCGGTTGCAGCAACAACCATGATCACCTCGCTCCAGTCTCTGGGCCAGTCCCAGACAGTTACTGCACTTCAAGGTGAAGACTTTGCACTGGAAGAGGTGTTGGTCACGGCACGGAAAAAAGTCGAAAATCTTCAGTCGGTGCCGATTGCGATCGACGCGATTGGGGCCGCCCAGCTCGATGAGAAGGCCATCACGACGCTGGAAGATGTTGCCAAATATGCCCCTGGCCTGACATTCCAGCAGGGGGTGCTGCCTAACGATACCCGTCCTGTAATCCGTGGCATGAGCATTAACCGCGGAAGACCCAATGTTGCCATTATGGTAGATGGCATTGATATTTCTTCAGAGACACTGACAGTCGCGGGCGGTGGAGCATTTGCCAACCTGAGCCTTCTGGACCTGGAGCGGGTAGAGGTTATCAAGGGGCCTCAGAGCGTGACCTACGGTCGCTCTGCTTTTGCCGGGGCGGTCAACTATATCACCAAGCGCCCCGTGGCCAGTGATGGCTTTTATGGTTACGTCGAAGGCGAATACGACGAGCACGGCTACTGGAAAGGCTACGGAAATGGCTCTTTTCCGCTGATCGACGATACGCTCGCTATGGGCGTGACAGTGCTGACCTCTGATTTTGATGGCCATTATGAAAACCCCAATACTGGCGGCGACCTCGGTGGGGTAGAACAGGATGGTCTGGCAGTAACGCTTAACTTCACACCAGACGGTGATTTCAGCGCTTATTTTCGCGCTGAGTATGCGGATGAGTCCTATACGCCACGGGCAGTAGCGGCAAACAATAGCCTCACCAATATCAGTGAGGATGGAGACTTTTTACTAAGAGGCTCGCTACAGGATGGCGCCAAGAACCTGCCCATTGCCGGAGGTGCGTTTGGTCGGCCTGAATCGACACCGCAAGAGTGCGCTGAAGCGCCTTCATTTGCCCATTTGACGGGTGGCTCTACCGCTTGTGCCTCTATGCTTGTTGGCGAAATGCGCGATGTGGGAGAGAGCGATATAGATCAATCCCCAAATCCACAAACCGGTCGTGACTTCAAAGGCAGCGAGATCGAAAACTTCCGGGCCACACTCGAGTTGGAATGGATGGTGGGCGATATCGAAGTGCTGTCTTTGACAGGGTTCACCACCAATGAGACCTCAATTGAAGAGGATTTTGATTTAACCAACTTTGACCTTGAAACGCTTGGGCCTGGCACCGCTATCTTTGACCCACAGTACGCGTTCGCAGACCCTTTTGGTGACCCACCAGATTTCACCCCTCTCAACAATGATCCAACGGCGGCATTTACCCAGTTCGGTGTTAATACCAACTCTGATACGTCTTTCGAATATGATCAATTTTCGCAAGAGTTTCGCTTTACGGGTGATGCTGGTGACCTGGAGTGGATGGCGGATGTACTGTATTGGGAAGAGGACATGGATGCCGTCATGAACCAGATGTGGTGGGCCCGTGAGACTATGGATACCACCTATTGGAACTCCGTCCTGTCGCGCTTTGCAGACCCTTTCTGTGCCGTACCGGGCAAAGTTGAGACCTGCCCCTTCTTCAGTGGTGTGCAGGAAGAGATGGTGCCCAATGAGATACCTATGTTCAGGGATACTCAACACTGGTCGGTGGCGGCATCTTTCGTTTACAACTTCAGCGACACTTTGCGTATGACCGTGGAGGGGCGTTACCTCGAAGAAGATATCGACTACAAGAGCCTGCCAATAGACACATTTATTAATGGCTTTCTCAATATGCCATATTTTAATCCTGAGACTTTCTCTACTGTTCCGGAGTTTCAGAAGCAGAGTATTGAGGAAAGCGAGTTTGTGCCACGTGTTGGTGCCGACTGGCAGTTAAATGATGATGTGTTTCTGTATGTATCAGCCGGTAAAGGCTTCAAACCAGGTGGCATAGCCACCACGGATGGTAACGGTGATATTTCTACGGGCCATTATGAGCCGGAAGAGCTTTGGGCCTATGAAATAGGTATGAAGACAGACCTGTTGGATAATCGGCTGCGCTTCAATGCAGCGGTATTTTACAATGATTACACCGATCAGCAGGTGCCTTACTTCATTCGTAACAGTGCCGGTGTTGCCAATGTTTCCATTACCAATGCCGGTGAAAGTGAAATCATCGGGGTTGAAATGGAGGCGATCTACAGGCCTTCTGCCAACTGGACGTTCACTGCAGCCTGGACTCATGTAGACACTGAGTATAAGGATTTTAATATCAGTGACGTGGGTGATCCTGGCACCTATGACCGTGTACTTTCCGGCAATGAGGAGGGTGACTTCAGTGGTAAAGAGTTTACCAACACTCCCGAAGACAACGGTATATTAGCCGCACGCTACGATGGTCAGTTCAATGAGGGCTGGTCGTATTTTGGCGAGTTGTTCAGCACCTATCGATCAAAGCAGTACCTGGATCAGGGCAACATAAGCTACTTGCCATCGATCTGGCTGGTTGATTTCACGGCCGGCTTTAGCAACGAGAACTGGTTGGTTACTGCTTATGTTAACAACCTGACAGATGAAGAAGATGTGCAGTCGGGTCTTGGTAATGTGAGCTACGGCTTTATGCCAGGCGGCCAGACACCGCCTTTCTCTGCAAACCTGTCGCTACCCAACCCCCGTACTTTTGGTGCCAGGGTGCGTTATAACTTCTAGCGAGCTTGGTTAGTGATATAAACCGCGCAAATGCGCGGTTTTTTTGCTCTGCATAAACCTCTGCTATGCTTTGGTTGTTCTAACTTTTTCGGGCAAAAAACTCGAGGGGATGCTGTATGAGAGCTGTTTACTACCAGGAACACGGTGCGCCGGAAGTCTTACAGTATGGTGAGCTGCCGATCCCTGAACCGAGCCCCGGTCAGGTGCTGGTGCAGGTAGGTGCTGCCGCCGTTAATCCCATTGATCGCCGTTTACGAGGCGGGGAGTTACAGGAATATATCTCCAGAACGTTTCCTGTAGTGCCTGGTTGGGATATGGCAGGCCGTGTTGTTAAGTTGGGTGAGGGGGTTGAGGACTATCAGATAGGTGATGATGTCATGGGCCTGGCCTTCACCTGGGCGATTCAGCATGGCACCTATGCAGAGTATGCGCCTATCGATGTTACCGCTATTACCCACAAGCCTGCCGAGTTCAGTTTCGAACAGGCCGCGTCTCTGCCGTTGGTGAGTCTCACGGCTTGGCAGGCGCTGGCAGAATTTGGTGGTCTGCAGCCAGGTCACAGTGTGCTGATACAAGCGGGTGCTGGCGGGGTGGGTAGTCTTGCGATCCCGATTGCAAAACATCTTGGTGCCAAGGTTTATACGACTGCCAGTAAAGCGAATTCTGACTATGTGTTGGGGTTAGGTGCCGATGTCGCAATAGATTACACAACTGAAGATTATCGTGATGTGATTCGTGCGCAAGAACCCGATGGGGTAGATCTGGTGCTGGAGGCGTTGCTGGGAGATGAGATTGCACTTGATGCGATTCGCCTCGCAAAAACGGGCGGTGCTGTGGCCTATATGAATAATGAGCCCCCTGAGATGGCCGAGATAGCGGAGCGTAATATCAAAGCTGAGTTTCTCCACCATAGGCCGGATGGCAAACTGTTAGGTGACCTTGTCACCCTGGTGCAGCAGGGGGTACTTCAGATTCCTGAAATTGACGTGATGCCATTGCAGGAAGCAGTTGCTGCCCACATTCGTTCGGAAAGCCGTCGCACCCGTGGCAAAGTAGTGCTGCACATCCAGGACCTGTAGCGAGCTGCCATGGTGCCCTGCGCAGTCGCTATTGGCTGAACACGGTGCCTGTTTTTATCCCAGGTACTGCGGGATATCACGCGATATCAATAACAACTTTACCCATCGGGGCAGTCTCGTTGAGTGCAGCGATAGCCTCTGCAGTATTTTCCATGGGGAAGTGCTCGGCGATCACCGGGCGCAGCTGGTGTTCATCCACGCAGCGCATCATTGCTTCATAGTCGTCGCGGTTGCCGGTGCCAATACCGTGCAGGTTGGCACTCTTTATGATCAATGGGAACACGGTGATGCCCATGTCGACGCCCGCCATATAGCCTATGATATTAAGGTGTCCGCCGTGGCGAATGGCCGCCAGTGAATTTTCCAGTGTGCCCGATCCGCCGATTTCTACTACAGCGTCTACGCCGTGGCCGGCGATATCAAAGGCGGCTTGACCCCACTCGGGCGTATCGACGTAGTTGAGGCAGTGATCGGCGCCAAGCTCGGCGGCCCGTGCAAGTTTGTCATTACTGGAAGAAATAATAATGACCTTTGCGCCCAGCGCTTTCGCCAATTGCAGGCTTGCCATGGCCACACCGCCGGTGCCCTGCACCAGTACAGTGTCGCCTTTACCGATACCCGAGCGCGTCACCAGGGAGGTCCAGGCGGTTAGCCCGGCGCACGGGTAGCAGGCTGCTTCTGCAGCAGAGAGGTGTTTGGGTACTACGACTACGGCCTCTTGTGAGTAGACCCCGTAGTCTCGCAAGGTGCCGGCGGTCTCCAGGCCACCAGATATGGCTCTCTCGCCCTGTAGTGCTTCACCTGATAGCCAGTTGGGGAAAAACGTTGGCGTGACCATGTCGCCAACCTGTACCCGCGTAACACCTTCCCCTACCGACTCCACAACGCCGGCACCGTCAGACATGGGTACCAGTGGAAAGCTGATGTTGGGGGTGAACTGTCCTTCGATGATCTGGGCGTCGCGCGGATTTATCGACGCTGCGCCAAACTTCACCAGCACTTCGCCAGTGGCGGGTTCCGGTTTCTCGACCTCTGCTACGGTGAGGTTTCCTGAGCCAAAGGCTGTTAACTGAATCTCGCGCATTGTGAATCCTCTATGCCTAAGCTTTCTTGACGAATTGTGATTTTAGTTTCATGGCACCTATGCCATCGATTTTGCAATCAATATCGTGGTCGCCATCGACCAGTCGAATATTTTTGACGCGAGTGCCCACCTTAACGACCGACGACGACCCCTTGACCTTCAGGTCCTTGATCACAGTGACCGTGTCACCGTCTTGCAGGGGGTTGCCGTTGGCATCAGAAATCCTGAGCTGGTCATCATCGGCTGCTGCATCGTTGGCGGACCACTCATGGGCACACTCTGGGCACACCAGCAGTTGGCGGTCTTCGTAGGTAAACGTCGAACTGCATTCGGGGCAGGGCGGCAGGCCTGTCATTGCCAGTTACTCTTGTGTCGGGGGAGTTACCGTGAGCGCTAGATTTAGCCTTATTTAGAGGCGTGGATCAAGCGTTGGCAGCTAGTGCTTGTTCTTTGCGCCTTACCAACAGCGACCAGCCAAACACGATGGCGTTCAGAAAGCCAAAAAGAACAAAGGGCGCCGATGGCCCAATGTTGCCAAACAACCAGCCGCCACCGGCGGTGCCAATGAGAATGCCCACAGCGCCAGCAACACCGAATAAGCCGATGATGGCGCCGCGACGGCTGGCATCGGCACGTTCCCCGACCAGGGCCTGGCTGCTGACAAAGGCGCTGATTTCTGCAATGCCCATAATCACCAGCAAGCCCATAACCCAGGGCGCAGTGGGATCACTGACGAAAAATATGGACAGGTATACCGCAGCGGCGAGACCGGAGGCCAGGCTGACGGCAGTCACCCGGCTAACGCGGTCGGAAATGTAGCCCATTAACAGCGACCCCACGAGAGCGCCGGAAACAACAGCCAGTACTCTGGGCACTGCCAGCTCGAACATGGCCTGGCTGGGTTCCATGGCGTGTTCGGCAATGCCGAACTGTACCAGCCACAAACTCATGAATGCCCCGGTGACAGCGAGGTCACCCCGGGATATGAAGGCGGCGCCATAAGATAGTGCAATGCCAGAGTCACGCGATGCCCTCGCGCCCATAGCCAGCATCTTTAGCAGCGATTCCCGAGCAGTAACCGAAGTGCTTTTAATATGTGGAGCCAGGCCAATCAACACGATGAAAGTTCCTACAACGCCCAGGCTGCCCGCCGTGGCAAAGGTGAGCTGCTGTGCTGCCAGTTCGTCATAGCCCTGGTCGACAAATAGCTTGGGTAGGGCGCCCAGCATGGGAGGCAAAAATGCCCCCAGTGTTGCGACCACACCTTGTAATCCATTCGCCTTGCCGCGGGTACTGTTACGCGAATAGTCGGCAATGACTGTAACCATCATGCCTATCATCGCGGCACCACCGATGGCGACGATGATTCGGTAGAGCACCAGTTCGCTGATTGAGTTGGCGTGGGGGTAGAGCGTGAACCCAAGGCTGGTCACCAGCAGACCAAAGGCATACACCGGTTTGCGGCCATAGCGATCGGCGATAACACCCACAAAGCCCAATAGTGCGATCAGGATTACCTCTTGCAGGGCGCTGAGATAGCCGGTCAGTTCGGCCTGCTGTGCAGGCTCTATTGCCATAACCTGCAACAGGCCAGGTTGCAGCATGGCCAGTGCGCCGGCATAGCTGGAGGAAATGAATGCGGCGCAGAAATAGGCGATCAGGTGACGGCGTTGTATGCCCTCGGACAGTTCTATGCCGAGTAACCGTGTCACAGTGACTCTCCCTTAATAGCCCGCTGCATCTGTTCTCTGCCCATGCGTATGTTCAGCATATTGTCGACCTGGTCGGCGCCAAAAACCTGCTCGGCAAGTTTATTCATTGGATCTCTGGCGTAGCCCAGTTCCCGCACGCGCAAGTCGTATTTGCGTAGAGCCAATTGCTGCTCCGGCGGCACTGGCTCTGCGGCGTCCAACCAGCCAAACCAGTGATCGAGCATACGGTAGGCATAGTCAGCCAGTAGATCGATATTGGCGTCGTTCAAGTCACCCATAAGACTCTGGGTGGATGGATTGGTTAAGGCGCGCATGTAGGTGCCGTGGCTTACCGACCACTGAAACGCCGGGTTACCGCGCAGTGCAAGGTATTCCTCATTGATGGGGCCGTAGTAGCGATCGAGGTAATCGGTATCCACCATCAGGTTTCGTCGTGGCGTAAAATCAAAATAGAAGAACAGTTTTGGAATAGTGCCAAACACCATGACAAAGTGTGGCACATCGGTGGCTTGGTCCAGAAAGGCCGTGGCATTCATGTCGAGAATGCTGGCTTGCCGATTGCCTAGCCAGGAGTTGACCAGCCAGTCGCAGCCGCGGCCACTCCAGGCCTGCATGGAGCCTTCAAACTCTCCATTGGGTGAGGTGTAGTAACGGCGATCTGCACAGTTGGGCTCCGGCGTTAGTCCGGGAAAACGGGTAGCGATCTGCTCTTTGATATCGCTGAGCACTCCCCAGCACCGCTCCCAGGCATGACTGACATCGACGTCGGGGTTTTCGGCCAGAAACTGGTCGATGGTTTTTGTGTCACTGCTCATAGGGTGCTCGCTTGCAGGGTTAAAGTCCGAAAGGCTCAAACTGGTCTGGTCGCTTGCTGACCATCCCCTTAAGCATGCGGCCGGTCATTTTCGCTGGGGTAAGCCAGCGAATTTTGCTGCCGCTCTTCTCAGTGACCATGATCTGGTCGACCAGAAATGGCGCCACCGTTTCCACCGTGTCGACCAGGTTATTCATGGTCTTGCGTGATTTTTCGAATACCTCGGGCATCGCACGTGCCTCTCGTACTACTGCCTCTGTAATGATCATGCCGGGTCGGATCTTCGCCAGAATAACGTTGCTGTCCGCCAGCTCCTTGACCAGTGCATCGGTAAAGTAATTGAGGCCGCGCTTGGTGGTGCCGTAGATGCCCAGCCCGGGGAAATACTCACCGTCACTGCCGCCGCCCAGCACGTTGAAAATCTTTCCTTGTCCCTGCTCCCTCATGCCGGTAGCCGCTACACGGCAGCCGTTTATCGTACCCAGCATGTTGGTGCTCACCATGGACTCGATCTCGCCCTGCGGAACATCCAGAATTGGCCAGACTGTGCGGGCCAGGCCGGCATTGTTAATCCAGATGTCTACCGCTCCAAACTCTTTCACCGCCAGATCCCATAGCGCCTGTACCTGTTCCGCATCGGCAACATCGCAAGACAGTCCGGCGACTTTCCCGTTGTTGGCACTCATAGCGGTCAGGGTATCGTCCAGTCTGCTCTGGTCCCGACCGCTGACAACAACATTGTCACCGCGTTTAAGAAACTCAGCGGCCAGCCCCCTGCCTATGCCCTGGGTGCTACCGGTAATGACAACGGTCGTCATTCGGCGGCTGCCGTATTTTGATGGCGTGAAACAACCTCTGCATTGGGGTCATCATGGCGGACTGCAAAGCCTGTCTCGTAGAGCTTGGCAGCAGAAATCTTTTTCAGCGGGGCCTTGATCTGGTCGAGAAACTCTAACGGAGCGAGACCGTTGTCAGCACATATGGCGTCAAACACCTCGCGATTGGTCGCCGGTGTGTTGTCGTTGTCGCAAACGTTATAAATGCCGCTGAGGTCGTTGGACAAGCTGTGCAGTACGGCCTCAATCACATCTTCAAAGTGAATGGCATACAGTGGTGCGCCAGCGCTGAAAATGGCTTTACCACCAAAGTATTCATGGCACATGGCTACGCGCTGGGCGAAGTTCATGTCCTCTGGTGCGCCGTACATATCGGGAAAGCGCAGTACGCAGCCGTGTGGACAGGCCAGCACTTTTTCTTCTGCTTCCTGGTAGTAGCGCGAGGAGGGCTCCTCGCGATTAGCCGTGGGAGTATTTTCGCTTACGGGTTCAGGCCCGCTGCCGCCGTCGCCATATACCGAGAAAGAGGACAGGAAGATAAGCCGGTCGCAGGCTGCTGCAGCGCTGGCGCAGCTGTTTACCAGCACATCTTTGTAATGTTCGTGGCGCTCTTCGATAGTCCGTGTGTTTTTCACATTCGGAGCAACGGTGATTATGACTGCATCGCAGCCTGTGGCCGCCGCGGCGACTTTGTCGGCCTCGCTGCCCCGCAGCACCTTCACCTGGTCGGCATACTGTTCCAGCTCTGTAACCTTGTCTTGTGTGGTCGTTGTGCCGACAACTTCGTGGCCCATGGCGCGCAGTCTGGCCGCCAGCGCTTTGCCGACATGCCCCATCCCCAGAATCAGTATTTTCACCTTGTCTCCAGCGTGTCCCCTGTAGGGAATCTGTGGTCGTTTCTTGCTTCAAATGATATAAAACCATAACATTATATTTTTTAGTGCTCAATCGCGTTTTAGCCCTTCTGTCATAGAATAAATAGCTAAGCCGCCTTCATCGGAGAAACCCATGGCGCGTGTTGCCGCCGTCCAATTCGCCTCTGGCACAAATGTCGAGGCCAACCTGGCTACCTGCCTGAGAATGATTGATCAGGCAGCACGGGTAGCGCCGGATATCATGGTGTTACCGGAGTTCTGCAATCACATATCCTGGTATGACGATGCCGAGCACGCTTGGGAGGTTTCGGTATCCCGTGATGGCGATTTTCTGGCAGCTATTGCAGATCGGGCCGCCCGGCATAAATCCTATATTGTGATTAATGTATCGCTGCGCGGTGAGGCTTGCCTGACTGTAAGCTCAATATTGTTTGATCCTGCAGGGCAGTTGGTGAGCATTGCCGATAAACAGACTCTGATGGGACATGAAAACACCTGGTTTGCGCGCGCCGATACCACCAGTGATGTGGTCAGCACCCCATGGGGGCGCATAGCGATGTTCCCTTGCCGCGATGGCGTCACCTTTGAGACACCCCGGGGTCTGGCTTTGCGAGGCGCTCAGTTGTTCTGTGATTCACTAAATTCCTTCGCGCTGGATGAGGCGAGTCTGCACGTGCCGGCCCGGGCACCAGAGAACAAAGTGTTTTTGGCCTCTGCCAATAAGGTAGGCCCACTGATACCCGAGGCTCTGCTTGAACCGGTTAGCGCGGAGACGCATATCCCGATCGAACTGCTTTACGGTGCCGGTGAGAGTCAGATTGTCGCTCCGGATGGGCGTGTCTTGGCGCGGGCGCCACGTGGCGAAGAAGCGGTCATCCACGCCGATATCGATCTGTCCGATGCCGACAACAAGCGCCGCCCGGATGGTAGCGACATACTGCGCCTGCGCCGCCCCGGACTCTATGACGCAATCGCGAGCGAAACTTCAGGTCCGATTGCGGGGCCTGCCCGAGAGGAACTTCAGGTCGCCACGCTGCTGCCACCCTCGCGCAGTGAAGAGGCATTAGATTGGTTGGCGGCCGCAGTGGACTCTTTACCTGCGGATACTGCGCTTGCCGTTCTGCCTGCTTTGTTTTGCTATACAGAGTTCTGCTCTGCAGATTTGGTAAGCGCTACCGAGCAAGAAGCGATTGCCCTGGGCCAGCGTGCCATTGAGGCTTTGGCATCAGCGTGTGAAGGTCGCCCGGATCTTCTACTGTGCACGACGCTTGTGCTGCCCGACGAGGCGAACTCCTCTTTAAACGCGGTGTTGGTAGGGGAGGCGGGGCTGAGGGCAAAGCAACCGCAGTTGCATTCCAGCGCCAGTTATTCCGCTCATCAGCCCGGTGATGTCCTTGGCCTGGTCGATCTGCCCTGGGGTCGTCTTGCGCTGGTAGCCGGCGATGATGCAATAGTGCCCGAAGTTGCGAAGATGGCAGCACTGGCCGGGGCGCATGTGCTGGCAATGCCGTTTCAGCTGCAGGAGGACTGGGAGCGAGACTTTGGTCTGCCCAGTCGCGCGGCGGAAAATCGTGTCTGTATCGTGGCCAGTAGCAGACCGCACAATGGACGTGCAGGAATGATTGCAACGCTGCAACGGGAGTTCACTATTATGACGCCCTGGCATGACCGACAATTTGACGGGCGTATCAATGAGCCGTTGATTATCGATCAGGATCCGAATGTGTCAGTTGTGACTGGCACGATCCATCCTAGTGCGGCGTGTAATAAGCTGATGTCAGAGGCTACCGATTTATTGCTGGACCGTCCTTGGCATCTGAGTAACGACCTTCTGCGAACCGACCTGCCTGGAGAGTCAGCATGAGTGACATAGCGGCGACATTGAAAGAGCGGATAGTAGGAGTGGCCCATGTTGGTTTTATCGTCCCAGACCTGAATGACGCACTTGCCGAGTTTTGCCGGATCTACGGCCTTGAGCCGGCAGAGGTCGAGGTACAACCGCCAGCGGGTGAGGAGGCTTTGACACGTTTTGCCTTCTTCCAGATTGGTGAGCTGCATTTTGAGTTAATTGAACCTGTATCATCACAATTCAAAGAGCAGCTGTTGGGCATGCCCTCAGGCGGTGCTGGAATCAATCACCTGGCCTGGAGGGTTGATGACATAGACGCTGCTCTGGATATTCTGGCAGAAATAGGGGTTCAGCCTGGCCACGTGACACCCGACGGTGTGATCACCATTGGTCAACGTAAAATGGTTTACCTTGATCCAGAGACTACCGGTGGCCAGGTTATTGAGCTGATTCAATACCCGGATCAGGCCGCAAGCTGAGATGGCCGTTCTCTCGGAGGTTGCAAGTTCATATGGACGTTACCACTACCTGCTTGACGGGGAGCCGGCACCGATTGACGAGCACTGGAGTCGTACGCCGCGAGCCGGTGGTGGCTGGTTTGTGCGTTCTATTCGCAACGCGGGCGACATAACACTGACAGTCAATGCTGAGTGTGAAGCAGGGCTGGTGCTGCAATGTAATATCGAATGGATAGCTGGTGAGCAGTCTCCCGTCAGGGCGTTCTACCGCCTTGAGGAAGACGGCGTGTCGGTGATTCGGCAGTGCGGCGATGAGGTAGCGGAGCACGATATGTTAGCTGCAGATGGCGAGGGTCGACTGCCGTTAGTGCTGCCACTGCTGCGGATTTTTACCGGGTCTGTGATAAGTCGGTTGTTGGATGATGGTGAGAGAGCGGTACTGGTGCCGTCGATCATTGATCCCGAGGATCGTGCCGCGCTATTGCGTCCCCGGCTGGGCAATCGCGCTGCAGCAATTGTACAGTCCGGTGAGGAACAGCAGCTCTTTGGCCGGCAATACAAGTGTCAGCGCTGTACGTTTACCGGTGACCAGTATGGCGAAGACAGTCAATTCTGGCTCAGTGAAGACGAGACCCTGTTGCGTTACGTTTGGCCGCAGCCGGGAGTGGGAACCTGGGATATTCGACTGGAAGAATTGACGAAAAACTAAGTTTATTTCTTTCGGCGGAACAGTTTTCCAAGAATACCTGAGCCGTCACCGCGTACTTCGCGCATAAACTTACCCATGCCCACACTGTCGGCCTGAGCTGTTACCACCGCCAGTGTGATCAGCCCGTGATCGTTCTCCTCTGCAAAATCCTCAACGTTACCAACCGCCATTTTGCGTACGAATTTAGGAGCCTTGGCGATCGCCTGTAATGCCTCCTCCTCCCAGGGCATAGATATCTCCAGCCCATATTTTTCGAGAGCCAGGGGAATGCTTTGGTCCTGGCTGGCAGCGGCTCTCTCGGCCTTTTGTTGCTGGCGCGCCCAATAAGGTGAATCCTCCGGGCGAGTGGCCTCGTAGATGCCTTTAACGTCGGGGGTTTCTCCCATGATGTCGATAATACTGTCAGCCCACTGCACGGGGATGATTACAAACATTTCTGACTCTCGCAGTTTGTTGTTCATTCTGCCGCCCATGTCTCCGGTGGTTATGATGACATTGTCGGTAAGCGTGGGGGTGACGAACAGGTCGCTGCAAAATGAGTTGCCTGCGGCAGTATCGGGACGGGTACCATCTTTCACGGCCCGAGCCGCGCCGGCAAGCGCTGCAACACCCGGGGTGCAAACGATAGCAATCCACTCAACATTTAGCCCCGCGGGTACATCGTCCAGCGGGACGGCACAGAACCCCTTTACGGTTCCCTGGGGGAGAATGTATTCCCCTGAGTTGAAGGTGTGGGCAGCGTCGAGGTTATAGGCTGGAATATAGTCCGTGAGCAGTCGGCCACTCTGTATTTGTTCATTGCCGGGGTGTACCCCCGTGATGTACGCACCGTGGATGCAGTCCTGGTGCTCTCGGTCGAAGTACACTCGCTTACCGTCATCCATGGCGTGGCGGAGTATCTGGCAGGGGTCGACTTTAAGCCCTTGAAACCCGGGCGGTGGTTCGTTGTCGAAGCTCGCGATTGCGACAGGCTTGCCCCGAATCTTTCCATCCAGAACTGCGCAAATTCCTGCTGAATTCATTGAGTTTGCCTCGCTTAATGGCGGACGTTATAAAGCTAATTGATCCGAACCCGTTGATCCGCAGTATCAACTGTGTGTTTAATATTGTCCGGTATTTGTCTAACTTTCGCAGCAACAGTTTTGGAGAGCAGTTTTATGGTCGTTTCTTTCAAGAGATCCCTATTGGCGCTATGTACAGCAGTACTGGTGAGTAGTGTACAGGCGGAGGAGGCAGCTACCGACGATGTAGCGACTGATGCAGTTGCAAGCAGTACTGTGCAAATCGAGCTGACCGGCCTGGAATCCGCCGAGGGTAACCTGTTCATCGCGGTCTACGATTCCAAGAAAACCTGGTTGGGCGATGAAACCGTATCCCAGCAGAAAGTGGTCATTGTTGAATCTCGAGAGGAAGGCATCGTAAAGGCCGAATTGCAGCTGCCCCCAGGTGAATATGCGTTGTCGATTTTTCATGACAGTAATGACAACGGCAAGCTGGATGCTAACTTCATCGGTATTCCGAAGGAGCCTGTTGCGCTCTCGAATAATGCCCGGCCAAAGTTTGGTCCGCCCAAGTACAAGGATGCCGTGTTTGAATTGGGTGCGGAGCCGGTATTGCAACAGATCTCTATGGAAGAAATCTAGACGCCGCCAATAGTATCCTGGGGCGATACGCCTACAACTCTGGCGCCGGTGAAAAACAGCACTGACTCGCCAGTTCCTTCCTCACCCAGTCCAGATAAACCCCACGCACCGCGTGGGGCAGCGCCGCTCAAAGACAGCAAACTATAACCGTTTATTTTCACGCCTCCGGTTCGCAGCTGGCGGCTGAATGCAAAGGCGGCTTCCTCATTTCTGCTGTAGACATAAGCCGCCAGGCCAAATGGTGTGCCATTGGCCAGTGCAAGTGCTTCTGCTTCGGTATCAAACCCATGGATTGCCGCTGCGGGACCAAAGATTTCATCTTGCGTATCTTTTGGATCACAGCCGTCAATCAGTGTTGGGGCGATGAAGTAGCCCGGAAGGTCAGGCAAGGCGGGCAGGGGGGTTGGGGCAATCAGATGGCCACCCTTGGTGTGCAGGTTCTCGATGGCCCATGACACAGAGTCATACTGCGCCTTGTGGATCATTGGGCCCATTTCGGAGCTCTCTGACAGGGAGTCGCCCAGCGCCAGGTGCGCGAGCTTTTCTTCAACCCGTTCCAGTAAGTCTGATTTGATGCTGTTGTGAACAATCACCCGGCCCAGTGCACGACACCACTGTGCATTGAGATTGGTCAGGCCGTAAACGATACCGTCCGCTGCCAACTCCAGATCGGCATCCTCGAATACAACAAGCGGGTTATTGCCACCTAACTCAAGTTGAGTCGGCTTGAAGTCGGCAGCGCAGGCGCTTGCGATTGCTCTACCGCCAGCGAGGCCGCCAGTAAACGACACAGACTTTATTCTTGGGTCTGCGACCATTTGGCCGCCGATGGTGCGGTTGCCACAGGTCAATTGAAAAACACCTTTGGGCAAGCCCAGAGAGTCGATCACTTCTGCCATGATCAAGGCGGAGTGTGGTGCCCACTCAGAGGGTTTGATGATGCAGGGCGCGCCCGCTGCCAGTGCGCTGGCAATTTTATGGGAGCCAATAGCCGTCGGACCATTCCACGGAGATACCAGTAATGCCGGGCCCAGTGGGCTGCGAAAATATTCTACGTCACCGATCTTGCCGGGTAGTTGCTGATGGAGTCCGGTATTGCGCAGGTAGGCCGCGGTTGCTCTGAACACGAAGGGTGCCAGGTTTGCCATTTGCCGTGTCGCGCGAATAACAGCGCCGGTTGTAATGGCGTCCACGAAGGCCAGTTGTTCACGAACCCCTGGTGACTCCAGCCGATTGGCAATCTCATCCAGTAGCTCGGCACGTTCCTCAATGGGGGTGCGCTCCCACTCGCCTTCGGCGAAAGCAGCAGCGGCAGATGCCAGGGCGGTTTCAACCTGTTCTTCGGAACAAGATTTTTGCGCCTGTATTTTCTGCTGGTTATTGGGGTTAAGCAGGCTATTGTTCCGGTCAATAGCGGGCACACTGGTGCCGCCGTCGATGTAGTTACACAGTTCCGGGAGTGCGGTTGCGACCCTGTGGGTCTCTTTGCTGGCTGCAGCTGTCATAGGGTGCTAATTTTGAGTGACCCGGAGGGTGCGTTCTTTGCGGATTGTCAAATTTGCCAGCCTTGCCGTGACTACAATGCACTTTTCCCAAATCGACTAGACTTGGAGCATGAGTTTGACCCTGATTGTTTCTTTACTCTGGCTTCTGTTGCTAGTCGTATATTGGCTGCGCTATCGCAGCCATGCGCCAGACGTATTCTCACCACAGGCAGCGTGGCTGCGGGCGGGAATGTACTGGTGCTTCTGCTTACTGGCGGGAAAGTTGACCGGTGCCCTTGATGCAACCCTGGCAAGCCCTCTGGTCTATCCGGGCCAGTCCGACGACCCGGTCTGGCTGCTCAGTACAGCAGCGGTGACTCTCTTCATCATTGGAGCCTACTGGGGATACTGGTATCGCAATACCCTGCGCTTTGGCCGCGTATTGGCGTTTTTACCGCAACTCGTGTTTGGCCTGGCCTGGGGTTTTGCCTCGGGCCTGCTTTTTCTGTCATTCTGGCACTTGGCCCTGCTGGCAGACTGGCCCACCTGGTCTACATGGTTGCTGGCCTACACGATGATTTCGGTATGGCAGGCTTTGTGGATGGATATGTATTGGGATGTGTATGTTTCGCCAGAGCACGACACACCTGATTCGATCAGGGCTAAGGTGCCTCGCACCCATATTCCAAACATGACTTTTTGCCTGACCTGGTTTGCTGTATACGAGAACTATTGGATTTTTATTGGTCTACAAACCATTGCGCTGCTCGCGGCGTCTTTTGGTATGCGGATGCCGGCACCCTGGAGTCGAGACCCCACGCCAGCAGCGCGGCGTTTGAGCGGCCTGCTGGGATTACCCAGAGCTGGCGGCTATGTTGATCCGCAGAGCACACTCAAGGAGCACGTCGAATAATGAGCACAGCATCTCAATCAACCACGCTGATCGATGACCTGGCTGGAGATAGGCAGGAGTGGATAGATTCGCTGGACAGCATTTATCGCGAGTACGGCGAGGCAGGTGTCAGGGATATTTTGCGTGCCCTGCAGAATCATAGTTTGCGCCGCGGGATCGCTCTTAGTGAAGCGACCCTGAATACGCCTTATATCAATTCAATACCGGTGTCAGAGCAACCGGTGTATCCCGGCGATATCGAATTGGAAAAGAAAATCGAAAACCTTGTGCGCTGGAATGCGATGGCAATGGTGCTGCGCGGACAGGATGAGGGCACCGGGGTAGGTGGGCATATTGCCACCTACGCTTCTGCCGCAACCATGCTGGAGGTGGGCTTCCAACATTTCTTTCGTGCGCGCACCGATGAATACGGCGGCGATATGGTTATGCCGCAGCCGCACGCCGCCCCTGGCGTTTACGCGCGTGCATTTCTGGAGGGCAGGCTACAAGAGGAGCAACTGGCTAATTTCCGAAGGGAGCTGCAACCGGGCGGCGGCTTGTGCTCCTATCCACACCCGCGCTCCCTGCCGGACTTTTGGCAAATGCCTAACGCCTCTATGGGGCTTTCTACGCCCTCGGCGATATATCAGGCCCGTTTTGCCAAGTACCTGGAAAACCGTGGATTGAAACCACGCAATGGCGGCAAGTTCTGGTGCTTCATAGGCGATGGCGAGTCCGACGAGCCGGAAGTAATGGGCACGATAAACATCGCCGCCAGGGAGAAGCTGGATAACCTGGTATTGGTTGTGAACTGTAACCTGCAACGCCTGGACGGCCCAGTGCGTGGTAACGGAAAAATCATTCAAGAGCTGGAACGCGGGTTTCGCGGTGCCGACTGGAATGTAATCAAGGTTATCTGGGGTAGTGGCTGGGATGCATTGCTGGCGCGCGATGAAAAGGGCGTGTTACGCAAGCGTATGGAGGATTGCGTTGACGGCGATTACCAGCGGTACTCCATTTTGCCCGGGGATCAGCAGCGAGAGCACTGGGTGCATGGCGACCCGGAGCTGGAAAACATGATGAACTCGCTGACCGACGAGGAGGTCAAGGAGATCAAACGCGGCGGCCAGGATCCCAAGAAACTTTTCGCGGCCTATCAGCAGGCACTGGAATCGGAAGACAAGCCGACGGTCATATTGGTGAAGACAGTTAAAGGTGACGGCATGGGGCCTGCCGCAGAAGGCCGCAATACAGCGCATCAGAAGAAAGACCTCAACGAGGAAGAGCGCCTCGCCTGCGCCAGGGACTACGGCATCCCGCTATCCGATGAGGCCATTCACCGCGCCGAATTCTATCGGCCTGACGAAGATAGTCCGGAGATGCAGTACCTGCTGCAACACCGGCAGCGCCTTGGTGGCTCGTTGCCGCGCCGGGAGGTCAATTGCCCGCAACTCGACGCACCCGATACCTCGAAGTTTAAAGCGCTGCTCGATGGCACCGGTGAACGCTCTGCGTCTACCACCATGATGATGGTCCGTTTGCTGGCGCAGCTGATGAAGGACGAGAGCATAGGGAAATATGTCGTTCCCATCGTGCCTGATGAGGCCCGCACCTTCGGCATGGATGCCCTGTTTAAGGTTGCCGGTATCTATTCCCCGGAAGGGCAGAATTACACCCCTGTAGACGCTGATTCGCTGATGTCGTATCGGGAGGCGGTTGATGGCCAGATAATGCAGGAGGGAATCTGTGAAACCGGGGCCATGGCGTCTTTCCTGGCGGCGGGTACCGCTTATGCTGTGCACGGTGTGCCGACCATACCCTTCTATATCTTCTACTCGATGTTCGGCTTTCAGCGCGTAGGCGATATGATCTGGGCCTGCGCTGACATGATGACGCGTGGTTTTTTGCTGGGGGGCACCGCAGGGCGCACCACGCTTAATGGTGAAGGCTTGCAGCACGAAGATGGCCATTCTCACGTTCTGGCCAGCACCTTCCCCAATCTAAAAAGCTACGATCCTGCTTTCGCCTATGAGTTAGCTGTCATTGTGCGGGACGGTATTCGCCGCATGTATGACAACGGCGAGAATATTTTTTACTACCTGACTCTCTACAACGAAAACTACCCGATGCCCGCTATGCCTGAGCAGGAGGGCATTGAAGACGCCATTGTGCAGGGTGCCTACTGCTGGCGCACCAGTGATGTGGCTGGCGAGCAGATCCATCTCATGGCCTCTGGTTCGATAATGCAGCAGGCTATTCAGGCGGCAGAGCAACTTGAGGCCATGGGTTACGCGCCAGTCATATGGAGTGTTACCAGCTTTATTGAACTGACCAGAGAAGCCGAGTCTTGCGAGCGTGAGAGCCGCCTGCAACCTTTGCAGTCCAGACGTGTCCCTTACATTGAATCACTGTTTGCAGAAATTTCAGGCCCTGTTGTAGCGGCTACCGATTACCTGAAGTCACTGCCACGGGGTATTGCGCCCTGGATGCCAGACAATTTCACGGTGTTGGGCACCGACGGTTTTGGCCTCAGTGAATCGCGTCCTGATCTCAGGGAACACTTTGAGGTTAATGCGGCGCATATTGTGCAGGCATCACTGGTCGGCCTGTATCGCGATGGCGTGCTGCCAGAACAGGAACTGAAAAGTCATCTGGCTGACCTGAGTATTGATCCCTTCAAGGTGCCCGCTGACCAGCGATAGACGTGTTATCAAGTATTGTGGTGCGGTGTTTTCCAGAGAGTGAGCTACGCTAATTGCTACAAAGGCAATTAGCGGGAGAGGGCTGTGGCTGAAGCGACGGATAATTACGAGGGTGTTTGGGACGGTCGGTTAGGGTTCGGCAGTAAATCTGTCGTTCTGGTTATCGACCTTCTGCAGGGCTATACGACTGAGGGTTCTGCGCTTTATGCGCCGGGTGTTGTGGAGTGTGTTAAGGAAGTGCCAGAGGTTCTGGGTCTTGCCAGACAGAAGGGCGTTCCGGTTATCCATACCCGGGTATTTTACAACCCGCAAAACTATGAAGATGGCGGTATGTGGATACGCAAGGCGCCCGTGCTTAAAGATCTTGTACCCGGTAACCCTTATGCGGAATTCGATCCTGCGGTGATTCCTGCCGAGGGTGAAACCGTCATAGTAAAAAACTACGCCAGCGTTTTCTTTGGCACCTCATTATCTTCCATCCTGACTGCCCAGGGTGCGGATACCGTCATCATAATGGGTTGCACAACCTCGGGCTGTATTCGTGCCTCGGCAGTTGACGCGGTGCAGCACGGCTTCCGTCCGATTGTGGTGCGCGAGTGTGTAGGTGATCGTCACGACGGACCTCATGAGGCGAACCTGTTTGATATCAATGCCAAGTATGGTGATGTCGTCAGCAAGAGCGAGACGCTTGAATACCTCAACGGCTTGTAGGGCGCACTGGCTGATGCAGTTGCGCTGCAAAACCTGAATTGAATAAACAAGGATCTGCGGATATGACAGAGTTAACACAGTCTCCACACTACAGTTATGAACCCATCATCGATCGTGAGCCTTTCAAGCTGCCAGAGGGCAAGCGGGTTGCGGTGATCCCTTACGTCAACATTGAGCATTTTCCCGCTGATATACCCGGCACTTCGCTGATTCCCGGCACTTCCGGTTTTACGCCTGACCCGCTGAACTATGGTTGGCGTGACTACGGCAATCGCGTGGGCCTTTGGCGCATGATGGATTTAATGGACAAGTTGGGTATGCGCGGGACGGTCTGTCTCAACAGTGAGATTATTCGTGAGTACCCGCGAATTATTGAGGAAGGTGAGAAGCGCAATTGGGCCTGGATTGGTCACGGCATTAACAATGCTCCTGCAAACTTTATCGGCAACGTTCGCGGTGATGATGGCTCCATGACCATGCTGAGCGAGGAGAAAGAGCGATTTATTTTGGAGTCGGTTCTTAAATCAATGGAAGAGACGCTGGGTCGCAAAACAAAGGGCTGGTTGTCTCCTTTTCTAACTCATACAGACAATACCCCGAGATTGTTGGAAGAGTACGGTGTTGAATATCTTTGTGACTATACGGCGGATGATCATCCGTTCCGTTTTAATACACCCAAGAATGAGCTTATCTCCGTGCCCTATACAGTTGAGCTCAACGACATTCCCGCATTCATGAACGTCGGTGTTTCCTCAGAAGCCTTTGGCGACATGATTATTGATCAGTTTGACGTGTTGTATGAAGAGGGCGCTACCAACGCTCGCTGTATGCCGATATGCCTGCATACGTTCTTTGTAGGTCAACCCAACAAATTCAAGCACCTCAAGCGCGCTTTCGAGCATATTGCTCAGCACGACGATGTTTGGCTGACTACTGGTGATGAAGTTAATGCCTGGTATCGCAAAGAGTATATGTAGTAACCGTGCGCAGGGTAGTCTCAAGGTGGTCCGATTGTTCGGGGTTAGTTTGAGGTTTCACCTGCGCAACATCAACTAGAGAAAAACATCGCCACCATTGGGACTCAGGCATTGCCCACGAAAGTGTGCGGCTTCATCGCTGGCGAGAAACATAAATGCGCCCACAATGTCGTCAACCTGGGCCAGTTTGCCTCTGGGTATCGCCTGGCGAATCCCATCGAGTATTTCTTCCGGCACGTCCTTCAGGATTGGCGTCATGGTGGCGCCGGGCGCGACGCAGTTTGCGGTGATATTACGGTCACCAATTTCCAGCGTCACCGTACGTGTAAAAGACAAGATCGCCCCTTTCGCGGCGGTGTAGTGGGCAAAACCCGGTGCCCCCTTGTAGGCCAGTTGCGAAGCGGTATTGATAATACGGCCCGAATTTTCTTCGTACATGATTGGTAGCGCTGCCCGTGTACACAGAAATGTGCCCGTGACGTGCACGCCCATAACCGCTTGCCAGTCTGCCAGTGTAATGTCTTCTACCGGCGCGGAGCGTGCGATGCCAGCATTGTTAACCAGAATGTCGAGTCGCCCTGCATTGGCAAGCAACGCCGCGAACATGGCGTTCACGTCATCTTCGTTGCTAACGTCCGCTGGGGCGAGAATGGCTGCGCCACCTGCGGCTTCGATCTCGGCAGCGACAGCACCGGCCGCATCGCTACCTTCGGCGGGTGGATAGTTAACAAAAACGTGGCAGCCTGCCTTCGCCAGGGCGATTGCGACACCACGGCCTATGCCCGACGATGCACCGGTTACCAGTGCAACCTTGTCTTGCAGTTCTACTGACATTGCCATGTGGCGGCACTCCGTTTGGGCGTTAGCGTTGGATTTTTCGCGTACCCGACAGTTACACTCGGTGTCTGTTTAGTCAATACCGACAATGTTTACAGGTGTGGGCTGTGGTTCGCTGTAGGGCATGCCTTGATAGATGTGCTGCCGTATCTCTGATGAAGTGAGAACACTATGAAGCTGGAAGGATTAACCGTAATCGATTTGTCGCTGTTCTTGCCGGGGCCAGCAGTGTCACTGATGATGGCCGACCACGGCGCTCGCGTGATCAAGGTAGAAAACCCGGCTTCTCCCGAGCCAACGCGTTCCAGCCAGTTTTTCCCCTGGACCCAGGGCGATAGTACGGTGATGTTCAGAACAACCCAGCGCGGCAAAGAAAGCCTGACACTGAATTTGAAGAGCCCCAGAGCCAAGGAGTTGCTGCTCTCGCTGGCTGCGGAAGCAGACGTTTTTATCGAAAGCTTTCGCCCGGGGGTGATGAAGCGCCTTGGCATAGATTACGACGTCATACGTTCGATAAACCCCGGTATTGTGTATTGCTCTTTGTCTGCCTTTGGCCAGGATGGCCCCTGGCGCGACCGGCCTGCCCACGACACAGCGGCGGTAGCTGCAGCTGGCGTCCTTGATCTGACACGCTCACCATCTGATAACTCCGGCCCCGCTATCATCGGCGTTGCAATCTCCGACATGCTGTCTTCCCATCTCGCCTTTGGCGGCATCATGATGGCGCTCTATAGACGACACACGACGGGTGAGGGCGATTACATTGATATCAGTATGTTTGAGTCAGTACTGAATGCTTCGCCCAATATTGTTGGCCCGGTTTTTGGGGGAGGGCAAACGCCTGTGCGGTCAAATGAGCGCACGCACGGCGGTAATGCGATGCTCAATATTTATGAACTTGCCGACGGCAACTACATTGCATTGGGCGGCGGCGAGCACAAATTTGTGGAGGAATTGTTCAGCGGGCTGGGTCGACCAGATTTTGTTCAGGTTGTTACCGGGCCCGCCGGGCGGGGCCATCATGAGGCGATCGCCTTTCTGCGGGAAACCTTCAAGCAACGCTCCCGGGCCGAGTGGGAAGAGTGGTTCGAGGGCAGGGATATTTGCTGGATGCCTGTGATGACGCTGGATGAGGCCTGGGACACAGAGCATGTATGGGCCAGGCAGATGCGGGTGCGTGATGAGCAGGGCAATGATCACATGGGGGTGCCTATCAAATTCATGAATGAACCCGGTAGCGTGCAGTTTGGTTTAGCTGAAGTTGGTGAGCACACAGAGGAGATTCTGGCGAACCTGGGTTGCTCAGCAGAGGAGCTCGCTAAACTTCATGCCGAGGGCGCTATTTAAAAATGGTTATTTTGCAGGATGAGAGCGAATATAGAGCCGAATGTACGGACATATGTGTTGATTTTCTTGATTAGAATGCGCATAGTCGAAGGGGTATTGAAGGTTATTCAAAAACATAAAGGTAATTCTGATGCGTAAAAGTCAACTGAGACCCCTGTATCTATCAGTTCTTATGGCTCTTCCGGCCGCCGGTTCTCTGACCATATCCAACCATGCGTACGCGCAGTTGGAAGAGATTGTCGTAACAGCGCGGGCCAGGGTTGAAGCCCTGCAGGACGTACCGGCCACGATCACCGCCTTCTCGGAAAGCCAGATCGAGAATATGGGCGTTCAGCGTGCTGAGGATTTTATTTACATGACGCCGGGTGTTACTTTCGTCAACACCGTGGAAGTGGGTGATAGCTCGCTGAGCATTCGTGGCATCTCCGGCGCACGGGATGGTGAGACTAACTTCGCGTTTATCGTAGACGGCATTTTGTATACCAACCCTTCAGCTTTTAACCGTGAATACCCAGATCTTACCCAAATTGAAGTACTGAAAGGGCCGCAGGGCGCACTTTATGGCCGCTCAGCCGCGGGTGGTGCAGTGATTATGTCCACCAAGCGTCCTTCGGATGAGTTTGAAGGCAAAATCAAGGTGTCGGCCGCGGAGAACAGCACGTACACCGCGATGGGCACGATAGCGGGTCCGTTGGGCGAAAATATTGCCGGTCGTTTGACGGTAGATCACCGCTCTACCGATGGCTTCCAGAAGAATGTGTACCTCAACGATGACGTGGTTGATGACTTCGAAGAAACCGGCATCAGCGCTCGCTTAGTGTTTGATCCTAGTGACACGCTTAGCATTGACACCAAACTGCGCTATTCCGAGATTGAGGCCGCCGCCATATCGTTTAATGCAGCTTTTGAGCTGCCGTTTTTCGTGGGTGCGCTGGACGGTCTGCAAGCTTTCGGTGTAGATCCCGAGGCCGCTTCGATAGATGTAAATGACTTTGATTTTGTGTATTCGCCCAATGTTGATCCTGAAAATGAACAGGAGACCATTGAGTTCTCAATTAAGGTGGATAAGGAGCTGGATATTGGTGTCTTGACTGCCTGGGCGCTTTATTCCGACGTTGAACAGCATTTCCTTGCTGACGGCACATCAGGGGCATTTAATTTCTACGATGCCAAAGACCATTGTCAACAGACCGCGGCCGATCGTTCTATCCTGCTTGGGGATAATACGCCAATGCAGCAGCCGACCTTCAATATTGCGGGCTTCACGCCAGATGGAAATCCGTTTTTCCCTCCCTATAGCCCCACAACCTGCGACGGTTACCAGTATCAGGAGCGCAACCAGGAAGACTTCAGTGCGCAGATCCAGTTGACCTCAAATAGCGATGGAGCACTGCGCTGGCAGGTGGGTGCGTATTACCTCAATATTGAACGCACCGTGGGTGTGGCACAGCTTGAAGATGATAACCGCAAGAGCCTGCCAACAAGTTTTGTCAACGAGTTAACCGATGCCCTGGTTCTGGATGACTTCACTACGGATGTTTACGCGGTGTTTGGCTCGATAAACTACGACATTACCGATCGCATGGAATTGTCGGTAGCGGTTCGTTATGACCGCGAAGAGCGTGAGGTCGAGAATAAGGTGCCCAGCCCGGCTGACGGTTACTTGTCGACCAATATCAATTACTGTGCTGACACCTCATTGTTTCCCAACGGTTGTACCCTCGATGGTGAGCTCCTTGATGGCACGCCTTGGAACCCGGCCTACATCGATCTAGATACCGGTGAGGTAAGCGCTACGGTTGACGATCGCGATGAGACTTTCGACGCGGTGCAGCCCAAGATTAGCCTGACCTACGATATTGGAGATGACACCACCCTGTTTGGTAGCTGGGGTGTTGGCTTCAAAACGGGTGGCTTCAATAACCTGGGCGGTACAGAAACCATCGAGCTATTTCTGGTAAATCCTGATGGACTGCCTATCGCGCCGCCGGAGGTCTACGACGAAGAGACTTCCAGCGCGTTTGAAGTGGGTTTCACCTCGACGATTCTGGATGGCAGCCTGCAGTTGAATGGTGCTCTGTTTTATACCGAAATCGATGATATGCAATTCTTTGAGTTTTACGTAGGGCCCTTCGGCTTGCTGCGTGTAGTTGAAGCGATAGACGAAGCCACCATTCAGGGCTTTGAGTTGGGCGCCTCTTGGCAGATGACCGATTCACTTCGTCTAGATGCGGGTTATAGCAATATCGATGGCGAGATTGATGAGATGAGTGTGCGGCCCTATGTGTCGGGTAATGATATTCCCAATCTGGCAGACTTCACGGCAAACGTTGCCCTTACCTGGAACCACGAAATGGGAGGCTTGGATCTTCTTGCAAGGGTTGAGTATGCTTATCAAGGGGATATTTTCTACCATGTCGTTCAAGGTAATGATCTGGATTCCCCGAATCCAGGTGTTCCCGGACTTGGTATTCCCGGTGATCTTTCAGTACCTGCCTATCTTCAGGACCTCACTGGTGAGGGGACAGGATTACCAACCAGTTACGAGAACACCGAAGTGGATGGCTACGGCATCATGAACCTGCGTCTGGCTGTCGGTGGAGAGAACTGGCGTGTAACAGCCTTTGCCCGCAACCTGCTGGACGAGGAGTACATTGCTGAGGTGATTCTGGCGCCAGAATTTGGCGGCGGCTTTGTCACTCCAGGCGCTTACCGTTCCGCTGGCGTAGAACTCGAATTCATGTTCTAGCGTTTACAGCGTTACAAAAAAACCGGGGCATGCCCCGGTTTTTTTATGCCTGCCAGTTAATCCTGCAGGCTTATGTCAGCACCTTGCCTAGAAAGGAACAGCCAGTTCGGCTGGCGGTAAAATAGTAGTCCGCTTCATAAGGCGCATTTCACTCTGATCAAAAGGATCTCGCCGGTGCATGGTGCAGGCGTTATCCCACATCAGGCAATCACCGTCCTGCCATTCGTGGGAATAAACGAACTCTGGCATAACCGTCCATTCGAACAGGTAATCCAGCATCTCGTCGCTCTCTGCGTCACTGAGGCCAACAATCCGGGTGGTCATCCCAGGACATAGATACAGTGCCTTTACCCCTGTGATGGGATGTGTACGCACGACTGGTTGATCTATATCTGGCGATCGGCGCTTTTGATTGTCGTTGGTTGGAACGCTGTAGGCCTTGTTGAACGCTTCATAAGATTGCGTGGCTTTTTTGCCATCGAGCTTGTGCTTGATTTCGTCCGGCAGGGCAGAGTAGGCCGCTGCCATGTCCGCAAACTCGGTATTTCCACGATCGGTCGGCAATGTGTGCGCGGCCAGCAGCGAGCCTACAGCGGGGCGGGGCAGATAGATTTGGTCGTAGTGCCAGCCGACTTCCGTATCAGACAGGATGCCCATCAGCTTGCCTTCTTTCTTCATATTGGACACGTAGAGGATTTCCGGGTGCTCCGGCGACAGATACTCAGTGCGTACATGAATTTCCAGGTCACCGAATTCTCGGCTAAAGCCCACCAGATCCTCCTCGCTCACATTCTGGCCACGAAAGAGCAACAGCTTGTGCTCAGCCCAAAGTGCCTTGGTGGCTGAGATATCTTCCGCGCTGGGATTGGCTGTGACCGAGATGCCTTCGACCTCGGCGCCAAAGGTGTTGGCTAGATTGCGTTTGACTGTCGCCATGATTATCTCCGACTGGTAGACCCGAATTTCCCACATTATAGGCCTAATGTACGGACATTTGAAGTATTGTGCGCTTTATTAGTCAGGGCTGGGCCTTGCTTTAACCTCCAGGAACACAATCGAGCTCACTACAACCGCAATACCTAGCAACTGAAACACTGTTATCTGCTCATCCAGGAATAGCACAGCCATTACCGCCGCCGCAGGCGGGCCAATCGTGCTAGCGAATGCCGCGCGCTGTGAGCCTATACGGCGCAGCCCCTCGGCCATAAGAGAGAGGGGTATGATTGTGGCTACCAATATCAACGCCCCCAACCATAGCCATGCTTCGGTCGACATTGTCAGCGTAAGCCAACCGTGGCGCAGTTCGTAGTGGGTAGCAAATGCAATGCCTGCGGCGCCCATAGCCAGCAGCGTGAACATCGCGCTTCCCATCACGGGGCTCAACCTGGCGCTGACCAAAAAGTAGACCGCAATGGTGCTGGCGCAGAAGAAGACCCACAGCGCACCCTCGATATTGGCGTTTAACACCTCGGCGCTATCGATGCCTACCACCAGCGCAATGCCTATAAATGTTGTCAACAGGGCCACAAGGGTAGAGCACCTTAGTGGTTCTATCCCCAGCAACACGCTTAGCATCACTACCAGCGCAGGATAGGTAAACAGGAGTGAGCGCTCTACGCTGGCGTCGATGAGGGTCAGGGCGTAGAAGTTAGCCAGTGATCCCAGGTAATAGCAAAGTAGACCTGCGCCTATGGCGGCAGCGGCGTGCGCAGGTTTAAGCCTGGTAGAGCGGCGAAAAGAGCCTGACAAGAATGCGATAACAGCAAAACCCGGTACAGCCAGTGCCGACCGGGTAGCTGCCACGGTCTCATAGTCTACGCCCAGGCTGTACAATTGCTTGGCGAATATACCCTTGCCTGCGAGCATGATGGCGCCAACAACAACGAACAATGATCCCATCCAGAGACGCCGTGTAGCGGCTGGATCATTGTGCGCCTGGTTTGGGGTGTTCAGCGCTATGCTGCTCCCAACTCGGCGATAACCTCATCGGTAGTCATTACTCGCGACCATAATCGCCGCAACATGGTCAAAGTCGCCTGCTGCATTTCTTCGCTATCGGTACCAGTGCCGTCGCTCACCATCACCACACTGTACTGGGCGTCACAGGCTTCCATCGCCGTCATTGCCACGCAGTTGTTGGTAGAGACCCCTACGCAGACCACAGACTTGATTCCCATGGCCTTGAGATGCGAGTCAATTCCGGTAGATCTAAAGGCGCCTTGGGTAGTCTTGTTGAGAACAAGCTCGCCGGGCTCGGGGGTAAGTTCGGCAACGATTTCGTGCTCGGGTTGCCCTTCAATGTTGTTGGTGGCCTTCACAATACCCACGATGTGGGCCGGCACATCACTTGCGTCAGGCATATTTGCGCCATAAGTGATATGAACAACTTTGGCGCCCACAGACCTGAAGGCATTGGCCAGTCTGGAAATGTTGGGTATCAAAAGTTGTTCGATTCTGTCGAAGCGGTAGGCTGCATCGTCCAGAGTGCCCTGGTCGGCGAGAATTTTCCCCAGCCCCATATTGCGGTTGCCGGTGGCGTTCTGCATATCGACAATCAGTAGTGCCGTATCGCAGGCGCTAACCGAGACGGATTGAGTGAAGGAATCGACAAAAGTAGGGGGCATGTTGGCTAAATCCTGTTTCAACAGAGAGGTTGTGTGCTGCGCGTCGCGAGCGGACAACACTACCACTAACACCCACCTGAATAAACTTGAAATGTTCGGACATTTCCGTTCCAATAGCCAGTCTCAATAGTGCCAATCACTGCCGGAGGTGTGCCGTTATGGATGAGTTTGAAGAAGCTGGCTATGGTCAGGAGTCCATTGGCTTTGGGGACCGGCCGGCTGTACTGATCGTCGATCTGCAAAAAGGGTTTACCGACGCATCGAGCCCGCTTGGGCGGTCATCGCATGTGCAGCGGGCGGTGGATAATACAGCTGTCTTGGTGGCAGAGGCCCGTCAACGCGGGATTCCGATTGCCTCCTGTAATGTGTCGTGGAAAAGCCGTGACGACATGGCCTATTGGAAAATTTCCTCTCTGTATGACGGCAGCTTTTACCACGGGCACCCTTGTACAGAACTGGACCCCCGAATTTCTGATCCGGACTATATTTTCGAGTTCACTAAAACGGCCCCGTCTATATTTTTCCAGACCCCCGTGCATACCTGGCTTACCAAGCACTGTATTGATACGACCATTATCACCGGTTGCACCACTTCTGGCTGTGTGCGCGCCTCCATAGTGGATAGCTTCTCTTATGGGTATCGCACTATCGTTCCCGAGGACTGCTGCGGTGACCAGAATGAGGATGCGCACTGGAGCAATCTGCGCGATGTAGGTAGGCGCTATGCTGACGTCACGACATTGGCCGATGTGATAAGCCATTTTGATACCCAATTCCCAAAAGCCAACTGAGGACTGACCATGCCAACTGCGACGATTAACAACCACACCATGTACTACGAACTTCACGGCGATGGTCCGCCTGCGGTGTACATAGGCGGTTGGGATACGTTTTGCCATGGCAGGGAGCATTTCCTCGCCCGGGGTATGACCGACAACTACTCCGTGCTTCTGGTGGATTACCGGGGAATTGGAGAGTCTGACGACGACCTGTCTGTAACGCCAAGCACGGAACTGCACGCTGACGATATCATTGGCCTACTCGATCACCTGGGCATGACCAATGTCTACTTTGTCGGCCTGGTTGGTATTGGTGCCTGCATTGGTCAGTGGGTGGCCTTGAAGCGGCCTGAGCTGGTGCGCTGTATGGTGAATATGGGTTGCTGGTCGTACTCGGATGACTGCATGCGTGATCAGCTCAACGCTCTGGGCACCATGCATGAGAAGGCCGGTTTCCTGGCGTTTCAGGAGTTGGTGGCGGTGTATTCCTTCCGTCCTGACTATTACATCGCCAATCGTCACAAGCTGCTGGGTAGCGGCAAAGTCTGGGGTGTGTTGGAAAACAAGCTGACAGCGCATTTGCGTTTCATCGAGGCTTGTAACAGCCATGACATTCGGCCGCACATGAAGGATATCGCAGCGCCGACCCTGGTCATTCACGCGGGGCAGGATGTCATCACAGGCCCGCGCACTACAACACCACTGGAAGAGGGTTTACCTAACGCAGTGGGCGTGACCATGGACAATGTAGCGCACGTGGTTGCCGGCAAGGAAGAGAAGATCGCGTTTTGCGAGATCCTGCACGGCTTTTTGGATCAGCACTAGGCCTGCCCCTTTAAAGGGCGTTAGTGGCTAGATGATGCCGCGCGCCCTCAGCTCATCCAGCTGGGCTTCCAGGCCAAGCTCTTCACCTAACAACTCTTCATTATTTTCGCCCAGCCCGCGGCCTGGGGTGGTCGCCAGACGCTCCTGATCGAATCGAATAGGGTTGCGCAGTACTTCCAGCTCGCCGTCCTGGTGAGGCATTTTGGCTCGCATATTGATTTGCTGAACAAACGGATTGTCCAGCGCGGCGGGTAGTTCATAAACCGGGGCAACAGGCACGTGGGTTTGCAGCTTGGCCAGCCAGCTGGCGGTGACGTCCTGCTGCAGAATTTCATCCAGTACCGGCGTTAAGGCATCGCGGTTACTGGCACGGTCGCGCATTGTGGCAAACCGCGGATCGTCGTTAAGTTCAGGGTGGCCGATAATGTCGATCAGCAAGCCCCAGAACTTGTCTGTCATGCACATGATGAAGATCCAGCCATCAGAGGTTTTCAGCAGTTGCACCGGCGTTTGAGAGGGGTGAGAGCTGCGCGGCAGTCGCTCGGTGCGAATGTCATGATTCATATACCAGGTGCCGGGGTAGCTCAACTGGTGCAGCGCCACGTCAAACAAGCTGACGTCGACATCCCGGCCACCATTTTTTTCGCGTCCAATCAGGGCGGCGAGGCAGCCCATGCCGGCAACGGTGCCGGTCATGAAGTCGATCATGGAGAGACCAAAACGGGTGGGCGGTGAATCTGGCTCACCGGTAAGTGATAGAAAGCCGCATTCAGATTGCATCAGGTAATCATAGCCGGGCCAGTCAGCGCGGTCGTTGTCACGGCCGTAGGCAGAGATATGGGTGCAAATGATATCCTCCTTTACTCCCTTAAGGCTGTCGTAGTCCAACCCCAGTTTTGCAGGCTGGCTGCCCCTGAGGTTATTCCAGACCACATCCGCTGTTTTCACCAGTTCATGAAATAACGCCTTGCCTTCCTCGCTCTTGAGATTGAGCGTGACGCTCTTTTTGTTCAGGTTAAATGCCTGGAAATAGGCGCTGTCATCGTCTGCCAGTAAAACTGCCCCTGTTTGACGCGCCGGGTCACCACCTGTTGCGCGGCTTTCTATCTTGATCACTTCTGCGCCCAGGTCAGCCAGGTACATAGATCCATAGGGCCCGGCGCCGAATTGTTCAATGGCCAGTACGCGAATGCCTTGCAGGGGTAAATTCATGGTGTTTCGTTCCTTTAAATTAGGTTGATTCTGTAGCCTGGATGCACAGTTTGCGTCTCGCAGAGCAGACGCTTGCACCTGTCGCGCAAATCCTGCATTCTAGCACACCAATGTCAAATACGCGCCAAATGTCCGGTCAATTGTTGATTCGGCTTTGACAAAACTACAACTGCTTAACAGAGGTCAAACATGTCTTATCGCCTAGGAGTTGACGTAGGGGGTACGTTCACCGACCTCTTGCTGGTCGACGAAACCTCGGGAAAGGTTTTCACGGCTAAAGTGCCCAGTACCCCGGATGATTCCTCAATCGGCGTTCTCAATGGTATAGAGCGCGTATGTGAAATTGCCGGAGTCGATCCCAATCAAATTTCCCAGGTGATGCATGGCACCACCGTGGCTACCAACACTGTGCTCACTGGCACCGGCGCCAAAGTTGGCCTGGTGACCACCAAAGGCTATAGGCAGGTTTTACAGATCGCCCGATCCTATGTGCCGGGTGGCCTTGGCGGTTGGGTGATTTACAACAAGAGTGAGGCGCTGGCGCCGTTGTCTTGCACCATTGAAGCCGATGAGCGGATGGGCGCTGATGGCAAAGTTGTGCGTAAGCTGGACAAGGCCGCCCTGAAGAGGTCATTGAAAAGCCTCAAGGGCGAAAATATCGAAGCCCTGACGGTGTGTCTGCTTAACTCTTATGCAAACGGTAGCGCCGAGAAAGAGGTGGCGAAAGTCGCCAAAGAAGTTCTGCCCGGTATACCTATCTCCATATCTTTTGATGTTGTTCCTGAAATGCAGGAATACGAGCGCGCAATTACAACGGTGGCGAACTCGTATGTGCGTCCTAAGGTCTCCAAGTACGTGCAGAACCTGCAGCGTAAGCTCAGCAAGAAGATGAAGGGTGTGAAGCTTCATATTTTGCGTTCTGACGGCGGTATGGCGTCATCGAAGGTGGCTGAGTCATTGCCAGTAAACCTGTTGATGAGCGGGCCTGCCGGTGGTGTGTCCGGAGCGGTGTGGGTAGCCAAGCAGGCAGGCTTCAAAAACCTGCTGACTTTCGATATGGGGGGTACATCAACCGATGTCGCCCTGGTCCAGGATGGCAAAGCACAGTTGCGTCGCGAGACGACGGTTGGAGATGTGACCGTAAGAGCATCATCCGTGGATGTGCGAACCGTAGGTGCAGGCGGTGGTTCAATAGCGCATGTACCTGAGTTGACCGGCGCCCTTCGTGTTGGGCCCGAGAGTGCCGGTGCCGAGCCCGGTCCAGCTGCCTATAACAAAGGTGGCGTACTTCCCTCGGTGACAGACGCAAACGTGGTGCTGGGCTACTTGCCTAGTGAAGTGCGACTGGGCGGCGATATGGAGATTCGCAAGGACCTTGCAGAAAAAGCGATTCGACCAGTTGCCAAGGCCCTGGGGATTTCGGTCAAGCGAACCGCCGCAGGCATCATCGATATTGTTAACGAGAATATGTACGGCGCGCTGCGTCTGGTGTCTGTGGAGCAGGGCTATGACCCCCGCGACTTTGCACTCATTGGCTTTGGCGGCGCAGGCCCGCTGCACGCCAATGCGCTGGGCAAGTTGATGAACAGCTGGCCGGTGATCATTCCCCCGGGCCCCGGTGTGCTATGTGCTTATGGCGACGCCACAACCCGAGTACGGGATGAAGCCTCTCGAACCTATATTCGCCGGTTCAGCCAGACTACGGTAGCTCAGGTAAGCAAGGTCTATGAAAAGCTGGCCGCGCAGGCAGAGAAGACCATCGAAAAAGAAGGTGTACCGAAGAAGGATCGCACTCTGACCTACCAGGCCGATATTCGTTATCACGGCCAGGGTCTTTTGCTGACGGTAGATTTTGATCTGAAAGATCTGCGTAAGAAGGGGCTGGATATTATTGGTGATCAGTTTGAGGAAATGCACAAGCAACTGTTTACCTTTGCGCTGGAAAACGACAAAGAACTGGTGAATCTGCGTGCGGTAGCGCAGGGGCGGGCAGCAGAAATTGAGCCCCAGGTATTACCAAAAGGCTCTCGCACACCCAACAAGGTATCAATCATTGGCACCTCCGGTGTTTACATGGATGGTAAGGACCAGCAGGCTACGTTGTACAAACGCGCAGAGCTACGTGCCGGCAATGAAATTGCAGGCCCCGCCATCCTGTTGGAGATGGACTCAACCACGGTTATTTTGTCTGGACACATCGGCAAGGTAGATTCTTACGGAAATATTCTGATTACGCCGAAAGCGTAACTGACGAGGAGCAGAGCAAATGCCAGCAACCATCGTTGAAAGTAATACCGCTAAATTCAAGCGGAAAAATATTGACCCCATCACACTGGATATCATCGAGAACGCGATGATGAACGCGCGCTACGAGATGGATACCGTGTTATTCAGAACGGCTATGTCACCGGGTATCAGGGAGCAGCACGACGAATTTCCCATGATCGCTAACCTCGACGGCAAGATGGTCGTGGGGCAGTTCGGTAGCTTTATTCACGGCTTCAAAGAGGCCTACGACGGCACGATAGAGGAGGGTGATTTATTCCTTACTACCGATCCCTATTCCTGTAATGGCGCGATCAGCCACGTTAACGATTGGCTGCTGCTGCGACCAATATTCAAGGACGGGCGATTAATCTCTTATGCGGCGATGTTTGGGCATATGACCGATGTGGGTGGCAAGGTGCCAGGAAGTCTTCCCACAGATGCGCGAGAAATCTTTGAAGAGGGTATCCGTATACCGCCTACCAAGATCTTTAAAAATGATGAGCTGCAGGAAGATCTGCTGGATCTCATTATGCATAACTGTCGTCTGCCGCACTGGAATCGCAGCGACTTTAACGCACTCGTGGCTGCAATCAGAACTGCAGAGAAGCGGGTCATTGAGATCGCCGAGCGCTTTGGCGATGACAATTTTTACTCGGCCCTGGACGAATTGCTTGAGCGTAATAAGCGAGCCATGTCCAAGCTGATCAAAACCACGGTGCCAACTACCAAGCAGGTGTTTGAAGACTATATCTGTGACGATGGCCTTGGTATGGGGCCATACAAGATCAAGTGTGCGATGTGGCGTCAGGGTGACAAGGTTATCTTTGACTTTGAAGGCACCGATCCCCAGTCGATCAGCTCGATTAATTTCCTGCTCAATGAGGAAATGTTCAAGATGTTCTGTGGCGTTTACATGATCATGATTTTTGACCCACAGATTATGTTTAACGACGGCTTCTACGACCTCATGGAGGTCAGGATTCCCCATGGAACCCTGCTCAAGCCTCGCGAACCTGCAGCACTGTCCTGCCGAACGCACGCACTGGGTCGGATTTTCGATGTCCTCGCGGGCCTTTTGGGCCAGGGCGAACCTGAATTGATGGCGGGTGCAGGCTTCTCCGATAGCCCACACTTTATGTACTCGGGCTATGACAAAAACGGTGAGTGGTATCAGCTTTACTCCATTGGTTTTGGTGGGGTTCCTGGCAAGCCATCTGGCGACGGTCCTGACGGACACTCACTGTGGCCGAGTTTCACCAACGTACCCAATGAATTTTTGGAAAGTTACTTCCCCTTGCGTATCGAGCTATATGAAACGATACCGGATAGCGGTGGCCCTGGATTACACCGTGGCGGCAACGGCCTGCGTATGGCTTATTGCTTCCTGGAGCCAGGCACGATTTCAGTTCACGACGATCGCTGGTTGACGTACCCATGGGGCGCTAACGGCGGACTTCCCGGGCAGCGGTCCGAGAAGTTGCTGCATCGAACTGATGGCACCGTAGAGAAGCTACCTTCAAAGTGTGACCTGATTGAAGTTAATTCCGGCGATATTCTGCACTTTAATACCTGGGGTGGCGGCGGTTGCGGCGATCCATTCCAGCGGCCAGCAGAACGTGTCTCGTTTGATGTGAAAGCGGGGCTTGTGACCCGCGACGGGGCAAAGCGTTACGGTGTAGTGCTCAATGACGATTTGTCGGTTAACGAGAAGCGTACAGAGAAGCTTCGTGCGAAGCTGTCCAAGGCTCGCGGTAAGCCGCCCCTGTTTGATCGTGGTGGCACTATCGATGAACTGAAGGCTCGTTGCTTCAAGGAAACCGGACTGCAGCCACCGCGACAGCCCGAGTTCCAGTCGTGGGCGACTGCGGGGCTCGATTTGAAGCCGAAAAAGGCAAAAGCCACAAAGCGCAAAACGGCTAAGAAGAAGTCTACCGCCAAGCGTAAGTCTAAAGCCGCGTAATAGCGGGGCTAATTAAAAAGGGGCGCTTTGGCGCCCCTTTTTTTGTCCGCGATTAACGGGTCTGATTCAAGGACTATTAGCAGCCCTTGTCGCAGCACTGTCCGGGCTGGCGTTGGCGGTTTGGTGCACCACATTCGCCCCTGTCTGCTACACCCCGATCCAGCAGCCGCTCGACCAGTTCCTTGCGCTCCTCCATCGGGTAACGACGGTATATTTCCCGCTTCATGGCCTGCGGAGATCCACCGCCGTGCAAGCTGATGATCGACATCCAGCCTGCGGTATTGGACGCGGTAACATCTTCCAGTAGCCTCGCAACCTCTATGCGCTTCTCGTAGGGCACATCGGCACGGGCACGTAATACTGTAGAAAGATCGCCTGCGGTATGCGGGTTGTGATCCTCATCCGGGCCGGGCAGCGCCACGATCAAGCCGCCGGACACCTCGTGGGCTGTGCGGTGCATATCGTAAATCTGTGTGGCAAGCAGCAGTTTGCCCACATTGGAGAAAACAGGTTCCGGTTGCCATGCGCCTGATGGATCTTCTACACCATAAACAGAGGCGGCGACTCCGCAAGCGAAGAAGCCCTCGACGATCTTGATCAGTTCTACCATCGACTCCTGTATGTGCGGAACCTTGGCGGGGTCCAGCCCATTGGATTCGCTCATGAGCGCGCCAGCCCCAATGAGCAAGTCGCCGAAGCCGGCCCGGGCACCGATGCAGCTGTGCCTGTGATGTGACGCATAGTTGGTCACAAGGTATTCGGAATGCTGGTACTCGCCGGCCATGAAAACCTTATCCCATGGCACGAAAACATTCTTGAACATACAGACGGCCGTAGACTGGCCATATTTGGCACTGAATTTAGCTGCCGGATCACCGGGCCTGCCCGCAGCGCGCGAGATGATGGTCAGCCCCTTTGCATCCAGTGGTACAGCGCAGCATACGGCGAAGTCGGCATCCTCTTTCACCATGGTGCGGCAGGGCATCACCAGCAGCTCGTGCATGTACGGGCCGCCAGTCACGATAGCCTTGGTGCCTGAAATGACGATACCGTCAGCTCTACGCTCGTTGATGTGTACGTAGGTGTCTGGTTCTTCCTGTTTATGCGGTCGCAGCTTCCGGTCGCCCTTGGCGTCGGTCATGGCCACACCGAGAGTCAGGTCCCTGTCCTGAATGTCGTGCAGATACGCCATGAATCTCTCATGGTATTCAGTGCCGTCTTCCGCATCAGCCCGGAAGGTAGCCTGATGAATTGCATTGAGTGCGTCGTGACTGAGGTAGCGTTGGGCACATCCGCTTTCCCGGCACAGCAGCCGAACCGCCTCCAGCTTGCTTAACAGGTCTTCACTGTGGCGGTTAATGTGAATCATGCGATTAACGGTCTTGCCGCTGGAGGCCTGAGTCTCAAGCATGAGGCCACCGTATTCGGGGCGCAGCGCAAAATCATAGGTCACGCCAACTGCGTTGATGCCTGGCAGCAATCTGGGGTCGTCAGCAACGCTGCTAACGCGATCGCCATCTACATACACAACAGGGTCGTAGCTGCGTAAACTTTCCCTGTAATCTTCTGCCGTCATCAACATGTTCGTTTATCCTCTTGCGCTTAAAGTGTTGTTAAGTTGTTCCAGTGTTTCGGCAGCAGGCATTGCCATAATTTGATCCCAGACACTATCGGCCTGCGCCTGACTAGTGCTGGTTAGCATATTGGCATCAAACTTCTGCCTGACAGCTTCGGCATCAAGTGCCCGTCCAGTTGCTCCGCGGTTCACCGTCTCAACATGTTCCAGCGTCTCGCCGGATCGGGTTTTTATGCGAACCCCACCTGAAAAATACTCCGGGAATCTGGACTCGCTCCAGTGTTCGAAGGAGACGCGTTGTGCCAATGCCAGAATGTCGGTGTCTGCCAGTGATTTCGGCTCGAGTTCCGCAAGGCCGAACTCCCCGCGTGTTGCCGCAGCGGCCACACAGAACTGCAGGCTGAACTTGGCGTCGTAGTCGCTGGTTGGGATACGTTTGGTTTGCGCCGGGTTACACACCACGTCGAACTGGTTTTCATGCAGAAGCGCGGTGATCTCTTCTATGTCTTCAGTCTTGAGCCCGTGTTCACGCGTCAATACGATGGCGGAATCCATGCAGGCATGATTGAAGTGGCAGACCGGGTAGGGTTTGATGGCAACATTCATCAGTTCCCAGTGATTTCCGAGCTCACGGGTAACAGCTGCGAGATCCGGGTCCTGCGTTGTCAGGTAAAGCGGATAAAAACCATAGCGGCCTTCGTAGGCATCTGCTGGGCCCTGAAAACCATTCGCTGCGAGTGTGGTGGCCATGATTGCTGAGCTGGCAGAGTGGCCTGGATGCATGCGCTTGGTCCAGGCCCCGTCCTCCAGAAACTGCATACTGCCACTGGCCATACTTAGCGCGATGCCCTGAGCCAGAATGGTCTGCTCGTTGCTTAGCCCTGTCAGCATACTGGCGCCCAGTGCGCAGCCAAAGATGCTGACCAGGCCAGTCGGATGAAACCCTCTTTTCTGAAACATCCCATCTGCCACCTGGCCCAGTCTTGCAGAGGCCTCCACGGCGACAACATAAGCCGCTAAGGCCAGCTGGCCAGACACGTTTTGGGTCAAGCCCTGTGCAAGTACCATTGGCAAGGCGCTAGCCGAGCAATGGATAATCGATTCACTGTGTGTGTCGTCGAAGTCGAGTCCATGTACCAGTAGCCCGTTCAGGAATGCTGCATCGCGCGATGACAAAGATCGCTCGCTGCCTATCACCCCGCAGTCTCCTGTGCTCCCCAGCGCCTCCATTGCATCCAGTCCACTTTTGGCAAAGGCAAACTGGTGTGAGGCAAATGCGATACCGATGGAATCAGCGATGCAAAGCAGGGCGTAGTCAATAACCTCGGAGGGAATCGTTTGAAACGATGTGGCTGCAGAAAATGCCGCCAGTGATTCACTGATGGTCGAGGCAGGGGCCGTATCAATGGCAGTTTCAGTCACAGCGAGTGAGTCCTCCTTGATCAACTTGGCGGGGTTTTGCAGAGTTAGCGGTCATGCTGTGAACTTTCTGGCGAGGGCAAGAATTCGCTGTGCTTTGTATACGATGGGGTAGTCTATGAAGTAGCCATCCAGTTGTATCGACGCAGAGCCATCGGTCTCTGCCGCTTCAAATGCCGCAACGACCGCCTCCGAGTGCGCGATCTCCTCGGCATTGGGTGTGAAGGTGGCATTGCACAGGGGTACCTGGTTGGGATGGATGCAAAGCTTTCCGGCAAATCCGAACTTTTTGCCGCATTCCGCCGAGGCAGAGAATCTTTCGTCGTCTTTTATCTGCAGTACTACGGTGTCGATAGGTGGGTCGATATTGGCGACCCGGGTAGCGTGACTGATGCGGGCGCGAGCGTAACTCAAAACTTCCTCGTCAGCGGTCCAGATATAGTCCAGGTCCAGGGTGTAGTCGCCGCCGCCAAACGAAAGTCGTCGCACTCTGGGGACCGCAGAGGCAATCTCGGTGGCAAACTCTACGCCACGCGCGGTTTCTATGATGGGCATGAGGTCAAGGCTACCCTCAGGCATTCCTGCTGCGCGTTCGGCTTCGGTGATCAGTTTGTCTACGGTGATCAGGGTTTCGGCAGACTCCACCTTGGGAATGACAATGCCATCGATCCACGGGCCTACCACGGCTTTGATATCCTCTTCGCAATAGCCGGTATCCAGGGAGTTAACGCGTATATAGCCAAGGCAGCTGCGCGGTTGCTGCATTGCAGCTTTAACGACAGCACGGGTTGCCACTTTCTCAGCGATCGCTACAGCATCTTCAAGGTCCAGAATTACAGCGTCGGCGGAGGCCTTGAAGACTTTTTCAACCTTCCTGGGGTGATTACCCGGGGTGAAGAGAAAACTTCTGATGATATGGGTATCGTCTATAGAGGTTGTGTTCAAGATTAGCTCCAGGCCCAGCCGTCTGCCGACTGCCAGCCGCGGGTGAATTCGAAAGAGTAGTTAAAGTTGGCGGCGGCATGCTCCGATATGGAAACCTCGAAAATGCGGCCATTGTTGCCGTAGTAGCGGCGACATATTTTGAGCGAGGCAGAACCGGGCTCCGCGTCCAGAAAGCCAGCCATGCGCTCATCCAGAATACTTGCGTACATATCGACTTCCACTTTCTGCACGATCTCGTCGAATTGCTCGGAAATGACGCGATACACGGGTGTCGATGTGGCGCCAATCTTTTTCGCTACCTCGGCGTACTCAGGGAGAATGTAAACTTTGACCCAGCAGATGGGCTTTCCGGTATCGACAAAGGTACGTAGCCCAGAGATACAGCTCCACTCGCTGCTGGTGGGGCATTTCAGCTCCTTGGCAAGGGATCGGTTGAGCTTCACGGTGTCCAGGTCAATGACTCGTAGCCGGCTGTCCTCGGGGTAGCTGAATAACTCGGAGGGTTCCTTCACCAGCTGTACGTAGGATTCCTGCGTTTCACTCGCGAGGATAATGGTGCCTATGCCTCGTCGGCGCTCTATCAGCCGGACATCTTCCAGTACCCGAAGGGCCTCTCGAATAGTATGACGGCTGACATCATAAGTTTTCATCAGGTCCAGCTCGCCAGGCATGCGTGTACCCACAGCCATTTTGCCACTGCGAATCGCATCCAGTAGTTCCTTGGCAATTACCCGGTAGCGTGGCCCCGTGCCGCTTCCTGCCTGTGCCGCATCCAGCATACTTGCATCCTTATTGGTATCAATGGATACTATTGTCCGTACATTTAAGTCCATTAGCAAGAGTGAAGCTGCAAAATGAGTATCAGACAGGATGAGGTCGTTGGCCCCAATCGTTACAGGGCGGCAAGCGGCAGGTTGTATGAAGATTTTTCGGTCGGTGATGTCTACGAACACCATCCCGGGCGCACGGTAACGCAGCAGGACAACGCCTGGTTCACCCTGTTGACCATGAATACCCATCCCCTGCATTTTGATGAGGAATATGCCAAGGACACCGAGTTCGGTAAGCCCCTCATTTGCAGCCCCTTGACCGTGGCGATTCTGGTGGGGATGAGTGTCTCTGATGTCAGTGAGAAGGCCATCGCCAACCTGGGCTGGAAAGAGATCGCGCTGACTGCGCCGGTGTTTCCTGGCGATACCCTGTATTCCGAGTCCGAAGTGCTGGGCAAGCGGGAGTCAAAGTCTCGCCCCAATGCCGGCGTAGTAACCGTCAAGACCACAGGGCGTAACCAGCACGGCAAGGAAGTCTGTGTGTTCGAGCGTTCAATGCTTATTCCCAAACGCAGCGCCGAAGACTCCGAATGACAGGTGGACACTGATATGACCACAACAGAGTTGGATGCCCGCGAGTACGCGGAGATGGAAGCCCAGATTCTCGATACGATTGATCGCTGGGTAGAGAAGGATGTCAGACCGATAGCGCGACATTTCGACCAGGCCGACGAGTATCCTGAAGAGTTGGTAGAGCAGATGAAGGAGCTAGGCCTCTTCGGCGCGACGATCTCGCAGGAGTACGGAGGGCTGGGCCTGAGTGCCACCACCTATGCCCGGATTGTGTCCAGAATCTGTGAAGTCTGGATGGCACCTTCAGGTGTGTTCAATTCGCATTTGATTATGGCCAGTTGCGTACAGCGGGCCGGCACAGAAGCACAGAAAGAGCGGTTTCTACCCCGATTTGCGACTGGCGAGTTGCGTGGTGGGGTGGGCCTGACCGAGCCCGATGCGGGTACCGACCTGCAGGGGATTCGAGCTGTAGCCCGTAAAGATGGCGATGACTATGTCATCAATGGCACCAAAACCTGGATTACCAATGGCATCAAGGGCAATTGCCTGGCCGTGTTGACGAAGACCGATCCTACGGCGACGCCTGCCCACAAAGGCATGAGCCTGTTCCTGTGCGAAAAGGGTGACGGTTTTACGGTTGGCAAAAAGTTGAAGAAGCTGGGTTACCGGGCGATAGATAGTGCCGAGCTGATTTTTCAGGATTTCCGCGTCAGCTCGGACAACCTGATCGGTGGCGAAGAGGGCAGAGGCTTTGTGCAAGTGGCCGGCGGACTTGAGCTGGGCCGAATCAATATCGCCGCCCGCGGCGCGGGCATGGCATCGGGTGCTACGAAAATGTCCCTCGCTTATGCCAAGGACCGTAAGACCTTTGGCAAATCGATTTCAGAGCACCAGGCGATACAGCTTAAACTCGCCGAGATGTCGACTCGCGCTGAGGCGGCGAGATTACTGGTAGAACAGGCCGCTCTTAAATACGACCGTGGCGAGCGCTGTGACCTGGAAGCCGGACAGGCCAAATACTTTGCCTCCGAGGCCGCTGTTCAAAACAGTCTGGATGGCATGCGTGTTTTTGGCGGTTACAGCTATTCACCGGAGTATGAGATCGAGCGCTTTTACCGAGATGCACCTTTGCTCTGCATAGGCGAGGGTACTAACGAAATTCAGCGAATAATCATTGCCAAGCAGATGATCGCCCGCTCGGGCGGCTGAGGTATATCGGTTTAGTCCCGGCCCTGCTGTTTAGAGGAACTGGGTAAATTCACTGACCTCCAGCCTGGGCGTACGGTACCCGTTAACCGTGGCGCTGGTGTCGGCATAACCCAACGACATTGCGGAGACGAACATCTGCTCCGCCGGCGCTTCGATCAGTTGCATTATTGTATCGTGATATTTCAGAAAGGCCGCCTGCGCGCAGGTTTCCAGGCCAAACCCGCGTGCCGCCAGCATGATGGATTGTAGAAACATGCCGTAATCCATCCAACTGCCCAACTCCATGTCGCGATCAATCGTAAAGAACATGGCCACGGGCGCGTCGAAGAACTGATAGTTCCTGCCATGCTGCTCAGACATCCGTTGTTTGTCACCCTTTTCAATGCCGAGGTGGCCGTAAAGTCCCCAGCCGGTATTGCGGCGTCTGCCTATGTACGGTTCACGCCATTCTACTGGGTAGTAATTGTATTCCTGCTCGCCATCGTCGCCGCGCTGGTGCCGCGCAACGCAGGCCTCGGCAATAGCATCGCGCTTCTCGCCAGTAGCCACCCATACTCGCCAGGGTTGTATGTTTGATCCGGAGGGGGCTCGCCCTGCAGTACTGAGAATTGCTTCTATGACGTCTTGAGGGACGGCTTTTTCTCGCTGAAATGCGCGTACCGATTGACGGCCAGTTATAGCCTCAATGACATCCATGCTGTGCTTCCTTTCATGCTGCAAACCACAGCATGGTAACGTCAAGTGAGTGAGCTGTAACGGACAATCTTGCGATGCAGTGCGTTTGGCATTTTGCTTCATCCAAAGCAATGACTTTAATGCGCCAGTCGCCCTCCACAGCCAGAGCTCTATGATAAAATGAAGGTGTTTGTCCGGTCATTACCTGGAGATAGTGAATGTCGAAGCCGTTGGCGGGCGTGCGAATGCTCGATTTGACCCATATGCTGTCTGGTCCCTATGGGTCGATGATCATCGCCGACCTGGGTGCTGAGACGATCAAGGTGGAGCCTATACAGGGCGAGGCGACACGGACGCTGCTCGCTAGCGATCCTGCCAACTCGCTGGATGGGCAGGGCGCCTATTACATCACCTTAAATCGCAATAAGCGCAGTGTTGCCATCGATTTGAAATCGCCCGAGGGGTTGGCGGTATTTTATGACCTGGTGAAAGAGTCGGACGTCGTCATGGAAAACTTTTCAGCCGGCGTCGCCGACAAGCTTGGCATCGGTTATGACGATTTGAAGCAAGTTAACCCGAGGATAATTTCTTGCTCGGTGAGTGGCTTTGGTTCCAGCGGCCCGAACTTTCAACGACCTGCCTTTGATCAGGTCGTACAGGCACTGGGTGGTGGCATGTCGATTACCGGTGTCGACAAGTCGCACCAGATACGCGCGGGTATTCCCATCGGAGATCTGGGTGGCGGTATGTTTGGCGCCATGGGAATCATGGCAGCACTGTATGAGCGCGAAAAGAGCGGCGTGGGTCAGCGTGTGGATATCTCTATGTTGGATTGCCAGATATCCATGTTGAATTACATGGCGACCATGTACTTTTTATCCGGTGAAAACCCCGAACCTGTTGGCAATAGCCACTTTGTTCACGTGCCTTACAACAATTTCTCCACCGCCGATGGCCAGATCATCATTGCGGTAATCTTCGACAAATTCTGGGACAGTCTGGTCGAGCTCGTTGACTTTGAAGACTTTCGAAACGACAAGTACAAAACCCAGCCGGGTCGGCTTGCAGACAAGGCGTTTATCGAAGGCAATCTTGCCCGTATCCTCACATCAAACACCAGCGACCATTGGCTCAGGGAACTTGAAGCCAGGCGGATTCCCTGTGCCAGGGTCAACAACTTTGAAGAAGCGCTGAGTGACGAACAGGTATTAGCCAGGAATATGGTGGTTGATTTGCATCACCCCAATGGCAGTAAGACTCGTGGTCCGGGGAATCCCATAAAACTGTCACGTACCGCCGAGGAAAGTTTTTCGGCGGCGCCATTGTTGGGTGAGCATACCCATGGCGTGCTTACAGAGGTGTTGGGTTACAGCGACAATCGGGTAGATGAGCTTTTAACAGCGGGAGTTATTGCCTGACGACGTCTGCCCGCTGATGTGGCGCCGTTCTAGGTCAGCGGATTGTCACCACTCATATAAATATACACCTCCTGAAATTTGTCATCGCGTATGCGCCAGAAGTTGGTGTTACTCAAGCGCGTCCAGCTGCCATCGTCATTTTCCAGTTCGGCGATAAATGACGCCACGATACGGCCATTATTTTCATCAACCGTGCAGGTGAAGTCTTTATGGATGATGGTTTTGTAGGCGCCCATGAAATCGATAAACATGCGTTTGATGTTCTCCTTACCCTCATGAACGGTAAAGGCAGTTTGCACGGTGATCATCGCATTGTCGTGAAAGCAGTCCAGCACCGCATCAAGATCCTTGGCGTCAACTTTGCCAAAGTATTTGTTGAGCGCGAGCTCTAGTAAACCACTGCGGTCCAATGAAGACTGGTATTGCATAAGATGTAGTCCTTTTCCCTGGCAGTGATTATGTGAGCAGGTTTTCCCCGCTCATATAAATGAATACTTCGGTGAACTTGTCGCCGGTCATGTAAAAGCGATTACAGTTCTCATAGCGTACCGGCGCATTCGAGCCTTGTGGCGTTACTTCCACCGAAAACTGCGAGCAGACTGACGATTCCTCGGTATCGCAGGTGTGCACGAAGTTGCCATGCCAGATTCGGCTGTGCGCGGCAAGGAATGCCTCGAACATGGCCTTGATGCCCGAGTCTCTCCCCTGGTGTATGGTCATTGAGGTGACTTCAGTCAGTGTTGCATCCTCGTGGAAGCAGTCCAGGACGAGGCTCAGGTCGTGGTTATCAACGCCATGAAAATAGCGCTTGGTGACGTAGTCTGTGTAGTACTCATAGGGTCTTTCGTTCATTGCGTTTTTCCAGATTGCTGTCTAGACGCTCTACAGTCTAGTCGTCCTGCAGCAAGGTGCCAGTGGGGTGACGAATTCTGGATTGAAACGGGTAGGGAGTAGGGCGCTTATGTTGCTCGGCTGTAGGTGAGCGGCAAGCCCGCGGCCGGGGTAAAACCGTACATTTCCTCGTTGGGCAGAGCGGCTTGCACCAGTTCGCGAACAGCAAATAGCGCCTCCAGGTCGATACCGGTGCGCAGGCCCATGGATTCCAGCAGAAACACCAGGTCCTCGGTAACAATGTTGCCACTGGCACCGGGTGCCCACGGGCAGCCACCAATACCACCCAATGAGCTATCGATAGTTGTCAGGCCAATTTCAACAGCCATCAGTGCGTTGGCCAGACCCTGGCCGCGCGTGTTGTGAAGGTGAACGCCGTTCAGTTTGTCGCGGCCGCAATTTGACCAGATACCTTCGGCGAGTCGTTTCAGTTGTGCGGGATTGCCGTAGCCTGTGGTATCTGAGAGACCGACTTCGTCGACGCCAAGCGCCACCACCTGCTCTGCAATTTCCAACACAGTGGATTCAGGGACTTCCCCCTCTATGGTGCAGCCAAAGGCCGTGGATAGGCCTACTTCGAAGGTAGGTCGCCTGGCCGCTGGAACGGTGTTGAGGAATTCCACGCACAGGCGTATCTCTTCACGCATCTGGTCATGGCTCTTCTTCACGTTTTTCAGCGAATGTTGCTCACTCATCGAAAAGGGAATTGAGACCTTGTGAGCACCGCTACTGACCGCGCCCTGCAGTCCGCGAAGGTTGGGGACTAAAACTGCCACGGTAAGACCTTCCAGACCGGTGGCGTAGGTCACAAGTTCTGCAGTGTCGGCAAGCTGCGGTAGCAGGCTTGCGGGAACAAATGAGCCCACCTCGATTTCCGGAGTACCCGCCTCGAACTGCGCCTTTATCCATGCCTTTTTTGCCTCTGTAGGCATAATACTGGCGAGGCTTTGCAGGCCGTCCCGAGGGCCTACTTCACTGATTTCTATATCGATTGTCACAGCACCGGGTTCTCACGGGAAATTCGAGTTTCGCTTCAAATGAACTATTGTTATATCATAATAACAAATGTGGGCCAAATGGTCCTCTGGAGCATGTGGAAGATGGAACATAACTAATGGATAGCAGCGCACTACCTCTTGCGGGTATCAAGGTCGTTGAATTCACCCATATGGTGATGGGGCCTACCGTCGGTGTGATCCTGGCGGATCTTGGCGCAGAGGTTATCAAGATAGAGCCGATCAAAGGGGACAATACCCGGCGACTGAAAGGGTCGGGTGCCGGCTACTTTCCCATGTATAACCGCAACAAGCAGAGTATTTGCGTGGACCTGAAGTCTCCACAAGGACGCGAGCTGGCGGAACGACTGGTGAGCAGCGCAGATGTTCTGATCGAGAACTTCCGCCCTGGCGCAATGGAAAAGCTGGGCTTTGGCTACCAGGCAATGGCGGCGTTAAACGAAAGGCTTATCTACTGTTCCTTGAAAGGTTTCTTGTCGGGGCCCTATGCGCATCGCACCGCGCTGGACGAGGTTACACAGATGATGGGTGGCCTTGCCTACATGACAGGCCTGCCAGACCGACCACTGCGGGCCGGCTCTTCGGTCATCGATATCACCGGCGGTATGTTTGGCGTGATAGGAATTCTGGCGGCGCTGGAGAAGCGCCACCTGACCGGACGTGGCGACCTGGTCACCAGCGCACTGTTTGAAACCACGGCGTTCATGGTGGGACAGCACATGGCCCAGCAGGCGGTGTCGGGTGAAATTCCGCCACCGATGTCGGTGCGTCGATCGGCCTGGTCTGTGTATGACATTTTTGATGCTGCCGACGGCGAGCGAATTTTCGTGGGCGTGGTTAGCGATACGCTCTGGCAGCGATTTTGTGAAGAGTTTGAGCTTTCTGAGTTTGCAGCTGATCGCTCGCTGGATGACAACAATGAGCGAGTTAAACAACGAGAGCGCATTCTGCCTGTCATCGAAGCGCTGTTCGGCGCCATGGACAAGCAGGAACTGACGGCCAGGCTGGACAAGGCCGGCATACCCTTTGCGCCAATTAACAGACCCGCTGATTTGTTTGATGACCCTCATCTCAATGCGGGGGGTGGTTTGCAGGAGGTCACGCTGACCGACCCGGCGAATATTGGCGAGGCGACCCGTTTGCCATCCCTGCCCATGGAAATGGGCGGCGATAAATTCGCACTGCGCCACGACATTCCGCAGGAAGGAGAGCACACGCGGCAGGTGATGCGGGATGTAGGGTACAGCGACGCCGAGATTGAATCCCTGCTGTCTGCAGGCCTGGTGCGTGCGCAGAGCTGAGCGCGCGAACTCTATTGCGGTTTAGAGGTAAACCCAGGGGCGTTGTTCAGCGTCTTTTTGTTCGAACGCATCGATGTCTTCAATGCGCTGCAATGTCAGCGCAATTTCATCGAGGCCTTCTACCAGCATACCTTTGGCCGCTGCACTGATCGTAAATTCGTAGACTTTGCCGTTGGCATCAGTAATGCGTTGCTGCGGCAGATCGATAGTCAGTTGCGCGGGGGTAGGGCTACGTCCCGGCGCTGTTGCCAACGCTGAAATCTCCTGCTCCGACAATTCGATGGGCAGCAAGCCGTTACGGATACAGTTGTTATAAAAAATAGTGCCGAAGGACGGGGCGATAATGGCCCTGATGCCATAGTCCTTCAGCGCCCATGCGGCATGTTCGCGCGACGAGCCGCAGCCGAAATTGGCGCCTGCCAGCAAAATGCTGGTGCTGGCGTAGTCAGATTGGTTGAGAACGAAATCCGGATTTTCTTCACGGCCGCCGGGTAGGGTGTAACGCCATCCGGCGAACAGGCCTTCACCCAGTCCTTCGCGTGAGACGCGTTTCATTTCCCGAGATGGAATGATGGCATCGGTGTCGACATTGTTGCGCAGGATAGGCGCAGCCACGCCCGTATGCACCGTGAACTTGTCTGAGGGTGTCACTGTGATGCACCCGTAATAAAGCCATTACAGGCGGAGGCCGCAACGGTGAGCGGACTGGCAAGGTGGGTCCGTGTGCCCGGGCCCTGGCGTCCTTCGAAGTTACGGTTGGTGCTGGAGATCACCCGTGCGCCGGGGCCGAATGTTTCCCCGCCCGCATAAAAGCACATGGAGCAACCGGATTCCCGCCAGTCGAAACCTGCTGCCTCGAAGATCTTGTGCAGGCCCTCTGCTTCCGCGGCAGATTTGACCCCTGTTGAACCTGGCACACATACCGCGGCAACACCCGGTGCCACGTGCTTACCCTCAAGAAATTTTGCCGCGGCACGCAGGTCGCTCAAGCGACTATTGGTGCAGGAGCCTATAAACGCGGCGTCGATTTTTATCCCCTGCGCTTCGGTACCCGGAGTCACATCCATATAGCGCAGGGCTTTCTCCATGCCTTCCCTGACCTTGGGGTCGGTTTCCAGGGTGGGGTCCGGAATGCAGTGATCTATGGCAATGGCGTGTTCGGGGCTGGTGCCCCAGGTGACCATGGTGGCCAGTTCGCTACAGTCGATCGCTATCTCCGCATCGAAGCTGGCATCGTCGTCGGAATAGAGTGTGCGCCAGTGTTCGGCGGCGTGCTCGAAAGCCGTGCCGGCGGGCGCGTAGGCGCGACTGGACAGGTAGCGAATGGTGGTTTCGTCCGGCGCAATAAAACCAGTGAATGCTGAAAACTCGACGGCCATGTTACATAGAGTCATACGTGCCTCAACAGGCAGTTGTTCTATTACTGGTCCTGCAAATTCTATGGCATAGCCAGCGCCACCAGCCGCGCCATATTCGCTGATCAGCTTCAGTATCAGGTCCTTGGCTGTAACCCCTGCTTGTAGTTCACCGTTAAAGCTTACCCGCATGGTTTTGGGAGTGCTTACTCTCAGTGTGCTGGTGGCCATGGCGTGTTCGGCCTCGGTTGAGCCTACGCCCCACGCCAAAGCCCCCAGACCGCCCAGCGTGCAGGTATGGCTGTCCGGGCAGACCACGGTGGTTCCGGGCAGTGCAATGCCCAGTTCTGCGGCAACAACATGGCTGATGCCCTGATTGGGGTCGCCCAGATCGAATAGCTTGATACCAGCCCTGGTGGCGGCCTCACGGGTTGCCAGTATGAAGTCGGTACCACTGGGCATTAAGGTTTCATCACCTCGCCCAGGGTGCGTGTCGACGATATGGTCCATGGTGCAGAAAACTTGCGCGGGCCGGTGAATGCGCCGTTGGCGACTCTCGAGCCCCTGCAGTGCCAGGCTGCCGGTGCGTTCGTGCAGAAATACCCGGTCTATATAGATGAGTTGCTCACTATTACCCAGCGCAGCAACCCGGTGTAGGTCCCAGAGCTTTTGGAAGAGGGTAGAGGGCATATCAGTTGGGGTCTGGATGATTGAGTTGCAGTCTAGCACCAAGCAGATTAAAAGTTCTATAGGTATATCTATATATCATTTAGCCTAAATTGCCGTTAGAATGGCGCTGCCGGGTAGGGCTGTGGCTTGCCGCTGCAACATCTGGCGCCTATACTTTTAATGTTCTATTGACCTAACAATGATACAAAAAAGAAACATAACCCATGTCTCCTGAAATACTTGTTCTCTGTGGTACTGCAGCAACTATCGCGTTTGTGCACACGCTGTTGGGCCCGGATCATTATTTACCCTTTGTTGCGATGGCAAAAAGCCGGGGCTGGTCAATTGCCAAGGCGCTCAGGGTGACCCTGGTATGCGGCGCAGGTCACATCGTAGGCTCTGTGGTGCTTGGCCTGATAGGTGTCTGGGTGGGTGTGCAACTGTCTTCCCTGGAATGGATAGAGGGCGTGCGCGGTGATCTCGCGGCGTGGGCGCTGGTATCTTTAGGTTTGATCTATTTGGCCTGGGGTTTGCGGCGCGCCTATCGTAATAAGCCGCATGCACACTGGCACAGTCATGACGGCGGCGAGCGCCACTACCATACGCATACTCATCGCGAGTCCCACAGTCATGCTCACAGTAGCCAGGACGCACCCGAGGGTCGCCGGTCGCTGGCGGGGTGGGGCGTCTTTATCATTTTTGTTTTGGGCCCCTGCGAGCCACTTATTCCTGTACTGATGTTCCCGGCGGCCACGGAAAGTGTTGTCGGAGTTTTGGCGGTGACTGGCGTTTTTGCTCTGGTCACTGTTGCCACGATGCTGGCGGTGGTACTTGTTTCCACCTGGGGGCTGCAGTTTGTTCGTATGCCGTCCATGGAGCGTTTTAGCGAGGCGATTGCCGGCGGCACGATCACACTGTGTGGATTGTCCATAGCGGTACTGGGGCTTTAAGGAGAGGCATGTCAGCTAACTATCAGGCCATCGATGCGGTTGTAAACATCTGGACCAATGAGGCGCTGTCCCACCGTCCCGATTGGACTGACGAATTCTTCGTTGGCAAGGTCAAGGGAAAGCACGACAGTGGGGGTATCAGCCTCGAGCAGATGCTGGAAGGCATGGATGCTGCCAATATTGAATATGGTTTTTTGATCGCGGCTAAATCTGGCCGGGTCGGATTGCCGGGCTGTTACCACATGCCGCCAGAGGTCGTAGCAGAAGCGGTGCGCCGCTATCCGGACCGGTTTTTTGGCTTGTTGGGAATAGACCCTTATACGGGCATGGATGGTGTACGCGGCCTTGAATATGCGGTGAAGGAGCTGGGCTTTATCGGTGCGCACCTGTACCCGCATTGGTTCGAATTGCCCGCCAATCACGCCAAGTATTATCCCTTTTACGCCAAGTGCATTGAGCTCGATATACCGGTACAGATGCAGGTTGGGCAATCGCTGATTTATTCGAAGCAACAGCGTTGTCGATCTGTTGGCAGACCCATCTACCTGGACGATATTGCTTGTGACTTGCCTGAGCTGAAGTTGATTGGGTCGCACGTGGGGATTCCCTGGCACGATGAAATGATTGCGATGGCCTGGAAACACGACAACGTGTACATCTGTACCGATGCCCATAGCCCAAAGTACTGGCCGGAGAGCGTGGTCAAATACCTTAACTCCTATGGCCAGGACAAAGTCATCTTTGGCACCGATTTTCCAGTACTCAGGTTTGAGCGCACCGTGGAAGAGATCGACAGTCTGCAGTTAAAGCCAGAAGTGCGTCAGAAGTTCATGCGAGATAACGTGATTGCGTTGTATGGGCTGGAGGACAAGATCAAGTGACCGCGCCGCTGGAAGGGATTCGCGTTGTCGAAATGACCAGCGTCGTTCTGGGGCCTTATGCCTGTCAGATGCTGGGTGACCTGGGTGCCGATGTGATCAAGATCGAGCCGCCCGCCGGTGATACCAATCGCAACCTGGGCCCGCACCGCAATCATAGCGATATGGGTTCGCTGTACATGACCTGTAATCGCAATAAGCGATCCGTCTCGCTGGACCTGAAGTCGGACAAGGGCCGTGCGGCGGCGCTTGAAATCATTAAATCTGCCGACGTTGTGGTGCATAACTTTCGACCCGGTGCCATGCAGCGCCTGGGGCTTGATTATGCGTCAGTACAGGCGGTCAATCCCGATGTGGTTTATTGCGCAACTTACGGCTATAGCAAGAAGGGTCCCTATGGCGACAAGGGTGCGCTGGATGATTCTATTCAGGCTGCCAGTGGCGTTGCGGTCCTGCAAAGTATGGTTGAGGGCGAACCCCGCTATCTGCCAACGATCATCGCCGACAAGACAACCGCGATGGTGGTGGTGCAATCCGTGTTAGCGGCCTTGTTTCACAAACAGCGTACTGGCGAGGGTCAAGAGATTGAAGTGCCCATGTTTGAATCCATGGTGTCCTTTGTGATGACAGAGCACTTGTGGGGGCAAACCTTTGAGCCGCCCATAGGCGAGGCTGGCTATGTGCGTCTTATGGCTGCGCACAGGCGCCCTTACAAAACCCGCGACGGACAATACCTGGCGGTTTTACCCTACTGGGACAATCACTGGCGTACCTTTTGCGAATTGTCCGGTAATCCTGAGCTGGCCGATGATGAGCGGTTTATCGACATGGCGACGCGGCTCAAGAATATTAATGAATCTTACCGGGTGACGGGCGAGATTATTGCCGGACGTGATCGAGATGACTGGCTGCAACTTTTGGGCGACACCAATGTGCCGATGATGGTGGTTAACTCATTGGATGACCTGATCACCGACCCACACCTGGTGGAAAGTGGCTTCTGGCAAGAGCATGAGCACCCGACAGAGGGGCTTATAAGGTCCAGCAGTCCACCGATGAATTTTGCCAAGACCCCGGCTTCAATTCGCAGTCTCGCGCCACGATTGGGTGAGCACAGCGAAGAGGTATTACTGGAGGCCGGTTTCAGTCAGGCCGAAGTCGATGCCATGATAGATAGCGGTGAAGCGCGGTCGCCACAGGAATAGATTGAACTAAAAAGAGGGAACAAAACCCATGAGCTTTAAAAATTTGTTTATCGAACACGACGTGCCGCCCGAGGTGAAAGCCTGGATTGAAGAGGAGGCAGCAGAGCAGGAGACGCGCTACCAGAAAATAGCGCAAGAGATGGAAGACCTCTCTCCCAAGCGGGAGAAGTGGTATCAGGAGTTTTTCGATCGTATCACCACCATCGGATTCAACACGGATGGCGACGACAAAATGAAGATCGAGCCCTCAGATCTACCTGTTAAGCCGGAAGGGCGAAAAGACAAGGTGATCTGGAAGTATGGCGTAGACGGCGAGTAACCCCGTCCGCATAGCGACCCCTAAAGAATTTACGGAGATACACAATGGCACGTCCACATATTGAGCCCTTTTGCGACAGGGATACACATTTCAAAAATATGGCTCTGCCCGGCTTTGCCGGCGGCATGGGCTACAAAATGCTAAGTCTGGACCCGGATACGGGCAGCTGTTCAATGACTGTGCAGTTGAATGCCGGTTACCGGCAGACGCCGGGCTTTTCCTGGTCCGAAAAAGAGATGATTGTCATCGAAGGCGAGATGCAGGTAGGCGATCGCGTCTGTCGCAAAGGACACTATTTCTTTGTGCCGGCGGGTTACGCAATGCCTGAAATCCGCAGTGAGCAGGGCTGCCTGGTACTGGTGATGCATAACACCGGCGAGCCAAGTCACGAAGAGTCCACCGAGCATCACCCTTTAGCGCAGGTAGACTTGTATCACAGCACAGATTCATACATGGACATCCCATGGGCGATGGGTAACGTTACCAAGCCCTCGGTCGCTGCGGGCTGCCTGATCAAGTTGCTCAACTTCAACCCGATTTCCCAGGCTATGACCTTCCTGTATTGCATGACGCCAGGATTTTATCAGGACAACATCTCTTACCATGACTGCGCCGAGGAGTCTTATCACCTCTGGGGCACATCCTGGATGATGCAGTTTGGTGATATTCCTACTGGCGGCTATTTTTGGCGCCCTGCGTATATCAATCACGGTGCGTTTGCTTCGGAGTACGGTTGTATCGCTCTGGGTCGTACTGACTCCAAGCTGTTTAACCACTTCCACTATAACCCCTGGACTACTCCGGTAGAGAATGTGGAGCGTTCTGCAGCCCGTATCTACCAGCGTGATCCTTTGCTCTACAAGTGGGCTGTGAGTCACGATCACAATCACCCGCATGGCCCTGAAGACTTTGAGCAGACCATGCACAGGCGCGGTGATGAGCACGGTCATGACAACGAGCACAAGTCAGACGGGCATCGTCACGATCACTGGCACGGACATCATCATCACCACGATGATAGCCCGCACTCTCACGACCATCACCACGATCACGACTGATTGCAGGGTGCCAATGCTTCCGTAAGCTCCCGGTAAGCCAATGGATAAAGCGACGGTCGTTATCGTAACTCTGGTGGCGTATAAGCTGGTGCTTATCGCCATTGGTTTCTGGGCCTCGCGCAGAACCCACAGTGCGGATGATTTTTTCCTGGGGGGTCGGGGTCTTGGCCCGGTAGTTGCCGCAATCAGTTATTCGTCCAGCGCTTCCTCGGCCTGGACGCTTTTGGGTATGAGCGGCGTCGCCTACGTTATCGGTGTGTCAGCGATTTGGCTGGTCGTCGGATCCCTGACGGGCATGTTGGTGGCCTGGTTTTGGATCGCGCCGCGATTGATGCAGTTCAGTCGCGAGCACAACCACATTACCCTTACCGATTTTTTGGTATTTGATTCCGCCGGTACAACGAGAACAGCGATGCTCTGGGTGTCCTCGCTGATCATCATTTTTTCCTTTGTCTTTTACGTGGCAGCGCAGTTTCAGGGTGCAGGGAATACCTTTGCCTCTACCTTCGACCTGCCGATGAACCAAAGCATTGTCATTGGCGCGTCAATCATTATGGTCTACACATTGCTGGGCGGGTTTTGGGCGGTCAGTGTTACCGATACGCTTCAGGGCTTGTTGATGGCTGCCACAGCCGTGTTGCTGCCCGTGGTCGCCTTGCTGGAAGTGGGAGGTGTGGCTGGATTTATTGCTGGCTTGCACGCTGTGAGTAGCGAGGCGCAGCTGAGTCTCACCGCGGGTAATGCGGGGCTGATAGCCGCGGGTTTTATTATTGGCGGTATTAGCATCGGTGTAGGCACCTATGGCCAACCTCACTTACTGGTGCGCTTCATGGCATTGCGCGACGAGCGTGCCTTGAGACAGGCGCGCCTGATTACTATTGCCTGGTATCTGGTGGTTTTTCTGGGTATGTGTTTTCTCGGCCTGGTAGGGCACGTTCTGCACAATAATATTGATAACCCGGAGACAATTTTCTTTGTCCTGACCGAGAGTCTTTTTTCGCCGGTGATCGGAGCAATTTTACTGGCCGCGGTGTTATCCGCGATCATGTCGACTGCCGACAGTCAGTTGCTGGTCGCTGCCAGTGCGATAGCCCATGACCTGGGCCTGGGGCGGGGTAAGCCCTCGCAGATGTTGCTGATTTCCAGGCTGACCATTGTGGCCCTGGTGATTCTCTCAGTACTTGTCGCTATTTATTTGCCGGAGAGAATATTCAGCCGGGTACTGTTTGCCTGGATAGCGTTGGGTTCCGCTTTCGGACCGCTGGTTTTTGTGCGCCTGGCCGGGCGTCGCGTTGCACCGCCAGCGGCCCTCTGTGCAATTATCATTGGCTTTAGCCTGGCGGTGACGTTTTATCTGATGCCCAGTACTCCCGGGGATATACTGGAGAGATTGCTACCGTTTTCAGCGGGGCTATTGGTGTTACTCGTCGGTTCGCGCCCAGGCCGCTGAGTCCGGCGTCGGAACAGCTCAGGCCAGCAGCTTGGCGTTGGCCTGTAGGGCGCTGATCAGTTTCTCCACGTCATGACTGTCATTGTAATAGTGCGGTGCAATACGAATATTGCCATCGCGTTGTGATAGCAGGATGTTGCGCTCCTCAAGCTTTGCAACCAGAGCCGCGGCGTCAGTAGACTTGATGGCCAGCATGGCGCCGTGCCGGTCAGGGGGTGTCACCAGCGTCCAGTCGTTGACAGCAACTGCCTCTTTGACCTGATCCGTCACCGCCCGGATTCTCTCGGCGATAGTCTCCAGCCCAGTGTCGAGAAGCAACTTCATCCCGGCCTCTGCCGCAAACAAGCCTGCCGAGTTATGTGTTCCAGCTTCAAACCGCCGCGCGGTCTGGTGTGGTTGATGTGCGTGGATATCCATCGCAGAGGGGTCCTGCTGCGCGAACCACCCGGTTGCTGTGGGTTGCAGAGTGCTGTGTACGCTGTCGCGTACATACATGAACGCTACGCCGCTGGCGCCAATAAGGTATTTGGTGCAACCCGCCACAAGAATATCTATTCCCGATGCGCCTACATCGAACGGTTGGGCCCCAATGCCCTGATAGGCATCAACCAGAACTTGTGCGCCCCTGGCGTGTGCCATCTCGACAATAGGTGCGGTATCAACCCACACACCATTGCGATAACAGACCAATGGTACCGATACCAAGAGCGTCTGGTCGTCGATGAGTCTGTCGAACTCCGCGAGAGGGATGTCAGTATCGCTGCTGTCTGCATTCGCCCGCACAATCTTTGCGCCCCGCGATTCCTGCGCCAGCATGATCTGGGCTGTACTGGGGAAATCGAAATCTGTGACTACGATTTTGTTGCGACTGCCGCTGAAATCAAACGCCGTCATTAATGTGTTCAATGACTCGCTGGCTGATGTGGAGACCGATATGTCGTCTGCCGGCGCCTGTAAAATGGTCGCTACCAGCTCGCGTACTTGTTCGGTTTTGTCGCAGTAGATATCCCAGCGAGCGCCATCTTCCATGCGTATGTGCAGGTACTGCTCTATTGCAGCCTTTACTTCAAGGGATAACGGCCCGTAGGAGCAGGCATTGAAGTAAGCCTTGTGTGCCAGTATGGGGAAGTGCTGACGAATCTCGTCGTTCATTTACGTACCTTGTTGCTCTGTTAATGAGCCCTACACTAGTGCTGAAGCGCCTATGCTGCAACATGAGACGATAAGATTGTGCAGAAGGGCGCTCAGGTTACGGCCTGGCGTTGCTGGTAGTCTGGCTTGCGCCACTCCTCGTTGATCATCACTTGCCGCAGGTCCTCCACCGCGTCCCAGACGTCGGCGTAGCGCAGGTAAAGTGGCGCGAAACCAAAGCGCAGCGTAGCCGGTGCGCGAAAGTCTCCGATCACGCCGCGAGCGATGAGCGCCTGGATGATGGCATAACCTTGCGTGTGCGACAGCGCTACCTGGCTGCCTCTGCTGTAAGCGTCTCGTGGGCTCTCTATGTCAAAACCCATACCGCCGCAGCGCTGTTCAATAAGCTGGATAAACAGGTCTGTCATCGCGCGTGATTTTGATTCGATGGCGGCCATATCAGTTTTCAAGAAGATGTCTACGCCCACCTCGGCCAGCGCCATGCTAATAGCCGACTGGGTGCCGCATAACATCTGCCGGATACCTTCGGCAGGCCTGTAATTCTGCTCAAAGTCGAAGGGGGCCGCGTGACCCCACCAGCCGGTTAAAGGCTGCAGTGCTTTACCATGGTGCCTGGCAGCGCCAAATATAAATGCAGGGCTGCCTGGCCCTCCGTTCAGGTACTTGTATGTGCATCCCACCGCGAAATCGACATTGCACTGGTTCAGCGCCACTTGCAGTGCCCCGGCGCTGTGGCTGAGATCCCATATTGAGATTGCGCCTGCCGCATGGGTGAGTGCGGTAATTGCAGACATATCCAGCAAGCGGCCCGTTCGATAGTGCACCTGCGTCAGGCAAACGACTGCGACGTCTTCTTTGATCGCCGCCGCCAGTTGCTCCTCCTCCACGTATCGAATCTCGTAAGCGCCTCCCAACTGCTCAATAAGGCCTTCGGCAATATAGTTATCCGTGGGGAAGTTGCTGCCCTCCATCACGATTACCTTTCGGTCCGGGCGCAGTGTCAGTGCCGCAGATAACAACTTGTAAAGATTGACGCCTATTGAATCGGTGAGGACGACTTCACCCGGGTCAGCGTCGATGAGTTGGCCAATTTTGTCGCCGACGGTAATCGGCAGTTCCCACCACTGGGCTTCATTCCAGCTGCGAATCAGACGCTTGCCCCATTCGTGCTCGATTACCTGCTGTGCTGTGGCCAGCGCCTGCACAGGCCGTGCTCCCAGCGAGTTCCCATCCAGATAGACTTCGCCATCGGGGAGGGCAAAGTGCTCGCGAAAAGCGTTAAGCGGGTCTGTCAGGTCCAGTTTCTGACAATGTTCGCGGCTGTGTGTCATCTTTCTTCAGAGTCCTTCTCTGCCGGGCTGTTGGGCGCGGACTTGGTCGCAGTCAGTGAGTCTTACCTTAGCACTATCAGCCCTGGGTGATATGCGTTGCGTGAGGCAAACACAGCGCCGCCGCCGTGCATGATAGCGTTTACCAGATAATAGCTATTTCTGGCTTTATTCTGGCTCACATAGCAAGATATCCTCAATATTTGCCAAAAATAGGGTGTATTTGCTCATGTCACTGGATCGAAAAGAACGGGAAATCCTGCATTTATTACAAACGGAAGGGCGTATCTCCAATGTTGAGCTGGCTGAGCGAGTGGGACTGTCAGAGTCGCCCTGTTTCCGCCGGGTGAAGCGTCTGGAGGAGGAGGGCTTCATACAGGGGTATCTGGCCCGTCTTGATCAGCGCAAGCTGGGGCTGCAGGTAACGGCATTCGTGCAGGTGTCTCTGGAGAAAGACGACAAAAGCCAGGCGGCATTTTTAGCCAGGGTGGCAGCCGAGGAACACATCATCGAGTGCCATGCGATGAGTGGCAGCCATGACTTTCTGCTAAAAGTAGTGGCACACAATATGGACCACTTCTCTGAGCTGTCCATGCAGCGCATCCTGAAGTTCCCCGGGGTTAAAAACATGGAATCGAATTTTAGCCTGATGGCCATCAAGCAGAGTCAGGCCATGCCGTTGAGCGAGGTCAGCTGATTCGCCTACTGAGGATCTACCCGATAGCCGGCGCGGGGGAAGTGCACTACGACATCACCGGCGCGTTCATCCGTCCGGGCAATGGCAATGTCGTTATGGGTCAGCCGCAGTAATGCTCCCGTAACGGGCACAGCACCGTAGTCAGCGGGTGTCACGGTGACCAGGCTTCCAGCCTTTAACTCTCTAGGCCAGGCATCGTCAGCGATGTCTGCAGGTGTTGAAGAGGTGTTTGACCGGGCGATAGCCAGCGCTTCCTCGGCGTCCATTTCACTGCGTTGGCCATGACCTATCGCGGCCATGCGTTGCAACCAACTGCGTAACTTCGGTAGTGGCGCCAGCATGGCGTCGGAACCGGCGATATTGCTTTGACACATCCAGACAGGGAAGTAGCCGAGTATGTCCAGCCATCCGGCATTGTCACCGGAAATCCATGAGGTATCGGTGGCCAGCATGTCTTCAAGTAGATGCAAGTGCGCGCAGAACTGGGAAAACAGATGTGGCAATTGCTCCTCAAGCGTATCGAAATCCATGTAGCTGAAGAACTCGCGGCGGTCCGTCTGAATATCTTCTGGCAACGCTGTATTGGTGCCAAGTGATAAGCCCGAGCCAGGCTGGAAAAACGCGGCGTCGCTCCACTGGGCAAAGGCGAAACTCAGCGCCCGGCTTTGGCCCGGGAAGAGGGTAGGGGCGGGAAAACGTGCTTCCAACTCCAGGGCGATGCGCTGGGTGTCACAGTAAATGTCAGCGCCAATCTGCATAACCGGTGTTTTACGGTAGCCGCCAGTCAGGGCCGTAAGGTCTGGCTTTGGCATTACCAGGGGGATCTCTACTGAACGCCAACTCAGACCCTTGATGCCAAATGCGAGGCGAATCTTCTCGGCGAAAGGGGAGATGTCAAAGTGATGCAGGATAATGTCGGTCATGTGACCCTCGCTGGCAGACGCGGTTCAGTTTTTCGCAGGCAAAAAAAGGGGCCGGTAAACCGGCCCAATACTCACCACATGCTCGGTATTGACCCACCGCGGGTAACTTTGGCCAAAGTAGCTACCGGCCCCAAAAGGGCGCGAAACCTACCGTGGCAAAGATTCTTTAATCTTGAATCAAGTTCAAGAATGGTTGCTTTACTTGTTTGTGTCAAGCAAATTCACCGCAAATTGTCAGATATTATGGAGCCGCCAGCCTGCGCTCAAGTTCTACATGAAAATGACGAAGACGTTGCTCTTGCTCGCCCCACAGCTGCCCCTTGAACCCCCGACTTCTCATGCCTTTTTGCACCACGGGCAGTAGCGAGGAATCCTGGCTCAGCACCAGGCCCAGGTTGGCATCTTCCTCGATGGAGTATTGCTCGGTATCCGGCCGTACGGTGCCACTCACATCGGTGCCTTCGGGTAATCCCATCCAGCCAGGAGGACAGTAGTTGGGGTCGTCGACGGGGATGACCAGCGTCATGGTGTCGTAGTAGAAGCGCTCCGGGTCGGTTTCGTGTGGTAGAAAGCGCATAAGGAAAAGCGCCTCGGGGTGGCAACCTATCTGCACATTGGGAAATACTCCGGTGGCCCAGCTGTCCGACAACTGACCATCGACGAAGTGTGAGTAATCGAGCCCCAGCCGGTCGGCCCTCTCGCGCTTGCCCAACTGAATTGCCCGGCGCACATCGGCGGCAGTGCCGTCAAAACCCTCAGGGTCAATGCCGGCATCGGCAAGCATCATCTTGAGCCCCTCTGTCACAGTACTCTGGTCGTGAATTCTGGGGCTGGGTTGGCCCAGTGGCACGATCATACGACTGGCGCCGTTGGGGTAGAGGTCGTACTGGACATTCAGGTCGCCCATCACGCCGCGAGTCTCCGGGTGCACAGCATGCAGGTGGTAGCTTTCGTAGAATGCTTCCACGCCGACCTTCCAATTCGAGCCCCACTCGCTTCGAACGTGGCGTACGACTTTCATGGCGCTGATATCGTAGGCTTCCAGATAGCCCTCTGGCAGACCAATGGCCTCTGCCAGTGGTGGCGGGTTGTCATTCATCGATATAAAAACAATGCCGGCCTGCTCGGCGCATGCCACGGGGGTGAGCCCGGGGCGGTGTTCAATGACCTCTGGCTGGAAGGTCTCTTCATCCGTAATTCTGCGCAACTCGCCGTTGTTGTGGAAACTCCAACTATGAAATGGACAGACAAATACTTTGCGATTACCGCGTTCCTCCCAGACCAGCTTAGAGCCCCGGTGACTACAGACGTTATAAAACGCTTTGATACCATCGTCTGTGCGAGTGACGATGATGGACTCATCGCCAATGTCGAAAACGAAAAAGTCGCCGATGTCGGGCAGGTCTGAGCTCACGCCAGCAATCAGCCAACTGCGGGTCCATACTTTCTCCCACTCCTGCGTCATGTAGTCCCGACTGAAGTAACCATCCTTGTTATAGCATTCAGCGCCGTTGTCCACGTTGGGCTGTTTGGCTTCCAGTGATTTCGCTGGCGCATCGGGGTTGATAATAGCTACGGGAATATTGTTCGCAGTCATCGTTAGTACCTGCTTAAACGAGTTTAAATACCGGCATACTAATTGAGTCGGACCACTCGGCGAATGCCACTGTTACTGCCTGGCCTATGGTGACAGCTTCCGGGTCTACATCGATCAACGCACTCATCATTCTTGGACCCTCGACCAGATCTATAAGTGCAACCACATAGGGGGCTTCATAAGCCGCTGACACGGCTCGCCTGACCACAGTAAAGCTGGCGATCACGCCATCGCCGCTGGCGGTCGTCCAGTCCAGTTCGCCACCGCTGCAGTGGCTGCAAATAGTGCGTGGATAGAATTGGTGTTTAGAGCAGCTGCGACATTGCTGCAGGCGCAGTTCCCCTTTGCTGGCTCCGTCAAAAAAGGGTTGGGCCAGTTCGCTCATGGGTGGCAGAGTCTTGCTCATGTCTGCGCCTCCCGACCTAAAATCAGTGTCGTGTGCGAAGACATGATGCCGCCCTGGGCATGAACCAGCGCGTGCTGTGCATCGGGCACCTGGCGGTCGCCAGCGGTGTGTCGTAGCTGCCATACACTTTCAGTCAGCGCGAACATGGAGCCGGGGTTGCCGGGGTGGCAATGAGACAGCAATCCGCCATGGGTGTTGACGGGCAGGGCGCCTCCCGGTTTCAAGGCACCGGATGCAGCAAATTCACCACCCTCTCCCTTGGCACAAAAGCCGAGGTCTTCCAGCTCCAGCAGAACCGTGGGTGTAAAGCAGTCGTAGAGTTGGGCAAAGTCCATGTCGGCTGCAGTAAGTCCAGCCATCCGGTAGGCCAGTTCGCCCGCTTCACGCGCTGCTGACGTCGTCAGGTCATGAGCCTGGCTGATATGTTCATGGCTGTGGCCTTCACCAACACCTAACAGGTAGACCGGTTGGTGAGGAAAATCTTCGGCGCGCTCGGCCGAGGTCATTATGATGGCTGAGCCGCCATCAGAAACCAGTGAGCAATCAAGCAGGTGCAAGGGGTCGGCGATCATCCGCGAGTTAACGACATCTTCCACCGTGATCGGGTCGCGTTTCTGCGCCGCTGGATTGAGGGCGGCATGTGCCCGTGCGGCAACAGCAATCTCAGCGAATTGTTCTGCCGTGGTGCCGAACCTGGCCATGTGAGCCTGTGCGATCAAGGCATAATACGCTGGCACCGTGGGTCCGTAAGGTTGTTCAAACTGTGGATGCCCGGTTGACGACTGCATCAGCATGGCCTGCTCTCGGCTGAGGCTACTGCGCAGGCTGTCGGCCATGACGATCAAAACAGTATCAGTCATTCCGGTGGCAATTGCCGATGCTGCATGATGGAGGATTGAGAAGGTGGTACCGCCGCCCGCGCCAACACTGATGCAGTAGCGGGGAAAAATTTGCAGGTATTCGGCAAAGGCTTCGGCGTGATACATCAATGGCTGCGCCATCGCATTACAGGTGACCAGTCCGTCGATGCTGTCCTTGTTAATTCCGGCATCTGCCAGCGCAGCGAGTGCCGCGTCGACACAAAGCTCCATTGGCGTTACGCCGGGCACAATGCCGACGTCGGTGTCGGCGGCACCAACAATCGCGACGCTACCCTTAAGTCCGTTTGCCGTCATTTACGTGGTTTAGCTCCGTTTGGCATGGCTGTTCAGGTGTTTTCGAACCTGATCGTGGCGACTCCCGGTGTGATGACGTCGCCGGCTTCATTTTTGATAAATACCTCTACGGTCGCCTCTCCGGTCGCAGGGTCAATGGCGGTTATGGTTCCGCCTGAATGGACGGTATCGCCGATATAGGAAGCGACTCGGTTGGAGTACTCAATACCGGTGATACGACCATCGTCTCCCAGCCACTCTTCCAGACACTGGTGCAACCAGTCGCCCAACAGCGGCCCGGCAGTGACCAGCCCCGGGTAGCCCTCTACGTCTTTAGCATAGGGTTCGTCGAAGTGAATGCGGTGGCCGTTCCAGAGCACTGCGTTGTACAGCATTGACTGGACAATATCCGGTGAGAAGGACCGCTGCGGCAGCGCATCGCCTGCCTTAAGCTTACCCAGCCTGTTCGAACCCGTTACCGCGCTCATCGCAGTATCCTTGTTGTTTTTTCCCGTATGACGAGCTCACCATCGTCGTTGGTAATGTCCATGACCACCTCGTAGAAGATCAACGCGCCGGAGCGTCCCTGCTTTTCGTAAATATCTGTCAGGGTGCGTGTCGCAGTGAGCCAGTCGCCCGGGTGCACGGGCTTCAGGTATTCGATTTTGAGGCCGCCCGCCATTGCTTTCTCCAGAGGGAACTTGGGCAGCAGGGTGTCTATGGAAACACCATCCGGGGTCAGTTGATCCAGTTCCACAACATCCCAGAACAGCGGGACGTGAAACATGGGAGGCGCCTCATCGCCGTCGAGGTATTTGCGCTGACGGTTGCCTGTAGCGACCGCGTACTTGCGGATGTCGCGTCGGGTCACAATCTCTCGTCGTGGTTCAGCCTGGCGACCAATGGTCGACAGTAGTTCCTCGCTCAACAGACCGGTCATACTTTCTTCCCTTCGTCAGCCCAGTAAGGGTCGCGCAATTCGCGCTTGAGGATCTTTCCGGTTGGAGCTTTCGGCAGGCTGTCTACGAAATCCACCGACTTGGGCTTTTGGTAGGAGGCCAGGTGTTGGCTGGCAGCATCGATAATATCCTGCTCGCTGGCAGACTCTCCCGGCTTCAGTACGACCACGGCTTTTACTGCTTCCCCCCACTCATCGTGGGGAACACCGAATACGGCAGATTCAAGTACTGCAGGGTGTTGGTGAATAGCCGCTTCAACCTGGGTGCTGTAAATGTTTTCCCCGCCAGAGATAATCATATCTTTGGCTCTATCCACGATGAAGATGTAACCGTCTTCATCCCAGGTAGCGACATCACCGGTATACATCCAGCCATCACGAATAGTCTCGGCGGTGAGGTCGGGGCGTTGCCAGTAGCCCACCATATTCGCCTCGGACTGCACCAGAATTTCGCCGGGGGTAGTTCCGTCACGTGGTATTTCGTTGCCGTCGCCATCGACCAGTTTTATAGAGGTGACAAAACCCTCCCGGCCGCAGGACGCAAGCCGCTCGCTGTGCTCGCCATTAATGGCTTTTTGATGGTCTTCCTGTGACAGAAAGCTCATCGTCATGCCCTCTGTTTGTCCATATCCCTGAATAAGAGTGCAGGGAAACGCTTCCAGTGCGGCGGAGACAACATTGCGTGGCATAGGTCCGCCACCGTACTGGATGTTGCGCAGGCTGCTGATGTCGTAGTCGGCAAAATTTTCCACCGCCATCATCCAGTTGAGCATGGTGGTAATGCCCAGGAAAGCGGAGACCCGTTCCTTCTGAATGGTTTCCAGTGCCAGCTGTGCCTCAAAGTTGATCAATACCAATGGACAACCATGCGCCTGGTAATTCATCGCCAGCGCGACCGGTATGTGAAACATCTGCCCGGTAAGCATATAAACGTCTGTCGGGACGATGCGTTCTGCTACCGTTTGGTTAAGCATGCCCATGTAAATGGAGTGATGCGTGTGCAGGGCCCCTTTGGATTGGCCGGTAGTACCACCGGTATACAAAATCAGGACCGGGTCGTCACCGCCAACACTGTCGGCCACGTCGGGCTCGCTGTCGTCGTTGCTCGCCAACAGATTTTCATAGGAGTCATCCGATCCATCGCCGAAGTACAGCCACTGGGGGATGTCGACCTTGGCTTTCAGTTCCTCTCCCGTGTCACTGTACTCGCTTGAGCAGACGATGGCAGAGGGCTCGCCGTCTTCAATGATCCTGGCCAGTTCTTCTGTGCCCAGCCGCCAGTTAAGCGGCTGGGCGATTAAGCCAATGCGCGCACAGGCATAGAAAACTTCCATGTACTCGATGCAGTTGCGGGACAGGATCGCCACCCGGGCGCCGCGCTGCAATTCAAGTGTGCTGCACAGGCCATTGGCCAGTCTTCGAATGCGCTGGTCCAGGTCACCGTAATTGATGCGACGATTATTAGGGACATCGATTAATGCCTCGCGCGCAGGATCCAGGCGGGCAGTTTTGGCCGGTATCCTTCCTATATTCACGGCGGTGTCCTAGTAGGCTCGGTCGAGTTCAATAAAACGGTTACTGACGCGCCAGCCGTCCTTCTCTTTTACAACGGTGTCGCGATAGAAGCCTGCTGTCAGCACAGTGGTTTCGCCGTTTTCCGTCGAGATCAGGGTCAGGTTTGAGGTGACCATTGGCGGCTCGGCGCTCTCGTCGAAAAAGATGTTGCTGATTACGTGTTTACGCACGTCGGTCTGAACTGCGATAGAGTCTGTCATCAGTGTCATGATGGCCGCCCGTCCATCAAAAGGCCCAACCAGGTCGCCCCCGGCGATGCGCATACTAAACTGGGCGTCTTCGGTGAAGCAGGCCTCCAGCATGGCCATATCCTGGATATCAAAAGCGTAGGCTGAGCGCGATAGCAGTTCGTGGATCGCGAGTTTGTCTTCCAGGGTCGGGCTCATGCAGCTACCTCGATTGTTGCTTTTATTAAAATATGGCTGGATGTTAGGTGAATTTTGAATTAAATTCAAGAAATGACAATAACAAGCTCGGCGCATCTGCATACCGGGTAATACGCAGGACTAGCCATGAAGCAGGCACCAGCTGGCAAGGCCACTCTCGTCCCCGTCGAGCGGCGTGATTCTCGCGGCGATAAGCGCCGGCGCAAGATATTCAGATCCCTGCACGATTGCATCCTGGAGAAAGGTTATGTCAAAACGACCCTGGCAGATGTTGCCCAGGGTGCCGACATGACTGCCAGCCACCTGCTTTATTACTTCAATGGCAAGGAAGATGTGCTGGAGCAGTACTTCGATAATGTCTCTGTGCGTTTTATGGAGCAGTTGGAAGAGTTATCCAGGCTGGAAACCCGTGAACGAATTACCGGCCTGACGGACTTCTGGTTCAAGGGAGAAGCCAGCACCCGCAAGGAAATCGGTTTTATGCTTGAGTGCTTTGGGGCTGCCGTTAATGACGATGTGCTGCGCGTTACCAAGGCGGAGTTTGATGCGCGCTGTAAGGCCTTCCTGGTGGATATCTTCAATAGTGCACCCGATATCTTTATGCGCAGCGCCAAGGACTCCGCCGAGCTTTGCTACGCCCTGATGATTGGCTTGCGCTCGGCGGTGTACTTTGACGATGACATCGACCTGCAGGAGGCCCACAGGCTGTTTCAGTCAACCATGCTGCGGATGAGCCAGCTGGATTAACTTACGGCAGTCGCGGCAGTACCTTTTCGGCGATATAGCGTAGTCGCGCATTGCCCGACTCTACACTCTCTCCGGGGAACTGTGCCCAGAAGTGAATATCCCGGATATTGGGATAGGTGCTGACTAACTTGCTCAACTCGGCGACGGCCATATCCGCATCCCACAACTCGTAGAGTCCGTTTTCGATAGCGCTGGCTGCATTCTCAAATAGTGGCGTTTGATCCGGCGGACCAAAGGCACCCCATTTAATGTACTCGTTTGCCTGGTAGAGCACGTGTTCGCCAACCTTGGCGGCCTCTGCTTCCGGGTCTTCGGCGATGATGGCCCAGCAGCCCAGTACTACGCTGCCATCGGTCTGGGCTTTACCATTGCGCTCCAGCGCTTCGGCATACATGTCTATGCCAATGCCGCCGGTGCACAGAAAACCGTCGGCAACACGTGCCGCGCGATCAATGGCAGGCGGTGCCATGCCACCCAGTAAAATTGCGGGTTTCTGTTCCGGGGCAGGGGTGACGCAGAGATCGCCAACCTCGAAGCGTTTGCCGCTGAAGTTCACCGGCTCGCCGGACCAGGCGCGACGTACAATTTCTATCCCCTCTTCAACGAGGCTGGGTCGATGGGAAATCTTGCGTCCAAATTGATCAAACTCCAGCTGCCGGTAGCCTATACCCACACCCAGATCGAAACGGCCACCAGTGACCAGTGACAATGTGGCTGCATCTTCGGCGACGCGAACGGGATCGTGCAGTGGCAGCAGCATCAGGTTGGTGCCCAATTGCATTGTCCGGGTTCTGGCGCCAATTGCGCCTGCCAACACCAGCGGGGAGGGTGTGTAGCCGTCGTCACAGAAGTGGTGCTCGGTAAGCCAACAGGAGCTGAAGCCCATGTCTTCCGCATCTGCAATTTGCTGAAGCCGCTGCGCGTAAAATGTTTCGAAGGGCTGTCGCCACTGCAGGGGATTACGAAAATCGTACCAGAGCCCGTAATTGATAGAGTCTGCCATTGTTGTGTCCTCGGCCTGCTTACAGGCAGCTGCTGGTGAAGGTAATCAGTTCTTCGTTATAGCGCGCAGTTTCGTCTATGAATGGCGCGTGCCCGGATTCAGGCAGATCGACGGTAGTAACATTGTCGTTGTACTCGGCGACGGAGCGGCAGACGTTGGGGTCAACCACAGCGTCCTTGCCTGCAACGTAACTGAGAATAGGCATTGTCAGGGAGGCAAGTATGCTCCGCTGATCCATGGGGCCCAGCTCGGCCAATGATGCTGCGGCGTTGGGGGAGGACTCCATGAAAATTTCCCACATCCAGCGCTCTACTTCCGGTGTGACTTCAGTGGCGCAGATACCCTGCGATAGCGCCCACAGGAAATTGACCCGGTCTGCGCCCATCGCTTCAAGCGTGCCGGCCAGGTCGGCATCAGTACCGCCGTGTGCGTAATCGCTTTTCTGCAAATAGACCGGAGTGGCTCCGCAAGTTAGCACCAGGCCAGTGCAGGTATCTTTCAATTGGTCTGCCGCTGCAACGACCACAGCGCCGCCCAGTGACCAGCCGTTCAGTACGACTCTGGATAGCCCCAGTTTTTCTACTAGGGCGACCACGTCACCCGCGATGGCATTGATGCCTACGTCAGCAAAATCCTTGTCGGATTTGCCGCAGCCGCGATGGTCCAATGCGACAACTCTGAAACCGGCCGCGATCAGCGCTGCCAGTGAGTAGTCCCAGGTCCTTACGCCCATACCCCAGCCATGCACCAATACAATGGCGCTGTCGCCAGTACCATAGTCTTCGTAATACACATTCTTGTTGTCTTCGCGAGTGAGGTAGGCCATCAGTGTGATTCCTTTGTGCTAAGTAGTTTGGTTATGTTGACTTCGTATTCGTCAAAAACGGCGTCCAGGTCCAGGGCGTCGGCATTTACCAGCCATTGATAAACCACGCCGAAGATAAACGCACAGAATTGAACAGCAAACTGGGTGGGGTTAATGGTCGGGTCGACATTACCATCTTTTATTCCCTGTTCTATCCAGCGTGTCGCATCTTTGCGATAGACATCGTGATGGGCGGCCAGGTTATTGCGTATCTCGGATTCATGGCCCAGTGATTCATACCACAGGGTATACATGGCGCGCATATATTCCGATTCCAGCTTCAGGAAATCGCGTAGGGCGTTGGCAGCTGCAAGCACCGCCTCAGCGCCGGATTTTTTATCAACATAGGTCTCGAGATGATTTTTCCAGCGATCATCAAATCGGCTGAACAACTCCTGCAGCAAGCCATCCTTGGAGCCAAACCGATAGTTGGCTAGTCCGCGGCTATAGCCTGCGAGCTCACCAATTTCTTTAAGTGTTGTTTTTTGCGTGCCGCGCTCGTTAATCAGTTTGATCGCCGCCTCCAGCATCAGCTGGTCTGACAGGGCGGTGCGTTCTGCCTGAGTGCGACGCGTGCCCTTGGTGCTTTTAGCCGCGGTTTCTTCTGTCATTACAGTCCTCACTTCCGCCGCGTAGAGCGGCGGTAAGTTTATCTGGTCTTGATGACCTGGAATTCACCGTCCTGGTTAGCCTGCCGCAGCCGCTTTTTATCCATCTTGCCGACGCTGGTCTTGGCAATGTCTTCGCAGAACACCCAACTTTCTGGTATCCAGAACTTGGCGACCTGGTCCGTCAGGAAATCCTGTAGTTCCTGCGGCGACAGGTTATCCCGCAGTGGTGAAACAATGGCCAGTGGACGTTCCTGCCAGCGCTCGTCGTCGATTGCGATCACGGCAACCTCTGCCACATCAGGGTGGGCAAGCAGGGCATTCTCCAGGTCCACCGAAGAAATCCATTCGCCACCGGATTTAATGACATCCTTGGTTCGGTCGGTGAGTTGCACATAGTGCTTTTCGTCGATGTGGCCTACATCGCCGGTGCGCAGCCAGCCATCCTCCGAAAATGAATCGGGTGATTCGTCGCGGTGATAGGACCCTGTAATCCAGGGTCCTCGAAGCTGCAGTTCACCTACGGTAGCGCCATCGTGTGGTAGCGGCTGACCCTGTTCGTCGACCACGCGCACCTGTACGCCGGCCACTGGACGGCCGCTCTTGGCACGCCACGGAGTTTCGCCACCTTCGCCCGGGTCGCGGGGTGGGTGGGACAGGGCACACAGAGGGCTGGTCTCGGTCATGCCCCAACCCTGCAGCACAGGCACGTTCCATTTTTCCCGGGCCGCATTGATCATCGCTGGCGCTACTGCGGAGCCGCCGCAAACCAGCATCCGAAAACAGCTCATGTCGGGAGCGCTTTCCTCGGGCATACGCAGCAAATCGCCCAGAATCGTAGGGACCATGGCGGTGATGGTCGGGCGTTCGCTGGCTACCATGGCCATGATGCCGTCCACCTGCAAGTGAGGGCCGGGCATTATCAGGTCGCTGCCGCTGAACCAGCCGCTGTAGGGCAAACCCCATGAATTAGCGTGGAACATCGGGGGTAGCAGCATGATGCGGTCGTGTTCACTGATTCCAAAGGTATCGGCTGCCCGAGATGCCATGGAGTGCATAAAGGTTGCTCGGTGGCTGTACACAACGCCCTTGGGGTTTCCCGTTGTGCCGGAGGTGTAGCAGACGGCGGCCGCCTGGGTCTCGTCCAGCACTGGCCAGTCGAAGGCGGCTGGCTGTGCAGCCAGCAGCGACTCGTAGTTGTGACATTCAAAGCCCGGCAGTTGCGCATCACCACCGATTACGATGATGTGCTTCACTGTTTCCAGCAACGGTAGAACCGGCTGAAACAGTTCCAGCAGGGTCGCATCCAGCAGTATCGCGCTGTCCTCTGCATGGTTAATTACGTAGGCAATGTGTTCAGGGGACAGCCGTATATTCACGGTGTGCATGATTGCGCCCATGGAGGGAATGGCCAGATAAGCCTCCATGTGTGCTGTATTGTTCCAACTGAACGTGCCCACCCTGTCACCGGACTTTATGCCTAATGCGCTCAGGGCATTGGCGAGCCGGGACGCGTTATTCGCAATGTCGATATAGGGTGTGTGGGTAACCACTTCGCCGTCAAAGGTTCCCACGCGACTGTTGGGAAACACCTGCAAACCGTGCTGCATGATCAGCTGTACGGTCATGGGTGTGTGCATCATGGTAGCCTGCATCACCAGTCTCCCTGAATGGCCAGCCGCGCTTCTTCGAGCAGCGCCGGCACGTCGTGTTCCAGTCCGCGAGCATAAGGTGTGTCGACCTTGCCCTCTTTATATAGGACGTAGGCACCTTCCACGATGGACGCCAGTCGCCAGAAGGCGAAGCCCAGGTAAAAATTCAGTTGGCTAATATCAATGCCGGTTTGCGCCGCCCAGCGGTCTGCCAGTTCACGCCTGCTGCTTACGCCATCTATACGGGTCACCGCCTGCACGTGTCGAAATCCGGGTGGGTCGACCTGTCGAGGGCCCCAGAACATCAGGAAAAGGCCCAGGTCGGTGAGGGGGTCGCCAATGGTGGCCATCTCCCAGTCTATGACGGCCAGCAGTTCCGCCTTATCGCGGCTGCACAGGCTGTTGTCCAGATGAAAATCGCCGTGTACCACGCCCACGGGACCATCGGCGGGCAGGTTGTCCAACAACCAGCGCCCCAATATTTCTATCTCCGGTAATTCCCTGACTACAGCAGTTCGGCGAACTTCCAGCCAGCGCTCAATTTGTCGCGACAGGAAATTGTCGGGGTTGCCAAACCGCGACAAACCAAGTTCCTGCCAGGGTGCCGTGGCAATGCCCGCAAGCGCGTCGATAAGCTGTTCACCCAAGCGGTTAACAGACTCAACCCCATTGTAGGCCGCTGGCAGTTCATCGGTAATTGAAACGCCGTCCACGTGCTCCACCAACATAAAGGGCTTGCCGTTAACCTCCGGGTCGCCACACCAGGCCACCATGTCGGGCACGGGAATACGTCCAGCCAGCGCTGCCATCACAATCGACTCTCGCTCAACGCCGCGATGCGCTTTTGGCGAAATGGTATTGGCCGGGGGAGTGCGCAGCACCAGTGGACCTTGATCTGTGTCAATCAGTTGGGTGAGGTTTGAATTGCCACCGCTGAGTTCCTTGACGATAGTGGCACCTGTGCGCTTTAGTTCGGTAGCGCACCAATCGGTAAAACGGGAATTGTCGCTGCTCAAGCCCGGGCCTCGTACTCGCTGTTGGTTGGTGGCAGGCAAGGCGCCAGTCCACTACTATGATTTGAGAGAGTGAGTAGCCCTGAAGGCTGGTTGGCAACGGTGGCATTGGCGGGAGTCGCCCGCGTGAGCCTAAGCTTGTCGCTGTGCATCGTTTTTGTTGTCCGGCGGGTTCAAGAAACTTGCTTGTTTGCGTCTAGCAAGTATAAGATAGCGTCTGCCCAAGTCAAGGCGGCGGCAGAAACAAAATACTGTGATTACTCTGAATTGGCGTAATCATTAGCCCGTGGAATCTAGTCAGAAAAAGAGGAAGTGCAGTGAGCTGGAGCTTTGAGACCGACAGTGAATTTCAGGAACAGTTGAATTGGATCGACGAGTTTACCCGCAAGGAAATTGAGCCTCTGGACCTGGTGTTTCGCGGTCCAGGCGATCCCTGGGACCCCGATTCGCCGGCTGCCAAAGCAATGGCACCGCTGAAGGCAATCGTCAAAGAAAAGAAACTCTGGGCATGTCACATAGGTCCTGAGCTTGGCGGGCAGGGCTACGGCCAGGTTAACCTCGGGCTTATGAATGAAATTCTCGGCCGCAGTCGTTTTGGCCCCAGTGTGTTTGGTTGCCAGGCGCCAGACTCCGGCAACGCTGAAATTCTCGCTCACTTTGGCACGCCTCATCAGAAAGAGAAGTACCTGCAGCCGTTGTTGGACGGCAATATCGCCTCCTGCTATTCAATGACAGAGCCCCAGGCCGGAGCCGATCCAGCGGAGTTTACCTGCACCGCAACGCGAGATGGTGACGAGTGGGTGATTAACGGCGAAAAATGGTTCGCGTCCCACGCCCGGTTTTCTGAGTTTCTATTGGTCATGGTGGTTACCAACACTGACGTGCCCATCCATGAAGGGGCCTCAATCATTTTGGTTGAAAAAGGCACTCCCGGTATGGAGATCCTGCGCAATTCAGCGGTTGGCCCCTATGTAGAGCAGGGCGATGGTGTGCATGGTTATATCCGCTTCACCGACTGTCGTGTGCCGGCGGATCATCTGCTAGGCGAAGAGGGGCAGGGCTTTCTGGTCGCTCAGACCCGACTGGGCGGCGGTCGTGTTCATCACGCGATGCGCAGTGTGGGTAAGCTCAAGAAAGTGATGGATATGATGTGCGAACGCGTACTGAGCAGAACCACCAAAGGTGAGCTGCTGGCCAATAAGCAGATGACCCAGGACAAGATTGCCGACAGTTACACACAGATTCTGCAATACCGATTGCATGTGCTGTACACAGCCTGGCTGATAGACAAGCACAAGGAATACAACCGCGAGGTGCGTAAGGAAATTGCGGCAATCAAGGCGGCTACTCCCAAGGTGCTGCAGGACGTTGTCTATCGCGCTATGCACCTCCACGGTAGCCTGGGTATGTCCGATGAAATTCCCCTGATGTACATGTGGGCGGATATTCCAGAGCTGGGTGTAGTGGATGGCCCCTCAGAGGTGCACAAGGTCACGGTGGCTCGCACAGTCTTGCGAGACCATAAGCCGGCGCCGGGCCTGTTCCCCACGTATCACACGCCGACACAGCGGGAAGCGGCAATGGAGAAATACGGTCACTTCCTCTCCGACGACAGTTAAAGTGCCAGTGCTGAAAATTCAGATAAAGATAAAACAAGGACTTCGATGATGACATCTCAACAACCAGATTTTGACACTATCGTCATTGGTGCCGGCTTTGCTGGCCTCGCGGCTATTCACCACCTGCGCGAAGCGGGTCTTTCGGTGAAGGTATTTGATAAAGCCGCTGATATTGGCGGCACCTGGACCTGGAATCGCTATCCGGGTGCCATGACTGACAGTGAGAGTTACTACTACTGCCTGACCTTTTCCAAAGAGCTTCTGCAGGAATGGTCATGGTCAGCGCGTTATCCGGATTGGAAAGAGACGCACGATTACTTCCGTTTTGTTGCCGACAAGTGCGATATGTGGCCTCACATCCAGCTCGAGACCGAAATTGTCAGCGCCGATTACCAGAAAGCAACCGGCCACTGGCTGGTCACTACAGGCACAGGTGAAACCTTTACCTGCAAGTATTTCATTAGTGGTATGGGCATGATCTCTGAGCCGGTGATACCCAAGATCAGTGGAATGGACACCTTCAAGGGGCCGCTCTTTCACTCCTCGCGTTGGCCGCAAGAAGGTTTGGACTATGCCGGCAAGCGTGTGGGAATTATCGGCGCCGGTGCAACCACCGTACAGATGCTGCCGATAATGGCGCAAACAGCCGCCGAGGTCACAGTATTCCACCGTACGCCCAACTTCATCATGCCGGCCATGCAGAAGCCCATGACACCGGAGTGGGAAAAAGAGATCAAGGAAAACTACGACGACATCGTTGCTATGTGTCGCAACCATGTTTTCGGTATGGCGTTTAATACAGCGGGTCGTAATCTGGCCGATACACCGCCAGAGGATATACAGAAAATTTTCGAGGAAAACTGGAACGGTAGTTTCCGCTGGGTGTTCGAAACTTTCGACGACCTGCTAGGCAATGCCGAAGCCAATAAAATGGCATCGCAATTTATTATCGACAAAATGAGGGAACGCATTGACGATCCCGCCATCGCGGATCTGTTGGTGCCTACGGTTGACGACTATCCGTTGTTTGCCAAGCGTCCGCCGCTGGATCACGGATACCTGGAAGCATACAACCGCGATAATGTGCATCTGGTCGATATCAAGGATCGAGAACCTATTGTCGAGATTACCGAAACCGGGGTGCGCACAACCGAAAACCTTCACGAGTTCGACATCATCATCCTGGCGACTGGCTTCAGGGCCTATACCGGCGCATTGGAAGCCTTCCCGATTCGTGGCGAGAGTGGCCAATCACTCGCCGAGAAGTGGGAGAAAACGTCAAACTGCCTGATGGGTGTATGCGCTGCCGATTTCCCTAACCTGTTTATGGTGACTGGCCCGCAAGCGCCATTCGCCAACCTGCCTACATCCATTGAGCAGAACGTCATTTGGATTACCGACTGCATCAAGAAGATGGAGAGCGAGGGTTATGACGTTTGTGAGGCCAAGCAGGATGCCGAAGAAGAGTGGACTGCGCATGTTGCGGAAATTCATGAGCAGACGCTGATGAACGTGGGCGACACGGTTCACTCCTGGATGATGGGCGCCAATATCGAGAACCACAAACCGCGTGTGTTGATTTACTTTGGCGGTGCAAACGTTTACTACGACAGGTTGCGTGAATCTGTAGACGGCGGCTTTCCTGAGCTTGAGTTTGAGCGTTTGGCGAGCTAATCACCTCATCAATATGACAGAAGGCTGCGGTAGAGTGTGACCGTATTCACATCCTACCCAGCTATTTTTGAAAATTCATTTCGTAAACCTTACAGTGACGACTGAATCGGAACTGGGGTTTTTCAGTGCGTAAAAACAAGGGTTTTACCTTAGTAGAGCTAATAATAGTGGTGGCGATTGTTGGTATTCTTGCTGCCATCGCGTTACCTGCTTATAACTCGTATGTGCTCCGGGGCAATCGGCTTGATGCGAAGACAAGCCTTGAGTCATTGCGCTTTGCCCAGGAGAAGTGGCGAGCGAATAATGTCGCTTATGGCGGTCTTGCAGATGTGTGGAGTGGAGCCAAGACAAAGTCAGGTCACTACACTCTCAGCATGGTGTCCAATGATGCGGCGGGTTTCCTGGCAACTGCAACGCCTACCGCTGCCCAAACTCGTGATAAATGCGGAACTTTCGCAATCAACCAGGATGGAGCAGTGACGAGCGCTTACGCGTCACAAGATTGTTGGTCCAGGTGAGCTGTTGGCTCTCAGCAATACTTACTTTTTTTGCGTATCATGACATCCAGCTCGGTATTTTCGGTAAGTCCAGTCAGGGAGGTGGCGGTGCAAATAACCCCATTCTTCTTTGCCGGAATGGATAAGGTTCCAGACCACGATTCACCGCCTTCTATAGGCCCGAGAGTGCAGCTGTAAGAATCCTTTTCGTTGACGCACATTCCACCATAGCTGCCGCTAACTGATACGCCTTTTCGATAATCAAAGTACTTTTTCTCATCGACCTTACCGCTTAGGGTTATAGAGTAGCTGGGAAGCACACTATTATCTCCGTCAATATCGCCCGGCCCGCCCTCAGTATCACTACCATCTCCATCACCGTAGTTGTTGTTGATGTCAGTCAGTCCATCGCCGTCCAAGTCCGTGATGCCAATGGACCCCAGGTTTCCCACGGTTGTTGAAGCCAGGGTCATCAGCTTTCTCCCGGCCTCAAACGGGTCTTCAGCGAAAAAAAGCGTTTTAAGCACGACCTTGTTTTCGTCTTTTCCATCTGCCCATGCAACGGTGACTGAGGCCTGCCTGTACAGCTCGGTCTGGTTGGTTACCTGCCAGCTGCGATTAAACTCAGTACTACGCGCACTTTTCGTTTCAGCAGACTCTGAGTCCACAACAAATTCTTCAAACTCTTCCTTGTCGACCAGAGAGCGGAAGTTCTCCACTTTTTGTTCGGCATGGGCGATGGCCTCTGTACGAGTATTGGCCGTCCTCAGCTCTTTATTGTAGTCTCCGGCGAGATCGCCCAAGGATACAATCGAAGCCCCGACCAGGCCGGATGCGATGATTGCATCTGTCATGCCGAAACCTTTTTGTTTTTTGGGGTTCAGTGTGCGCATGCAGATCTCCCTAAAAGTCGCGCCATGTCGCCGGAATTCGGGCGACTCGGGATGATTTCAGATTATTGGTGTCGTTTGAGGCTGTGCCCCATGCCCTTATTTCAGTGTTGGCATTAAGCTTTCTCAGTTTGCCATTGATGGCTACAGTTCCAGTTACTGTCAGACCACCCCAGCCGCTGCCGCTGTCGCATTCGCTATCGATGAAAACGATGCCGAAAATTTCGGGGCTGCCATTGATTTTTGGACAATCAGCGTCTTCGTCGAAGATAAGAATGATCGGCGAATCTGCGCTACCCCAGGACTGGTGATAATTCTTGTCATCGTAGACCCAGACTACAGTGCGTTCATCATCTGCCGTGCCCGCTGCCTCTTCACTAGCAGCAATTTCTTTCAGAGATTGGCGTGACACACTGAAAGTGAGATCCCACAATTTGTCAGGATCAAACGCATTGAGAGCCGCGACTCCGCCGTTTAGTTGGAGGTGACCCAGGTCAGTGCAGTCGCTGCCACTAGAGGTCAGTACGACAATGTCCCCAACATTTTCTGGATAAACTTTTGGATTGCCTTTCGCCTCGGCGAAGCAGCCGGCGACTACAAGTGGTGGGCCAACAATATCGGGTGCACGCAGCAGGTGATTGTCGTGAATATACTGCTGATTTTGCGCAACAATAGTTGAATTATTCTGAGATCTTACGGATGCATTCACTCGAATAAAATCTCGTGCAGTAAGGTCCCGGGTAAATGTAACCGCTTCGATGTAGCGGTCTCCCGTTCTGGTCAATGCCTGTGGCACAGCGTCGTCGAGTGTGGCCACCAGCTTGGTTCCGTCATTCGTCCACTCGGGCTCATTTTTTGCGTACCATGCTATAGCAAAGTCCAGGGCCGCCTCGGCGGCATGCTGCGCCTCCCGGGCTAACTCCTCATTGGATGTCGCGCGTATATTTGCCACACTCGAGTCACCCAGAAACCTGAGGGCGACCATGGATATCATTATTATGATCATTGATACGGCCACAGTAGCGACACCACGTTGAGCCTTCGCTCTACCCTGACGGCCGAGCATCGAGCATTCGCATTTCATTTGTGTACACCCATTATCGGCGGGGTTTGAAGCACGGTTGACGATCTGTGTCATTTGCCTTGTCGGCTGACCTGAATAACTCATGCTAGTCCACCAGAAGTTCAAATTTGTCATTGCGAATATGAACCGATCCACCGATCGTCACCTCATCGTCAGGCGAACTCGCCCAATTGGCTGTAATTTCCAAATCGACCGCTCGTAAAGTCTGGCAGGTGCTGCCGGCAGCGCATGGACAACTTGAGGTTGTGTTGTTCTGAATGTTCAGGCAGGTCTGATTTATTACGAATGAGAGCTCGCTTACTTGTATTTCAGGCCCTGTAACTGTTGTCCAATCCCCTTCATCACAGCTGAATGTGCCGCCACTGAATGATTGAACAGAGGCTTCATTAAGCCTGAACCCGAAACGATCGGTAATTGTTGGATCAACGCTGCCGTCGTCTACGACTCCATTGGTCGTTACGTCATAGCTGTACAGTACACATGAGTTAGCGGGGCTATCCGTCAGCTTACCTGTTCTTAGATCATTTTCAGGCGATGTAAAGGGGTTGTTCCAGAGCGCCGCTGTGCTCAGATCTGGCTCCCAGTATCCGCTTCGGCGCAAGTCAGAACTGAGCGTGAAGAATAAGGTTCGAACCTGGTGAGTTAGTGTGATGTTGGCCCTTGCATTTGCTCCGGAAGTGACTATTCCGGCATAAAGTTGCGATGCACCAAGAATCACAATCGAACCCAGCACCATCGATATCATGAGTTGAACGAGCGTAAAACCAGACTGACGAGTTAGTCGCATGATAAATATCCCAGGCCCTTATCAGAGCAAGCATGTACAAGCCCCATGGCGTTAAGACTCACTCGCGTTGAGTATGATGTTGAATTCAGTGTTATGTCCCCAGGCTGCACTAACCTCCGAACGGAGGAAAACTTTGCGCTACTGGCCAGAAAGTTCGTAGTGTTCATTACGATTTTCTCGTCGTAATCCGAGGACGATATAACCTTAAGTTGCCTTGCCCCGGATGCCTCGATTGTGCACGCTACACTGTCGTTGGGATCAGATACGTTGCAATCGCAGCTTGTCTGGTTGCTAATGCCGTAGCACCATTGGCTGGGTGAAGCAGCGTTAAAAATGATGCTTATATCGTTGCCCGGCCCGGAAAGCATCGATTGACTGCCGGCAAAGCTGAATGTGTCAACAAGCTCATTGGTTGCAAGCTTGATCACAGAGCGCTCGGATATCGTCTTATAGCTGGGAATACCAACCGCCAGGATCACAACTGCGATGACGAGCACTATCATGAGCTCGACCAGCGTAAATCCAGCGAGTGCTCGCGCAGAAGCCAAGCGATGCCTTGCTAAAAGGTTGTCAGTAAGTCTAAACAAAGTCTTCAGTCCTGATGTTAAAGGTCTGTTTTAAGGAGCCATCTCTTCCCAGGACCCAGAATGCCGAATGTGCATCGTCCGTTATCACTACCTCGGTCTCGCCAAACGCGGGCTGCCGGTGGAAAAGGATTCGCCAGCCAAACTGCCTCTTTGTACTGAGTACCATTTGCTGATCATCTGTAAGCCGCACCAGTTGCGTTTCGGGGTGATTCGAGCGGCGCTCGCAAATTGCCCCATCAGCGTTAATCACCCTTAAAGCATGTTCTTTGGTTGTCATGGCTTTTTGCCCTCGAAAAGTTTCCCGTAGTGGCGATTACGCAACACCTATGCCAGACGCTGCTAACAAGAAGCATGAGGTGGCGCTAGCTTGCGTTAATGTGACGCAGTGCACGTTTTGTTTTAGTGTTGGTGAGAAATCGGGGGACTTTAAAGGCAAGATTGTAATAATGAGCCGGTAGGCGGCACGGATATCAGGTCACTTAAAACCAGCTGATGCAAAATGCGATGCGGTTTGAGAGGCAGATGCATAATTCGATATGTTTTGAGGAGTATTGCGAGAGGCAAGGCTGAACTTGCAGAAGATGCTGCTAGCGGTCTTTGGTTGACAGAATATCGTTGGCTGTCACGGGTAAATAGTTTTTGGGGCGTTTCCGCCCCAGTCGGGTATTTAGGTTAGGTGATACATCAGTCAGCTATCGAGCCCAGACTTCCCAGCCTCTCTAACGATAGGCGCGTACTCGGCAAAGGCGGGTCCTTCTACTGTTGCGCCAACCGTGAAGCCCGCGTCGACTGTGAGTGTGTGTCCGGTTGTATAGCCCGACTCATCGCTGGCCAGATATAGCGCCGCATTGGCAACGTCTTCTGGCAGGCCTGCGCGTCCGTGTATAGGTGAGGCTGCGGCCAGTTTCTCGCGGGCACCTGCCAGGTCGGTAGGATCACCGGTTACCACGCTGGCAACCATGGGGGTGGCCATGCTTGCAGCCGCAATGGCGTTCACTCTCACGCCTTTTGAGGCCAACTCCACTCCCACATTCTTGGTCAGGCCAACTACACCATGCTTAGCTGCGGCGTAAGCGTGTGGGCCAAGTCCACCCATCAAGCCAGCCGTGCTGGCCATGCAGACGATAGAGCCGCTGCCCTGAGGCCCCATAACGCGAGCTGCATGCTTGAGTGCGTAGAATGTTCCATTGAGCAGAACATCTATGCTGAAGCGCCACTCATCGCCTGGCGTGGTGGAAATGGGACCTACTGCGCCAACGATACCAGCGCTATGGAAAACAGCGTCCAGTTTGCCGAAGCGATCAACAGCGGCATCGACGGCGGCGGCTACCTCATCTTCGACAGTAACGTTGCAATGTTGGTAGAACGCCTTATCGCCAAAGTTGGCAGCAAAGGCTTCCCCGGCTTCGTCCTGTATATCGCAAATGCACACGACGCAGCCTTCCTCAATAAAGCGTTCTACGGCTGCAGCACCCAGACCGCTGGCGCCTCCGGTAACCAGGGCAGTTTTGTTGGCCAATCTCATGATGATGGTATCTCCATTGGATAAACGGGCCCAGAGCCCGTATTAGTAGTAAAGCGGTCTGTTAGCAAAAAATGGGTGACGACTCAGAAGTCTGCCCGGTGATGACTTAAATCGCCCGGCAGATCAGGTCTGATATCCCGTAAGGTAAACCGCCAGGTGCCGTTTACGCAACTGAAGCTGTCGTAGTAGTGGCCTATAAAAATTGGCTGAAGAGGAAAGTCAGGTGGAACAGTCTGGTTAACGGTTATGTAGCACTGCGCGGTTGCACTCTCGCCATCAGGCGCCACCTCAATTTGAATATTACTCATCACATGTTTGGTATTCGGTTTTCCATCGTAAAGGATGATGTTCTTCAAGGTTTCCATTACAGCGACTGAACCGGTGTCGCCACCGGTGGGATCCCCCTGAACCAGCCAGGTCCCGTCACTAAACAGGTCGGCGAAGCCCTGTAGATCACCGCTGTCTATCCTGTAGCAGTATTCATTCATTAATTTAAGAATACTGTCTTTGCTACTTTCCATACCTAGCTTCCTGTTAGCTTGCGTGCCTGCGGCGTGATGTTGAGGCGTGTTACAGACCGGACTTTCCAGCCTCGCGTTGCATTGGCAGATATTCAGAGAAGCGTGGCCCACCGGGCATAGCTCCCGTTGTAATGCCCGCGTCAACCGTTAGTGTATGTCCCGAAGTGTAGCCAGACTCGTCACTGGCAAGCCACAAGGCTGCATTGGCTACGTCTAACGCTAGGCCAGGTCGGTTCACCAGCGGCGACTCGTCAGTCAGCATCTTGATCGTCTCGTCTATCGCCTTATGATCATGCAGGTAGGCATCTGCGACCATTGAAGTGGCAACGCTATAAGGCGCGATCGCGTTCACTCGCACCCCGTAGCCGCATACCTCTGCGGCGACATTCTTGGTCAGTCCGATCACGGCACTTTTGGCAGCGGAGTAGGCGTGTGGGCCCAGGCCGCCGGTGACGCCTGAAACGCTGGACATGCTGATGATAGAGCCGGACCCTTGTGCTTTCATCACTCGTGAAGCGTGCTTCATTCCAAAAAATACGCCATTGAGGAGTACCGCAAGCGTGGCGCTCCATTCGGCCTCAATAGCGGTATCAATGGGGCCAAGTGCGCCGACGATACCGGCATTATTAAACATGACATCCAATTTGCCGAACTCACTGACCGCGAGATCAACCAGTTTTGCGACATCGTCCTCAAGGGTGACATTACACACGGCAAATACAGCGCTATCTCCCAGTTCAGCGCTAAGCGCCTCACCTTCAGTTGCCTGTATATCACCCAATACGACCCGGCAGCCTTCCTCCACAAACCTTCTTGCCGTGGCTTCTCCGATACCGCTGGCAGCGCCGGTGATAACGGCAACTTTTCCCGCTAGACGATCAGACATAATTCACTCCTGAAAAGATTCAGCTTCAATGGTTTACGATATCCACGACCCAGGCTAATGGCGCTTGGCGTCGCATGCATATTGCTTCGGTTTATTTAAATTCTTCCCGACGGCGGTAGACGAGATCTTTTTCGCCCCTATGACCTAATAGGGACTCAGGTACGTCAACAAGGCCCTGTGAGGCCGGTGGCTCCGTCCTCATCCAGTCTGTTAACCCTGTGCGATGACTGATCTTCCAAACGCCATCGCGCTTTTGAAAGCGATCGAGGTAACGTCCCCCTACCCAAAAATCCATTTCTGTATCCCAGGCATGCTCAGCGGCCTTTGGGTCTCCCTTGGCACGCATTCGGTGATATGCCGTGAAGTAAGTTTCCGCATAGGCGTTGTCGTCTTCCAGTTCAATAAAGATATTACCTAACTGGTGATGAGTGTGGCGGTGGGTGTTGAGTACACCGAGTGCAAACGCCACGAAGTCACCCGGCTCTCCCGGTTCTGAGGGTAACGAAGGGTCGGAGGAGGGACCTTCAAAGCCATGTGCGTGCAGTGAATCCGGGTGAAAAACGGAGCGCAGCATCGTTTCATCCAGACGGTCTATTGCTCGAGCGTAAGTCATTATCACATCGGAAATTGACTGCTTGTCCAGCAACTCGGTCAACTGTTGTTCGTTCATAAAGGCTCTCTAAAATGAAAAAACGCATGCCCCATTGAAAATAGGACACGCGTTCTAAGCTAACAAGTCGTCAACAAATGCTGACGATCAATTGGCGCCGAAGTTGTAAACCACCTCTGCGCCCCAGGTGCGGGGTGCGCGTGCCGACGCGTAAGCCCACAAGCCAGAAACGTTCAGGCCGTGTGCCCAGCCGTCTTCGTCGGTGAGGTTGCGGCCGAAGACACTGAAGGTCAGGCCATTGATAGAGTAGTTGACCGACGCGTCCACCAGATGCTGGTCGTCGTTCTCCAGTTCAGGCCGGTTGGTCTGCTCGATAAAGTGCTCACCAAGGAAGCGATAAGCGCCTCTCACCCATGCTTCTCCGTTGCCCATCTGCCACTCGTAGGTTGCATCGATAGAGCCTGTGAACTCAGGAGCTCGACGGAATTCCAGCCCACTGTTATCGACGATTTGAAAGCCGTCGTCGAAAGTGAATTCATCGTATTCAGAATCGAGGTAACCCAGGTTGGCCCGCAGGCTCAGGTTTTCTGTGACGATCGCCTGCAGCTCAAGCTCAATACCCTGCATGGTTGCGTCGGCGGCGTTGAACACCGAGATTCGCTGGCCAGTATCACCATCAGAAGGCAAGCCGATCTCTTCCTGCTTGTCCTGATAGTCCATGTAGAAGATGGCGCCATTGAAACGTAGTCGCTGCTCCATCCACTCAGTTTTAAAACCCAGCTCGTAGTTGTCTACTGTTTCTGGATCATAAGGTATTGTGGCTGAAGGAACGCTATCTACTCGGCCGTTAAAGCCGCCGCTGCGATAGCCTTTGGCATACGTGGCGTAGACCATGGCGTCGTCATCTATCCGGTAGCGCACGCCGACTTTAGGTGTAAATTCGTCCCACTCTTCATCGGCGTCACTGACGAGGTTTGCCCTTTGCTCAGAGAGCTTTTCGTCCTCGGTGTACCGGCCACCCAATGTGAGTGTCCAGGAATCGTTCAGCTCATAATCACCTTCAAAGAAAATCGCTGTGGAATCGGTTTCCTGATGCGTGTTCTGGGGTATGTCCAACACAGTATCGGGAACTGCAAAGGTGATCCAGCTGCGCAGACGAATGTCATATTCTGACTCCCAAAAGTACGCGCCGGCAACAAACTTCAGACGGTCACCCGCGTCATAGGTAAAGCGTATTTCATGGCTCTCCTGTTCGTATTCTGCCGGACGATCTGTTCCGAACAGCATTGGGGGTTCTGACGTAAAGTTGGTTACTACAGTTTCTTCAGTTTCATAGCTGCCGTAAATGTAGTTCAGCGTGAGGCTATCGCTGATATCCCAACGTGTTTCAAAGATGTGAGTCTCGGCGTCGAATGTGGCGTCGTCGTCGTTCGGGATCAAATCGGCTATCGGCGAGGTCACGACTTGTGTTGGCGCTGGCGATAATGAAGCCGTCGTTGGCTCAAATTTCAGCGTGGTCGTCTTGTATCTGTCGCCTGAGCTCGGTGTATTCACAGACTGAGCGCACAAGCCGAAAGAACCACAAAATAATGTGTCTGGTTGTGCCATGTTCACCAGTGGCGGAGTATCCTGCTCGGTTTCCTCATCCTGATAGGTGTATTCAAACTCCAGTGTTTCAGTCGCATTCCACAACAGATTGATGCCCCAGGTCTGGTAGTCGATCATGCCGTCATCGTCACCGGTGCTTATGTTATCGAAGTAACCTTCTTGCTGATCATTCTTGGCGGCGCTTAGCTTCACCGCAAGGTCGTCTGTGATGCCAAAATTCACCACGGCGTCAAGCCAGTAGGTGTCGTAATCGCCATAACCGGCGCGAACTTTACCGCCGAACTCGCCGGTAGGTCGTGTTCTATCGATGTTAATTGTTCCGCCGATAGTGTTACGTCCAAACAGGGTACCCTGAGGACCACGCAGTACTTCCAGTGAGGCGAGGTCAATACTTCGCATAATCGCGCCACTGTTGGCGCCTATGAAGAGTCCGTCGATTGTTACGCCGACTGCGGGCTCAAAGTTTTTCTCAACATCGGCTACCCCGATACCACGGATGTACATTGCCGCGTTACCACCGGGTCCCTGTGAGGTATCGTCAATAATGAGGTTGGGTGAAATGAAGGCCAGGTCCCTGATGTCTCGGGCGAATGTGCGTTCTATTTCTGTGCCAGTCATCGCACTTACGGATAGACCGACATCCTGTAGATCTTCCTTACGTTTACGTGCGGTAACGACAATCTCCTCCAGCGCCATCTCTTGAGCTGTCGCTATAGGTGAAACTGTCACACCAAGGGAGCTGGTGGCGACGGCCAGTGCAGTGCATAAAATTTTCTTTTTCATGTGCAGTCTCCGGGGTTACTTTTTTTAAAATAATTTAATGGGTTTGGGTTTTTTTGAATCTCCCGACATTGCCTAAGCGCTCTCTGGCGCCGACAGCACTGTGCCGGGAACTGGGTTGAAATAGTGGATCGTTACTTGCCGTTGTAAAATCTTCCAGACGCCATCTCGGCGTTGTAATTCATCGGCATAGGTGGCGCCAACGATCGTGCAGGTCTCTTCGTCGATCAGTTTGCCCATGCAGTCCACGTCGCATATCGAACTGGCATTGTCCGGGTTACTGAATTTAATACTCAGGTTGGTCGTCAGGTGATGGGATTCGCCCCAGGCTGGCCACAGAACGTCATAAATAGCCTCGTGAATGCCGGGGTGTCCTTCAAAGCGGCCGAAGGGCGGGCCAATATCCCAGACGCAGTCTTCCCACCAGATGGCGAGAAAGCGCTGGTAATCACGTTTGTCAAAGCCGTGACAGTAGTCGGAAACCAGGTCGCGGATTGCGGACCGGCTTTCCAGCTCGCTTATTCTTGCGGTCAGCGCCTCAATAGTGGCTGCGTCCGTCGTCATAATTGCCTTTGCCTTGGCGGGTCGATCGTTAGTGCATGAGATCGGCCATCCAGATTCTATTACTTATAATTACATCGGCTTGTTCGTGTCTAGTAAGTTTAGAGAAGCTGCCCTGCAAGTCAACAGCAATAGTTGGTTTTATAAACCCACTGAGCGTGGGGTTTTTCGCGAGTCAGTTTAGGACTGCTAGCCTGTATTGCGGCTTCCGAGTTTTAAAGCTGGCTTGTTCTTGAGCGGCGGGAGGCAAGCGCTCTGGGCTGCCGATGATTGCTGGGGCTGTCAGGACTCAATGATCTCAATAAGCTCGCCCGCGCTACCTGCAAGCAGTCGTGCCTTTTTGCCCTTTAAGGGTGCGCTTTCCAGTACATACGAGCTCGCCAGGTCACCCGCGAAAGAACCGCTGTCCACAGCAAAGCTGATCATGCTTATTCCTGCCGGCAGTCCGCTGTTGGTGTCTGGGGGCGGCAAAAGGCTGGGAAACTCATCAATCTCTATCAGGTTTTTGCCGGATAACTGAACTGTGGCAACCGGATGTCGGGTGTCTACTACCAGGCCATGAGCTCGGTTAAGCACGGTGATTTTTGTATCGAAGCAGTTGCCAGTGGTATTTGGAAACTGCTGGTAGGACGTCAGAGCCTGATCTCGGTCGCTTGCCAGTAGTACTGGAATGAATAGCTTGTCTACCGTACTGCGTGCCAGTGGCAGATCGAAGCCCGGCACTGCCTTTTTGATTTCTGTCAGGTAGAGCACTTCGCCCGCGGGGCCCACAACCTGCATGGCGCTGATATCTGAACTGACGTCCAGCGTCGCAGGTGGCCCGATGATGGTAAAAGGTGAGTCAAGTAGCTCGCGATGCAGTGCTTCCACATCTTGCACATTAATTTCTAGCGACAGCCAACCTGTGCGATGAAATGCGTCCACTGGCGCTGCGGTGCTGTCTTCGATAAAGCGCAACCAGGGCTCTCCGGAGGCATTTTTCAGCCACACGGTGCGCGACCCAGCCAATGCCGGCCGGTTCCATTGTTCCGCTTGCATAGAAGAGATCACGTCTTCCCACGCCACGGTGTGATGTAGGAAGTCGCACCAGGCACTTACACAGGCATCAACGTCGCTGGTAGTGATGGTGGCGCCCAGACAGGGCCCCAGAGCGCTGGTGCTCAAGGTAAAGTACTCATTTGTTCAATTGTAGAAGCATAGGCGGCAGCGCTGCTCGCACCAGGCTGCCTTGTTGGTGTGGCCGGGGCTGCCATTGTCAGTCTATCTTCAGATCCATTTTGTACTGGAAGTGATCCGGGTGATAAACCACCTCGAGGTAGTCACGTAGCTGTTCCTGATCTCCCTCCTTATTGTAGGAGCGTCGGATAAGGCTGAGTAATGGGGCTCCCTCTGCCACCTCCAATACAGCGGCTTGCTCAGGTGTGGCGGCTACCGCACTCAGGGTCTGGGTGACATGAGTGACATCCATGCCATTTTCCCGAAAGTAGCTAAGCCGTGGCGTTTTCTCAAAGACCGTTTTCCGCTTTGGCATATTGACGCCGGCAGTCCAGCTTCGATAGTAGGCGAACTTGGTGCCCTCGCGTTCACGTACCCGCACAAGGAATAGGGCGGTATCGCCCTGGGCGAGTTCCAGCTCTTCGCGTATGTCCTGCGGTGGCTGCATCATGTTGCACTCCAGCACTGTTGCGCTGGTGTTGCGTGCCATGCTCTCAATTTCCTGCAGCATGCCTGTCAGCGGAGCCTTCACTGGACCCTGCTTGTATTGGTAGGTGACGTGAGTCCCTTTGCCGCGTCGGCGCTCCACAAGATCTTCTGCGGCCAGTTCGTCCATCGCGCGCTTGGCGGTAATTCTCGACACCGAGAAGGTGTCGGCCAGTTGCTCTTCTGTGGGCATGCGCTCACCCAGCGGCAATGTGCCGTTGAGAATCAGGCCTTTAAGCAGGCTATATAGCTGGAAATAAAGTGGGGTGGGTGACTCTTTACTCAGTCCGTCCCTCGTTTCCTGGCTAAACAGTGTATCTAGATTGATCATGCGTCACTCGTGTGGTCAATTGTTATAATGATATATCAATTTATAGTTAATAAAATAGCGTCGGGCGGGCAGCGCGGGATGAGTTTGCCTTAATGACTTAATGATAATACATTAGTTCATTAATACCAGTACCCCAGCGGGATTAGCGGTGAGTAACAGGTTCGCGTGGTTTATCGCCGGCTTTGCCAGTCTGGCACTGATGGTCAGCAACGGCATGACGATTTCCGGTCTGTCGGTCTATGACCTTGCGTTTATCGATCGCTTCGAATGGTCCATGGGCGAGATCAAGTTCCGTGACCTGATCACCCTGGCGCTCACAGGCTTGTTGGCGCCCTTTGCCGGTATTCTCCTTGACCGTTACGGAGTCCGTCGCTGCATGATGGTTGGCTGGGCGGTGTTGGCACTGGGTTATCTAGCCTATAGCCGACTCGATAGCCTCGTGGGCATGTATGCAATTCATGCATCTTTCGCCATTGTGCTGGTTTTCTGCGGCCTGAATGCAGTCGTTATCCTGGTCTCCAGCTGGTTCGTGAGGTACCGGGGTACCGCTATTGGAATCACACTCACCGGTTCCAGCCTGGGCGGCGCTATTTTTCCGCAGTACGGCACACGCATGATGGCGTCTTTCGATTGGCAATGGGCGATGCTGGTAGCAGTGGCATTTCCGTTGATCCTGCTTGTAATCACCTGGCTATTGATTCGCGATAAGCCAGACCAGGCTCCCACCCCTGAAGTTACAGAAGCAGAAGCGATTGCGGCAGGCGCGCCGGCCGATGTGGCTTATGCCGATGCATTGCGCACCACCACCTTCTGGGCGCTGGCGGTGATCGCCATGTGCACTTTCTATACGGTGTTAGGGGTGCAGGCGCACGTATTTAAATATATGCGCGACTCAGGTTTCGATGCGCAAGTCGCTACCAATGCCATCAGCCTGTTCTTCATGTGTGCGCTGGTAGGCAAATTTTTGTTCGGCATGCTGGCCGATATGATCGATGGCCGCAAAGTGTTTTACGGCAACATGATTGTGATGTTGATTGGCTCTATTATCCTGGCCCGCATGGATATTGAGCTGGTGTGGATAGCGGTGATTACCTTTGGTCTGGGGTGGGGCGGTGCTTACACCATGTTGCAATTGACCGTCATGAACACCTTTGGCTTGCGGGATGCGGGGAAAATACTCGGCACCATTACGATTCTTGATGCGATCGGGGGTGGCGTGGGTATCTGGTTGACCGGGGTGATGTATGACCGTTCAGGCAGCTACGAATTGCCTTTTGCTATTTTCGCGGGCTTGGTTGCCTTCGCACTACTGTGCTTTACCCGCGTGCGTCCGCTAACCGATGCACAAAAAGGGTTGTCCCCGCTGCCGTCATGAGTTCAGGCGCGTTGCTGTTGCCCTGATTTGAACGCCGATAGTATCTCAGCAGCGCCGGCGCTCCATATGCCTTCCTTCCCGGTTATGTAGTCCAGTACCTGCTCCAGCTTTCCAATGCGGTGTGGTTGCCCCAGCATCCACGGATGGATATTAAGTGCCAGAATTCGACCGCCGCCTTGCTCTGATTCGTTCAGCAGGTAATCGCAGGCATCGCAAATTTGCTGTGCGTAGGATTCCTCAGAATGCAGGTTGTTCATCAGAATGAATCTGTCTTCCAGCTCAGTCGATAGCGGCATTGCCCAAAGCGCGCCCTGATCGGTTCGAAACTCATAGGGCATATCGTCATTGACCCAGTCGCTGAAATATTCGACGCCATTGGCGGCCAGCAATTCCGGAGTGATCGCGCTTTCATTGCGGGCAGGGCTGAGCCAGCCAGTCACTGCCTGGCCGCTCAGTTCCCGCAGTGTGTTAAGCGACTTCTCCACCAGCGCCCGCTCTTCGTCGGGATCTTGTCCACCGTAGTGCGGTGCATCCATGTGCCAGCCATGACAGCTGATCTCGTTGCCGCGTTCTCGCAGTGTATGCATGAGGTAGGGGTTGCGTTGGGCCAGCGCGCTGTTGACAGCAAAGGTCGGGGTCACCTTGTAGCGATCCAGTGCTTTCAGGCATCTGAAGATTCCCACCCGGTTGCCGTAGTCCCTAAGAGTGAAATGTCGCAGGTCGGGGTAGGGCATGGTCATACCCCCTGGCGGCGCAAAGGGCTTGCCCTGTTGGTCCAACGGGAAAAACTGCAAGCTCACGTTTATCCACAGCGCGAGCCTGGCGCCGCCCGGCCAGGTGACGGGTTTACGTTCGCTTAACATAGACCAGTCGTAACGGTCGTGGTCCATGCCGTAATCGCGCTTAGGGTATTGCAGAAACTCGGGATCCAGTGGCATGACTACGGCGCTCCCCTGGCTGCGATGTCCGCTTGCGCAATATCGTAATAGTTATCGATAAAGTAGTCGGCGATTTCACGACCGGTAGTCACCCAGACATCGGAGTGACCGGTAATGTATTCCAGTGCCTCTTCGAATGCCCGCATACGGTGCGGACAACTCACCTGGTAATTGTGCGTCGGTATACACATTACCGTGCCGCTGTCCGCTCCCTCCCGGTAGAGTTGGTCGAAGTTGTCCTTGAGGATCTGGCCGTAGCGCCTGGGCTCAATTTTATTGACCACGTAGGCAATGGTGTCATTCATCTCCAGCGAGTAAGGAATGGATACAAAGCGACTGCCATTGCGAACTTTCACCGGGGTGGGCTGGTCATCGTGGAATAGGTCGCAGGTATAGCGGCCGCCAGCCTCGGCAAACAGGTCAATGGTGTGCTCGGAGTGAGACAGCGCAGGCGCCAGATAACCTGCCGGTTTCTGGCCTGTGTGCTTTTCAATAGTATTTACAGAGTCGAGAATCATCTCTCGCTCCTGCTCTTCAGACAGCCCGTAGGTATAACGGGTGTTGTAAATGCCGTGACTAAAAAACTCCCAGTCCCGCTCGGCGCACATAGCGATAATTTCAGGGTGATGGTCGCACAGTGCAGTCGACAGTGAGATCGAGCCTTTCACGCCATACTTGTCCAGCAATTCCATTTGCCTGACATGGCCTACGCGGTTGCCGTAATCCCGAATACTGTAGCCGGGTAGTGCGGGATAGGGTTGAGGCCAGGCTTTGCGCTGCGGGTTTGCGGGTGGGTCCAGTTCATAGAACTCAATATTTGGCGCCACCCAAAAGGCCAGGCGTGCGCCGCCAGGCCATTCGATTTTTGGTCGATCCTGATAGGGCCAGTAGTCGTATAGTTCCGGATCTTGTTTCATGACTGTCTCCGGCGTTTGCTTATGATTGTGGCTGCAGCCAGTCGAAGACTTCCTGCACATCGACCACATCCGCATATTTGATGGCAAGGTCGGTGAGATTGGCGAAGTGGTAGCTTTCGTGTTTATCGGCCACGCACTCTTCAGGAACAATGGTGCGGTAGCCTCGTGATAGCGAATCCACAGCAGTAGCACGAATGCAGCCGGACGTTGAGCCACCGGTAATCACCACGGTGTCTACTTTGTGCCAGACACACAGCGATTGCAGCTGCGTTTCAAAAAAGGCGGAGGGCATCTTCTTACAGTAAATTGCATCCCGCTCGCTATCGATTTCCAGACGGTCATCAAACTCCGTGCGTTCGGATCCAAACTTTATATTTTGTAGCGAGTCCGGGGTGTCTGTGCGGGTGCCCCAGATGCCGCAGTCTTCTCCTGAGTCCATGTAGGCGACATGGGTCCAGACCACCGGCCAGTTTTTCGCGCGAAAGGCCTTGGCAAGTTCGTTGACGTAGTGCATTTGCTGCGGATCCGTTTCGTAAGCGGTTTTGAACAGATCCGTGCGGGTGTATGCTTTCTGTGGGTCGACATTCACCAGGATCGCTTTATCGCCAAATCCGAACCTCGCCCGGGTCGGGTTGGACTTCAGTTCCTGGTAAATTTCGCGCGCTGTTTTTTGGCTGGTTTCCATTGTAGCTCCGTGTCAATCGAGGCAGTGGCAACCCGCACATTGTCGGTCGGGTAGTGGTGGTGAGTCCAGTGCCAGAGCGGCTTTCAAGTCATTTGATATATTAACATAACATTAATACAATGCGGCGGCCACTGACAGAGCAACTGCAGTCCGGGAGACCAATGAAACTTCTCAATCTCGACAATTCACCCTATGCAAGCCGCGTAAGAATTCAGATCAAACACAAAAAGCTGCCGGTTGATCTGGTGAGCTCACCCATCCCCTTGCGAACGGCCGAATTCGCCGCCGCCTATCCGCTGGCCAAGCTACCCGTGCTCGAGTTGGACTCAGGTGAAACCATAGGCGAGTCCACAGTTATTCTGGATTATTTGGAAGATATTTATCCAGAGCCTGCGTTGATACCTGACACCCCGCTGGCGCGCGCGCACAACGGTATGTTGGTGCGCTGTGCCGATAATCATTTGGCACCGGCGTTGTTTCCCTTGTTTGCACTGCTGCTTGGCGCCGCAGAGGGTGTGGACCCGCAAGATCAGATGGCGCTGGTGGAAGCCGAGCTGGGCAAGTTGGAGAGATTGCTCGCAGCGCGCCCTGACAGCGCGCCCCGTTCCTTGTTGACTGGCGATATCTGCCTCACCACCGTGATCTGGTATGTGGATGCACTGGCCGCAGAGTTTGGTCGGGAGAATATACTGGCCGGCTATCCTGCAGTGGCTGCCTGGTGGCAGTGGGTTCAGGAGTACCCCAGCGTGGCGATCACACTGGAAGAGATGGCCCAGGCGCACGTGGCTGTGATGCAACAGATAAGAGGATCATGACTGTGCACAGGACGATTCGCGGCACTATCCGCTATACCAGTAAAAAACCCGAACGACTCGATCAGGAACGCGGCCGTGAATACTTTACGCTGACTCAACAGTCCGACGGGGTCGACGTTTTGTTGGCACACTGTGAGATTGACGACGAGCCCAATGTCATTCGCGATGTGTCTATTGCCATGCAGCATGCGGATTCGGCGCCCATTGATTGCTCGGTGCGCCTCACTGTTGGTAACAAGTTTGAGGGCAGCGGCTGGATGCGGTTTGGTGACGGCATTGCCGAGTGTGAAACCTACAATCAGCGCGATGGCAGAGTTAATCAAAAGATAGAAACAGCGGCGCCGGTCAAGTGGCTGCAATCCCATCCCATTGTTGGCGATGCATTGCTAATGAAACTGTATGACCTCGACAAGGGGCCTGGCACAGAGGCGTACAAGGATCTTTTCCTGACTTCGCCCGACCATCGCGGCGCTACCGGCCCCATGTTTTTCATCACCGGATTTTCTCTGGTTTATGTCGGGGACGAAGAGCTTACTGTTGCCGCAGGTACATTTCAGGCGCGGCACTTTCAGGTTACTGGCACCGCGGGTAACCTGCCGGAGGAGCACCCGCCTTACGATGTCTGGTGTACAGCAGACGATGACTATATCCTGCTCAAGGCCAGCGTTGCCGGGTATATGCAGACCCACTACGAATTGACTGAACTTTTCAGGGACTGATCACGTACTATTCCGGTATGGCCTACACTGTCTGGCAGCAAAGATTGGAGCGACACCGCGATGAGCAAGCAAATTATTATCAATGACGTAGGGCCTCGAGATGGACTGCAGAATCAACCGAAGATTCTCAGCGTCGATGAGCGACTGGCGATGATTGGTGCGCTGGCGGCTGCCGGCGTTAAGCATATTGAAGTGGGCAGCTTTGTGTCTCCCAAGGCGGTTCCGGCAATGGCCGGCACAGATCAGGTTGTCGCCGGTTTGCCGAACGATGATGTGACTTATTCAGCACTCATCCCGAACATGAAAGGCTATGAACTAGCCCGGGCCGCCGGTGTTAAAACGGTTGGCATGGTCATTTACGGCAGCGAGGGGATGGCTCAGGCCAACGTCAATATGGGTATGCAGCGCACCGAGGAGATCACTGCCGATATCCTCGCACTGGCAAAGCAGGACGGCATCAGTGTGTTGGCAACAATTACTACCTGTTTCGCCTGTCCCTTCGATGGCCCTACTGATCCGGCAGTGGTACAGGACATCGCCGCGCGATTCCTGGAGCAGGGCGTAGACGAGTTAGTTATTGCCGACACCATTGGAGCCGCTGACCCGCAGGAAGTACGTAGTCTCACCGCCAGCCTGGTGGATAGTCATGGCAGCGCCAAACTCGGTTGTCATTTTCACGACACCAGGGCTATGGGTGTAGCCAATGTCTTTGCCGCAGTCGAATCAGGGATTCGACGTTTTGATGCTTCTATAGCAGGTCTGGGTGGCTGCCCATTCGCGCCGGGCGCTACCGGCAACGTCGCGTCGGAAGACGTGGTAATGATGCTGGAGAAAATGGGTTTTGATACCGGCATTGATCTCGATGGTTTGATCGCAGCCTCTGATCTTGCCGAGGAAATCACCGGCTCTGCGCCAGGCGGCCGCTCCAAGCCGTGGTTAAAGCCCTGGTTGCTCAAGCAGGCCAGCTGAAACCGCTGGATCAGGAACCTTCCGGCGGTACACTGCGAGCGTAGGCTTCCCAGGTGCCTATGGGAAAGCCATCATCCCAGTCAGTGCAGGGTTCCAGGTACTCTGGACAGTGTTTCTCAGCGTAGGCCAATACCTTGGCGGGAATATCGTCAAAGCCCCTGTTTTGTTTGTGCGAGTGCATTCTGCCAAACAGTGCCCCTTGCGGTTGTACTATCCCCATTTTCATCCATGGCCACCACGGGCTGAGACGGGTGAAGCCACAATTAAAGCGTGCACACGGGATGCTGCGATCCTCTATCTCCGCAGCCGAGGCGCTGAAGGTGAAGTGTTCTGACGGGTTGATGAATTCGCCGGTGCTGGCAGCTGGCCACTTATCGGCTGTTACCGGGTTGCGGTAGCGGTGAGTGTAGTCCCACGAAAGCAATAGCTGATCACCATAGCGCTCCCAGGGCAAAATAAAGGGTACATTGCCGTCGGCGTCTGTAATCGCAGTGCCATCATTCATCAATGTGGGCGCATCTTCCGTATCGCCAAACTGGAATACGGGCATTACCGGTGTAAGCTCGCCGCGTATGCGGTCATTGTAAAAGTTGAATACTTCAACACGCTCGCCCGTGTAAGGGTTGAGCCAATCTTCCAGAATGTCGCCGCTGGCCAGATCGGTGAAAAACCCGGTCTCTTTTCCCCTGAGCCTGACATTACCGTTGGCCAGTTGCTTAGCCTGGAAGCCTCCAAAACCGGCGTAACCGAACAGTGGCTGAAGGCGAGCATCGCCTATCTTGCCGAACATCAACCCGTGAAATGCTGAAAATACCGGCGCATCGTCGTAGGTTGCCCAGAGCTTGCCGAAGGCGTGGAGGTTGTCTCTGGGCAGGTTGAAGTCGAGTCCGTAGCCTTTGCCCCCGCCACCACAGTTGTTCTCGGAGCCAGGCGCTTGCAGGCTGTGGCGCAGAAGAGATGGCAGATTACTCATAGAGCGGCTAATGTTTGTGGCGAAGGCTCGATTGTGACATAGCTGGCTCAGCAGGCAATGTGCAGGGCGAACTTGATCAGCCGCCTTAGGGCGCGGGCTTGCCCTGTTGTCGCTCTCGCCTAGACAGCACTAGAGAGCGAATAGTGCTATCCCAGTAGGGGTTTGGTAGTTTGCAGAACGGCCTTGAAGCACTTGGGGTTGCCGCACACGATATTACCCGAGCTCATGAAGTTGTCTGAGCCATCAATGTCGGCGACCAGTCCGCCTGCCTCGCGTACCAGCAGTGCACCCGCCGCAATATCCCACTGAGACAGGCCGATTTCCCAGAATGCATCCAGGCGACCGGCGGCGACATAGGCCAGGTCAAGTGAGGCGGCACCGGCCCGCCTGATGCCAGCACACTGTCCGGCCAGCACTTCGAGGGTCTTGCTGTAGGGTTCGAGCTTGTCATCGCAGTGATTCTTGAAAGGGATGCCAGTGCCCAGCAGCGCACCGTCCAGGCCGGGTAGTTTGCTCACCCTGATGCGGCGACCGTTGAGTTGTGCGCCACGGCCTCGCGATGCGGTAAATTCCTCGCGGCGTACCGGATCCAGAACCACAGCGTGCTCAAGTTTCCCCTTGTGCAGGCAGGCGATGGAAATCGCGTAATGTGGAATACCGCGCATGTAGTTGGTGGTGCCGTCCAGCGGATCGATCACCCACCGATACTCGGCATCTTCGGCGCCATCCAGGCCCGTTTCTTCACCCATAATGGCGTGGTCGGGAAAGGCCTTACGCAGGTGATAGCTGATTTCCTGCTCGGCGTTGAGGTCTACATCCGATACGAAGTCGTTCAGGCTCTTCGCCTTGAATTCAACCTGGTCCAGGTCATCCGACGCGCGCACGATTTGCTCTCCGACCTTGCGGGCGGCGCGCAGTGCGATATTGATCATCGGTTCCATGGTGGGTTCCTGGTCGGTTTGGCTGGGCGCGCGATTATAGCAGCACTCGCTTACCGGTTGCTAACGGCACGAGGGTTAAAAATAAGGTAAATCTGCTACACTGCGCGCCCCCGAAAACGGGGCCTGGCTCATAGATGAGAGTGTGCATGAATCTCGAAAACATTCGTATTGTGCTGGTCAATACCAGCCATCCCGGCAATATCGGTGGCGTGGCGCGCGCCATGAAGAATATGGGGCTGAACCGCCTTTGCCTGGTGGCGCCCCGGCAATACCCTGACGAGCAGGCCACCTGGCGAGCGGCCTCTGCGGGCGATGTGCTGGAATCAGCCACGGTAGTCGATACCGTGGAAGAAGCGGTTGCTGACTGTCAGTTTGTGGTGGGCACCAGCGCCCGTGAGCGTCGGATCCCGTGGCCGCTGCAGGATCCACGTGCCTGTGCCCAGCGCATGGGGAAGGCGTCCGAAAAAGAGCAGGTAGCGGTGTTGTTTGGTCGTGAGGATAGAGGCTTGACCAATGAAGAGCTGAAGCTCTGCAACCTGCACCTGAATATCCCTACGTCGTCAGACTACAGCTCGCTGAACCTGGCCATGGCGGTGCAGATTGTGTGCTACGAGTTGCGCATGTTGCACTCGCAGGCGGAGCTGCCGGTAGCCGAGGATGACCAGTGGGATGCGCCGTTCAGCACAGTCCAGAACATGGAGCGCTACTACGAACATCTGGAGCAGACCCTTGTCGACATCGAATTTCTTGATCCTGCTGCTCCCAGGCAGTTGATGGCCAGGATGCGCAGGCTCTACGGTCGGGTGCGGCTGGACGAGATGGAGCTCAATATTCTGCGCGGTGTGCTCACTGAGACCCAGAAATGGGTGCGCAAAGCGAGAGGCGGCGATAGCTGACTCAGCTTTGTCCATTTACCCGATCAAAATGGTTGGTTTTATAGTTGACCAATTTGGTGGGTTATTGGATAATTGCCGCCTCTGAAGTAATAGGTGATCTATGCGCCTTACAACGAAAGGACGTTATGCCGTAACAGCCATGTTAGATCTGGCGTTGCACGGCGAATCCGGCCCGGTCAGCCTTGCAGACATCTCCGGCAGGCAGGACATTTCCCTGTCTTACCTGGAGCAGTTGTTTGCCAAGCTGCGCCGTGGTGATCTGGTGAAAAGTGTACGCGGCCCCGGCGGCGGTTACCGCCTCAGTCGTGCCGGTGACCAGATTTTTGTTGCGCAGATTATCGATGCGGTCAACGAGGCGGTCGACGCGACCGGCTGCGGTGGCGCTAGCGACTGCCAGCAGGGCGAGGTGTGTCTTACCCACCACCTTTGGGAAAACCTGAGTGACCAGATACACGGCTTCCTTAGCCAGATCAGCCTGGGAACGTTGGTAGAGCAACGAGAAGTGCAGGATGTTTCGGCGAGACAGAACTCGCGAGCCAATGGGATTGAACCAGAGACACTGGCACTGACACAGATTTAATGTCGCTGAATGCAGCGGCAAGAACGGAGCAGTAGAAATGCAAACACCGATTTACTTTGATTATCTCGCTACAACGCCGGTTGATCCGCGTGTTGTAGAGAAGATGACACACTGTCTTTCGATGGAGGGAAACTTCGGAAACCCGGCGTCGCGCTCGCACATCTTCGGCTGGAAAGCAGAGGAAGCGGTAGAGAATGCCCGTCGTCAGGTCGCCGACCTGATCCATGCCGATCCGCGTGAAATTGTATGGACGTCTGGCGCCACTGAATCCGACAACCTGGCCATCAAGGGTGTCGCACATTTCTATCAGAAGAAAGGCAAGCACATCATCTCGTCGAAGATTGAGCACAAGGCGGTGCTGGACAGCTGTCGGCAGCTTGAACGTGAGGGCTTCGAGGTGACTTATCTGGAGCCTGATAGCAATGGCATCATCACCCCGGAAGCCGTTGCAGAAGCACTGCGTGATGACACCATTCTGGTGAGCATCATGCACGCCAACAATGAGATTGGTACGGTTAACGATATCGCCGGCATTGGCGAGGTTACCCGTAATGCCGGTGTTGTATTCCACGTCGACGCGGCACAGAGCACGGGTAAAATCGAGATCAACATGGAGACCATGAAAGTGGATCTCCTGGCCATGTCGGCGCATAAAATGTATGGCCCGAAAGGGATAGGTGCATTGTATGTGCGCCGAAAGCCTCGTGTTCGCCTTGAGGCACAAATGCACGGCGGTGGTCACGAGCGCGGCATGCGTTCCGGTACATTGGCGACTCACCAGATTGTAGGTATGGGAGAAGCGGCCCGTATCGCCAAAGAAGATATGTCACTGGATGCTGCTCACTCGCTGGCACTGCGCCAGCGCTTCTGGGATGGCATCAAAGACATCGAAGAAGTGCACATCAATGGCGATGAAGATTCGCGGCTGCCCGGCGCAATCAATGTCAGTATTGCCTTCGTTGAGGGTGAGTCCCTGATCATGTCCCTGAAGGATTTGGCTATCTCCAGCGGGTCGGCCTGTACTTCTGCCAGTCTGGAGCCATCTTATGTATTGCGTGCGCTTGGCCTGAACGATGAACTGGCACACAGTTCACTGCGCTTTGCCTTTGGTCGTTTTACAACAGAAGACGATGTGGACCATGCGGTAGCGCAACTTCGCACGGCGGTAGACAAACTGCGGGAATTATCACCGCTTTGGGATATGTACAAAGACGGCGTCGATCTGAGCACGATCGAATGGGCCGCACACTGATTTTATAGAGGGAGTTTAACCATGGCTTATAGCGACAAGGTACTGGACCATTACGAAAACCCCCGCAACGTGGGCAAGATGGATGCCAACGATGAGAGTGTGGGCACCGGTATGGTGGGTGCGCCGGCTTGCGGTGACGTGATGCGTTTGCAGATCAAGGTCAATGACGACGGTGTTATCGAAGACGCCAAGTTCAAAACCTACGGCTGCGGATCGGCGATTGCCTCAAGCTCGCTGCTGACCGAGTGGGTCAAGGGCAAGAACCTCGACGAGGCGGAGCAAATCAGAAATACAGAAATAGCCCAGGAGCTGGCTTTGCCACCGGTCAAGATTCACTGCTCGGTATTGGCGGAAGATGCGATCAAGGCTGCGGTCAAGGACTTGCGCGACAAGCGGGGCGAAGGCTAACAATGGCACTCAGTGTTACCGAATCTGCAGCAAACCACGTAGCTTCGCAGCTCGATAGCCGCGGCAAGGGCCTGGGGATCCGTGTGGGTGTCACCACGTCGGGGTGTTCAGGCATGGCTTACGTCCTTGAGTTTGTCGACGAACTGGTAGCTGAGGACCATGTCTTTGAAGGACACGGCGTAAAGGTTTTTGTCGACCCTAAAAGTATGGTGTACCTGGACGGCACTGAACTCGATTTTGTTCGTGAAGGGCTCAACGAAGGCCTACAGTTTCGCAACCCCAATGTTCAGGGAGAGTGTGGTTGTGGAGAGAGCTTCACCGTATAAGCACGGCGCTGCCTTCACCCGACATGCCCTATCCTGATTTCTCCCAGACTTACTTCGAACTATTCGATCTTCCGCAGGGCTTCACGGTTGACTCCACTGTGCTTGGCGAGCGCTACCGGCAGCTACAGCGAGAACTTCATCCCGACCGCTTTGCCGGTGGTACGGCGCAGGAGCAGCGCCTCGCAGTGCAGTACTCTGGCCTCGTTAATCAGGCCTACAATACGCTGAAACAACCCCTCTCTCGTGCGCTTTATCTGCTGGAATTAGCGGGTCTTTCGGCCGAGGATGTCGCCAGGGAGCAGATCGATGGTGGCTTCCTGATAGAGCAAATGGAGCTGCGTGAGAAGCTGGAATCGCTGCCAGGCTTAGTCGACAGGGAGACCGTATTGGAACACTTGCTGACAGAACTTGCTGGCGATATCAAACTTCATCAGGGCGAATTTGTGGTCGCCTACGAGGCTGCGGATCTGCGTGCGGCCGCCAGCGCCTGTGTGAAAATGCAGTACCTGGGAAAATTATTGGTAGAGGCGGAGCAGGTTGAATCCGACCTGCTGGAAGGCCACTAGGGTAAGCCATGGCATTGTTACAAATTGCAGAACCGGGTCAGTCTCCCTTACCGCACTCGGTAAAACGGGCGGTGGGTATTGATCTAGGCACGACCAATTCGCTGGTAGCCACAGTGCGAGGTGGTCGTGCGGCGGCGCTGCCGGATGAGGGCGGGGAGGTAATGCTGCCATCGGTAGTCAATTACAGTGACCCGGGCCAGGTACTTGTGGGTGCTGCAGCCAGGGAGTTGGCGCCATTACACCCCGCCGATACCCTGATGTCGGTCAAGCGCTTCATGGGTCGCGGTCGCGACGATGCCGCCGAGGATGTTCGCCGTGCGCACTACGAACTTGCTGGTGCCGAGGATGGCATGATCAGTTTTCAGACACAGTCGGGGCCTGTAAGTCCGGTTCAGGCCTCCGCTGATATTCTGCGCACCTTGCGGGAGCGGGCCGAGAAAACGCTGGATGCCAGTGTTGAAGGTGCCGTAATCACCGTGCCCGCCTATTTTGATGAAGCCCAGCGCCAGGCGACTAAGGACGCCGCCACACTTGCCGGTCTTCCGGTATTGCGATTGCTCAACGAGCCTACTGCTGCCGCCGTTGCCTACGGTCTGGATTCAGCAGAGGAGGGCGTTATCGCGGTCTTCGATCTGGGCGGTGGTACGTTTGATATTTCCATATTGCGTCTGCATCGCGGTGTTTTTGAAGTACTTGCCACAGGCGGAGATACGGCCTTGGGTGGCGACGATTTTGATGCCGCGCTGGTCAGCTGGATTCTGCAGAAGAGCGGGGCAGGTGCGCCAACAGCCAGTGTTGCCCGACAACTATCGGCGTTGGCCCGCAGTGTTAAAGAGCAGCTGTCTGACACACAGTCGGTGACATTTGAGCTGGCTGATATCCTTGCCGGTGCGCCACCACTGGAGCTCAACCGGACTGGTTTTGAGGAACTGATTCAAACGCTGGTGAAGCGCACATTACTGGCCTGTCGACGTTGCCTGAGAGACGCAGGCCTGGACGCGACTGAAATAGGCAACGTGGTGATGGTGGGTGGCTCGACACGAGTGCCGCTGGTCAGGGAGGCCGTAGCTGAGCTTTTTGGCCGTGAACCCTTGCTGAATATTGACCCGGACCAGGTTGTGGCTATCGGGGCGGCGCAGCAGGCAGATATCCTGGTGGGTAATCGGGCAGAGGGTGACCTGTTGCTACTTGACGTCATCCCCCTGTCGCTGGGCCTGGAGACCATGGGTGGGCTGGTAGAAAAAATTGTACCTCGCAATACCACTATTCCTGTTGCCCGGGCACAGGAGTTCACGACCTACAAAGATGGCCAGACTGCGCTCGCTGTGCATGTCGTGCAGGGTGAGCGCGAGCTTGTTGACGACTGCCGGTCCCTGTCACGCTTCGAGCTGCGGGGTATTCCCCCCATGGTAGCCGGAGCCGCAAGAATCAAGGTGACGTTTCAGGTGGATGCTGATGGTCTACTTAACGTGTCTGCGGTGGAAGAGACAACAGGTGCCCAGAGTAGCGTCACCGTCAAGCCGTCTTTTGGTTTGGCGGAAGATGAGATAGCGTCCATGCTGCAATCCTCTTACAGCCATGCCAGTGAGGATATGCTCGCCCGCAAGCTGGCCGAGCAGCGTCTGGATGCGCAGCAGTTGCTGGAGGGCCTTGATGCGGCTCTGCAGGCAGATGGACAGCAGTTACTTAATGACGACGAGAGAGCGTCATTGGCACAGCAGATGGATTTAGTGCGGCAGCAGTTGCGCGAGGAAGATGTTGACGCCTTGCGCGTGGCGACAGAGTCGCTGGGCCGGGCCAGTGAAACGTTTGCGACCCGGCGCATGGATCGCAGTATTCGCCAGGCTCTGGCCGGAGTCTCCCTGGATGAGCTGGACGAAGAGGATAAAGAATGACCCGTATAGTGGTATTGCCCAACGAAACCCTGTGCCCCGAGGGGGCCGTGGTCGAGGCAGAGCCGGGCGAAAGCGTCTGCCGAGCCTTGCTGCGCAACAACATAGAGATTGAACACGCCTGCGAGATGTCCTGCGCCTGTACCACCTGCCACGTCATTGTGCGCGAGGGCTATGATTCCATGGAGGAGGCGGATGAACTCGAGGATGACTACCTTGATATGGCCTGGGGTCTTGAGCCTGATTCCCGCCTGAGCTGTCAGGCCATTGTTGCCGACGAAGACCTGGTGGTAGAGATTCCCCGCTACACGATCAATATGGTTTCCGAGCGTCACTGACCCGGTGCCCGCCAACCTGCTGGAGGAAGACTAGTATGCTTTGGACAGACGTTAACGATATTGCTATTGAACTCAGCGAAGCCCATCCTGATGTCGATCCGCTGGCACTGAACTTCGTTGATCTGCGCAATTGGGTGATGCAACTCGCCGATTTTGATGATGACCCGGACCGTTGCGGTGAGAAAATTCTCGAGGCAATTCAAGCGGCCTGGATCGAAGAGCTGGAATAAGGCGCGTTCGCGCCGTCCGTGAAATTTCCCTATTTCTCAGCTACCCACCTAAGTTGCTGATTTAAAAGCAAAAGAAACTGCCCTGCACCGGGATTATAGGGTGAAACCAACGCCCAAAGTCCGTATAATTGCGCCGCTTCTGGCATGTATCTCTCTGCGTCTGGCGAAAACGCTGCGCGACGGGGGTGCGTGCACCTGATTTTTTGTTTTCTGGAGATAGTTCGATGGCTGTAGAGCGTACCCTTTCAATTATCAAGCCCGATGCGGTTGCCAAGAATGTTGTTGGCAAGATTTACTCGCGGTTTGAGACCAATGGCCTGCAGATTGTGGCTGCCAAGATGTTGCGCCTTAGCGACGAAATGGCTGGCGGATTTTATGCCGAGCACAGCGAGCGTCCATTTTTTCCTGCACTGATCGAATTCATGACCTCTGGTCCTGTTGTCGTTCAGGTGCTCGAAGGTGAAGGCGCGGTAGCGAAGAACCGTGATCTGATGGGTGCAACCAACCCGCAGGAAGCCGATGAAGGAACCATTCGCGCAGATTTCGCCGAGTCGATTGATGCCAATGCTGTACACGGTTCCGATTCAGCAGAATCTGCTGCGCGCGAGATTGCCTATTTCTTCGACGCCAGTGAGCTTTGCGAGCGCGGCTGATCTCTGTCGCAAATGTCCTCAGTTCTCGCCACCAGTAGTGATAGTCCGCAGACGAAGGTAAATCTGCTGGGTTTGACGCGCGCGCAAATGGAGCAGTTCTTTCTCGATCAGGGAGAGAAGAAGTTCCGCGCGCAACAGGTGCTGAAGTGGATACACCACCAGGGTGTATGCGATATCGAGGAAATGACGAATCTCGGCAAGGCGCTTCGCGAAAAGCTACAAGTTATCGCCGAAGTAAGGCCGCCCGAGATCGTCAGCCAACACGACTCTAACGATGGAACACGTAAGTGGGCGATCCGGGTTGGTGGTGGTGGGCTGATAGAAACTGTTCTGATCCCCGATGGTAATCGGGCCACCCTCTGTGTTTCGTCACAGGTGGGTTGTAGCCTGGACTGCAGTTTTTGCAGTACCGGCAAGCAGGGCTTCATGCGCGACCTCAGTGCCGCAGAGATCATTGGCCAGGTTTGGCTGGCCATTGACTCCTACGGTGCCTTTCAGGCGGGTAAGGGACGTGTGGTCACCAATGTCGTCATGATGGGCATGGGCGAACCGCTGTTGAATTTCGATAATGTGGTCGCATCCATGGACCTGATGATGGAAGACCTGGCTTACGGGATATCCAAACGCAAGGTCACCCTCAGCACGTCCGGTGTGGTGCCTGCATTGGATCGGCTGCGCGAAGTGAGTGAAGCGTCGCTTGCGGTGTCGCTACACGCGCCCAACGATGCTTTGCGCAATGAGCTGGTGCCCATCAATCGCAAGTACCCGATCGCGGTGTTGCTGGAGAGCTGTCGTAAATATATCGATGCCCAAAGCGATAAAAAGCGAGTGGTGACCGTGGAGTACACGCTGATGGCAGGGATTAACGACCAGCCAGAGCAGGCCCGTGAGCTTGCCACGTTATTGGCTGATTTCCCCTGCAAGATAAATCTTATTCCATTCAACCCCTTTCCCCAGTCCGGCTATGAGCGGCCCAGCGGCAATGCTGTTTCGCGGTTCTGGCAAGTGCTGGTCGATGCAGGATATATTGTCACTGTTCGGACGACTCGCGGTGACGATATCGATGCCGCCTGTGGTCAGTTAGTGGGTCAGGTGGTGGATCGTACGCGGCGCAGTGAGCGCTACCGTGAAGCCAACGCAAAGAGTGGGGTACAGGCGGGGTGATTATGCTGCAACTGCAAAGGTGTGTTCGGCTGTTGGTGTCGGTGAGTCTGTTGGCGGGTCTGGCAGCCTGTGTCACTACTACCGAGAGCGTATTTACCGATGATGCCTCGCCCAAAGAGGCGCAACAAAAACGCGTTGCCCTGGCACGGCAGTACATCGGTGAGGGCAATTGGGAAGATGCCAAGCGTAATCTCGCCATCGCCGTTGAGATAGACGACAAGAATGCCGAGGTCTACGAAGCTTTTGCCCTGGTTTACCAGAGTACCGGTGAAACCGAACTGGCCGAGGAAAATTTCAAGAAGGCAATTAAGCTCGACAAGGATTTCTCCCGGGCGCGTAACAACTATGCCGCCTTTCTTTTCAGCCAGGAGCGGTACAAGGAAGCCGAGGCTGAACTGAGCTATGTGGTTAAAGATACCCTGTACACAGGTCGCCCACAGGCCTTCGTTAACCTGGGCTTGTGCCGGGTGCAGTTGTTTGACCCCCAGGGCGCTGAAGAGGCGTTTGTCAGGGCGCTGGCAATGGATAGGCGTAACAGCATCGCGTTATTGGAACTTGCGCAGCTGCGCCTTGACGCCAAGGACTATGACACAGCAGGACAATACTATTCTGGTTATCGCAAAGTGGTGGCCCAGCAATCGTCTCGCGGACTGTGGTTGGGCGTGAGGCTGGCAAGGGCGCAAGGCGATCGCGATGCGGAGAGTAGCTATGCCCTGGCACTGCGCAATCGCTATCCCGATTCTGCCGAGTATCAAGCCTACAAGCGCACGACTGTCGGTAGCTGACGAGGTATCCATGGAAAGCGCAGAGCAGCTTGATTTTGTGGCGCTATCACCGGGAGCCCTGCTGCGTGCCGCGCGAGAAGCGCAGGAAATGTCTGATACCGAGGCTGCAGAACGATTGAACTGGTTACCACGGTATGTGGCGATGATTGAGCGTGATGATTACGAGGCTTTGCGCAGTCCAGCCTTCGCCCGCGGTTATATCCGCGCCTACGGCAAGTTGTTACAGCTGGACGAAGAAGAATTGATCACGGCTTTTGAAATGCTCACCGGCGGCGCTGTTGAGGGCGGCAGGGGCAAGCGAGTGATTACCGAGCCGCTGCAGTTGCAGCGCACCGGTGTTGGGATCGTTGTTGGGCTGGTGGTACTGGCTCTGCTGATCGCGGGCTTATGGTGGTGGCAAACAGGGCAGGGTGAGGCTTCAACCAGTAACACTGCAGAAATACAGCAGCCACTGCCAGTGCAACCATCTTCCTCCGGTGCTGTAGAGGCGCTGGCCAGAGATCTTGAAGGTTAACGATGAAAGTTGAGTCGCCAATCAAACGTCGCCGCAGCCGCCAGATTATGGTGGGCGATGTGGCGGTGGGCGGCGATGCACCGATAAGCGTGCAGAGCATGACCAACACGGAAACCTGCGACGTTGCCGCAACTGTTGCGCAGGTGCAGGCGATCGCCGATGCCGGGGCCGACATTGTGCGTATCTCGGTGCCGAGTATGGACGCGGCCGAGGCGTTCCGGGAAATCAGGGCACAGGTGGCGGTACCACTGGTCGCCGATATCCACTTCGATCATAAGATTGCGCTCAAGGTCGCCGAGTATGGTGTCGACTGCCTGCGCATCAACCCGGGCAATATAGGCCGTGATGACAAGGTTCGGGAAGTCATCAACAGCGCCAGGGACAAGGGTATCCCCATTCGCATCGGTGTTAACGCGGGCTCCTTGGGCAAAGACCTGCAGCGCAAGTACGGTGAGCCTACCGCTGAGGCGCTGGTGGAATCCGCCATGCACCACGTCGATATTCTCGACAAGTTCGATTACCCCGACTTCAAAGTCAGTGTGAAGGCGTCGGAAGTGTTTATGGCTGTTGCAGCCTACCGCCTGTTGGCCGAGAAAATCGATCAGCCCTTGCACCTGGGTATTACCGAGGCCGGTGGTTTACGCGGCGGCACGGTCAAGTCAGCTGTGGGACTGGGCATGCTATTGATGGACGGCATAGGCGATACCATCCGTATTTCGCTGGCCGCCGATCCGGTGGAAGAGGTGAAGGTTGGCTTTGAGATTCTCAAGAGTCTGAAGCTGCGCACCAATGGCATCAACTTTATAGCCTGTCCCAGTTGCTCACGGCAGAATTTCGATGTGATCGGAACCATGAATGCCCTGGAGCAGCGCCTGGAAGATATTCGCACGCCCATGGACGTTGCGGTAATTGGCTGTATCGTCAATGGCCCCGGCGAGGCCAAGGAAGCTGATGTTGGTTTGACCGGCGCCAGCCCCAGCAATCTTATTTATGTCAGCGGTGAGCCGGATCATAAAGTCAGCAATCAGGATTTTGTGGATCATCTGGAAGAGGTGATTCGCCAGCGAGCCACACAGCTGGAACAGGAACGTGCAGCGGCGGATGAGAATCTCATCCACAAAGCCCCTGCCTGAAGTTTGTCGACCAGCGGGAGTATTCGTGAGTAATTTTAGAGCCATTCGAGGAATGAACGACATTCTTCCGGATGAGACACCTTACTGGCAGCTGTTGGAGGAGACGGTTGCCGACCTGCTGGCCAGCTACGGTTACGGCGAAATCCGCATGCCGATTGTTGAGCAAACTGAGCTCTTCTCCCGTTCCATCGGGGCGGTGACCGATATCATTGAAAAAGAGATGTACAGCTTTGATGACCGCAAAGGTGACAGCCTGAGTCTTCGCCCTGAAGGCACTGCCGGCTGCGTCAGGGCGGTTATTCAGCAGGGCTTGCTTACCGGCAGCCAGCGACTGTGGTATGCGGGCCCCATGTTCCGTTACGAGCGTCCGCAGAAAGGCAGGCAGCGCCAGTTTCACCAGATTGGCGCTGAGGCATTTGGTATCGCCACACCAGACATTGATGCCGAGCTTATTCTTATTACAGCGCGGCTTTGGCGACAACTGGGCCTGGGCGACAGCGTCGAGTTGCAGCTTAATTCTATCGGTAGCAGTGAAGCCCGGGCGGACTATCGAGCAGCATTGGTGGACTATCTGCAAAGTCACCGCGAGGCGCTGGATGAGGATAGCCAGCGCAGGCTGGACAGTAACCCACTGCGTATTCTGGACAGCAAAAATGCCGATACCCAGGCGCTTCTGGATTCTGCTCCCTCGCTGGCCGATTACCTTGATGATGAGTCCCGCGAAGACTTCGATCAGCTGTGTGCTTTGCTAAGCGCTGCAGGTGTCCCCTTTGTCGTTAACCCACGCCTGGTGCGGGGGTTGGATTACTACAACAAAACGGTTTTTGAGTGGGTGACCAGCCGCCTTGGTGCGCAGGGAACCATCTGTGCCGGTGGTCGTTACGATGGTCTGGTGGAACAGCTGGGCGGCAAGTCAACGCCGGGGGTTGGTTTCGCCATGGGTATGGAGCGTCTTGTCCTGTTACTGATTGAGTTAGGGCAGGAAGTCAATCGAACCACGGCGGATGTGTATGTTGTAGCAGTAGGCGAGGGCGCGGCACCGACGGCGCTGGCCAATGCTGAAGCGCTGCGCGACGCAATGCCGGGAATCCGGCTGGTGCAAAACGTAGGTGGCGGAAGTTTTAAAAGCCAGATGAAAAAGGCAGACAAGAGCGGCGCGCAGGTAGCGCTAATCTGGGGTGAAGATGAGGTCGCTGCCGGCCGTGTAACATTGAAAACACTGCGCGGGCAGAGTGAGCAGCACTCGCTTCCCGTGGATGAGCTGGCCAGCGCTTTGCAAAGCGCATTGGTCGATAACGAGTAATGGTGTAAGGAACAGAGAAACGTGGATACATACGGCACAGAAGAAGAACAGGTTGAGGCGCTTAAACGCTGGTGGCAAGAAAATGGCCGGTCAACGGTTATTGCGATTGTGCTCGCGCTGGTGGCTGGTTTTGGCTGGCAGGGGTGGCAAAGCTACGACGAAACTCAGCAACAGGAGGCTTCGGATCTTTACCAGTCTTTGCTGCAGGCCATGAGCGGCGCCCAACAGGGCGAGGTTGAAGCCTCGGCAGTGATAGAGCTGGCCGATCAGCTCAAGCAGACCCACATGGGCAGCACCTACGCACAATTTGCCGCCCTGCATCTGGCGCGCATGGCGGTGGAAAATGATGACCTTGCCAGAGCTGAGGCTGAACTGCGTTGGGTGCTGTCCAAGGCAGGTAAAGGCAGCGACATCGCCCGGGTTACCGAGCTGCGCCTGGCGCGCGTTCTGGCCGCAAGCGGTGACAGTGATCAGGCCTTGTCCATACTCGCCTCTGCCAGCGACAATCCCTACCAGGCGTCTTATGAGGCAGCAAAGGGCGATATCCTGATGGGGCTAGGGCAAGAAGCCGAAGCGCGTGAAGCCTATACCCGTGCCCGCAACCTCGCGGCCGCTGAGGCCCCGCAGGCCAGCCTTCCCATGCTGGAGCAGAAGCTGCAAAGCCTGAACCCGGTACCCGAGAGATCTCTTGAGATGCCAGAAGCCGCGGCCCCCGCTCAGCCTGAAGCCGTGGCAGCCGACGCACCGGCCGTTCCCGCAGAGGAGGGCTAGACCATGACGATGATTCTCCGCACAGGTCTGGTGTTGTTCATGCTGGTCAGTCTGGGCGCTTGCAGCACGGTAAAAGGTTGGTTTGCCGATGACGATGATGATGCCAATGCACCCGCCGAACTGATTAAGTTCGAGCAGACTGTAAAAATCAAAAAGCTCTGGTCTACGGGAGTGGGTGACGGTCAGGGCAAAGGCCTTTACAAGTTACAGCCCGTGATGACGAGCAGTACAATTTACGCCGCCTCTGCCGAGGGTGAAGTCAAGGCGCTGGAGCGCTCCCGTGGCAAGAAGCTATGGTCCACAGATCTTGAAACCGGTTTATCCGGCGGTGTGGGTTATTACGACGGCTCGTTACTATTGGGCAGCAGTGACGGCTCGGTAATACGTCTTGATGCCAACAGTGGTGCTGTTGTCTGGAGTACCAGGTTGACCGGTGAAGTTCTCGCTCCGCCACAGGGTGACGGCAAGGTCGTGGTCGCCCAGTCCTACGACGGCAAGCTGCAGGGGCTGGATTTCGAGACTGGCGAAAAACTGTGGACCTACGACAGTAATGTGCCGGTGTTGACGATTCGCGGTACGGGCACGCCCATACTGCGGAACAACGTCATTTATGCCGGCTTCGCCAATGGTCGGGTACTGGCTTTCAATGCCCGTAACGGTACTACGCTGTGGGAGGCGCGAGTGGCGATTTCCCAGGGGCGATCCGAGATCGAGCGCATTGTTGATATTGACGGCACTATGGCTCTTGAAGGAAACGAATTGTATGCGGCCAGCTATCAGGGCCGGGTTGTCGCCATTGATGCGACCAACGGTCGCAAGATGTGGCAGCGCAATGTCTCGTCTTTCTCGGGTGTGAGTCAGGGCTTCGGTAATGTTTATGTCACCGATGAGGATGGCACAGTTACCGCTTATCTGCGCAATGGTCAGGGCCTGCGCTGGCAGCAGGACACACTTTCCTATCGCGAGCTGTCCCGGCCTACGCCAGTGAGTAGTTACGTCGCTGTCGCTGACTTTGAGGGTTACATTCACCTGATGTCGCAGGTGGACGGCGAGTTTGCCGGGCGGGTAAAAGCTGACGGCAAAGGCGCTCGCGCCGACATGCTTGCTGATGGCAACGTTCTCTACGTGTTTGGCAACAGCGGCAAGCTGATCGCGTACGAGATAACGGCGAAGAACTAGGCCACTGACATGATTCCGGTTATCGCCCTCGTCGGTCGTCCCAACGTGGGTAAATCAACCCTGTTTAACCAGCTCACGCGCAGCCGTGATGCGCTGGTTGCTGACTACGCTGGCCTCACTCGTGATCGCAAGTATGGTGAGGTGCGCCTGGGTAACCGGCCCTGTGTGGTTATCGACACCGGCGGTATCAGCGGTGACGAGCAAGGCATCGACTCGCAAATGGCCGGACAGTCTCTGGCAGCGATAGAAGAAGCCGACGCTGTCCTCATGATGGTAGATGCCCGCGAGGGGCTGAACCCTACCGACGAGGCGTTGGCCAAGCATCTGCGCCAGCGCAACAAGGTATTTCACCTTATAGTTAACAAGATTGATGGCGTGAATGAGGAGGTTGCCCAGGGCGACTTTTATGCGCTGGGTGTCGAGTCTATGTTTGCGATTGCCGCCGCCCACGGGCGCGGCGTGCGTAATATGGTCGATGCCATATTGGATTCTTTTCCCGAACCTGAGCCGCTGCCGGAGTCGCAATTTCCCGATAGTACCCGGGTGGCAATTGTCGGCCGGCCCAATGTCGGCAAGTCGACACTGGTCAATCGCCTGTTGGGCGAAGAGCGAGTCGTTGTTTTCGATCAGCCGGGAACCACCCGCGACAGTATTTATATCGATTTTGAGCGCGGCGACAGCCAGTACACATTGATAGATACTGCCGGTGTACGTCGCCGTAAAAATGTACGCGAAACCGTCGAGAAATTTTCTATCGTCAAGACGCTGAAAGCGATCGACGATGCCCATGTTGTGGTGCTGGTGATGGACGCTCACGAGGGCCTGGTAGATCAGGATATGCATTTGCTGGGCCACTGTATTGATGCCGGACGTGGCCTGGTGCTGGCGGTTAACAAGTGGGATGGCGTTGAGAGTGATCAGCGCGAGCGCATTAAATCCGAGCTGCAGCGCAGGCTACAGTTTGCCGATTACGCCGATACCCATTTTATCTCGGCGCTTCACGGCACAGGTGTGGGCCATCTGTACAAGTCCATTGACGCCGCTTACCAGTCGGCGACGCGCAAGCTGAATACCAATACATTGACGCGAATTCTGGAAGGGGCGGTGTTTGATCATCCGCCACCGATGATGAATGGCAGGCGTATCAAGCTGCGTTATGCCCACGCCGGTGGCCAGAACCCCCCGCTGATCGTTCTGCACGGCACCCAGACCGGCAAGGTACCAACCAGCTACCAACGTTATCTGGAAAAAACATTCAGGCGAGAACTCAAGCTGGTGGGTACTCCCGTGCGCATCGAGTTTCGTAGCAGCGACAACCCCTATGCGGAAAAGCGGAACAAGCTTACCCAGCGGCAGGTATCGCGCAAGCGGCGCATGATGGCTCACGTCAAGAAGAGCAAGAAGAGCCGCAAACGTAAGGACCGCTAACGGTGTCGGTTGTAGCGCAATCCCCCGTCGACCTGGATTCACGCGAGCGTATAGACGCCTTCGTCGATCTGTTTTACCAGCAAATGTTGAGTGATGAGATCCTTGCCCCGATCTTTGTAGACGTTGCCGGTATCGACCTTGCGGTGCATTTGCCCCACATCAAGGATTACTGGAGCAAGTTGTTGCTGGGCGAGGAGTCTTATCGTCGGCACACGATGAACATTCATAGGCAACTGCACAGCAAGCGTGCGCTTGAACCGGCGGATTTTGAACGTTGGTTGCAGACATTTGTGTCCACCGTTGATGCAAATTTCAGCGGTCACAAGGCCGAGCGCGCCAAGCGCGTAGCCACCTCTATAGCAGCCAATATGCGAAAGAGTCTCCAGCTTACACCCTGAAATCCCCCGTAAGTCACTGTAATTATTGATAAATATAAAAGAGAGCTGTTTTTTCTTGCGCGCTTCAAATTAGGTGTTATAGTTATATATAACACTATATCAAAGAGAAGATGAAAATGATTATGAGAGAGCGCGGGGTGCTACTGGCACCGGCAGATGATCATGTTCTTATATACGCGGCCCTGTTCATGGTCTGCGCCCTGATGAGTGCGCTGGGTGGCGGCTGGCTGGGCATCGCATCCTTTGTCCCGGCAGCAATCGTGATTGAGATTGCCCTGGGCTGGCGTAGGCAGTTTGGTGCGCGGGAGTCAGGGAGTGAATAGCTACGCACAGTGCATTGCGGTATTGCTGGCGTCGTTCTTCGTCTCGCAGCTTGTCGCCGCGGCCGAAACACGCAGGGTAGAGGGGCTTCAGTTTGAAAAAATTCTGGTCTATGGATCGGTGGAAGTCGAAATCAGTCAGGGCGATGAGGTGCTTCTGCAACTGCGCGGTAGTGAATCCTCCCTGGGTCAGCAGCCGTTTTTTGTAGATGACCGTGACACTCTGGTACTCGGGCGCACCGAGGACGATGCCTCTGGCAGCTTCGGTGATGTGCAATACAAGCTGACCGTGATTGAGCTGGAGCATGTGGAATTGGTAGGTTCCGGTGAGGTTTACCTGAAGCCCGCCGTCGTCGAGACATTTAATGGCGTGGTAGAGGGCTCTGGCGACCTGCGAGTGTTTGCGCTGGAGGGCAGCGACATTACGCTGCAGGTGAGTGGCTCGGGTGATATCGAAGTCGCAACGCTCGCATCGAAGAAACTTCAGATGACGGTTTCCGGCTCCGGCGATATCGCAGTCGGCGAGATGGAGGCAGGCGACACCGAGGTTTCGCTGAATGGCTCTGGCGATGTCGCTGTCGAGGCTGGTAGTGCCGACGAGTTGCTTGTGCATATTGTCGGTTCCGGTGATGTTGATATGCGCGATGTCAGTGCTCGCGATGTAGAGCTCAATATTGTGGGCTCTGGAACTGCTCAGGTTGGGGAAGTGCAGGAACTGGAGGTGATGATCATGGGGAGCGGCGATGTCTATTACCGCGGCGAGCCTGAGATCAACCAGTCCGTGCTGGGCTCCGGTGGAATTCACCTCAACGAATGAAGATCAGGGAGCCTAAGTCTTGACTGTCGAGTGGAATGACAATCAACCGATTTACCGGCAGCTTCGGGATATGGTCGTGGAGAGAATAATGGATGGCAGCTTTTCAGAGGGGGAGGCGGTGCCTTCTGTGAGACAGGTAGCGGCAGATTATCAAATCAATCATCTGACGGTGGGGAAGGCCTACCAGGAGTTGGTTGAAGTCGGCCTGCTGGAGAAGCGTCGCGGATTGGGCATGTTTGTGACCTCCGGTGCACGCGGCTCGCTGACGAATAATGAGCAACAACGTTTTATTGATGAAGACGTGCCGGCTTTTGCCCAAAAGATGCAACGGCTTGGTCTGGATATGGATGAGATAGTGACGCAGCTGCGTGCGAGCGTGGGAGACAACAGTGAGTGAGATAGTTCGAGCCGCGGGTCTGAGCCGAAGCTTCGGCGATGTAAAGGCACTGGATGGTGTAGATCTGAGCGTATCCACAGGCAGCGTGATTGGCCTCATCGGCCCGAATGGTGCTGGCAAAACCACGCTGTTACGCGCGCTGCTTGGGTTGGCAGACTGCAAGGGCGATGTGGACGTGCTGGGGGTGGATCCGCGTCGGCAGCGAGCGAGTTTAATGGAGCAGGTGTGTTTTATTGCCGATACGGCAGTGCTGCCAGGCTGGATGCGTGTAGACCAGTTGCTTGATTACGTTACCGGAACTCACCCACGATTTAATCGATCGCAAGCCGAAGATTTTCTGGCTACCACCGATGTGAAGCTCAATCGCCGCGTTAGGGATTTGTCCAAGGGCATGACGGTGCAGTTACATCTCGCCGTGGTCATGGCGATTGATGCCAAACTGCTTATTCTCGATGAGCCGACACTGGGGCTGGATATACTGTTCCGTAAACGCTTTTTCGAGCAACTGCTTAATGACTATTTCGACGGCGAGCGCACAATTATTATCTCTACCCACCAGGTGGAGGAGGTGCAGAACATTCTGACCGAAGTGCTTTTCATGGATCGCGGCAAGCTGATTCTGCAAAAAACAATGCCGGCGATGGAAGAGGAATTTGTCGAGGTGCATGCGGTAGGAGAGGCTGCCAGTAAGGCTGAAGCGATCCCCTATGTTGGCAAGCGCAGCATTCTGGGTGGCAAGGCCTATATTTTCGAAGGTATCGAGCGGGAGGTGTTGGCGTCGCTGGGTGAATTGCGCACGCCGTCGGTATCTGATCTTTTTGTTGCCAAGGTAGGGGGAGAACACAACCATGGCTGAAGCATCTTCAACGAAGTTGTTTACGCTGGTGCAGCGGGAGTTACAGGAATACAAAAACTCCTTGTGCTGGACGCCGGTGGCTATTGCGTTCCTGCTGGTTCTGGTGATGCTGGGCAGCGTGCTTTTGGCCAACAGAATCAGTGTTATGGGAGATGCGGTACTGCAGGTGATACTGCAGGAGCAGACTGCCAGCGGCATGAATATTACTATTCACATTGATAGTGATGATGACACTGGCGACAGCGTTGAGTACACCGTGGAAGAAGAAATGGGCGCCGTCGATAGCGACGCCTGGGACTTTGACCGTGAGTGGACATTCAGCCCGCGTGGTGGCCCCGATCTTGCCAAGGAGCTTGATGAAAAGCTGGAGAGCCTCAATCCTGTGTTGAACGCTGTGCACATATTGATGCTTCTGGTGCTGTTTTTCGTGACTGCCAATTATCTTCTCGGCACGCTGTACACCGACCGCAAGGATCGCAGCATCTTGTTTTGGCGCTCTATGCCTGTCTCTGAGTGGGAGGAGGTGCTTAGCAAGTTCGCAGTCGCACTGGTGGTAGCGCCGGGAATATTTATTGCGGTGAGCCTGGTAACCCAGTTTGCGGTAGTACTGTTGTCGATGTTGCTGGTGTGGCGCATGGAGATGGACCCCTATCAGCTGGTGCTGGGCAATATTCATTTTGGTCGCCTGCTGTTTGACCAGGTGGGTGGCTGGATTCTCACTGCCCTGTTGATAGCGCCCGCTTGCGCCTGGTTGTTGCTAGCGTCAGCGGCGGCGCGTCGTTCACCGTTTATGTTGGCCGCAGGCCCGGTTATCGGGCTGATAATTCTGGAGCAGATCTTTCTGGGAAGAGGCTATATCGCCGGGGCCATCAGTCGTCATGTGCCCAGCCTCAGTGACGCCTCGCCCCTGGGCTTTTACATTCACGGCCCCAACTGGGATGCCGTCGACGGGCTGAGTATTGTCTTCGGGTTGATACTCTGCGCGCTGCTATTGTGGTTAACTGTCTGGCTACGCAAGTATCGCTGGGAGATTTAGTTATCGAGTTTGATAGTGACCGAAAGAGTGTTGTGGTGCATAAGATACAGCGCTATTTCGAAGCCGAGCTGAACCAGGAAATAGGCCAGTTTGACGCGGAGTTTCTGCTGGACTTCTTTGCCAGCGAAATCGGCCCGGAGTTCTATAATCAGGGGCTGCAGGACGCCCAGGCGGTCCTATCCTCGCGTATCGATGATATTCAGGACGCAATTGCTGAGATAGAGAAGCCACCGCCCTCGTGAGACGCGAATCCGCCTTTTCGCAACCGCTTTTCCGACGTTATTTCCCCTCCAGTTGCCTGGCTACGCTGGGTGGTTGGATTATCCGTTTTCTATTGGGCTGGAGCGCCTGGGAACTGACCCATTCGGCTCTTTGGGTGGGCGTGGTTGCGGGCCTGATGTTGTTGCCCACGTTTTTCCTGTCGCCGGTTTTCGGCATTGTCGCGGATCGTATAAACCCGCGTAACGGCTTGATCATGACTGTTTGCCTGCAGGGGCTGATTGCATTGTTGGCTGGTGTTGCCAACAGTGGTGGTCAGTTTTCCTTGCCGTGGTTGCTGTGCATGGCGACCTTGTTGGGGGCGGCCTCATCTGCACACACGCCCATACGTCTGGCGTTGATTCCACGGTTGGTGGAACGGGAGGCGCTACCCAGTGCGATAGGTATCTCGGCGATTATATTTAATACCTCGCGTATTTTCGGCCCTGCTGTAGGTGCCTGGCTGTTGTCCAACTACTCATTGTCGGCTGCATTTTATGTCGCCGTGATGTTGTTTGTGGGTACATTGGCGCTGTTGTTCACTGTACGCATAGAGCCGCGGCCGATTCGTCTCACCAGCCTTTCTTTGCTGCAACAGTTCCGTGAGGGCTTGCGCTATGTTCGAACACGGCCTGCGATCAAGCTGGTGCTCGCCTACACCTTGGTCAATGGCTTGCTGGGAAGAACAGCCCTGGAACTTCTGCCGGCACTGTCGGGTCAACTGCTTTCAGGTGGCGCCGCCACGTTGGCTACATTGACTGCGGCTGCTGGTGCCGGTTCGATTATCGGGGGCCTGGTAGTTAGCCGACAAACCAGTCGCGAGGCCAGCCTTCTGCGGCTGGTAACCTTGTGTCTGGCAGTCGGTGCCTGCTCTATGCTGACAGTCCACTGGTTGAATGGTGTGACGGCATTCAGTGTACTGATTATGGGGCTGAGCATGATTACAACAATCGTTGGTACCGGCACCCAGGCCCTGGCGCAGCTGATGGTGGATGAAGATTATCGGGGGCGGGTGTTGAGCCTGTGGACTGTGCTGGCAATGGGGGCGCCTGCGATAGGTGCACTGGCGATGGGTGCGCTTGCTGATGTACTCATGTTTCCACCGGTCTGGACCGGCTTTGCCCTGGTAGCGCTGTTTGCGATTGCACTGTTGTATCGTAAGCGCGACTGGTTGTCGCCTTCAGCCTCGGTGAACTAGGCGCAGCTAATTTCTCGAGCCTGAAAGCTGGGGTGCCGGCATGGCTTGCTTCAAAGTACGGCCTGCCAATAGCCAACGTCTATCCATTTGCCAAATTTGTAACCAACCTCATTGAAATGGGCCACTTTCTTCATGCCCATTTTTTCATGCAGTGCAACACTGGCCTCATTGGGCAGGGCGATACCGCCTATGGCGATATGCACTGCACTGTCCTTTAACGCGGCAAACAAGCCTTGGTACAGGCTGCTGCCGGCGCCACGGCCAACGCATGTGGGTGCCAGGTAGACGGTAACCTCGGCGGTGTGGCGATAGGCTGTGCGTTCTTTCCAGGTATTGCCATAAGCGTAGCCGATCACAGCGCCTCGGTCTTCGGCGATAAGCCAGGGTAGACCGGCCGCATGCACGTTTTGCTGGCGCTGCTCCATATCGGATTCGCTCAGCAGGTCTTCCTCAAACGTGATGAAAGTGTTGGCGATGTAATGGTTGTAGATTTCGCACAGTGCGGCCGAGTCCTGTAGCCCGGCCGGGCGGATAACAATGTCCGACAAAGTTTAGCTACCTGTTACTCGATTTTGCCGGATGAAATGCGTTTTTCGTAAATCGTTTCGAGCTTGTAAAGATCTTGCTGCAATTCGAAAAATCCATGCCAGTGTGCATAGTCTGCTGCTCCCATCATTGCACCCTGGCGGGCGCGTCGGCCCTCATGGTGCCAGAGATGATAATAGGTGATCTGAAATTCATCTGCCCAGGGGTTGTCGCCCAGCAGGTTTTTCTCCCGCAGGCTTTCCAGCATTTCTGTCGCGGGCTGGTAGTAGGCAACATTGTAGAGTTTCACCGCCTTGTCGCCTTGCTTGAAGAAGCCATCTGTATGCAGCGTACTGTGGCAGTTGTTACAAACGGATTTCATTTTTTCCCGGCCAGCGGGGCCATCACCCAGTAGCGGACTAAGTACATCATCAGAGCCCCTGACTTTCGACTCCTTGGCCCACAGGTTCCAGTACAGTCGTTCACTGACGTTGTGTGTTACCGATAGCTCACCGATACCGCTCATATGGCATGTGCTGCAGGTGGGTGCGCGATAATCGCCGGGTTCCCAGGCGTCTGGCGCGGTGTCCCACTCCCAGTCGTCACCGCTGGTGTTGTAAATATGCCCGTGCTTTGAATTGTTATAAATTTCAATATTTGGATGATCAGGGCCAAGGTGACAGGACGCGCAGGCCTCTGGCTTACGCGATTCTGCAATGCTGAAGGTGTGGCGGCTGTGGCAGGCGGTGCAGCTGCCGGTTGCGCCGTCGGGATAGATATTGCCCATGCCGTTATTTGGCCAGGTCTCGGGCGTTGGTCGGTTATTGGCGTCCAATTCGATCTTGGTGCCGTGACACTGCATGCAACCTGTTTCGTTGGGAGCGCCCTGGAATTCGGGATGACTGCGGCCCTCATGCACATTGGTCAATGCGTGTAGATTATCCTTGGGAATAATCTGGTGGTAAGCACGAAAGTGACCGGACTGATTAAACTGCTCAACAGCAGCCGTGTGACAGTTGCCACAGACGGCGGGTGATACCAGTACCGAGACATAAATATCCGTGCCGTTCAGCGTTTCGTGTTGAGTAGCCATCGGTGAATCTGCTGGTACCTGGTGGCAATCGATACACGATACGCCCACGTGGGCATGTCGACTCTCTTTCCAATCGGCGATCTGCCCTGGCGACACGGCTTTGTGACAGTCTATGCAGCTCTTGCCGGCCTCAGACAGGCGACGGTCAATTTTCAGGGTTTTGACCTGCGCCAGGTTTCCCGGGGAGGTTGAGGTTTCCGCTGACGCCCAGGGCGACAGGGCAAACACCAGTATCATACTTACTAGCAGTCTCATTCTTTTAGCTCCCAGCCCATGGCTTGTAAATGATTTCCCAACTGGTCGTGCCCAACATGCTTATGGCAAGACACGCATTTGTGGTCGTCGGGGTTGGCAAAGTAATCGCGGTGCGGCAAAAACGCCTTGCTGTTGGCGAGTGACCTGCTTTCAAGTTTCTTGTGGCATGACAGGCACGCTGAGTCATAGACGTAGCGCTCGCGTTTTTCGCGGTGTCCGTGCCAGTCTATATCGTAGGGGTCTTTCAACAACTCCATGGTTGGGTCTACAACGCCGTGTATCCCTTTAACCCAGAGGTAATGTAGCGAGTTGTCGTGCGGTATGTGGCATTGGCTGCACGATGCGGTCCAGCCAGTTGGGTTGTTGCCGCCGTGCAGTGAATCACGGTAAGAGCTGCCTATGGGCTCGTGAGAGTGGCAGCCCGAGCAGAACTGGTCATCGCTTGTCATGTGAATGCCGGTGTCAACAATGGCCCAGCTTGCGGCCACGGCGATACCGAGTGCAGCTGCGATCAGGCCAAATTTGACAAGCGTTTTCAACATCCCTTGTTGCTCTTCATTATTATGCGCTGGCGAGCTATTCAGGCTTCATTGCCTGTTTCACGATCTACATCAATAATAGTTTATTCTCAGATTCGCACAATAGGCACCCATGGGTATAGATATTGAGAAGGTCTCATTTACCGAGGCGGAGTATGCCGGTTTCAGTGAGCGACTGACCGACAACCTTGCCGGGCTGCAGAGCTTGTTGCGCAGGCCGGGCTTTGGCGAGTCGGCGGGCTCCTTGGGCGCCGAACTGGAAATCTATATCGTTGATGATGCGGGCCGGCCGCTGCATCGCAATGAAGAAATGCTCGAGCTCGCGCAAGACCCCCAGCTGACGCTGGAGCTGAATCGCTACAACCTCGAATACAACCTGTCGCCCTATATGTTCTCGCAACAGCCCTTTGAGCGTACCGAGAGGGAGATCCTGGCGAAGCTGACAAGTGCGAGTGAACTGGCGGCCACGTTTGATGGCCGTATCGTTGCCACCGGAATACTGCCAACCCTGACCAGGGAGGATTTTGGCAGCCACAGTATGACTGTGCGCAAACGCTACCAGGCCTTGGTCAAGCAGCTTGTTGAGCGGCGCGGTACGGATTTCACCATCGATATTAATGGTGATGACCCGCTGCGTCTGGCGATGGCAGATATTACGTTGGAGGGAGCCAACACCTCCTTTCAGGTGCACTACCGCGTGAACCCGGCAGTTTATGCAGATACTTTCAATGCCTTCCAATTGATGACACCGGTGGCTCTCGCCATGGGCGCCAATTCGCCGACATTATTCGGCCACCGTCTATGGCGGGAAACACGTATCCCGTTATTCAAGCAATCCATAGATACCCGACGCACAGACCGTTACAGCTGGCATGAGCCGGCCCGGGTAAACTTCGGTAATGGCTGGGTTCGTTCTGGTGCCCTGGAGTTATTCGCCGAGGCCGCGCGACTCTATCCGCCACTGCTACCTCTTTGTGCTGCGGAAAGTGCCGAACAGCAGTTGGCTCGCGGTGAGGTGCCGGGTCTCGATGAGCTGCGCCTGCACCAGAGCACGGTCTGGTTGTGGAATCGTCCCATTTACGATGATGCGCAAGGCGGTCAGCTAAGGGTTGAAATGCGGGCGCTGCCTGCCGGTCCCTCGGCCATTGATATGGTGGCCAATGCCGCCTTTTTGATCGGACTGGCTGAGGGCGTGCGACCAGACATCAACACGCTGCTGCCCGCGCTGCCGTTCCACATGGCCGAGTACAACTTCTATAGATCGGCACAGCATGGGATGCAGGCGCAGCTGGTTTGGCCGCGGGCGGACCAGAACGGGTGCGCTGAGCAATCTGTGACTACACTGGTAGAGGAGTTACTGCCTCTGGCTCGCCGGGGCCTGTTGTCTATAGGTGCCAGTGCAGATGAGGTTGACCGTTACCTGGGCGTAATCGCCACCCGGTTGGCCGTTGGTCGCAATGGGGCGGATTGGCAATTGGCCCGCTTGTCGCAGTTGGAAGGCAGGCTGCCACGGCGTGAAGCGCTGCAGGCAATGCTGGAGGAATACATGAGATATAGCGCTGAAAATATCCCCGTAGCGGAGTGGCCGCTGTGAGGCGTGTACGCTTCTTGCGTAATCCGCTTGCCACTCAGATCGGCAACAACGTGGACGAGTTCCTCGATTATCTGGCCGGTCCTGCCTGCCTGTTTCTTGATGGTGACAATAGCGACCGAACCCGTGCCTTTGTCACCCTGTTGCACGGCAATGAACCCTCCGGATTGATGGCCTTGTTTAAATGGCTAAAGTCGGGCCAGCGACCGGCGGTGAACACTGTGTGCATTGTTGCTTCAGTACCTGCCGCGACCGAAACGCCGCGCTTCAGTCATCGTATGCTACCGGGCGTCAGAGACCTCAACCGCTGTTTTCGACCGCCTTTCGCTGACGAGCCGGGCAAGCTGGCTGAAGAAATACTCGAAATCCTGCGCATGCATCACCCCGAGGCTGTTATTGATATGCACAACACCTCGGGCTCCGGTCCCGCTTTTGGTGTCTGTACCCATATGGATCGCCAGCACGACGCACTGGTATCTATATTTACCCAGCGCCTCATCGTGTCAAACCTGGGGCTGGGAGCATTGATGGATATCAGTGAGCACTCCTATCCCACGGTGACCATTGAAGTGGGCGGGCGACAGGATCAGGAAGCGCATGAACTGGCCTATGAGGGTCTCTGCCGTTACTTCACTGCCAGTACGGTACTTGATCAGGGTGAGACAGACTGGGGACTTGAGCTATTGCATGACCCCCTGCGGCTGGAGCTTACTCCGGGTGTCGCGCTCACCTATGCCGAGCAGGCCTGCGGCGAACATGCGGTGACCCTGCTTCCCGACATTGAACATCACAACTTCGGCACCGTATCGCCTGACACCCAACTGGGTTGGACAGAGGGCGATCCCAAGCGGCTGTTTGCCGCGCTTGACGCCAGTGGCCGCTGCGCGGTTAGCCGCCTGGTGAGAGTGGAGGAGGGCAAGCTATACCCGGCACAACCGCTTAAACTGTTTATGATCACAACCAATGCCCTGATCGCCCAGAGCGATTGTCTGTTTTATGCTGTGGCCGACGATGGCAAGGCCATCTGCAGCTAGGGTGTTTTCAGTAGCTCTCGCCGTCGCTGCTTTGTAGCCATTGACCGTCACGCTGTTGTAGCCCCAGTTTCTGGGCGCATAGCGCCTCGCTGTCACCACCGCCTACCATGGCTCCGCCCATACCGGCTGCTGCCGTCATCGACGCCTCCTGCCGCAGGCACTTTTTCATCTTCCGGGCGTTATCTGCCTGCTGCTGTTCAGCGCTGGGCCGGCTGGCACCAGCCTGGTATGGCCCGCTCCAGTACCAATAACCCGCGGCAGCGATAATGAGAATCGCAATAAGTTTGCCCATGACCTGACCTCGTGACTGGCTTCCTAGGCAGTGTAGACCAGAAACCGCCATCTACCTGTCGCCTATTCATACAGGTTAATCTCGGGTGCTCGGAATTGACCAATTTTCTTCGCTTTTGGGGGTTGCAATTCGATTTCAAAGCACTGAGTATATATACAGTAGTTTTACTGTATGACCGCAGCGACAGAAACAGCAAAAGTAAGAGTGTGAAGTGGTTGCGGGCAACAATATCCATATAACGGGGCAAATTGGAGAGTCACATGGACGCTAATAAAGAAAAGGCACTGGATGCAGCACTGACCCAGATCGAGCGACAATTCGGTAAGGGTACGGTGATGCGCATGGGTGATCGTGAGCACGTTGCGATCCCCGCTATTTCAACTGGCTCTCTGGGTCTCGATATCGCTCTGGGTATAGGTGGTTTGCCCAAAGGTCGAATCTGCGAGATTTACGGCCCGGAGTCATCCGGTAAAACCACCCTGACCCTGCAGGTAATCGCAGAGGCGCAAAAGGCCGGTGGTACAGCGGCGTTTATCGATGCCGAGCACGCGCTTGATCCACAGTACGCCGAGAAGCTGGGCGTGCAGATGGATGAGCTGATCATGTCCCAGCCGGACACCGGTGAGCAGGCTCTGGAAGTGGCAGAAATGCTGGTTAGGTCAGGGGCTGTCGATGTGTTGGTGATTGACTCTGTTGCGGCACTGACGCCCAAGGCAGAAATTGAAGGCGATATGGGCGATTCCCACGTTGGCCTGCAGGCGCGCCTGCTCAGCCAGGCGATGCGCAAGCTCACTGGCGCAATCAAGCAGACCAACTGCCTGGTGATTTTCATCAACCAGATTCGTATGAAGATTGGGGTCATGTTTGGCTCCCCTGAAACAACTACCGGCGGTAATGCGCTCAAGTTTTACTCCTCGGTACGTCTGGATATCCGCCGCATCGGCGCAGTGAAGGATGGCGATGAGGTTGTGGGTAATGAGACCCGGGTGAAGGTAGTGAAGAACAAGGTGTCGCCACCCTTTAAGCAGGCAGAGTTCCAGATTATGTATGGCAAGGGCATTTACCATATGGGCGAGGTTGTCGATTGGGGCGTGAAGTTAAACCTGGTTGATAAGTCGGGCGCCTGGTATGCCTACAAGGGCGATAAAATCGGCCAGGGCAAGGCGAATGCTGCCAAGTTCCTGACAGATAACCCAGCCGTGGCGAGTGAGATCGAGACTGCTATTCGTGCCCAGACCCTGGGTACGGGTGAGCCAGAAGCCGCAGCAGAGGAGCCCTCTGACGTCGATGCAGAGCAGGAATAATTCTGCTCTGTGCCTGAACTAATTTCTACTGTTCCCACGAGGCGCCGGGGCTCCACTTACCCCACACCCGGCCCCGGCGCCTCTTTTCTTATCCATGTCTGATACCAGCCCCCTGAACGACTTCCATGAGGATGAACTCGCCCAGCTGTCTGCGCTGAATCCGGCAGATATTCGAATTGCGGCGATGGATTACCTGACCCGGCGAGAACACTCTCAGCTGGAACTGAGACGTAAGCTGAAGAAACGTTTCAACGACGATGCGCTAATTGAGCAGCAGCTGGAGCGCCTTGTTGAAGAAAACCTGCAGTCAGATTCCCGTTACGCCGAAAGTTTTGTTCGTCAGCGTTTCAACCGAGGTCACGGTCCTTTGCGTATTCGCCAGGAGATGCGTCAGCGCGGTGTTCCCGACGGTGATATACAGCAGGCAATGGAAGCCGAGAACTTTGATTGGTATGGCAGTGCGCAGGCGGTTTTGACGCGCAAGTATGGCGATGGTCCCGCTGAGGACCTAAAACAAAAAGCCAAGCGCAGCCGGTTCATGCAATATCGTGGATTCAGTCCAGAGCATTTTAAAGATCTGGTTTGACCCTCGCGCAAGCCAGTTGCCCATGTTGCCAAACGGTGCAGCATTAACAATCGATTGAACAGAGAGACTCGCTAGCGCGAGGCTGTTATCTTAGGGCCCTGTCTCCTGACCAGGCTGTTCAAAAATGCAAAAATCTCGTCCATCCCATCAGTCCTTAGTGGCGCTCATTGCTGCTGTGCTCTCTCTAGCCGGTTGCGCCAAATCGACCGACGAAGCCCCTATGAATCAAGGCGACAGTGGTCCTCGCGCTGAGCTGGCAGACCTTATTGTCAGTGGCGGCCCCATTATTACCATGGATGCTGCCCTGGAAAACCCGCAAGCCGTAGCGGTGCGAGACGGCAAGATCCTGGCGCTTGGCTCTGCCGAGGACGTGGCAGTTTTTGCTGGCGCTGATACCGAGTACCTTGATCTGGCTGGTCGTACAATGGCGCCGGGATTTATTGACGGGCACAGTCATTTCTCAATGGCTGTTAATTCTGCTACCTGGGCTAATGTTTCTGCGCCCCCGGTAGGTAAGGTCAGCAATATGGCTGATATTCTCGCGGAGCTAGGCAAGCAGGCGATTACCAATAAGCTGGCACCTGGGGACTGGCTGGTAGGGTATGGCTACGATCAGGATACCCTGGAGGAGGCCCGTCATTTAACACGCGATGATCTCGACACTGCTTTTCCCGACAACCCTGTGTTGTTGATTCATGTGTCTTTTCACGGCGCCGTTCTTAATAGCAGGGCGTTTGAAGCGATTGCTTATGATGAAAATACCCCAACGCCTGCGGGTGGTGTGATTGTGCGCCGCGAGGGCAGTAATGAGCCGCTGGGCCTGTTAATGGAGACAGCATGGTTTCCCGCCGTCGCCGCTATCCCCGTTGCCACCCCTGAACAGCATGAAGAAAATCTGAGGTTGGCGCAGGTTCGTTACGCCTCCAATGGCATTACCACAATGCAGGAAGGCCTCACGAACTACAGTGATTTTGCCGACTTTAAAGTGGCAGCTGAACGTGGCAGTTTCTATCTGGACCTTGAGGTCCTGGGGTCATTTGAAGAAATCCCCCAGTTTGCGGCAGAAATGAACGCCTATGCTGACTACAACGGTCGCCTGAAAATTGCCGGCATAAAAATTGTTGGTGATGGCTCGCCGCAGGGCAAAACAGCGTTCTTTACCAAGCCCTATCTGACCGGTGGCTTGTCGGGTGAGGCGGACTGGCGCGGCGAACCCATCGTTGGGCCTGAAGATATGGATGCGTTGTTGGCGGCGATTTATGGTTCCGGTATGCGGGCCTTCGTTCATGCCAACGCCGATGCGGAAGTGGATGTGTTGCTGGACGCCCACAAAAAGCACGCAGCACTTGCGGGGGAAGACCCTCGCACGGTTATCATTCATTCGCAGTTTATACGTCAGGATCAGCTGGAGGATTATGCCGAGTACGGCATGGTGCCTTCGTTCTTCAGCAACCACGCCTACTTCTGGGGTGATGTTCATGTAACAAACCTGGGGGAGGAGAGAGCGTTTTTTCTAAGCCCGATGAAGAGCGCCAGTGAATTGGGCATTCACTTCACTAACCACAGTGACTATGCGGTAACGCCGCTTGATCCTCTTTTCACCATTTGGACTGCAGTAAACCGCCTGTCCCGAAGCGGGCAGTTAATTGGTCCTGATGAAAGGATTACGCCAAGGCAGGCGCTGAAAGCCATCACGCTTGACGGTGCCTGGCAATACGGCGAGGAAGACAGAAAAGGGTCTTTGTCGACAGGCAAGTTGGCAGACTTTGTTATTCTCGACGGCAACCCGCTTACGGTCGACGCTGCGGACATCAAGGATATTGATGTGGTAGCTACCTACAAGGAAGGCGAGCAGGTTTACTCGGCCTCGGAGTAGGCAAACTGAAGCTGACACTCTGCATGTAGTCAGCCAGGATGAGTGCCAATGCTGGGCTTTAATTTAAGGCACAAAAATCTGGCAAAAATAGCGTTCTTATTAGCCCCGCTCTCAACGGATTTTTATCGATGATTGATTTACGTAGCGATACCGTCACTCAGCCCACGGTGGAGATGCGTGACGCCATGCTCAACGCCGTAACCGGCGATGATGTGTATGGCGAGGACCCGACGGTAAATGAACTCGAGCGTTTCGCGGCTGAGCTGACCGGCAAAGAAGCTGCTGTCTTTGCCGCCAGTGGCACCCAGACCAACCTGATGGGTTTGCTGAGCCACTGCCAGCGAGGCCACGAGTATATTGTTGGGCAGGCAGCACACACTTACATGTACGAAGGCGGCGGCGCTGCAGTACTGGGCGGTATACAGCCTTGTCCCCTACCTTTCGAAGCAGACGGCACCCTGTCATTGGCAGCGATCGAGCAAGCCATTAAGCCTGACGATGCCCATTTCGCAATAACACGGCTGGTTTGCCTGGAAAATACACAGGCTGGCAAGGTGCTGCCGCTGGAGTATCTGCAGCGCTATTGTGATTTGGCTTTACGGCACGGCCTGCTACGTCACCTTGATGGAGCTCGTGTATTTAATGCCGCTGTAGCTCTTGATGCGCCAGTCGCCGAGATATGCAGGCATTTCGATACCGTATCTATTTGCCTGTCGAAAGGTTTGGCGTGCCCGGTAGGTTCGCTGCTGGTAGGTGATGCAGAGAGTATTCAACGCGCACGGCGCTGGCGGAAGATGTTGGGTGGGGGTATGCGCCAGGCAGGTATCTTGGCGGCTGCCGGTCTCTACGCGCTAAAAAACAATGTGACTCGTCTGCAAGACGATCACATAAAAGCCCGCAGCGTAGCCGAGGCGCTGGCCGAGCTAGACGGGTTCCCCCTTGAGGCGCAGCCGCAGACCAATATGGTGATGCTTTCTGACAGCATCGATTTGAATGCCCTGCAGCAACATCTCTTGAATGCTGGTATACGGATTTCAGGCACACGGTGGGTGTTTCACCAGGATGTGTCCAATGCAAATATAGATCAGCTGCTGAAAGCGTGTCGTAGTTTCATAGACACCGCCTGAGAGCTTGGAGCTGTACAACTTTGGTCCTGCTTTTTAGCCGGGTTCGCCTGAACCGGGCCAGCCTCTAACGCGTATCTCCTTCGTGAACCCAAAGGAGTATTACGTGAATTCAACAACAACTACGATCCTGCTTTTTACCTGTTTTGCATTTGGCTTGCCGCTATGGGCGATGCAGGCAAATGATTACGACGGACGTGATAATCACGGATGTTATGGCGAGTGCTATGAGCAGTGGAAGCAGGAAACCGGTGGCGTGGTTGCTGTGGCATCGGCGGCAGCGGCGGCGCGAGCAGAAGCATCACCGGAAGAGCTGGGCAAAGCAGGCTACGCTGGTTGCATTGCTTGTCATGGTGCTGGTGGGGAGGGAGGTATTGGTCCCCAGCTGGCAGGTCAGAGCGTGGAGTCTATCGTTGATAAACTAAGCCGTTACAAGGCGGGAGAGACAATTGGTGGTCAGAGCGCATTGATGTGGAGCCAGGCAGCGCAGCTCGGTTCCTCCGATATAGATAATCTCGCCGCTTACATCGGCACCCTGTAAGCAGGTTCGGCAGATCGACCCGGGCTTATCCGGGTCGATTATTTTGCAGGCCTTACGAAGCGTTCGCCAGCCGCTCGGCTGCCTGCTGGCTCGCCAAATATTCATCATAGCTACCTTGAAAGTCCACCAGTTCGCTGTCCTTGATGTCGATGATGCGTGTCGCCAGAGAGGAGACAAATTCGCGGTCGTGACTGACGAAAATCAGTGTGCCGTCATAGTGCTCCAGGGCGAGGTTTAGCGACTCGATACATTCCATATCCAGGTGATTGGTGGGCTCGTCCAAAATCAGGACATTGGTGTCCATCATCATTAGCTTGCCGAACAACAAACGGTTCTTTTCTCCCCCTGAGCAAACCCTGGCTTTCTTCTCAAAGTCGTGTGAAGAAAACAGCAGGCGGCCCAGGGTGGCGCGCACTATCTGGTCATCGTGGCTGGGTTTACGCCATTGGCTCATCCAGTCGAACAGATTCAGGTCGCTGTCAAAATCATCAGTTGTGTCTTGCGGGCAGTAACTCAGGTTCGCGTTTTCTGCCCACTTGATACTGCCGCCCTCAGGCGTGAGTTCGTCCATCAGGCAGCGTATAAATGTCGTCTTTCCCGCGCCATTTTCGCCGATCACGGCCACTCGTGCACCAGCCTCGATCATCATGCTGCCATTTTTGAATAAGGTCTCATCGTCGAAGCCATGGGTAAGCTTGTCCAACACAAGCGCCTGGCGATGAAGCTTTTTTTCCTGCTTGAAACGTATATAGGGGCTCACCCGGCTGGAGGGTTTGATGTCATCCAGCTTGATCTTTTCCATGCGTCTGGCTCTGGAAGTGGCCTGCTTGGCTTTGGAGGCATTTGCAGAGAAGCGGCTGACAAACTGCTGCAAGTCGGCTATTTCGGCACTCTTCTTGGCATTCTCCAGATGCTGGCGCTCTCTGACTGCGGTAGACGCAATCATGAAGTCATCATAGTTTCCCGGGTAAACCCGCAGTTCACCGTAGTCGATGTCTGCCATATGGGTGCAAACCGCGTTCAGGAAATGCCTGTCGTGCGAGATGATAATCATCGTGCTTTTGCGCTCGTTGAGAATCGTCTCAAGCCAGCGAATCGTATCAATGTCCAGGTTGTTGGTAGGTTCGTCCAGCAGCAGAATATCCGGGTCAGAGAACAATGCCTGGGCCAGCAGCACGCGTAGCTTCCAGCCGGGGGCCACTTGCTTCATGAGGCCGTAGTGCAATTCCTGGGCAATACCTGCGCCCATCAGGATTTCTCCGGCGCGACTCTCGGCACTGTAGCCGTCCATCTCGGCAAACTGAACTTCCAGGTCCGCGACTTTCATTCCATCTTCTTCCGACATTTCCGGCAGGGCGTAGATTCGATCGCGCTCTTCCTTGATGGCCCACAACTCCTCATGGCCCATCATGACGGTGTCCACCACCGAGTATTCCTCAAAGGCAAACTGATCCTGGCTAAGCTTGCCCACGCGTTCGTTGGGGCTGATGGAGACATTGCCAGTGGTTGGCTCGAGGCTGCCATCCAGGATCTTCATAAACGTCGACTTGCCGCAACCATTGGCGCCAATCAGGCCATAGCGGTTGCCATCGCCAAACTTGACTGAAATGTCTTCGAACAGTGGCTTTGCACTGAATTGCATAGTGATGTTTGCAGTAGAGATCACGGAAAATGTCCTGCCAGGGTGGTGGCGTTATCGAGGATTAAAAGGGAAGCCGAACGGGGGCGCACTCTAGAGCATTGCAGGCCTGAGGTCGACCCCGGGCAGTGGTAATAATTCAGCGCGTTTTCACAGGTGATAGCTGGGTATCAGGCTGTGCCCAGGTCATTGCGAGACTGACGATGCTCAGCTACCTTTATCGTTTGGTGGCGCCTGGGCCGCTCAACGGCACTAACCAGGCACCTGAGAGTTAATTTGAGGATCCAAGCATGCCTATTGAAGCACTGAGAACCCCCGACGACCGTTTTTCTGTCATGCCGGGCTTCCCCTACCAGCCGCACTATGTCGACGACCTTCCCGGTTTCGAGTCACTGCGCATGGCCTATATCGATGAGGGTCCGTCTGACGCCGAGACAGTGTTTCTCTGCCTTCACGGTGAACCAACCTGGAGCTACCTGTACCGCAAGATGTTGCCCGTATTTACAGAAGCCGGTTGCCGGGTGATAGCCCCCGACCTGTTCGGTTTTGGTCGCTCCGACAAGCCGGTAGATGACGCCGCTTACACATTCGACTTCCACCGTGACAGTTTGCTGCAACTGGTGGAGCGGCTTGACCTGAAAGGTGTGGCCCTGGTCTGCCAGGATTGGGGCGGGATTCTGGGACTTACCCTGCCCATGGCGATGCCCCAGCGTTTTAACCGATTACTGGTCATGAATACCGGCATACCAATAGGTGAGCCGTTGTCGGAAGGGTTTGCGATGTGGAAAGGTTTTGCCGCGATGGCAACGGAGGTGCCAACGGGTGGTCTGATCGCGCTGGATGCCGGCGAAGCCATGAACCTCTTTGATGTGATGGCCTATGATGCGCCGTTTCCCGATAACCGCTATAAAGCCGGTGTGCGCCGCTTTCCACAACTGGTGCCCGTAGACGCGAGCATGGGTGGGGTGGAACACGGCAAGGCGGCGCGCGAGTTTTTCTCCTCATCGTGGGAAGGGGAGTCCTTCATGGCAATCGGTATGAGGGACAACGTGCTGAACGAGCCGGTAATGATGGAGCTCAAGGGAATAATCAGGGGCTGCCCCGAGCCCATGCGAGTCGATGAGGCGGGTCACTTCGTTCAGGAATTTGGTGAACCCATTGCCCGTGCCGCGTTGAAGCAGTTTGGCCTTGGCGACAGTCTGGCGCGCTCCGGCTAATCAGCAGCGAGAATGGCCCACCTGTTTACGGGCAGGCGGGCCATTGCGTTGACTATTACTTTCCCGCAGTTACTTGAGGAAGGAACTGGCGGCGCCCATCAGTCCACCCAACCCGCCAGCAGATTCCAGTAAAGAGCCGCCCTGGCTGGCTTGATCCACAAGCTGGGGTAAAACATCGGCCAAACCGCCCGCAGCCGAAGTACTGTCAGTACCCAGTTTGGAAGCAAAACTCGATACCTCACCCTCTCCAAATAAGCTCATGATGCTGTCGGCGGATATTGCCGAGTTTGCACCATCGCCCAGCCAGCTACTGACTAACCCGCCAAGGTCGCCGTTAGAGGCCATCTTGGAGGTGAGCGAAGCGAGGTCTATGCCGCCCTTGCCGTCGCCCAAAAGGCCGGAGAGTGCGCTGGTAATGGTGTCGGAATCGACATCCAGTCCAAGTTTGTCGGAAATTAGTTGGGCGGCGACTTGCATGATATCCATGATGGTTTCCTGTTGCTCGTTTAGTGGTTGCTTTGTATGAAGGATAGACCACAAACGCGGGTGTTTGTTGTTTTTCGTCAAGCCCCCGTGACCGCAGGCAACATTGCTGCCGGTAGGGCAGCGTTTATGCTCTAACGCTTCTATTTAGACCCGCAGGATAGCCAGCGTGAGCGACGATATTCTTTTCGAAATCAAAGACGGTATTGCCGTAATTACCTTCAATCGACCTGACCAGATGAACACATTCACCTCCGGCATGATGGATGGCCTTGGTGAGGCCTATCGCTGCTGCGATGAAGATGATCAGGTAAAGGTTGTAGTGCTTACCGGCTCGGGTAAGGCATTTTGCGCCGGCGCTGAAATGCGCAGCGATGGCGATACCTTCAAGACCGCCGGCGAGATGGATTTCAGCTCTTGTCCTTTGAGCTTTCAGGGGTGGGATGTTCGCAAGCCTGTGATCGCAGCGCTGAACGGTCATGCGGTTGGAGTCGGTTTGGGTATTGCACTGCAGGCGGATATCCGCATTGTGGCGGAAGAGGGGAAGTACGGCTTTTTACAAAATCGCCGTGGCGTGGTGGCTGACTTCGCCGTGGAACATATTCTTCCGCGCATGATTGGAATGGAGCGGGCGTTTGAGCTGGTTGTTCGCGGCAACACGCTGACCGGCGCACAGGCTTGTGACTGGGGGCTGGCTGGTCGTTGCTTGCCGGTTGAGCAGGTTTTGCCAGCTGCAATGGATATTGCCCGTGATATGGCAGACAACTGTTCTCCATTGGTGATGGGGATTCACAAACGATTACTCGGCAAAGCACAGGCGATGTCACTGCAGGACTTTGTGGGGCTGGAAACGCGCATGCTGCATCACTCGCTTGCGCAGCCTGATGCTATGGAGGGTGGATTAGCTTACTTCGAGCGGCGAAGCCCGAATTGGCAATCCAGCGTTTCCGATAACTGGCCAGCTGGGCTCGACTGACCCCCATTACTGGATTCTCTGAATACCAACAACGCAGGACAGGACCAGCCATGAAAATTGATACTTCACTGATGTTTGACCCCGTTACCGTAGGTGAAATGGCGGCGGAGCTCGAAGCCGCCGGTTTTGACGGCGCCTATAGCTTCGAGGGGCAGAGTGACCCCTTTATTACACTGACTGCTGCGGCGATGAAAACCGAGAGCATGGATCTGATGACATCGATTGCTGTGGCTTTTGCGCGCAATCCTATGAGCCTGGCCTACTTGGGCAACGACTTACAGTTGCTGTCAAAGGGGCGTTTCATCCTTGGACTTGGCACGCAGGTTAAGGCACATGTGGAACGCCGTTTTAGCATGCCATGGGGGAAACCCGTTACGCGTATGCGCGAAAGCGTGTTGGCGATAAAGGAGATCTGGCGAAGCTGGGAGGAGGGTGACAAGCTCAGGTTTGAGGGAGAGTACTATCAGCACACCCTGATGAATCCAACATTCAGCCCCGGCCCTAACCCCTATGGTATGCCCAAAATATTTATGGCCGGTGTGGGGCCTAAAATGACTGAGGCGGCCGCTGAGGTTGCCGACGGCTATTTTGTACACCCCTTCCACAGCGCGCGGTCGTTCGACGAATTGTCACTGCCCAATCTAAACAGCGGTCTGGAGCGCAGCGGGAAGTCTCGTGATGACTTTACGATATCGGCGCAGTTGATTACTGCCACGGGCTGCGACGATGAACAATTGGAGGCAGCAATTTTTTCTGCGCGGAACCAGATTGCCTTTTATGGCTCTACGCCAGCGTATCTGCCGGTGCTCACTGTGCACGGGTGGGAGGGGATGCAACAAACATGGACGACACTGGCCAGAGAAGGCAAGTGGATGGAAATGGCAGCGTCGGTTACTGATGAAATGTTATCCGCCTTTGCTGTTGTTGGTACGCCTCAGGAAGTGGCGGCAGCGATCAGTAGTCGTTGTGCGGGCAAGATGGAGCGTATCAGTCCGGTGATCTATCAGCCAGATACGCAATTGCTGATTACCCTGCTGAATGCGCTTAAGAGCGAGTTCAGCGCTGAACCAGATTAGCCCCAACGGCCGCTTTGACTTGGCACTTACGGGGGGCCACTATTAAGGCTCGCAATTTGGAGGGTTAGAAATGTCTGCGCCTATTCTCGCGCCAGCGGCGATGCTGGTCTTCTGGTCGATGGTTGTAATGTTCTGGGTGATGGGTACCCGAATCCCGGCATTTAAAAAGGCTGGTGTTGACCTGACGAAATCTGCGCCCGGCGGCCGCTATCAGGACGTGCAGGATGCCATGCCTGACAGGGTTAACTGGAAGTCACACAATTACACACACTTGATGGAGCAGCCCACACTGTTCTATGCGGTGGTCGTGATATTGGCGGTGGCGGGCGATACCTCTACGCTCAATACCAACTTGGCCTGGGCCTATTGCGGGCTTCGCGTACTTCACAGCCTCTGGCAGGGGCTGGTAAACACAGTCCCAGTGCGCTTCGGGCTTTTTCTGTTATCCAGTCTCTGTCTGCTCGCGCTGGCGATTAACTCGGTTCGATTGACAGTGTTCTAACCGGCGCATGGCGCCGGGTTTGAGGGCAGTTTATACGGCGCTAGCGAACGTTGATGGGTTCCTTGCCCCATGGGGTGATGGTTTCGCCAAAGTTTGCCTGGAAGGCTTGCGGCAGCTCTTCGGTCATGTCCAGCGTTGCCGCCAGCCTGCCCATACCAACATAGAGCGCCAGATGCATCAGCAACTCCATGGTTTGCGCTTCGTCAAAGTGCTCCCTAAGTTCTGCAAATCGCTCATCTGTGATTGAAAGATGGTCGCCTGCGAAGCGATCAGCAATATCCAGAGCAACGCGCTCCTCTGGTGTCAGGTCATCCGCTTCCTGGGGTTTCTCCAGCGAGCACACCAGATTCTCATCAACATCATTGGCAGCGCTGGAGTAGCGAATGGCCATGCAGCTGCGGCACTGGTTGTGAAACGCCACCCGTAAACGAACAAGTTCTATAAGCCTCTCAGGCAGTGTTCGATTCATGGCAAGCGCTGCGCCAAAGCCTATCGCGCCCTTGGCGATCTCGGGACTGTGGGCCAGCATTCGGGTGATGCCCTGTTCGATATCGGTGGCAGTGTCGCCGGCAGTCATAGCGACTAATTCAGGGTCCCAGTGCTGCACCGGTATTTTGCTGATACGACTCATAACGACTTACTCCTGGCTGATGTCTATGCAGTTGATTCCTAACCGTTAAAGGGTGGGTCGCCTGGTGCACGATAAGCATCCAGTGGGCTGCGAACGGCGTCACTGCCGTAATAGCGACCATTTCCCTCAAGTGTCTCGAACAACAGGTGCAGTGCTGAGCGTGCACCATCCGAAGGAGACTTCATACCCAACTCGGTGGCAGACTTGCCGCTGGCCTCAGCATGATAGCGGGTGAGGTCGGTGTCAATCCAACCGGGGGTACAGGCGTTGATCTTCAGGTTTGGGTTCTCTCGTGCCAGCCACAATGTAAGACTGTTGGCACAGGCCTTGGATAGGCCGTAGGCGTCCTCATTGCGCAACCCCTGGTCCGATAGGCTGCCGGTGTCAGCATCGAGATATTCATTCATCCGGCTCTCCAGATCAGCCCATTCGATTCCAGGGTCTGTGAGAAAGTCGCGCAGGTCTTCAGGGCACTCCGAGACGAATTTGGGGCCCGCGGCTGATGTGATATTGACCACTCGGCCCTCGGCCTGATCCAGCAAAGGTATAAAGGCTTCGCAGACGCGTCGTATCCCTTGCACGTTGACATCAAACACCGGCCTTGGCTCTGCAGACCCAAGCCCTATCCCCGCATTATTCACGAGGGCGTAAAGGGGGAATTGCTGGTCAGAAAAATGTGCGCTTAGCTGTTTCGCCGCCTGCGTTACAGAGTCTGCGTCTGTCACATCCAAATCCAGCTGTGTCAGCCGTTCTGCCCATTCTGGCTGCTCGTCCACCAACGTTTCAATCGCAGCCTTGCCGCGCAGAGAATCCCGGCTGCCCAGGATTACGTGTGTGTCGTTACTGTGCTGAAGAACACCTCGCGCGATGGCCAGGCCTATGCCCTTGTTGGCGCCGGTAATTAATATTCGTTGCATTTAACGGTCTCTTTGCTCTGATGAGTTCTGTTGCGGTGTCCTGCAGTATAGGAGAAATGTCGGTATACGCGTAGGCGTCAAGCTTGTTGCCCAGAAACGAAACGCTGCTTGGTCGGGTATGTCCGATAGGCGAGGCTTGAGCGTCAAGGCTAAGGCTTGGCGTGATTCCCGTGAGTGACACAGTCAAAGGCTGTCCAGTCAGGCTGTGCCATGGCACTGGCGAAACGCGAATAGGTCCACGGCCAACTACTGGGTATACCGTTTTTGTCCAGATACCAGCTTTTGCAGCCGCCCTTGTACCATACTGTCTTTTTGGCAGCCGCAACGCGTTCCGCTTCAAAGTCCGTCATCGACTGAGGTAACGGGGATATTTCGTCCACCTCGCCACTGACCAGCTTGTCGATACACTGGGAGATGTAATTCCACTGCAGTTCAGCGATATCGATAAGCGAGAAATTGCCCACCGGGCCATTCGGTCCGTTGAGCATAAAGAAGTTGGGAAACTCGGGGAGAGTGACGGCGAGGTAGGCCTTGGGCCCGTCGGACCACAGGCTCTCGAGGTCTGTGCTATTTCTACCAGTGAAGGTCATAGGACGCATAAACGTATCCGGGCAGAACCCGGTTGCCAATACAATGACGTCTAGCTCATGCAGCGTGCCGTCTGCCGTGCGGATACCATTTTCTTCCACGGCCGAAATACCTTCTGTGACCAGCGCGGCATTTGGGTGCTGTATGGCTTGATAATAGTCGGGTGAAAAAATCAGGCGATAGCATAGCGGGGCATGGTCAGGTCGCAGCCTTTCCCTTAGCACAGGGTCGGTTACGTTTTGCTCCAGATTGGCGAGGCATATAGCGCCCATTTCTTTAGCGCCTTCGGAATCCATGTCGACGATGGCCGTGGTGTAGCGCTCCACTGCGGCGTTGTACTCCTCGAAGTGCATCGCGGCCTTTAATACAGCGGGATCGCGGAACGCCTGTTGTTCCTGTTCAGAGAAGTGTCCATTCTCTACAGGCATTATCCATTGCGGGCTGCGCACATAGTGTTCCAGCGTTGCCACTTTATCGGCCAGCGCTGAAACCAGCTGAACACCGGTTGAACCATTGCCGATCACACCGACGCGTTTGCCTGCGAGTTCTACTGAGTGGTCCCAGCGTGCGCTGTGAAAGCAACTGCCTTTGAAATTTTCTATACCCTCAATCGAGGGATACTTGGGCTTGTGCAGTACTCCTGTGGCGGCAATGAGTATGTCTGCAACGTCGCTATGGCCATCCTCGAACTCCAGGTGCCATTGGCCGTTGTGCCACTGTGCGCTGGTGGCCTGTTGCCCGCAGTGCAGCAATTTGTCTACACCATACTTTATGGCGGTGCGCTCAAAGTATTGTTGTATCTCTGGCCCCGGGGACATATGCCTGCTCCAGTCGGGGTTGCGCTCAAAGCTGTAAGTGTAATGGTGCGAGGGCACATCGCAGGTCAGGCCGGGATAGGTGTTTTCTCGCCATGTGCCACCTACGCGGTCGGCTTTTTCGTAAATAGCGATGTCACTAAAGCCGGCTTCCTGTAATTTGATGCCCGCCAGGATGCCGGCCATGCCAGCGCCTATAACAACCACTCGCTTGTTTTCTGCTGGCGCCATGATCGTTACTCCGGAATGTTCAGGCTTCTGCTGCGGCCGTTTGTTGGTTCAGTTTCAGATCGTTGGGCGGATGCCAGACACAGCGGGTGCCCGCTGGGTGGTAAATATAGGCAACGCAGCCATTGCAGTTATCGCAGCCAGACTGGGTGAGTTCTCCACTGCGAAACTTGTTGACCAGTGCCGGCTCGTGAAGCAGCGCCCTGGCAATCACCAGACAATCGAAACCTTCGGCAACGGCCTGCTCGGCGTTGGCCAGCGACTTGATGCCACCCAGGTAAGCCAGCGGTAATTGGACGGCTTCACGAATTTGGCGCGAATATTCAAGAAAATACATTTCCTTGAAGGTGACTTCCGGCTCGCGAGATGCCGCCGCTTTCATCATGAACGCGGTGATCCACTCTTTCTGCTGCTTTAATACTTTGCTGATCTCCAGGCGATTCATTTGGCTGCCGAACATAAACCAGGTGGACTCTACGTTGCGGCCGCCGCTGAGTACCAGCATGTCTGCTCCAGCCGCTTCCAGCGCCTTGGCAGTTACAATGCCGTCTTCGATTTTTGCTCCCCGGCGGGTACCGTCGGCTACATTGATTTTTGCCAACACCGCGGTGGTGTCACCAACAGCTTCTTTTACCGCCGCCAACACACGAGCGGGGAAGCGCACACGATTCTCCGCACTGCCGCCGTATTCGTCCTCACGCGTGTTGTTGAGAGGCGAAATGAACTGATTCAGCAGGTAGCCATGACCCATGTGCAACTCGACGGCATCAAAGCCGGTATCGCGGGCAAGGCGCGCGGCCGCGACAAATTCGCTGATCACCCTGTCCATATCTTCGGGCGTCATTGCGCGCTGGAAAAAGTTTCCCTTCAGCATGCCAGCGGGATTAAAGCCCGAAGAGGAGCTGATGGTACGGCCTTTGACTTTCATTCCGGTGACAAAAGAGCCGCCGTGGGTAATCTGGGCCGAAATTGCAGCGCCATCAGCGTGCACCGCGCTTGTTAACGCCTTGAGGTCATCACTGATTTCCGGGCGCATCCAGATCTGATTGGGTAGCGTGCGACCCTCAGGGGCGACGGACATATAGGCGACCGTGGTCATGCCCACACCGCCTTTGGCGAGTTCGCAGTGGTGTTTTACCAGGGCTTTGGTTGGCCGACCGTCCAGGCACATGGCCTCATTGGCGCCAGACTTTATGAAACGATTACGCAGTGTCAGTGCGCCGATGGTGACCTGATCAAAAGGAGAGGCTGTGGTGTTCATTGTGACTGACCTTGAAAAAATATATCAGTGAGCGGGTGCCGGCTTTCGTGATGGCTACTAGCCCGCGTTCAGCGGACAAAGGGCATTTGGGAGTCTCAAGAATACTCCCTTGCGTTAGCTGTTCCCAACCTTCAGCACAAACTTCCCGCGATTGTGCCCTGACTGGATAATTTGATGTACTTCTGCTGCTTCCTGCAGGGGAAACTGGCGAACAGGGGGGGCGGTGATGTCCCCGGACACCAGCAGCCCGGCAATTTTCTCCAGAGCGGGGGCACAGTTCTGATCGTCCATCGTTGAAAAAATATGAGTAACTCCCCGCGCTAGCGCGGCCTGTGTGGCCACCTCAGGATCCGGGTCGTCGACCAGTGTGGGGATGCTGACCAGAGTGCCGCCGTGTTTTACCAGTATCAGTGAGTCAGGCAGTGTGCTGACACCGACGGCATCCACCAGCAGATCCAGCCCTGCCGTTGTCCAGTCGGCGATTGCCGCTGCGATATCCTCGCGCTGATAATCAATGACCCGGTCAACACCAAGACTTTTGAGATACTCGACATTGCGAGTGCTGCAAGTGGCAGCTACTTTTGCGCCAGCCCAACGGGCAAACTGGACAGCGAAGCCACCCAGTCCGCCGGCACCACCGTGAATCATCACTTGCTGACCTTGTTGCAGTGCGCCTCGGTCGAAGAGGGCTTGCCACGCGGTAAGTGCGGCGATTGGTAGGGCGGCTGCCAAATCAAGCCCAAGGCCCGCAGGTAAGTGTGCCACGAGATGATCGTCTGCAACGACATATTCAGCGTAGCTACCCTGGCTACCCCGACCGTGGTTGGTGGGAGTGAACACCTTATCCCCGACTTTAAAGCCAGTCACGCCTGTTCCTGTTTCGGCGACGGTACCAGCGGCGTCAAAACCGATAACGCAGGGGAACGTGTAGGGCCTGAATGCTGCCAACAAGCCCTGGCGATTTTTCCAGTCCGCGGGATTGACGCCGGCATAGGCGACCTTGATTAAAAGTTCTCCCGGTCCAGGTGACGGCGTCGGTATTTCACCGTAGGTTAGTACGTCTGGACCACCGGTTTCGTCGATAAACATTGCATACATGATTAATGTCTTACTTTGTCAGCCTGTACCCGCAGCACTTTCGCCGCGGGCTTATCTAGACTATAAAGTGATTGCTAAGCCAAGTGAATGCTTCATAAATTGCGCTGAGACTCCGGTCTGGTAGCTTGATAAATAAGAGATCCATAACATATGAATTCGACAGATGTTTCCAGCCAGACCCTGATAGATACGCTGCGTCGAACCGCTGCTCGGCATCCGGATAAAACCGCCATAAGCGAGGGTGACGTGCACTGGAGCTATAGTGAGTTTTATCAACGCTGCACCCAGGTTGCGGGCGGCTTGAGTGAGCTTGGCGTGTCTCCGGGTGATCGTGTAGCGATATTGTCACGGAACTCAGCAACTTTTGCGCTGGCACGCTATGCCGTGGCCGCGGCGGGTGCCTTGTTAGTGCCGGTCAATTTTATGCTGAATGCGAAGGAGGCGGGCTACATCGTTGGCCACAGTGAATCGAAGCTGCTGCTTGTGGGCAAAGATGAACTGGACAACGCCAGTCAGCTTCCCGCGTTATGCCCGGACCTTGAGCACAGTGTGTGGATGGCCAGCGAAGAGGGGGTGGCGACGCCGGAAGGGATGATGCCATTTTCAGACTTGTACTCCTCAACACCGCTCCCAGCTGCACCGGGCTTAAGTGCGAACTCGCCGGCCCAGATCATCTACACCAGCGGGACGGAGTCTGCGCCCAAGGGCGCCGTGCTGACCCACTCGGCAATAATTTGGCAGTATGCCAGTTGTCTTGTCGATGCCGAGATTACAGAGGAGGATAGCCACCTCCACTCAATGCCGCTATACCATTGCGCGCAACTGGACGCCTTCCTCGGGCCTTCGATTCAGGTTGGTGGAAGTAATGTGATTACTGACGATCCCAGCCCGGAAAACCTTCTGTCCCTGTTGGAGCGCGAGAAAATCAGTACTTTCTTTGCGCCGCCCACGGTTTGGATTTCCCTGCTCAACTCCCCGAAGTTTGAGCAAACTGATCTATCGGCACTGCGCAAAGGCTATTACGGTGCGGCGATCATGCCGGTCGAAATTATGAAAAAAATACAGCACAGCATTCCGCAGATAAGGCTCTGGAACCTGTACGGTCAAACCGAGATTGCACCAGTGGCAACGATTCTTAAACCGGCGGACCAGTTGCGTAAGCCTGGATCTGCGGGCCGACCCGTACTGAATGTGGAGACTCGAATTGTCGATGATGACGGCCAGGAGGTGGCAGTTGGTGAGATAGGGGAGGTTGTGCATCGCTCACCGCAGTTACTAAGCGAGTACTACAAGGACCCGGAACGGACCGCAGAAGCATTCGCCGGAGGCTGGTTTCACAGCGGCGATCTCGCCACTATCGATGACGAGGGCTACATCACGATTGTCGATCGCAAGAAGGATATGATCAAGACCGGCGGTGAAAACGTGTCTGGCCGAGAAGTCGAGGAAGCTGTTTATCAGTTAGCCGATATAGCCGAAGTCGCGGTGATCGGCTTGCCGCATGAGCACTGGATTGAAGCGGTGACAGCGGTAATCGTCACTCAAGCCGATAAAAGCCTGACGGAAGAGACCGTGATTGCGCATTGCGCTACATTGTTAGCCGGCTTTAAAGTGCCCAAAAAGATAATTTTTGTCGATGAGTTGCCACGCAACCCCTCTGGAAAGATCCTGAAACGCGACCTGCGTGACATTCACGCCGATGCCTTTCAAGCATAGCGAGCAGAGTTTTACTGACAGGCCGGGCTCAAAGGTTGCCGTCTACTCTCATGCCCTCGGCTAAGAGCAGCGGTTTGAGCTCGCGGTAGACTGCCGGATGTTTGTTCAGGGGAATTGATGGGAACAGGTGGTGTATAAAGTGATACTCCATTCCAGACGACAGTATTGTCCCCAGTGGTGACTTCCAGATTCGAGTGTCACGATAGCGGCCCTGTTCTTTCATCGGATGGTGCGGTGCCCAGGACAGCGTGATTTGAGTATAAATCATGGCGATTTGCAGAGGCAGCCACCACAGCATCAGTGCTTCCAGTGCAAAGCCCGTCCAGCACAATGCCAGAAGACACAGCCACCACAGCCGGGTCACCAGAAAGCCTTCCCAAACAAGCTTGTCCTTTTGTTCATTGTCATCAAGTACATCGGGTGTCAGACCGCCCAGGCTATCTGGCTGCCTGCCGCGCCATGAGTGATACGCTGCCTGCCATACTGAGCTTGCGCGCATGCCGATATCAGGGTCTTTCGTATCGTCATTGGTATAGGCGTGATGCTTGAGATGAATGGCCCGGTGCAATGTATAAGGGATGCGGATGGGGAACATAGAGGTGTGACCGATGAACTCATTGAGCCATCGCCAACGGCTATTGGGCCTGCCAATATTGCCGTGCTCGGCTTCGTGGCTGGGCAGGTAACAATAGGAGAGCACAATTAGCGATAAGACGAAGCCAGCCCAAAGCGGTAAATAGCCAAGGTGAACCAGCGGAAACAAAGCCAGCCAGAGGGCAAAGCCGCCCAAGCCCCATATCACCATAAACAGCGGGAAATCGCCGATGTACTTCTGGGCAATTGCCCGTTCCTCCGACATACTCATAGCCAGCGCCCCCTGTGCTTGGCGATCAAACCCCAGACCACGCCAATGGTCATGGTAATGGGCAAGCTTATGCCCAGTGCGGCGGACCACATGGGTGCGAAAATCAGGCCACCGAAGAAGACGGGCCCCCAGGCGACTAGCGTTGCTATTAATGTTTGCATGGGGTCAGTATAGGAAAACAAACAGGGTCTAGCCAGTAGCTAACAAGTAAGTAGCTGGTCAGAGGCAATGCGGCGTGCAAGCTCGTGTATCCGCGACGCACAGCCGCTTCGTAACGATAGAAAACAAGGGATAGGCAGGTGGTAAATAATCAGCAGCGCTACATTCTAACGGCAAATAGCCTGGATATTCCTGGCGTAATTGCCGGTATCTCGGGCACCTTGCTGGAACTGAATGCCAACGTCACCGAGGCCGCCCAGTTTGGTGATGATGGTTCGAGCCGGTTCTTTTTGCGCATTGCCTTTTCTGTTGGCGACGGTGTCTCCGCACTTTCATTGCTTGAGAGCAAGCTTGATGCAATGAAAGCGCAGTTTGACATCAGTTGGTCCATTTATGACGTCGATGAAAGGCCCAAAATTATGCTGGCAGTATCCAGGCAAGGGCACTGTCTGAATGACCTACTGTATCGCTGGGAGGCGGGTACCTTGTCTGGCGATGTTGTCGGGGTTGTTTCAAATCACGACGATATGCGCAAGAAAACCGAGTCCTTTGGTGTGCCTTACCACCACCTCCCGGTCACTGGAGAGACCAGGGCTGAGCAGGAAAAGAAAATACTCAGCCTGATGCAGGAGCAGGGGGTCGATCTGTTGGTGCTGGCCAGGTACATGCAGATTCTATCCAGCGACTTGTGTGAGGCGCTGGCCGGGCGGGCGATTAATATCCATCACTCTTTCCTACCTAGCTTCAAGGGTGCCAAGCCCTACCATCAGGCGTTTGACCGCGGCGTAAAGATTATCGGTGCGACCGCGCACTATGTGACCTCCGACCTGGACGAAGGCCCCATCATTGAGCAGGACGTGCAGAGGGTAGAGCACTTTCATCGCGCCGAGGAATTGGTCAGGCGTGGCAGCGATGTTGAGTGTCAGGTGTTGGCGCGGGCGGTGAACTGGCACTGTGAGCATAGGGTGTTGCTCAATGAGCATAAAACGATCGTCTTCAAATAATCCTCGTGCCGAGTATCAGCGCCCGGGCAGCACCGTCATCATCAGAAAACCAGAGAATGCCGCATTAGATGGCGACAGTGATTTACTCACCTCTTTCTTCCCATCGTTAATCAATTTGCGGTACTTGCGATAAAACTCCCAGGTGGGAGTGGGGTGGTACACAGGGTCGGCAATATCAAAGAACTTGAGTATGCCCTTTGCTGTTGTGGGTTTTACGAACACTTCTCTTGTGGGCTTGTAGTAGGCGGGGATAATCGTGCTCAGGCTCCATTTTGCCAGCTTGCCCGTTTTCAGAATATCAATCATCGCCTCAAATCCTCCTGCCTGCTTGCCATGAAGCTGTTGTCGCAGCGCGTTTACCAGAAACGCTTTTTCGTGCTCGTCCATGGCTTTGACGAAATCCCTGAATTTGGGCTTTTCAAATAACGACACCATGGAGGAGCGCGATACGGCTTTGACCATATTGTCTGCCGCGAGGTGAACATTTCCTTGGAGGGCCTTGTCGCTGAAGCTTTCGCGTGCGAACTCGATCATGGGGGTCATGCGATGTTTTTTACCGATCTTAGCCATTTCCGGGTCGGCGAAGCCCTGTGGGAATTGCGCGAGAAAGGCCGCTTCGGCCGCGTGCAGTTTTCCGGCATCAAGCATCAGATAAATCTCCAGAGAGGGTTGGCTACCTTCGACTTTAGCAAGTTTGCGGTATTTGTCATTTCGAAAGACCCGAGCTGCGAGAATCTTGTAAATGTAATTATTTAGTTCTATATTGGAACCAATGTGTCGTTCAAGGTGAACAAAGATGGAAACCAGACCCGCAGTGGCGCTTGTCGTTGGCGCCGGTGACGCGATAGGCAGCGCCATCGTGCGCAAATTCGCCGAGCGCGGCTTGGTGGTCTGTGCCGCCAGGCGCAATGTAGAGAAGCTCGATGGCCTGATGAGTGAGCTTGCAACTGCCGGTCATCAGGCGCATGCCTTTGCCTGCGATGCGCGCAGTGAAACCGCGGTGACAGAATTGTTCGAAAAGATAGAAACCGAAATCGGACCACTGGATGTCGTGGTTTTCAATGTGGGTGCGAATGTGCCCATGGGAATACTGGAGACTGACAGCCGCAAGTTTCACAAGATTTGGGAGATGGCTTGCTTCGCCGGATTTCTTGTGGGACGCGAAGCAGCTCGTCATATGGTGCCGCGGGAGCGCGGGACAATTCTGTTTACCGGTGCAACGGCCAGTGTACGCGGAGCCGCGGGCTTTGCGGCCTTTGCCAGTGCCAAACATGGGCTACGCGCCCTTGCCCAAAGTATGGCGAGAGAACTGGGTCCTAAAAATATACATGTGGCACACATAGTTATAGATGCAGGGGTGGATACCGCCTGGATCATGGAAAACTTTCCCGATGCTGCAAAGCTCAAGGCCAGCGATGGGATCGTTAACCCTGACGACCTGGCCAACAACTATGTGCAACTTTACGATCAGCCGCGCAATGCATGGACGTTTGAGTTGGATGTTCGCCCCTGGAGCGAGCGCTGGTAAGCTGAATTTATTAAATCTTTAAAGAGGAAACTATTATGGCAACAAGCGTCGATTTCTATTTTGATATTGTCAGTCCCACGGCCTTTCTGGCCTATCACCGTCTGCGGCAGTTGCAGGAAAAGTACGGTCTGGACATTGTTTACAAGCCAATGCTTTTGGGTGGGGTGTTTAAAGCGACAGGGAACACTACTCCCATCGCCATTCCTGCTAAAGGCAAATATATGCTGGAGCAGGATGTGCCGCGATTCGCCGCCCGCTATGGTGTAGAGCTCAATTTCAATCCACATTTTCCCATCAACAGCCTGACCATGATGCGAGGTACAGTCGCGGCGCAGCGCATGGGCTGCGCAGATGCTTTTATCGAAGCAGCGTTTAGTGCGATGTGGCAGCAGGAGAAAGATTTGGGCGACCCGGCTGTTATTGCTGAAGTACTTGCCGATGCCGGCCTGGATGGTGAGGCGATACTGCAGGCCACCCAGGACCCGGAGGTCAAAGCTGCGCTGGTAGCATCCACTGACGAAGCGGTAGCCAGAGGCGCATTTGGTGCGCCGACGATGTTCGTCGGAGATGAGTTTTTCTTCGGGCAGGACCGTATCGACTTTATCGAGGAAATGCTGGTCGCCGCGGCCTAGCTCACAATGGGGTTAGCCGCTGACCTTACTCTTGGTCGGCGGATCGCTCAGCCGTTACTCCAGTATCAGCAATAGTCTTGTACTGAAGCCCTGGCTGGTACCTTCAATACCATCGCCGTCTTCCAGCGTGATATAGCGATAATTCATGTTGACGTTGAAGTAGGGCGAGAGCCACCAGTTGATACCCGCAGACCAGATATCCAGCTCACCGCCGAACAGGCGCCCGTCATTGGCGTCAAAGTTGCTATAGCGGGCACTGATTTCCCAGGCACCCCAGCCATTCTGGTGCACTGTTCGGGAGATGGGTATTTTGCCGAAGATACCCACTCGCTTGTTATAAGGCCTCACCTCTCCGGTCATTAGCCATGAGGCCGTTACATGGTAACCACGGGCTGTCGGGTCCAGTAGTAGCGGATTATCAATCTGGCTTTCAATGTACTCACTGTGCAGCCAAAATGGCCCGGAGCGCAGCGAGGCCTCGGCCTGATAAGTATCGGCCCCGTCGGCCAAAAGGGTGTCGGTGCTGATGAAATCGGGCGACTGGTTGAACTCCGGCTCTGTGGCAATCGCGAACTTTTCTTCGGTATCTGAGTAGCGAATGCCAGCGCCAAGGTGTAGCAGTGTACTTTCGTTGTCTGACTGGTAGGGGACCCAGGTTGCCCTGCCAACATACTGGGTCGAATTATCACTGAATGAGTTGGGCTGGTCCTTGTCCAACCAATTATTGAATCCACCGGCAGCGAGTGCCAGGCGATCGTTGAACAGACTGCCGGCCATCACCAGGCCAATATTTCGGGAGGGCAACAAGGCGTCAGCCACGGCTGAGCGCTCTTGCTGTGGCATGTCTGTCATTCCCATCATCCTCTCCATCGATATGGGCTCTTTTTGTTTGCCGATCGAAAAACTGGCCTTTTGCCACAGTGGGATATCCAGGCGTACATCAAAGAAGGTGAAGTCGTCGTCTTCCTGGCTGTCGAAACCCTGGTCAAAAGCGTGGGTCGCCCCAAACAGTGTCCAAATCCAGGGCTTGTCGAAATTGATGGTGCCTACCGCGCCGAAGCGCAACGCTCTAATCTCGCCACCCTCAAATTCGTCGAGGTCGCCGACCTGATTTCTACTTGCGTTGTCCTGGTCGACCCAGGTCTGTCGATCCAGTGCCAGCGCGCCCGCTGCTATGCCGGATACAAAACGTGTGTCGAAGCGATTCCACTTGTTCGTGTTGGTGTAGTCAAGAGGCACGGCCAGTGGGGGTGGTGCATAGGCCAGCCAGCCACCTTGCGTACGTTTTTTTTCCTCGGGTGTTTCTTCCAGCATCATTACAAAGCGATTGCGAACGACTTCACCGCGTCGCATTGCGAAGGTGGCATGCGTTTTAGTGTCCAGAAGGATGTCGATATCCTTGCGAGGGTCGCCATCCAGAACCATGAAGCTGGCTTCACCGCCCAGAGTCAGCTGGCCGAGAATGACTCCTCCGGCAGCGTCGTACACTTCATCGGCCTCATCCAGAGGAATAAGATCTTCGGTAATGATGTCGAGTTTGTTGTCTCTGACTAAAACGTTAACCGTTTTATAAGCGCCGGTGGCCTCATCGGGGAGTGAGACATTGCGCAGCAATATAGATGGATTACCCGGCTGAGCGAGAACGGAAAGGCTCACCCAGCCACAAGCGAGCAATAAAAATAATCGTAAGATGTACTTCATGTTGTTTGGCATCTCGTTGGTTATGCGCTCTCGGGTTTTCCGTTCTTACCGCTACTGGTGTCCATTGTCCTGCAGACATTCATCCAGGCTTCAACTGATGCCGGATGCGAGTGATCTCTGGGTACTGCAAAGTAAAAGGTTCTGCGCATATCCCGGCGCGGAATCGTCAGCGGCACCAGATCGCCATTGGCGAAGTTTCGCTGCAGCACAATACGCGATAGACAGCCAATCCCCAACCCGGTTTCTACGGCATTTTTGATGGCTTCATTATGCTTGAATTCCAGGTGAACGTTAATGTGTGGCAACAGGCCCACCAGCGCCCGCTCAAAGGTTTGTCTGGCCCCAGAGCCAGGCTCGCGCAGAATCCATTGTGCTTCGCGTATGTCCCTGGTGGTCAATTTTTGCTTTTTGGCCAATGGGTGGTTGGCGGCGCAGAATACAACCAGCTCATCCTCCCGCCACGGAATCAGTTCCAGGTCGGCATGCTGAGCCTCACCCTCGATCATGCCGATATCAACTTTAAAATTCAGCACCTGGGATACAACCTCCGGCGTATTGGCGATATCCAGCTGTACGTCGGCGTCGGGGTAGTCCGCCAGGTATCGCGCCAGATAACGGGTGGCGAGGTGATTACCGATGGTAAAACTGGCGCCTACGCGCAGGTGGCCAATGTCCTTGTGGGATCGCAGTACATCCTCAAACCGCTGACACTGGGTGAGTACCTTGACGGCTTCTTTGCGCAGGGTTTTACCTACCGCATTGAGAACCAGCTTGTTGTTAATCCGGTCAAACAGTTTGACCTCGTAGCTATGCTCAAGGTTGAGCAGGGCTTCGCTGGCGGCTGACTGCGACATATGCATCTGTTTGGCTGCCCTCGAAATATTCTCCTCCCTGGCTACGGCCAGGAAGATCTGCAGCTGCCTAAGCGTGTACTTCATAAGTCAGATATTCCCCTGATCTGTTTAGGCTATCGGTAAAACCGATAGTATCATCCCTATTATCCTGATTTACATATAGGCAGACAGGGTATAACCTTGCCGGCTTTCAAAATTTCTGGCGTTATGTCGTGAGGCCGGAGAAACCACAACCGATAGATAAGCAGACAGGACGCAGAGATGGCAGATCAGAAGGCAACAAATGTGCATTGGCACGAGGGTGATATCACCCGTGAGCACCGCGAAAAAATTCTTGGCCATAAGGGCGCTACCCTGTGGTTTACCGGCTTGTCGGGAAGTGGCAAGAGCACCGTAGCCGTTGAGCTGGAAGGCATGCTTAACGAGCTGGGCATGCTCTCGTATCGACTCGATGGCGATAACGTGCGTATGGGTATTAACAAAAATTTGGGCTTTTCAGCAGAAGATCGCACTGAAAACATTCGCCGCATCGGTGAAGTGGCCAAGCTTTTTGTTGATAGCGGTGTTATTGCGCTGAGCAGTTTTATCAGTCCCTACCGCGACGACCGGGACCAGGTGCGCGCCTTGCACGAGGCTGCAGGCATGGACTTTATTGAAGTCTTTGTCGATTGCTCGCTGGAAGCGGCCGAAGCCCGCGATCCCAAGGGGCTTTACAAGAAGGCACGTGCCGGAGAGATCAAGAACTTTACCGGTATTGACGACCCGTATGAGACGCCTGATTCGCCAGAGATTCACCTGCATTCAGATCAGCAGACTCTCGAGGAAGAAGTTAACGAGATATTCAGCGTGCTGCGTGAGCGCGGCATAATCAGCAAATAATCAGGACGATACGATGATCAAACCACATGGTTCCAACGAGCTAAATCCGCTATTTGTTTACGACACCGAGCAGCGCCACGCGTTGATTGCCGAGGCAGAATCTCTGCCGTCGATTTTGCTTAACTCAGCGGCTGCAGCCAATGCAGTAATGCTTGGCGGCGGTTACTTCAATCCACTCACGGGCTACATGAATCTGGCTGATTCAATGAGCGTTGCTGAGAAAATGCACACTGCCGATGGTTTGTTCTTCCCGGTGCCCATCGTCAACATGACCAAGGAAACTGGCGTAGAAGCCGGCAGCCGCATCGCCCTGCGCGACCCGAATGTCGAGGGCAACCCGGTGCTGGCCATTATGGACGTGGAAGCGGTCGAGTCGGTGACTGACGAGCAGATCCAGTTCATGGCAGAGAAGGTATTTCGTACCCTGGATGAAAACCATCCCGGTGTTTCGACGTTCTCCAGCCTTGGTAACACTCTGCTGTCTGGCCCGATCCAGGTTTTGAGCTTCTCTTACTTCCAGGCTGATTTTCCGGATACGTTCCGCACCGCCGTGGAGATTCGCAACGAGATTGCCGAGCATGGCTGGGAAAAAGTGGTCGCATTCCAAACCCGTAATCCAATGCACAGGGCGCATGAAGAGTTGTGCCGTATGGCGATGGAGCAATTGGATGCTGATGGCGTTCTGATACACATGCTGTTGGGTAAACTGAAGCCAGGTGATATCCCTGCGGATGTGCGCGATGCGTCAATTCGTAAAATGGTAGACGTTTATTTCCCGCCTAACACAGTCATGGTAACCGGATACGGTTTCGACATGCTCTATGCAGGCCCCCGTGAGGCTGTGCTGCATGCCGTGTTCCGCCAGAACTGTGGTTGCACGCACCTAATTGTTGGTCGCGATCATGCTGGTGTTGGTGATTACTACGGTGGCTTTGACGCTCAGACGATTTTTGATGAAGAAGTGCCCGATGACGCACTTGAGCTTGAAATCTTCAGCGCTGACCATACGGCTTACAGTAAAAAACTTAATCGCGTGGTGATGATGCGAGATGTGCCCGATCACAGCAAAGACGACTTTGTTCTGTTGTCGGGAACCGCGGTGCGAGAAATGTTGGGTAAAGGTATTGCGCCTCCCCCTGAATTTTCGCGACCTGAAGTTGCCAAAATACTGTCCGATTACTATCAGTCGCTGGACGCCTGATACTGTATGCCCCGGTGTATTCACGCCGGGGCAGTTAACCTTGTGAGAATGACATGAATTATGATCTCTTCAACGGAGATGCTGACGGCATTTGTGCGCTGCTGCAATTGCGGCTGGATGAACCCAGGGAGGCAACTCTGGTTACCGGGGTCAAGCGTGACATAAATCTGCTGGGTAAGATCGATGCGGCAGCCGGCGATGAGCTTACGGTACTTGATGTCTCCATGGACAAGAACAAGGAAGCGCTGAATAAAGCCCTGCAGGCAGATGCGCGCGTGTTCTACGTGGATCACCACTTTCCCGGTGATGTGCCAGACCATCCCAATCTCACTAGTATCATTAATGAATCCCCCGAGGTGTGCACAGCGGCGCTGATTAACGGCCATTTGGCTGGGCGCTTCGCAGCCTGGGCTGTAACGGGAGCGTTCGGGGACAACCTTGAGCGAACTGCACGGGCTCTTACAGCCGATTTGCCGCTATCAGATGCAGAAGTTGATCTGTTACAGGAGCTCGGTACTTACATCAATTACAATGGCTATGGTCCCTCTATAGAAGATCTGCATTTTGATCCAGAGGAACTTTACCGGACGCTTTACGAAGCCCGCGATCCGCTGGCCTTCGCCAGAAACTCCGCAGATTTTGTACGGTTACGCGATGGCTACCGCGAGGATATGACTATGGCGGCAGAGCTTTCACCCTTGCACTGCACTGATACCAACGCGGTGTTTATTTTGCCTGATCAGCCCTGGGCGCGCCGGGTAAGCGGTGTTTATAGCAATGACCTGGCTAGCGATAACCCGGGCCGGGCTCATGCGGTACTCACCGAAAAAGCAGATGGTAGCTACCTGGTCAGTGTTCGCGCCCCAATGAATAACAAACAGGGTGCCGCAGATTTGTGCCGGCAATTCCCAACCGGGGGAGGGCGTGCTGGTGCCGCAGGTATTAATGATCTTCCGGCAGATTCTCTTGAGGATTTTATGGCTGCATTCCAGCAGTCCTATCCCTGAGTCAGGGCTTCGTCCAGTAACTCAATCCAGTGTTTGACTGGCACAGCTGCTGAGGGCGCCATATGCGCCAGGCAGCCTATATTGGCTGTAGCAATCACCTCGGGGCTGCCGGCAGTTAAGGCCGTTAGTTTGTCGTCCCGCAGCTGCCTGGACAGGTCTGGTTGAAAAATCGAGTAAGTACCCGCAGAACCACAGCAAAGGTGGCTGTCTTTAACAGCCAATACTTCGCAGCCAGCTGCCGAAAGTAAGCGCTCCACTACCCCGATGATCCGTTGGCCATGTTGCAGGGTGCAGGGTGAATGAAAAGCCACTTTCCGTCCGTCCAGCGGCGATGCTTTGTCGCTTAGTTTTTCATTTAACGCAGCCTCTTCCTTGATCAGTATTTCTGCCAGGTCAAAACTGGCAGCGCTGACCTTTGCCGCACGCTGTGCATAGTCCGAATCGTCCGCCAGCAAAGTGCCATACTCCTTCACCTGAGGACCGCACCCGGAGGTGTTGATCACGATGGCTTCCGCGCCAGCTTCCAGAGCCGGCGTCCAGACGTCGACATTCCTGCGCATATCGTTCTTTGCATCTTGCTGGGCTGACAGATGCTGCCGCAGTGCACCGCAACAGCCCGCCCCCGGGGTGGGTTGAAGGCTAATCCCGATGGCATCCAGAACCCGGGCGGTGGCGATATTAATATTAGGCGCCATAGCCGGCTGCACACAGCCCTCCAATAGCAGCATTGATCGATTGTGCTGTGTTTCAGGGAGTTTCCGTACACCTTTGGTGGGAACAGGAATTTTCTCTCTAAGGGTTCTGGGTGTTAACGGCCGAAACCACTGGCCCAGTTTCAGCAGCGGGCTGAAGAGGCGGCGTTGTGGCATGACGGTTGTTATCAGCCAGCGCAGGGCCCTTTGAGACATTGGCCTGACCACCTGCCGGTCGACTTCATCGCGGCCAATATCAAGCAAGCGGTGGTAGTTAACGCCCGAGGGGCAGGTGGTTTCGCAAGCACGGCAAGTGAGGCAGCGATCCAGGTGTTTCTGGGTGGCGGCGCTTGCTGCATTACCCTCCAGTACCGATTTGATCAGGTAGATACGCCCGCGTGGACTGTCGTCCTCATTGCCTAGCAGTTGGTAGGTAGGGCAGGTGGCCGAACAGAAACCGCAATGTGAACAGCTACGCAAAATCGCATCGGCCTCAAGGCCCTGGGGTGTTGCTGCGATTGAGTCGGCGAGTTGCGTTTGCATTGCGTAGGTTTTATTCCTGTTTCAGCGCGTTCAGAGGGTCGGGTACATTCGACCGGGGTTAAATATGCCCTTGGGATCGAATTCGTTTTTAAGGCGCTGGTGCACGGTCAGCAGCGCACCGGCAAGCGGAGTGAAAATGTCGCCTGATCGTTCGCCGCCTCGAAACAGCGTCGCATGTCCGCCAGCATTGCTTGCGAACGCACGGACTTTTTCAGCAGCAAGTGTAGAGCGCAGCCAACATTGCCCACCGTTCCATTCCAGCAAGCGTTCATTCTCGTTGATTGCCGCATCCTTTGCAGGTGTGGTGCAGGCGGGTAGTGCCAAGCGCCACAGTGGCTGGTCACCCGTTGTGAAAAAAGGCAATTCCTGTTCTCGCAGCTTCCGCCATAAGGTCTGTGCCGAAGCTTGCTCAAGAGTTTCACCACCGATACCCTTTGCTGCCAGCTGCACTGCGCTGTTTGCGCCGGACAGGCGCACATGAAGCTCACCAGCTGACCAGAGCGTGGCAGAAACCGGCAGCGGTTTACCGCTCCAGCTGCGCATAAGTGCTCTGGCTTCGTTCAGATCGGCTGTCAGAAGCTGGGTTTGCTCGTATTCGGGAGCGGGTAATACCTTCAGCGAGACCTCGGTAATAATTCCCAGTGTGCCCAGGCTTCCGGCGAGTAAGCGCGAGATATCGTAGCCCGCAACATTCTTCATTACCTGACCACCGAAATTCAGCAAACGGCCATTGCCATCAAGTAACTGGGTACCCAGCACGAAATCACGTAGTGGCCCGGCGCGCATTCTGCGCGGGCCTGACAGTCCGGCTGCAACGCAGCCTCCGACAGTGGCGGGTCCGAAATGAGGTGGCTCGAATGCCAGCGCTTGATTGTGTTCTGCCAGGGTATCCTGAAGTGCCGCCAGCGGTGTCCCGGCCCGCGCGGTAACGACAAGCTCACTGGGTTCGTAGCTGACGATGCCACTGTAAGCGGTGCTGTCCAGCGTGTCGCCAACTGTCTCGCGGCCATAAAAGTCTTTGCTACCGCCGCCGCGAATACTCAAAGGGCTATTGCTTTCAGCGGCTTTGGCAATCTGTTGTTGCCACTTTTCGATACAGTGTTCCACGCTCTCTGTGCGCCTAAAACCTGGGGAGTTCGGGAAAGGGAAGTTCGCCGCCATGCACTATCATCGCTCCGTATTCCGCACAGCGGTGAAGCGTGGGTATCGCCTTGCCAGGGTTGAGCAGGCCTTGCGGATCGAAGGCCTTCTTGATGCTGTGAAAGCGCTCCAGTTCGTCGGCGTTGTACTGTATGCACATCTGGTTGATTTTCTCCGCACCCACACCGTGCTCTCCGGTGATGGAACCGCCGAAGGCCACTGACAGCTCGAGTATTTCAGCGCCGAATTGTTCTGCCCGCTCCACCTCACCCTCAACATTGGCATCAAACATGATCAGCGGGTGCAGGTTGCCATCGCCGGCATGAAAAACATTGGCGCAACGCAGGTCATACTTTGTTTCCATGGAGCGAATTGCACTGAGCATTTCGCCCAGCCGGTGCCTGGGTATTGTGCCATCCATGCAGTAGTAATCGGGTGAGATGCGACCAATCGCCGGGAAGGCCGCCTTGCGGCCAGCCCAGAACAGTAGCCGCTGTTGCTCACTGGTGGAGACCTTCATGCTACGTGCGCCGCACTGCTGCAATACCGCTTCCATCTTCGCAATCTCGGCGTCCACTTCTTCGCTGCTGCCGTCTGATTCAGCCAGGAGTATGGCGGCGGCGTCGAGGTCATAACCGGCATTGACGAAAGGCTCGACGGCGGCGCTCGTTGCCTGGTCCATCATTTCAAGGCCAGCAGGAATGATGCCCGCGGATATGATTGCAGCTACCGCATCGGCAGCGTCAGTGGTACTGTCGAAGGACGCCATAATCAGGCGGGCCGATTCCGGAGTGGGTATGAGTCTTACGGTCACTTCGGTTACCACGCCCAATAATCCCTCTGAGCCGATAAACAGTGCCAGAAGGTCCAGGCCCGGGCTATCCGGTGCCTCACTGCCCAATTCCACGACGTCGCCGTCCATCAACACGACCCGCACGCGCTCGACGTTATGTACAGTCAGGCCATATTTAAGGCAATGCACACCGCCCGAGTTTTCCGCGACATTCCCGCCTATGGTACAAGCAATTTGGGAGGAGGGGTCCGGGGCGTAGTAAAGGCCGTGGGGCTGGGCCGCTTCTGAAATAGCCAGGTTGCGAACACCGGGCTGTACCACGGCGAGTTGGGCCTTGGGGTCAAGCCGCACGATAGACTTCATTTTTGTCATGGACAGCAAGACGCCCTGGCTATGTGGTAGTGCGCCTCCGGAGAGACCAGTGCCCGCACCTCGTGGAACCACTGGAACGCCAAGTTCATGGCACAGCTGCAGTACCGCAATTACCTGCGCTTCGTTCTCAGGTATCACCACAGCCAAAGGTGTTTCCCGGTAAACAGTCAGGCCGTCGCATTCATAGGGCCGTACGGGCTCCTCACCAATGACAAGGCTGTCCTCGGGTAATAGCGCCTGTAGGCCGGAGATCAGGTCGCCGCTACAAGGTTCAAAGTGACTGTCGTTGGTGAATGCCATGGGTATCCGCAGTGCCGTAACGGTTGCCGAAGCGGACAGTCTAGCAGTTTTGCGTAAGCGCAACCCAGTTAGGCTGGCCACCCTGGCTAGCAGTAATCAATCGATGGTTTACCTGTGGCGACCGAACGGCGGCTTCAAATGTGCTATCTTCGCTGGCAGTTTGAGGAGCGCAAAGGTATGAGTGATCCCCTGGATTTTACGGGCAAGGTGGTTCTGGTTACCGGTGGCGGTAAGGGCGTAGGGCGGGGCATCACCGAATGTTTTCTGGCCTGTGGTGCCAGTGTCGTGGTGTGTAGCCGCAATGAGCCTGAAACCTTGCCAGCCTATCAGGGTAATTCAGCGACATTTGTGAGCTGCAACGTAAAGGATGCTGCCCAGATAGCAGCTTGTGTAGCCAGTATCATGGAGCAATTCGGTCGCCTGGACGTATTGATAAATAACGTGGGCGGTACTCCCTATACTGATGCTGCAACCGCATCGCCGCGATTCACTGAGAATGTCATCGGCCTTAATCTTGTTTCGCCCATGATATTTAGTGAGGCAGTCAATGACGTTATGCAGGCGCAGGATAGCGGCGGCAGCATCGTCAATATCAGCAGTGTAAGTGCGGTGAGACCTTCACCGGGTACGGCGGCCTATGGCGCTGCCAAGGCCGGGTTGATCGCGCTGGGTGAGTCCCAGGCGCAACTCTGGTCGCCGCAGGTCAGGGTCAATTCGATCGTTGTTGGCTTGGTAAAAACCGAGCAGTCACATTTGCATTACGGTGATGAGGATGGCGTGGCCGCCGTGGCCTCGACCATACCGTTGGAGCGAATGGCAGCTCCCCAGGATATCGGTAACGCCTGTGTGTATCTGGCCAGTCCTTTGTCGGGTTCTTCTAGCGGCACCTGTTTGACTGTGCATGGCGGAGGAGAAAAACCACGCTTCCTCGATGCAGCCAACTCGGATCACTAAGTACTTTCGCGCTCCAGGTAGTGATCGCGGATTTTCTGGATACGCACTGCGTCGTTACTGAATATCCAGCGAACGCCTCGGTTCAGTTCGCGAAACAGGCAGTTGCGTGAGGCGATAAAGCCTGTGCCAACTTGTTGTCCTGCCGCCTCGTGCCTTTTTTTCATTGATTCGCCCAGCAGCAGGAAGTGGCCCGTAATCCCGCCAAGTTTTTGTGTCAGTGCAGCAGCACTCAATGTCTTGAGATTAATCTCTGCCACCGGCAAGCAGCAGTGTGCCGGCACAAATGCCGCCAGCTCAAACAAGGCAGGGTCCAGCGCCAGAAAATGAAAATCGGCCTCCGGCTGCAGGTCAGCAAGTGAATCCGCCAGAATGCCACGCTGTTTCGCCACTTCGGAATTCGGCACAGACTTTATTTCAAGCATCAAATGGGTATTGCCGCCAAACTCAGCCACCAGTTCTGCCAGTGATGGAATAAGCGGCACACGTTCGCGTAATTCGCTGAAGCTCACCTCGGCGATGATGGTGGGGTTACCAAACACCCGTGACGCATCGGCATCATGGCAGATCACAGGCACCAGGTCTGCGGTCCAGCGTATATCGCACTCAAGACCCCATACGCCGTGGTGGCGGGCGACATGGAAAGCCTCAAGGGTATTTTCCATGACAGCACTGTTGTCGAACTCACCGCGGTGCGAGATGATCCGGCAGTCGTTGAGCGCAGTTGGTGTAGGTATCGGTCGCGGGATTGAGGCCATGATAAAGTCGGCGACTGCCATCGCGACGTCTTGCAGGAAAACCAGCATCACAGAGGCCTCAAGACGTTTAATGCGTAGTAGCGCATTTGGTGTGCTCAACACGAAACATAGGGACAAGCATGCACAGTAACAGCCAGCCAGGCAATACTCCCGCAGCGGCACCGCGCGAGCTCTGGTCGTGGGCATTCTATGATTTTGCTAATTCCGGCTATACCACCGTAGTACTGACCACAATCTACAGTGCGTATTTTGTCGGCGTAATGGCTGCCGGGCTGGAAGCTGAATCGCCTGGATCGGCTACTTTGCTGTGGACGGCGGCGATCGCCTTGGCGAACTTTATCGTGCTGCTCAGCGCCCCGATAGTCGGCGCGATTGCCGATCACCGAGCCAGCAAAAAACGATTTCTACTGCTGTCTACTGTCACCTGCGTGGCTGCCACGGGTTTGCTTGCTACCGCTGCGCCCGGACAATTATGGCTGGCGTTGCCGCTACTGGTTATGTCGGCGGTCGCTTTTGCCAGCGGCGAAAACCTGATTGCCGCGTTTCTTCCGGAGATTGCCAGTAGCGGCAATATGGGCAAAGTTTCAGGTTACGGTTGGAGCCTGGGCTACTTTGGCGGACTCTTAACCCTGGGGCTTTGCCTTGCTTATATCACCTGGGCGAGTGGCGAAGGGCGTCCGGCAGAGTCGTACGTGCCAGTGACGCTGGTTATAACTGCGATCATTTTTGCGTTGACCGCGCTACCTACCTTCGTCTGGCTGCGGGAAAGGGCAGTACCGTCGCCACTGGGAGCTGGTGTCAGCTATCTCGGAGAAGGCTTTGGCAAGGTCAGACAGACCCTGCAGCATGCCGCGCAGCTGCCAGACCTGTTTCGATTCCTTGTTTGCCTCACGATCTATCAGGCTGGCGTAGCAACTGTCGTGGTGATTGCCGCGATTTATGCGCAGGAAGTGATGGGCTTTGACAGTCAGCAGTTGATTGTCCTGATCATGGTAGTGAACTTCACTGCGGCGCTGGGCGCCTTCGCCTTTGGCTATGCCCAGGACAAGTTTGGTTCTGTGCCCAGTCTGGCCTGCGGCCTGTTGGTTTGGATTTCGGCAGGTATTGTGACCTTGCTGGCAGACAGCACGGCAGACTTCTGGTTTGCGGGGAACTTGATGGGGCTGGCCATGGGGGCGACCCAGGCGGGAGGACGCGCATTGATAGGCGAATTTACCCCGGTTGAGCGCACCGGTGAGTTCTTCGGCCTCTGGGGCTTCTCAGCCCGAACTGCCGCAATCATTGGCCCCCTGAGCTACGGCGTGATCAGTAGTCTCAGTGACGGCGACCATCGCTTGGCGCTGCTATCGACGCTGGGTTTCTTTGTCGCGGGCTTGTTATTGCTGCTTACGGTGAATGAAGCGCGTGGGATGGAGGCCCGGGATCGCGTCGCTTGAATTCCTCTTTGTGCGACAGTTTTGATCTGTCCTTTGACTTTCACCTTTACCTAAGTCACTGAAAAACAAAACAATAGTCACTCGATAAAAGTGGGAATATTACAGTTTTGGGTGCATGAAATTGCGAGTGGTGGGTGATAGGCTGTTAAGCATTAAAAAAACCTTAAAAAAGGGATAGTTCTGATGAAAAAACTCACCGCACTTACATTTACCAAGACACCGCTGGCTCTGGCCTGTGCTGCGACATTGTTCGTCGGCACGGTTTCGGCGCAGGAAGAATTTGCCGGTCTTGAGGAAGTTCTGGTTACTGCAACTAAACGTGTTGAATCGTTGCAGGAAGTTGGCATGTCGATAACCGCCATTTCCGAGACCGATATCGAGGATATGGGGATCAGCAGTTTTCTTGATTTTGCCGTACGTATCCCAAATCTTGGCACAAACTTTCAGTCTGACGGTCGCTTTGATGCTTCTTCGCCTGCCCTGCGTGGTGTATTCGGTAGTGGAGATAAGGCGTCTGCGGCTACAACTGGGTTCTATATCGACGATGTGCCGGTTACTGCAGCCTTGCAGCCACGGGTGCTCGATCTTGAGCGCATAGAGGTACTTCGTGGTCCACAAGGCTCGCTCTATGGTGCCCGCTCGATGGGCGGTACGATTCGATTGATCACTCAGCAGCCCAGCCTTGATGAGACCTATGGGTCCGTTCATAGCTCTATCTCGACAGTAGAGGACGGTGATGAAAACTATTCTGCCGATGGAAGTTTCAATATCCCTCTGATTCAAGACACATTAGGTCTGCGAGTTGCGGGATATTATGGCTCGGTGTCGGGTGTCTACGACCGCGTCTATGACCCCACCTGGACAAATTACCAGACGGGTGAAGAAGTCTTGGGTACGACTCCGGCATTTAAGGATAATGATAATGTAGATGACGAGGAATATTGGGGCGGTCAAGTTGCTCTGAAGTGGATGGCAACCGACAACCTGTCGATTACCCCTAAGTTTGTCTATCAGAAAATTGAGGCGGATGGGCTGCCATTTGCGGATGTCGATCCCGAGAATATGGAGACACCGCGCTTCTTCGACTCTGAGGAGCCGGGCGAAGACGAGTGGTGGATTGCCAGCGTTGTCCTGAATTGGTCTATCGACTCCGGCGATATTACTTCTACTACCGCTTACTACGAGCGCGACACAGAAGAGTTTGAAGAAGAGCACACATTTCTGGACTTCATTTATGGTGCAGCTGTAGAAGTCCCGATAACCCCATTGGAGTCGGTGCTTGCCACTACCTCTGAATACGAAAATCTATCGCATGAAACTCGTTTTACCAGCAGCTTCGATGGCCCTTGGAATTTCACAGTGGGTATTTTTTACGCTGACAACGAATTTGTCCGGGGTTATCCAGCGGCGCTGCAGGTTGGTGCCAATGACGCGCTTAACGCAGCAATCGGTGCGCCGGCGGACATTGTCCCAGGCGATTTGATTTTTATAACGAACCAGCCAGAAGATGTTGAAGAGCTTGCTGTTTATGGCGAGGTGACTTGGGATATGACAGACAGCTTATCCCTGACGGCTGGTGGCCGCTGGTATGACACCGAGGTTGAGTTCGAGTCGATATCGGACGGCTTCGCCAATGGTGGCCCCAGTGAGTTTTCTGGAAAGCAGGATGAGAGCGGATTTAACCCCAAAGTCATGGTCTCTTATGATATCAGTGACGATGTCAATCTCTACGCTAGCGCTGCAAAAGGCTTTCGTATCGGTGGCGTCAATGGTCAGGTTTCACCAACACTTTGCGGCGAGGAACTTGATGAGGTTGGGCTAAATCCAGATGATCTTCGAACCTATGATTCGGATGATCTTTGGAGCTACGAAGCAGGTGTTAAATCTACACTTGCAGACAACAGAGTATCTCTTAACGCCGCTGTATTCTTCATTGATTGGAGTGACTCGCTACAGGTTCAACGACTGGCCTGTGGATTTCAGGTTGATGCCAATATTGGTGACGTCGAAAGCACTGGATTTGAAATTGAAATGTCAGCTGCGCCAATTGCCGGTCTCACGATTGATCTTGGCGTAGGCTATACCGAGACAGAGGTCGTGAGCGCATCGGGATCAGGTTTCCCCGGGTACCTCGAAGGGGATGAGCTACATGGCGTGCCCGATTGGACCGCCACAGGCTCCGTGCAATATATATTCCCTGCATTCGGTGAGTGGAATGGCCGCGTTCGAGCCGACGGTAACTACTACGGTGATAGCACCAGCTTCAATAATGGTACCGTTGTAGATCGCGAAAGCTGGGAAGCACTTAATTTGCGAGCCGGTGTCATGAACGACAGCTGGGATGTGACACTATTTGCGGATAATGTGACCGATGAGCGCGCAAACCTTGCAGACAACCGCTCAATTGCGGCCGAGATGCCAGGGCGACCACGCATCGTGACTAACCGTCCACGCACTATCGGTGTGGAAGCGCGTTACCGCTTTTAATCGCTGCTGCTAACTGTAAAGGGGGCGTCGGGAAACCGACGCCCCTTTTTTTATTGCTGGCTTTTAGTGCTCGCCCATCATGATCGCTTTGGTAGTGGGGCGGCTGTAGGGGTTACTCATAAACTTATCGACGGTACTGTTAAATAACACCGGGTCACTCTCTGGCGTGAAATGTGTTTGCCCGGGAAAAATAGCCAGGTGAGCTTGCTCGATGTTCTGGTACATCAGCACGGTATGCTCGTCACGAATCACGTCGCTGTCGCCAGCCATTACCAGAACAGGCACCTTTATCGAAGCTAGTTCCTCCAGCGACATATCGGGTTGCTCCCTTAGAAGACGTAAGTGCTCCGCCTGCACCTGCCAGTTCTGGCTGGTGTCTCCAGCCTTGAGCATTGTATCTACCTCCGCCGAGGCCTCTTTTACCCAGGCCACGGCCCAGGGTTGTACCGCACTTTCGTCTGGCTGCAGGTTCGCGCCCATGGTGGCCACCTTGCCGATTACCTCGGGGTGATCGACTGCCATTCTTAAACCAATATTCCCGCCGTCGCTCCAGCCAACAACTTTTACGGGTGACAGCTTGAGATGGCGAAACAAGTCAGCCCAGTCATCGGCCATCTGAATGTATGTCAGCTCACCCTCACCTAGCCCCGATTTTCCGTGAGCGCGACTGTCCGCGACTACAACCTGGTATTTGTCGGAGAAATATTCAATCTGGTTGCTCATCGCTGAGATATCCTGGCCGCTGCCGTGAATCAGCGCCATCGGTTCACCTTCGCCATATACCTCGTAATACATCTTGATGCCGTTTATATCGGCGTAGCCGCCGCGGTCGGGATTACTTCCGTAACCACTGGCGTCGCTTTCAGCAAATACCTGTGAAGTCAGCCCACTGAATACCAGGCACTGTAAAAGTAATATTCTGTGTAAAAGCCTTTTTTTCATTTTGAGTGGTCTCCTGGGGGCATCTGGACTAATAGTACTTCACGGCAGTTTGCATCTGGCTAAAGCGTGAATCAAGCATGTTCTTACTCGGGGCGTAGCTTGTTTAAGCGACTGAATGTGTTAGCTTAGCCATCATTCGTACGATCACTCTTTCGCCTTCAGGGTTACTATTCATGATGTTTTTGCCTATTTTAAAAAGGTTGTCTGCCTTTGTGGTGGTCGCCTTTCTCGCTGCCTGCAACCAGAACACCGAGATTACCCATTCCTATGTTGATCCGGTGCTGAAGAAAATGGACCTGAGCGGGGTGATGGTGATTGGTGTATCGCAAAAGCCCGCCGCACGTATCGGATTCGAAGATGACTTTGTTGATGCGCTAAGTCGCCAGGGTGTGCGTGCGGTTGCCAGCCATACGCTGCTGCCAAAGCACAAGGCCGAACCGGAAGAGGTTCTGGCGGTCGCCAAGAGTGCCAATCTCGATACGGTGATGGTGACCCGCTACCTGGGTGAATCGACTGAAGATGTCTATCACCCCGGAACGATTTACTACGGTGTAACTCCGGCCTACGGCGCCCCTTACTACGGTGGCTTTGGTGGCTATTACTACCACGCGTATGAAGTGGCGTATGAGCAACCAGTCTGGAGTAGCAACGTCACTCATACTCTTGTGTCGGACCTGTATGTGACCAACACCAAGGGCCATCTGTGGCAGGCTGTTTCTGAAACAATACAGGCCAGCTCAACTAAAAATGTACGCGACGATGCAATCAAGGGGCTTATCAAGAACCTGAAGGACCAGGGCCTGCTGGACTAACAGCCACTGCAGCGGAGGTACGGTTTGTGAAAGCCATGGTGCTGCACCAACAACGAGAGCCAATGCGGCTCGAAGATATTGATCAACCTCAGCCGCAGGCTGGTGAAGTGCTTATTCGTGTCACTGCCTGTGGGGTCTGCCGCACTGACCTGCATGTTGTTGATGCCGATCTCGATGAGCCTTTACTACCGCTTGTGCCTGGCCACCAGATAATCGGCGAAGTTGTTAAATTGGGAGAGGGTGTCACGGGCTTCACTCGTGGTGACCGTGTCGGCGTGCCCTGGCTGGGTGGCAGCTGCGGTGACTGCCAATTCTGCCTCTCTGCTCAGGAGAACCTCTGCGACCACGCCCAGTACACCGGATATCAGCGGAATGGCGGTTTCGCTGAGTACACCACAGCAAATGCCAGTTATTGCTTTCCCGTACCGAATGGCTTCAGTGACGCTCAGGCCGCTCCTTTGTTATGCGCCGGACTAATTGGTCATCGTGCTCATCGTATGGCTGGGTCAGGTAAGCGCCTTGGGCTATACGGCTTTGGTGCGGCAGCCCATATACTAATTCAGGTGGCGCGTCATCAAGGGCAGGATGTGTATGCCTTTACCAGAGAAGGAGATGCGCCGGCGCAGGACTATGCCCTGTCATTGGGCGCGGTCTGGGCTGGTGATTCGCAAACCGCTCCACCGCAACTACTCGACGCTGCCATCATCTTTGCACCGGACGGCGCCCTTGTGCCGCTTGCCTTGCGGGCAGTGCGTAAGGGGGGCAGGGTGGTTTGTGCCGGTATTCACATGAGTGAAATACCGGCGTTTTCCTATGACCTGTTATGGGAGGAGCGTTCAATTTGCTCCGTAGCGAATTTAACGCGTCGTGATGGTGATGAGTTTCTGCCCCTTGCAGCTGAGATTCCGGTAATAACCGATGTCACGGAGTATCCGCTAGCACAAGCCAATGAGGCACTTGATGATCTGCGCGCTGGTCGGGTCACCGGGGCCCTGGTGATCAGGCCTTGAATGGGAAAGTTTAGGGGGACCTCAAAGGTCGGCCCAGACGCGGCGAATTTTGAGAATTCTGTGGTTATTCTGCTCATCAGTGCGATGAATCGAACGATTAGTGCGACGAAACGGCATTGACTCGCTACAAGTGACCTTATAATAGGCCGATGCAAGTACAACACCTTCTTGAAGAAAAACGTTATCTGTTCTGGGTGCTTCAGCTTGGAGGCTGGAGCAGTTGGGCGATTACCTTTTATCTGGGCATGGTCGTTTGGGCCAAGCCGGACGATACCTATGCGGTATATCTTCCCCTGGTAGCAACTATGGGGATGCTTATTACGCTGCTGCTGCGTTCGCTGTATCGCGCAGTGTGGGAGAAAGAAATTCTCTGGCGCGTTGTCGCTATTCTGTGCGGCTCCTATCTGGCGGGTGCCGGTTGGATGGCTACTCGTGTGCTCACCTTTCGTAGCCTTTTCCCGGAGGCTATGGCGAAGGAAGTCACCAAGGGTGCCGGCTTCTGGTCACATTTTGAGGGAACGAACAGCGCCTTTATGGTTATGTTTGCCTGGAGTGCACTCTATTTCGGTATCAAGTTCTACATGATGGTGCAGGAAGAGCGGCAACGTAGCCTCAAGGCCATGTCGATGGCCCATGAGGCGCAGTTGAAGATGTTGCACTACCAACTCAACCCCCATTTTCTGTTCAATACCCTGAACGCTATTTCTACGCTTATCCTCGATAAAGACACGCAGCTAGCCAATACCATGGTTACTCGATTATCGCGTTTCCTGCGCTACTCGCTGGATAACGACCCGATGCTCAAGGTGACGGTTGCAGATGAAGTGACTGCGCTCAAGCTTTATCTTGATATCGAAAAGGTACGCTTTGACGACAGACTTACGCTGATTTTTGATGTCGACCCATCTGCCCGCAACGCGCTGATGCCCAGCCTGCTACTTCAGCCACTGGTGGAGAACTCGATTAAATATGCGGTATCGCAGGCAATTGCCGGCGGTTCTATCGCGGTGGCTGCCAGTGTCGATGCCGGTGAGCTGGTTTTGTCTGTAGCCGACGATGGCCCAGGGTTAGACCTGCGTCACGGCAAAATGCCCAAGGGCGGCGGAGTAGGGCTTGCTAACTGCCGTGGACGCCTGAAGGAGATTTATGGCGATGCCCAGACGTTCAGGCTCACCACGACCGAGCCTCATGGCCTGACCATCACAATTCGTATACCACTGGAACAGGACCTAGCCACGCAATGACGCCACTCAAAGCAGTTGTAGTCGATGACGAACGGTTGGCGCGACGTGGGCTGTCGCTGCGCTTGCAGGAAATCCCTGAAGTGGACGTGGTGGCCGAGTGTTCCAATGGTGAAGAGGCATTAAAGGCCATAGCCTCAGAGTCGCCAGATCTGGTGTTCCTGGATATACAGATGCCGGGTATGGATGGTTTTGACGTGGTTTGTGAGCTTCAGGCAGATGCCATGCCCCTGATCATCTTCGTGACCGCGTTTGATGAGTATGCGATAGACGCATTCAAGGTTCATGCGGTTGATTACGTGCTCAAGCCCATTGATGAGAGCCGCCTGGCAGAGGCCGTAGAACGGGCTGTGGTCAGGCACGCCCAACAGGCATTTGGTAGCAAAGAGGAATTGCTGGCTGTGATCAGCGGTCGCAGTGAATCTGGTGCTACCAGAGAGCTCGTCGAGGAAGAGCAGGGCGGACAAGAATGGCCCGAGCGCTTGACCATCAAGGATGGCAGCGAATTCCAGCTGGTGAAGATTGCCGATATCGAGTGGGTGGATGCAGCGGGCGACTACATGTGTGTTCACGCTAATGGCCAGACCCACATAATGCGTACCACGATGAAGCGTCTTGAAAGCAGCTTAAACCCCGAGACGTTCATTCGGGTTCACCGCTCCAGTATTGTGAATGTAAATGCGATTATCAGCGCTGCATCTCATCTCAACGGGGAGTATGTTCTGACGCTGGTTGGTGGTGCTCAGTTAAAAGTCAGCCGCAGTTATCGCGACCGAATCAAGTCGCTGCTTGGTAGTTAATCGCCTCAGTTCACCGTAGGCTAAAACAGTTCGTCGACAGAAACCCTCAACTCATCGACACGTCCAAACCATTGGCCGCAAGCCTGTATTTTCGTCCCGCTAGTTTCCCTAACTTATGTCTCAAGGCCAGCGCATATGACGCGCCAAAGGTCAGGTAGCGACAAACATGTCGCGTAAATTGAGGTAGGGAGAATATCTTATGAAAACTTTAGCAATCAATAATGTACTGTCAGTCGCCGCGCTTAGTCTTGTCGTTGGCTTTTCCGCACACTCTGCCGCTGAGCAGGTTGACGAAACCTTTGTTCGCGGAGATCAGGATGGCATGCAGTCTATAAGCATTCAGTACACTGCCAGTGAATTGGCCGACGAGCAGTCCCTGAAAAATCTGCATGGCCAGATCAAGCGGGCGGCCCGTCAGGTGTGTGGCCCCACAAATCTGCGCGAAGCTGGCGGCTTGCAGTTGGCTAGCCGTAATCGCGTTTGTTACGAAGAGGCTGTGACTGCCGCTGTAAGCCAGGTGGGATCAGACCAGCTGGCATCCATAAGCCACTGAGACAGTAACGCCTCCCGACTTTCGCCGTTACCCCTGGCGAAAGTCCTCCGGAGCGCTGCAGCAATGCAGCGTTCCAACCTCCACGCCGTCAGGCTGCCGTGTCACGCAGCACTGTGTCACCGAGAAAGTTAAACAACGCGTACTCCGTCTCAAAGATTGACTCCGCCTGTTCCAGTGCTTTCCCCCAGCCCGCCTTATCGCCGGGATTTGCAATTAAGGACTGCATGGTAGGCGATAGATCGTTCCACTCCTTTGCCGATTGCGTTGCCAGGTCGACAGTCGTTTGAGAGACAAGGTCTGGCCTTTGATCTTTTGCCCAATGCATGAATTCGGAAAACAGGTCTCTGAAAAATCCACCGCCTGTGCCAAATTTAATGATCGCGTTATCAACATACTGCGCGTGTGGGCTTGGGTCCGCCAGATCCGGCCAGGCTTGCAACTGATCGATGAACGCGCGCATGCCTTTTAACCCTGTGGAGACTGACCCCGGCTTGCTGGTCATCGCAGCCATGCCATCACTCTGTGATTTGTCGATGCCCTGCATGCGTTCCACCGTCATGCGCAACGCTATTCCGCAGGCTAGTGGCAGTGGATTGCGCTTCGCACCACTGCTGAATTTGCCCCATTGGTTATAGGTAGATAGCGCGCTGCCGGGGTTTCGACTCTTGGCCAAAGCCTCAAGTGAACAGGTTTCAGCATATGAGTTAATGCGATCTGCGATATAACACTCACCTTCTTCTTCGTCGAAGCCCAGAAGAATGAAGCGATGTGCCGGGAAGTGGACTTTGAACTCGCGGTAGTCCAGGTAATAGATATCGCCGGATAGCATGGTGGGGCGACCGGCAATGACTTCCTCGCGTACTTCCTGCCAGGCCAGGTCGTTATCCGGTTGTAGGGCTTCTTCGTAATCCAGCCCCAGGGTTTTGCCTAAATCGGCTTCCATTGTTGAACCGCGACCGAACAACATAAATGGCGGTTCATCGCCTGGGTAGTCGAAGTAGACAGTATCCAGGCCGGCGCCCAGGCCGAACACGACGCCTTCGCTCAGGTCCAGGTCACAATAGTGAAAAAGCAGGTTCCGCATGGCGCCACTGCCGCAGTGGCCAGCGGGAGTGATGCGAAAGTCTTCAATCATGCTACGCATTGTTCAGGCCGTCCCTCAATTTCGCTTGGCTGGTTTTTCACTCGATCTGAGCTACTCTTCTAGAGCTTAGTCCAGTTTACTATTGTTTGTAGGGGAGTGTAGTGATGCCAGTATTTTGTGCGAAAAAATCCTTTGGATTGCGTCCGGTTGTGGTGCTTGTAATGGGGGTCTTTTTTTCCTCGCAACTGGCCGCTAACGATGCCGTCCCGCAAAAAGGTGATGTGGCCGAAGTCTTCGGTCAGACCCATTTCTCCCCCTATGCTGGCCGTAGCTTCCCCACCAAAGTGTTTTTTGGTGATACCCACCTGCACACCGCGGTGTCGGTGGATGCCGGGACCATGAATAGTGTTGGACAAGAGGATGCCCTGCGCTTTGCGCGTGGTGAGGAGATTACTACCACGCATGGCCTGCGAGCCCGCTTGTCCAGGCCGCTGGATTTTGTGGTGGTATCGGATCATGCCGAAATGTATGGCTTGATGCCCCAATTGCGGGCCGGTGACCCCGATATCCTCGCAACACAGATAGGAAGGCGTTGGTACGATCGACTTAATACGGGCGATAGGGACATCATATTTGAGACCGCGATGGAGATCGTTGCGTCCTTGCAGAAGAAGGATCCACCAATCGACAGCACACTTTCATCCCGCAAGGCCTGGAAAGAATATGTAGAACTGGCTGACCGTTACAATACCCCGGGTCAATTCAGCGCGATCATCGGTTACGAGTGGACGGCGATAGGTGGTTTTAATCTTCACCGCAACGTGCTGTTTCGCGGCGATGCATCAGTCGCCAGGCAAACAATGCCGTTTTCACAGTTTGATAGCCAGAACCCCGAGGACTTGTGGCGTGAGTTGCAGCGATTCTCCGAGCAGACCGGTGCGGAGGTTCTAGCGATACCTCACAACGGGAACTTGAGTAATGGCCGCATGTTTACCGTCAAAAGCTTTGATGGTTCACGTTTAAATAAGGAGATGGCGGCCCTGCGCCTGAAGATGGAGCCCGTCGTTGAGGTTACCCAGATTAAGGGCGATGGCGAGGCCCACCCATTCCTGTCTCCGAATGACGAGTTTGCCAACTATGAGACCTGGGATGCAGCCAACCTTGATGGTACCGAAATAAAGCAGGATTCAATGCTGCAGTATGAATACGCTCGGGAGGCGCTGAAGACCGGCCTCAAGCTGGAGAAGAAGCTGGGGGTGAACCCCTATCAGTTTGGCATGATAGGCAGTAGCGACTCCCACACCTCAATGGCCACGGTGGAAGAGGAAAATTTTTTCGGCAAGCACTCCGGAGTAGAGCCGGAACCTGAGCGCTGGAAGCATATGGTGATCTCGTCGCCGCTGGATCCCGACCTTGCGATATTGGGCTGGCAGCAAGCTGCCTCTGGCTATGCCGCGGTATGGGCCACAGATAACACACGGGAAGCGCTGTTCGATGCCATGCGACGCAAGGAGGTGTATGCGACCACAGGGTCCAGAATGACAGTGCGTATGTTCGGTGGCTGGCAGTTCGATGAGGCTGATATGAAAACACGTCTGCCTGGGCAGGTTGGATATACCAAGGGCGTTCCCATGGGCGGTAAACTTAACCTTGCCCCGGGTGAGGGCGATGCCCCGAGCTTTCTGGTAGCGGCGGCCAAGGATCCCTACAGCGGTAATCTGGATCGTATACAGATCGTGAAAGGCTGGCTTGATAGCCGTGGCGACAGCCATGAGAAAGTGTTCGACGTGGTCTGGTCAAACGATCGTAAAGTGGGGTCAGACGGCAAGTTGCCGGCGGTTGGCAATACGGTTGATGTGGATAACGCGACCTGGACTAACAGTATCGGCTCTCCAGAGCTGATTGGAGTTTGGCAGGATCCCGATTTCGACCCCAGGCAGCCCGCCTTTTACTACACCCGGGTCATCGAAATCCCCACTCCTCGCTGGACGGCCTATGAAGCCAAGCGATTTGGCGTAGACATGGACAAAAATGTGCCCATGACCACGCAGGAGCGGGCGTATACATCGCCAATTTGGTATAAACCTGAATAAAAACAGTAAGTTGTGGTTTCTCGGGGCTCATTTTGTAATTAATACACGAGTCCCCGCTTCGGTGATATTTTCCAGTGTTGACATGGTAAACTCCGCAAAAAATTAGATTAACAATCGTAGGGTGTAATCATGTCGCGAAATATCCGTAATCGGGCCGCTAGGTTCGTTGCTATGGCAGCATTGGCCGTGGTGTCCATTCAGGCGAGCGCTCAGCCAGTGCTCGAAGAAGTGATCGTAACCGCCCAGAAGCGAGAGCAGAGTCTGCAGGATGTGCCGATCTCCGTGTCGGCCTTCAGTGGTGCTGCCCTGCAGGAAGCAGGTATCAAAGATGTTTTTGATCTGCAGACAAATACTCCGGGACTGACTATAGATCAAAACCAGAATGCCACGACGTCGAATTTCTCCATTCGCGGCGTCGGTACTGGCGGCAACAATTTTGGCCAGGAGTCATCCGTGGGCCTCTATGTAGACGGTGTATACCGCTCTCGCCAGAGCTCGATGATCAACCAATTAGTGGACATGGCATCGGTAGAAGTTCTGCGCGGGCCGCAGGGAACGTTATTCGGTCGTAATACGCTATCTGGCGCTGTACAGTTTTTGACTGAGGCGCCAGATCACGAAGGTACCGCATTTCTGGAAGCCACTGTCGGCAATTACGATCTCATAAACCTGAGCGGCGCCGCTTCCTTCAGCGCGATAGAAGATGTGCTGGCATTTCGGGTGACGGGTTTTTCCAGTCAGCGCGACGGTTGGATAGAAAATATAGCGCTTGATACCAGCGACGAGATTTTTGACCGCGATCGTTGGGGTTGGCGTGCACAGGCCCTCTGGACTCCTACCGACGACCTGACTGTTCGAGTCATCGTGGATGATTCAGAAGTCGATGAGGTCTGTTGCGGTAGTACGGTTCTATACGACAATAATCGCGAGGATATGCGTTACGACGATGGTCGAGTCGGATCAGATGCGGGACTCGAAGATCGCGGAGCAACGTTTATTCCTGAGTCGAGATTGTTTGACAACAAAGTCGCCTACAACATGAACCCGACCTCAGAGTCGGAGGACTCTGGTGTGTCCATTCAAGTCGATTATGCCATGGGTGACTATACGCTGACATCTATCAGCGGATGGCGTTACTTTGATTCCTTCGATACCATCGATGCTGATTTTACCGACGCCGATGCTTTATTCGACACAAACGACGCGGAACAGGAGTCCTTCTCTCAGGAGTTGAGGGTATCCTTTATCGGTGACCGACTGAACTACGTCGCCGGTGCATATTACTTTGAGCAAACCCTGGATACCGTCTCTACACTGACGCTTGGCGAGGACTCAGAGTGGATGGCAGGCGTTTTTGCGAATATACCTCTTGACCTGATTTTCCAGGGTACATTTTTCCCACCCGGGGATTTTGCCTCAGATCTTAACGAACAGGATCACGAGAGTTGGGCCGTCTTTGGACAGTTCGATTATCAGTTGACAGATGCACTGACATTAACCGCTGGACTGCGATATTCCGACGAAACCAAGGACTTGAAAGCGACGTATACTGAGTCCAGCGATGCTATCGGCTTTACTTCAGGTCTGTTTCCACCAACCACCCGGCGCCCGGGAGTTGACGAAACTCTTGAAGATGATGAGCTCACAGGCACCATCAAGCTCTCATATTTCATGAATAATGACATCATGCTTTATGGCTCGTTTGGTACCGGGTACAAGGCCGGTGGTACCAACACCGACAGACTGGCGACAAACCAGGATCAGATTTTCGACTCAGAGACTATCGAGTCCTTTGAAATAGGCATGAAGGCCGAATTCCCTGATCAGGCTCTGCGTTTGAACGTATCGCTTTACATGGCGGACATCGATGACTTTCAGGTCGGCACCTTTACCGGTGACGCTTTCAACCTGACCAATGCCGCGACAGTAGAAACTTATGGTGGCGAAGTTGAAGTCATTTGGCAGGCCACAGATAACCTGATGATCACAGGTGGCTACTCCAAGGCTGTCGCGGATTTTGATGACTTCGCTAATGGTAACTGCTGGACTGTAAGTCCATTCCGTCTTGGTCGCCCTGATCCAGGTGGTCAGGTGAGGGATGAAAATGGTGATCTTGTGCCTACCGATCCCAGCAATGAGTTTTTCCCTGAAACATGTGACCGTACCGGCGACCGCTTGGGCACTAACCCTGAAGATTTCTTCACAGTAAGCGGCCGTCAGGACTTCCGCCTGGGTGATTCAGTGAGTGGTTTCGTACTGGCGGAATACTCCTATACCGGCGATATGATCCTGGATCAGAACAACGATCCTCTGACCGAGCAAAGCAGCTACGACCTTGTAAACTTGCGTGTAGCGATGTTATTCGAGAACTGGGATCTTGAAGTTACAGCCTGGGGCCGCAACATCTTCGACGAAGAGTACAATGGCACCGCGTTCCCATTCCCATTGCAGGCGGGCAAAGAAGGCGCTTATCGCCGTGAGCCCCGCACCTATGGCCTCACACTGCGCAAGGACTTTTAATCCTCGTTAATAGACGTGTCTCTATCGGCAAGTGTCGGTAGAGACGCGGTTTCAATCTCCACCATCACCTCATTGCGACGTAAGAAAGGTAGCGTCCAGGGCGGGTTGTACTGATTGAGCAGGGGTTGCCCTGTCACGTTAATACCCTCGGCAGAGAGCTTTGCCGACAATTCCTGCCACTGCTTCTCCGCTTTTGCATCATTGGCGCGTCCACTAAACACGATGACTGCCACGGTTCGCTCTGGTACGTTTCTCAGCTCTACATTCTCATTCTCGGGGTTGGGCAGGTCGTCCATGCCGTATTCGCTGGGCATGGTGAAGGCCATTTCGCCATCGTTGCCACTCATGGTTTCCTGCACGGGGGCCGTCATCGCAATGGATTGGTCTTGCTCGTTACCGCCAAAAATGTAGCCGGCCAAGCGCCGAAAACCACCGCTGCTGTAACCGGGCATAACCGTAAAGGCCTGAATAGAGGGCTCATAGCGCCTGATCTCTATATCGTCGACCTTCATCAGCAGTTCAAACTTTGGTTCTTCGATACTGTTAGCCATGGGTGCGAACACCGCAAAGGAAAGTAACGCGGCGAGCGTGAGTGCGTGCCGTGGTGCAGCGAAAAGGGTCATAGGTAGGCCTCCGTAACATACTGCTAACTACGTCGCCCGGCCTGTGCCAGATCATGGCTAGACAGTTGCCGCGATCGCCTCTATCTCGATATCGAGTTCAGGCAGCGCCAGGGCACTGACTTCAACGATTGTGTCGGCGGGGTAGGGGGGGCTGAAGTACTGCTCCCTGAGTGCGATGATCTTCGGGAAGTTACTCATGTCCTTGAGGAAGATGGTCACCTTGATAACGTTGGCCAGGCTGGAGCCCGCAGCGGCAAGCACGTCAGCCAGATTTTTGAAGACCTGTTCGGCCTGGGCATCGAAGTCACCCGCGCCGACTATATTGCCCTCCAGATCCAGCGCGGCCTGTCCAGAGACATACACCAGTTCACCGTGGCGAATGGCCTGTGAGATATGAAATGGCTCAAAAGGGTCTGGCGTGGTCTTAATTTGTTCCAGTTTCATTGACTTAGTCCTCCTCGCGCAGCAGATAGACAGCCAGTGCCTGGTACTGCGCTTCATTCAGCGGATAAATGGGCATAGGTGCCTGCGGTGCCTTTAGCGCGTCTATGACAGCAGCGTGGTTCAGTCGCTGACTGAGGTCTGTCAGTAACACCGGACTTTCGCCGCCCTCATGACATTCTGCGCAGCCGTTGTCTGAGTACAGCTGCTGGCCCTGCGCTTGCAGAGCATCCAAATCGGCAGTCGCCAACCAACTGTCGTCCGAGGCGCTGGGTTTTTCCGCTACTGAATCATCCAGGGCAATCACCGCCCCTTCACCGCCGGTGTAGGTGATACGATAAATAGCGCCTGCATAGTCATCAGAAATGTAAACGGCACCGTCCGGTCCTTGTGCGACGTCGACCGGCCTACCACTGATATCGCCGTCCTGCTCGAAGCCGCTTAGGAAGTCGCGTTCCTCAATGCCCGCATCGGTCCAGTGTAGCGAGACCACCTTGTAGCCGTCCGGCTCGCTGCGATTCCAGGAGCCGTGCAGGGCCACCAGAGCGCTTTTTTCAAAGTCCTCAGGCCATCCGTGGGCGTTCACAAAACTCATCCCCAGCGGTGCGTTGTGTGCGCGGAAGCCATGTGCCGGGGCAGTGGGAGAACGCTCGGCGGCCTTAGGGTCTGGACCCATGTCGGGGTCGGGTTCATTGTCGCCGTTGAAATAGGGCCAGCCATAAAAGTTACCATCGCTGATCTGGTTCAGCTCGCAGGGCGGATAATCATCTCCCAGTAAGTCTCGGCCGTTATCTGTGGCATACATCAAACCGTTCCATGGCGCCCAGTCAAAGCCGACGCTATTGCGTAGCCCGGTGGCCATGATTTCTCCATTGCTGCCATCGAGGTCAAAGCGCATCATGGTGGCGCGGCGCTGGTCTTGCTCCTCACAGATATTGCAAGTGGAACCCTGGGCAAGATAGAGCTTCTGGTCTGCGCCCACCCGGATAGTTTTGGACCAGTGGTTACCATCGCCGGTCAGCCCTTGTATTACCGGTGCGTAGTCGCCGGCCAATTGGCCCTTTTCTGCATCAAACCTGACTCGACCCACCTGGTCATTCTCTGCGATATAGAGCCACTCCCCGGCGAAATCGAGGCCTAGTGGCCGCTTCAGGTCAGCGATAAGCGTTTCCATGGCATCGGCTTTGCCGTCGCCATCGGCATCTCGACGAAGCAAGAGCACATCGCCAGCATGAGGTCGGCTGACCAGCAGGTCTCCGGCAGCGGTAAAGCGCAGGAAGCGAGCACGTGGAATGCCGTTGGCATATAGCTCCAGCTTGAAGCCCTCTGGTAGCGAATAGCGCTGCTGGACAAGCTCATCGCTGGCCTCTGGCCCGCCAACCCCGCCCATCACATTCAGCATCATCCGGACGCTGCTGGTATCAATGGTACCCATGGCGATCAGTGCCCCTATACCCAGTACAGGCAGCATCAGCAGGGCGACGACAACGTAAAGTAATTTGCGCACAGTGAATCCTCTTTTGACAGTGGCGCAAGGATAGCCGAGTTTGCCATGGTCTGGCTAATCGTAGCGGGTGTAAGGAGGGCGATTTGCACACTTCCCTTTCGAGAGTTCGGATTCGGTGTACAGCCAAGGTGTGCCGCCTATCGTTGCCCGGAACTTTGTACGAAAAATGTGAACTAATACTTCGACTTTTTACCATTTAAACCGGCCTGAAATACGCGGATTTTGCTTGTCGGAAAGCTATAATTATCTGTGTGTAGTCAGGGTTTATCGATGTTGGAAGGCGTCGTTGTTGTATGAAGAAACTATCAGTAGAGCAGCTTGGTGAAACTCTGGATCCCACCGAGTTGAATGAAGGCTCAATTTTTGGCGCATTGTCTGATGCCGCCACCCGTTTTCTCCTCGATCAGGGCGTTATTTTAAGCGTTGCTGCTGACGAAGTGATTTTTTCAGCCGGGGACTCTGGCGACTCCTTCTTTGTTGTTTGCGATGGCTGTCTGGATTTTTATAAGCATCATGAGGGGCGGCGGGTGAATACCCGTTCTGTCGGCCAAGGTGGTGAGTTGGGTTTTGTCGCTATGATAGCGCTGCAACCCCATAGCGGTGACGCTATCGCGGCAAGCGACTCCATTCTGCTCGAAATCAGCTCGCTGGTGTTCAGCAGGCTACACGTGGAGCACCCTCAGGATTTCGGTTTGATGACACTGAACCTTTCCCGCGATATGGCACGGGTGATCAATCAGCTCGGCAATGCCCTGATCGAAACGATTGCCCCGACCGATGCCCCGCCGCTCAGGCAGAACTCCGGCTAGCAGCGAACCGATTGCTCGAATGTGCTAGATTAGCCGCCTGAATCACCAGCCGCGCGGACATCTCGTTGCTCGACACCATCATTAACGTATTGGCCTATTGTTCCCTGCTATTTGCGGCGACGGCCGCGTATTTGCAACTCAACAAATTGTGGTCCCGTAAGCACATCGAGGAAGTCGCAGACAGCGTTTCCATTCCAGGTATTCTGGTTGAATCGATACCACTATTTTTCTTTGGCTTGTACTTCATCAACAAGGGTGAATTGCTGGGCATTATTGATAGCCTTATCTGGCTGACCTCGGCAGTGCTGGTGGTAATGGTCGGTGCTGGCTTCTGGGTAAAGGGTAAGCGGAAGCGCGGCTTCTGGCGGCTTGTAGTCGACTCTATCTCCAGGGAGCGCTCAGAGATCTCTACCCTTGCAAAACAGCTGGTCAGGCCCGCTGCTGCCCCTCAGCTATTGCAGGTGTTAACCACGATGGCGGCTGTTGATGGCAAGGTAGACCAGCGAGAGAAAGATATCATTGAGACCTTTGCCAGGGATTGGAACCTGGTGCCCGACTGGGATGGAATCCAGGATGAATTTTCGGGCAAGAGTCGGATAATTCATGTTCAGGAAGCCTTGGAAGCTTATCTGTCGACAACGCCACCGCTGTCCCAGGTCGGCCATCTGCAGGATATTCTGGAAGCTATTATTGCTGCCGATGATGAGGTGGCTAAAGAGGAGCAGATTGCCTTGGATGAGGCCCGCGGCGTATTGCAAAGCTACCTCAGTGCCAGCGAAGCCGAGCCCATATTTCAGGTTGTCATTGCGCCGCAGGATAAAGAACAGGAAGAAGCAGTGGAGCTGATGCTGGTTGGCGTAGAGCCTCATAATTACGCGGGGGGCAAGGGGTACACCGTCGGTCATTTTTACTCCCACGCCTACGCCGATGTCGTTTGTCTCGAATACCGCGCAATGGGCTTCTTTACGGTTGTCGTAGATATAACCGCCACCTTGAAAGTACAAGAGGATAATTAGACTCAACCATGCGTCACGGAAATTTCGAGCCCACTGAGGGGGGCAGCCTGAACTGGCGGCTATTGGCCCACATCTGGCCCTTCCTCAGTGAAAGCCGGGCGCGCGTGGCTATTGCCATGGCCTGTTTGTTGCTGGCTAAGGGAGCAATCCTCGCGATACCTTTTTTGCTTAAACACCTGGTTGATAGCCTGGAGCTTGATAGCGTGGCGGCGACGGCACCCGTGCTTTTACTGGGCCTGGTGGTTGCCTATGGTGCAGCCCGCTTTGCCAATGTTTTCTTCGGTGAACTACGCGACACCGTATTTGGCCGCGTAACCGAGCGGGCTATGCGGCGTATCGGCCTCAAGGTCTTCGAACATGTTCACTCGCTGGATCTCGAGTATCACCTGAATCGTCAGACTGGCGGGCTCGCCCGAGATATCGAGCGTGGCACCACCGGCATCAGTTTCCTGATGCGGTTCTTCGTGTTCAATATTGCGCCCACACTGTTTGAAATCGCGATGGTGGCGGGCATCCTGCTCTTTAGCTATGGCCCCTCATTTGCAGTGACTGTGCTGGTTGCTGTTTTCGCCTACGGCTTGTTCTCAGTGCGGGCCACAGAGTGGCGCACCCAATATGTGCGCGAGATGAATGAAGCCGATTCAACCAGTAACACCCGAGCCGTAGATAGCCTGCTTAACTTTGAGACCGTGAAGTACTTTACCAATGAGGGCTTTGAGGCGCGCCGCTACGATGAGTCGCTAGCAGTCTGGGAGTTAGCCCGTCGTAAAAACCGGCTGTCGCTGTTTACACTCAATGGTGGTCAGGCGCTGATTATAGCGATAGCGCAGACGCTGTTGGTTGGTATGGCGGTTTGGCAGGTTCGAGCCGGTACGCTGGGGCTGGGTGATTTTGTCCTTATCAACCAATTTGTCATTCAACTATTCATGCCTCTCGGGTTTCTGGGCTTTGTTTATCGTGAAATTAAAGGCTCCATGGCGAACATTGAAAAGATGTTCGACCTGCTGGCACTGCAGCCCACGGTGCTGGATAAGCCCGGCGCTGCAGACCTGGTAGTCGCGGATTCCGCCATTGAATTCAGGGATGTTCACTTTGGCTATCAGGCTGATCGGGCGATTCTCAAGGGCGTAAGCTTCAGGATAGAGCCCGGGCAGAAAGTGGCGGTGGTAGGAGCCAGTGGCGCCGGAAAGTCGACATTGGTAAAGCTGCTGTTTCGATTTTATGACCCTCAGCACGGCCAGATACTGATCTCGGGCCAGAACCTTAGTGAGGTCACACGTACTTCCTTGCGCAATGCCATAGGAATTGTCCCCCAGGATACTGTGCTGTTTAACGATACTTTATTTGAAAATGTTCGCTATGGCCGGCCCGACGCCAGTGACGCCGAGGTAGAGGCAGCCATTGAGACCGCCCATCTTGCCCACTTTGTTGCCAGTCTGCCGCAGGGTCACGCCACGAGAGTGGGAGAGCGCGGGCTGAAACTTTCCGGGGGTGAGAAGCAACGAGTTTCAATCGCCAGAACAATTTTGAAGGATGCGCCGATTCTGGTGTTCGACGAGGCAACCTCCTCCCTGGACAGTAAATCAGAGAGGGCGATTCTCGACTCGCTGGCGGAATTGGCACAACAGCACACCAGCCTCGCGATAGCGCATCGCCTGTCGACTGTTGTAGATGCCGATCAGATTCTGGTGCTGCATGAAGGCGTTGTGGTGGAGCAGGGTGATCATGCCAGCCTGCTAGCGAAAGACGGGCAGTACGCTGATTTGTGGCGAACCCAGCAGAAGCAGCGCGCGCTTGAGCCGCAGCTCGATGCGTCATGACGGCACAGCATCATCCGCAGAAGCGTATGGGCACGGTAATGCAGGCCATTGCCTGGCTGATTTTGATGGTGTTGCTGGTGTTCTTCTTTAGTGACCTGTTGGGTAAGCGAGAAAATCCCAATCAATCGCTGGAAACACAGTATTCAGAGAATGGTGTTCGGGAGGTTGTGCTGAAACGGAATCGCGCCGGCCATTATGTGGCATCTGGCGCAATCAATGGTCGTCCGGTGGTCTTTATGCTGGATACCGGAGCTACCGGGGTTGCTATTCCTGACGCGGTCGCGCGTAAGTTGGCTATCCCGCGCGGCCAGCCTTTTGCCACGCGCACCGCCAATGGTGTTGCGACAAGCTATTCTGCCAACCTTGATACGGTCAGTGTCGGTGATATCGAATTGCAAAATGTGCGCGCGGGAATTACGCCCGGGTTAACTTCGGAGCAGGTTCTTTTGGGCATGTCATTCCTGCGTCATATCGAATTTACCCAACGTGGCGATACGCTTATTCTCCGCCAGTTTCCGTAGCAGAAATCCGTCGGAAATTATCGGAGCCGCTCTGGAAGTAAATGTCGCCATCCTCGCCCGCGCCTATAAAGAGCGTCGCGGTCACCTCGTTTTCATGACGAAACAGATTGTCCGTCACTGGCAGTAGGCGCACCGGCTTTTTTTCGCCGTGCTGGTAATACAGGGCATTTGAATCTCTTGAAAAAATGCGTAGAACGGCCCCTTTGCTCGTACTCTTGCTGGTTGGGAATCGTCTGGTAGTACGTTCATAGTTGCCAGTGATGGCGGCGATATCGTCATCGGTGAGGCTCCAGTCCGCTGCGGCCGGGGGCGAAGCAGCATCTCTGATCAAGTATTTCTCAACCAGCGTTGTCATCTTCTTTAGCGTGGCCGGCTGGAATGCCGTGATGACCAGAAAGTAGCCGCTATTGGTTGTTCGGTTATAACCCATTCGCGAAAGGTAGCCGTCGGCATCACCGCCATGCCCATGAAACTCTATGCCGTCGCGGTACCAGTTGTAATTACCCAGTCCATAGCCATGTTGTAGTCCGTTTCGGGAGGCCAGGGAGGTTGTAAGCAGCTCCGTTCGCTCAATAACAGCCTCGGTGTAAAACCTCTGTCCGTCCAGTGTTCCCTTATTGAGCAGGACCCTCAGCAGTTTCGACATGTCTGCCAGGGTACTGTTGATGGCGCCGAAAGGCCTGAAAATCTGATGCCAGTAAGGTATCGGGGTCCTGCCATCGGTGTTGTAGCCCTGTGCCAATCTGTTGCCACTGGGAGGGAGAGCCGATGTAGAGTTCATGGCCAGTGGTGTAAGCACGATCTCCTGAAGAAGTTGTTCATAAGGTTTGTCGGTCGCCAGTTCCATCACATAGGCTGCCAGGCCCGCGCCCGCATTGGAGTAGGAGTAATGCAGACCAGGAGCCCATTGCGCTGTGCGTGCATCTGGGTGAAGTCGCAGTGTCTTGCCAAGTGGTAACTGGCGAGGGTCAGAATAGTCCCACTCTGGCTTGCTTAAGTCTGTGAGGCCGGCGGTGTGCTCCAGGAGTTGGGCGGTGGTGACTGGGTGTTTGTCTGTCCAGGGGTTGGTGTAGGCGTCGTTTACAGGCCAGCGTTTGATCGGCGTATCGAGATCCAACACATTATCTGCAGAGAGTTGGGCGGCTACCAACCCGGTGAATAGTTTGCTGATAGACCCTATTCGAAAAACAGCGTCATCGCTAATAGGTTCATCTGAGTCGCGATTGGCGACCCCGCGGGTACTGAGGGTTACTACGGCATCCTTTTCGATTATCAGCAGGCCAAATGCAGCAACCTCATGGCTGATTCGAAGTTCTTCCAGCGAATCTATCAGCTGTTGCAACGCGGGTTCTGAGTCAATGCTTATGTCTCTTTCGGTACTTTCAGCTGAAGCCGGGAAAGAAAATATAGAAACATTGAGTAGCATCAGCCAAATGAAGAAAAACAGCGCCATTGAATTAGTCAGACCCAAGGCTATTTTGTACACTGTGATTATGCGATTCATTGGCTTTATCTTAATACCTTTCCTGCTGGTCGGCTGCGGCGGCTATGAAATTAAAAATCTTGCGAAATCCGACGTCGATCTGGTCGCCGATGAGTTCGTTGCTGAGTCCCGTCGTCTTGTTCGTGAGCTAACCGTAAAACTCTATAAGCGCAATCCGCAGGAGTTGCGCAAAACGCCCGGCATGACCATTGAAGGGCGGTTAAGCCAGCTTCGGGATAGCCGAGAAGAGTTGCGCTTTGAGGAGTTAGCCTATCGCCAGGAGGTGGAGGCCCTTGAGCTGGTGTTCAACCCTCATTTTAGCGGCGACAGGGTGTTTGCACTTGTCGTTGGGCTCGGTGGCATGTTGCGCAACGCGTATGGCTACAATCCTGAATTCTTCATGTTTGACAGCCTGGATGGCGACAAGCTACTGGCCAGTGCGCATAACGTCGATGTGCTGGTTTGGCGGCTTAAAAATTCCCGGCAAGACAATGATGAGCCCTTCCTGATCACCAGTGAGTATCGCGGGGTCGTTGACAACCTCAGCTTCGAACGACTTTTCGGCAAATTGATCGTACTGCAGGAGATGATGGCCAGGATCGCCGGAGATGCCACAGACCGGCAGGTAACTAGCGTTGTGCATGCCGCATCGCGGGTATTTATTCCACTGCCGATATAGCCACGGCCGGTGTGGTAGTGGCTCATCGGCAGATGATAAGCTAAATAGAATCTTCAGAGGCTAGGGGCGGCTGAATTATGACTACGATAGAGCAGCCACCAGCTGGCTTTAAACAGCACAATAATTTTATTTTTACACGGGCAGACTTTCTGTCTGCAGAAGAATGCCAGTCAGTTATAGATGTGGCGGAGGGTCAGTTACAGAAGTCCAGTGTGTTGGGGGCTCAGACAGAGGGCTATCGCACCAGCAGTAGCACCTGGCTGTATCCCGATGCACTGCCGGAAGTAATTTCGAGAATTGAAGCGCTGGTCGACGACATTACCGGCCTTCCTCGGGAGAATCAGGAAGCCTTGCAGGTGGTGCGTTACGACGTGGGTGAAGAGTATAAAACCCATGAAGATTTCTGGCACCTGGACACGGACTACTATGAGGAGCAGATGTCTCGTGGTGGCCAGCGCGCCTGGTCCATCATGATTTACCTGAATCAGGTGCCCCGCGGTGGACATACGCGGTTTACTCGTCTTGATATTGATATAGCCGCCGACCCCGGGAAGGTACTGGCCTGGCAAAACACGCTGGATGGAGAGTTGAATTTTGATTCCTCACATGCAGGTATGCCGGTGGAGGAAGGCTGCAAGTGGGTTGCGATCAAGTGGGTGCGTGAATCCGAGTTTTCGTGATCAAGTTAAAAGCAGTGTTGGATCGGTACGGCAGCGCAGTTTTCCCTGCCGATAATACTTTTGGTTGTATGTGTGCGTTTTCTCAAAAAGGATGGCCAGCTAATGAACATTGATACGAGCAAGATCAGGCGGCTGAGAGACGCGCTGGTGAAAGGCGGTCGGCTGGCAGAAGATATGGGGGATAGCGGCCTGCGTCAGGATGAACGCCACCTTGCCGCTGTGCAGCGCGTCTCACCGATGATCGAGGTCATGTATCTGATGATGTCTATTGACGGGTCTCTTGGTGATGAGGAGCGCGTGGCGATTCACGGGGCGATTAAATTACTGACGGATAGCGGTATTGCCAAGTCAGAGCTGGATGAGATGCTCAAGGAGTTTGGCGCGTTGGCCCAGCAAGAAGGTGTGGAGGCGCGATTGCAGGCGATAGGGCATAGAATTTCTCGTGACCAGCTGGATCGCGAAACCGCCTTTAGCCTGGCGGCTGCAGTTGCAATGGCTGACGATGAGGTGGCGGAGGAAGAAAGCCTTCTGGTGAAATCAGTTGCTGAATGGTTCGGTATATCCAGTCAACGCTGTGACGAACTATTGCGGGCTTTCTGATCAGTCACGGCCTATCCCGCCGATTTTGGTCATGTGCCAGTAGCGCCGACTCCAGCTCGAATACATGCGTATCTTCTTCGCCCAGTTCACGCAGGGCGGTTGCCAGCTGCAAGAGGTAATCCGAGTTACTGCCGCTGGGCCCATGTGAGCGGGCAATATGTGCCGCAAGTTCTGCAATCGACCCGCAATCGCCCAGATAGGCATGATTGTCTTCATCTGCAACGTAGACCACGCCAGTTTCAGGCGGCCTTTCGCGTTCGAAGCTTAGTTGCACCTTTCTTTGTTGATAACCATTCTTCTCGCGATGATCAAGGTGTTCGAAAACCTCATGTTTAACCTTGTAGGCGACACCGCGACAGAGTGTGCCAGCGCTGGGTATCAGGGTGACTACTCGCCCCGGTGAGTCTGGTGTGCCTCTATGGTCGTGAGAGCCCTGCCAGAATCGTCTCGCCCACCCGTGAATGCTGGCGGCTTCCCGTTGTAGAAACGGGAAATCTACTTTGTAGATAAGCGACCCATAACCGAAGACCCAGTGCGTGTTATCGCTCACGACTGATCACCGCTTTGAGTCCGGCTGGGTTAAACCTCGGTCAGGCCGTGTGCGAATCGAACTCTGCCAGGGTTGTATTTTCGTGAAGCTCACAGTACTGACTGAAATTGCCGGGAAACAGGAACGGGGCATGGCCCGCTGCATTCTGGTAGTAGCTGTGGCAGTCCGGCGCCCCCCAGGAGAATTGGCTGAAGCGCTCACCCATCCAGTCGTTATACTGCTTGAATTCGGATTCCTTGACTGACACATCGTGGAGTTCCTTGCTGCGCATTTCGCTAAGCAGGTTGACGATGGTTTCGACATTTCGCTCTGCGGTTTTGAAGTAGGATACATTTAAAACCAGGCCGTTGGGCCCGACAGCAAAAAAGTAATTGGGGAATCCCGGAACTGCGATGCCCTTGTGAGCTTGCGGGTTGTCGGCCATGCGGTGGGCAAGAGACTCTCCTTGTGCACCCACTACATCGATGCGATCAAAGTCGAGAATGCGGTAGCCCGTGCAGTAGATAATCACATCCACTGCAATCTCGCGTCCATCTTCGGTCACCAGACCCTCTGGCGTTACTTTTCGTAGCCCGGAGGCGACCAGTTCAACATCATCGCGATTTAGCGCGGGATAGAAGTCGTCCGATACCAGGCCTCGTTTACAGCCATATCGAGACGTTGGTATCAGTGCCTCGCGAGTCGCCGGGTCATCCACAGACTTCTCTATAAATTTGTGCACAACTTGCTCGAATTGATCCATTCGCTTGTGGCCGCGTGTCACCGCGTACTCCACCTGGCCCATTAGCAGTCCCTGGAACCAGCGTGTCAGTTTGATCAGGGCGGGTATGCGGCGAAACCAGTTCTGTTGCCTTTGGCTGTAGAACTTGCGATTGCGAGGCATGATCCAGTTCGCCGAGCGTTGCAGTACCGTAAGATGGCTTGCAACGCCTGCAACCTCCGGCACGATTTGCACCGCGCTTGCCGCTGACCCCACTATCGCGACTCGCTTGCCTTTGAGGTCAACGTCGTGATTCCAGCGAGTTCCGTGCCAGGAGTCACCCTTGAAACTATCCATGCCTTCAACGTCTGGAAATAACGGAGTGTGTTGATTGCCCATGGCATTGATGACGACTTCGGCATCAAAGGTACTGCCGTCTTCTGCGGTTAGCCTCCAAAAAGATTCTGGTTGCCAGTGTATTGCCTGAATGCGGGTATTCAGCTGCAGGTGCGGGTCCAGGCCGAAGTCGCTGGTGCATCTGGCCAGGTAGGCCTGGATTTCTGCCTGGCCGACGAAGCTTGCTGACCAATCGGGGTTAGGGGCGTAAGAAAAAGAGTAGGAGTGGGCCCATACATCGCAGGCCAGGCCTGGATAGCTGTGCAGTCGCCAGGTACCGCCTGGGGCATCCAGGCTATCGAATAGAGTGAAGTTGCTAAAGCCTTGTTGCAGTAACTCACGCCCGGCGGCGATTCCTGCGGGTCCCGCACCGATGATGGCAATTCTGGGTGTTTCCTTGGGCATGTACCGCAATCCTGTGTGTTTCTGGAAGTTGGGCTCAAGAATACGGCAAATCCGGTTATTTACGCGCCAAATCGGCGGCATTTGCGTAGTTGGTGCGAATTGTCAAACTGTCAATATGGCAACTAATTATCTGGAGAAAACGTCAGTTTTTACGGGTTTCGGGCTTGCCTAATTGCTAGAATTTTGTGATCTGGTCGAGGGTTTTGAAATGCGTTGTTTGACTTTTCTGTTGTTGCTGTCGCTGTCGCCGCTACTGAGCGCGGAGATATTTGTTTGTGTGGATCCGGTGACGGGAGAAAAATCCTTTACCGACAAAGCCTGTGGTAGCCACGGAACCGGCGATGAGGTGCGTATCAAGAAGGGCAACTTTGGTGCCAACGGTGGCACACCAGAAAAAAATAGTGGCACCAAGGCCTGGCGCAGCCAGGATCGAAGCAATATCAATACGTCAAAAGATTACACTGGCGCTCGCCGCAATGTGGAAGCCGCAAAAGACACCGGCGCTGTGGCCAGCCGCGACAGTAACTCCTGAGATTACAGTCAAGGCTACATTCGGCAGAATTCTTCCGCCGCGATGGCGAAGTTGAGGCTCTCTCCATCGGCTATGGTAAACGTTGTGATGCCGACAAGGTTGCCACGAGTATCAAATAAGCCGCCACCTGATGAACCTGAAGACAGCGCAGCGTCAGTTTGAATATAGGCGCGCCCTGAGCGCGTTCGCTTCTGTGCAATCAAACCTCGAGACAATGAGGTATCTAACCCCTTCGGATTTCCGATAGCGGCCACGTCCTCGCCCACCCGCAGACCGGCATGCCCTCGTGCTGACAGCACATATCCTGGTAGCGGGGCGTCTACAGCGAGGATGCAGCGATCGCCGCCACGATCTGCCGAGATCAAGCGCGCCGGAATTCTATTGTTCTTTTGCCGCAGGCTGATGTTGGTCGGATTGCTGATCATATGGCAGTTGGTGATCAACGTTGTTTTGCCTACCGCCACGGCTGATCCCAGCGAAGTGTCCTGACCCACGGTAGAGTTCAGCGTCCATATCGCCGGTGAGCGTAGCTCGAAGACATCGCTCCATGGCAGCTTGTTGTTGCCGTGGCGCATGCTGCAGATGCCCCCCGATAAAGGTGTCCAGCCGCCCCAGTCGGGAGTATCCGAAAGGGGAGCACTCGCCGGGCTGGGTCCCGTTGGCTCAGAACGCTGCGCGACAGGGATGTGCTGGCCGGTAAAGGGTATGGCGCTGACAATGCTCAGGCCGCGATACGCCGGTTTGGCAAGTGCATCTTCGATCTCTGCTTTCTCGCGATTGGACAGGCGCTGTATGCGCGCCTGTGCCGACTTGTGCCGCTCCGACTCGAGCTGATAGCGCTGAGGATAGGCGAAGTTGTCCCGAATACAGCTGCCCCACTCAGGGCTGGCAGCTTGCGCTTGTGCCCGCCGCCAGTAGTAGTAGCCCAGATACCAATTTTCGGTGACGCCCCGGCCGCGGAAGTACAGGTCTCCCAGCTTGAAATTAACCTCGCAGATCTGATCCTCACTGTAGCGACCGTTGCTGCCATTGGCAGCACCGTTACCAATCTCGGAGTAGTAGGCAAAAGCGTCCTTATACAGTGATCTCGTGTGCAGTGCGTCTGCGTAGGTGAGGGTGTAATTGCTGACGCCATAGCGCACCGCCAATCCCAGGTACTTGAAAGCCAGCTCCTCGTTTGCTGGTAGACCGGGCCTGCCGGCACTGTACATTTGATAGAGGGTTGCACTGGCCTCTGCAAGGCGTTCTCTCTCTCGCCCGTTGTCCACATAGAGCGCATAACTGGCCGCCACCCGGGAGGCGTTTCCCTGGCCCTGCCAATAGGCGATTAGCGTTTGCAGCGCGTTGTGCTTGCCGTTTTTAACGGCTTGCTCACAGTTCTTCAGTTCTTGATTTCGGTAGGTTTGTAACTGGGTTTCGGTATGCTGGGAACCGTAACGTTGTGAGCTGAAACCAGTGCCACCGATGTCGATGATATCGGGAGGGCAAATGCCACGGTCCAGCTCATTAAGTGCCTGCGACCGATGGCCGGCTGATTGTTGTGAAGTGCCGCATCCGGCAGCCAAGGCCAGCAACAGCAATGTTAATAAATACAGGGTGGGACGCACGTCACGCTTCACTCTTTGGATTATTGGCGCTGGCTGGCAGTACCGTGCTGCCAATTGCTCAGGCTACAGTATTCCCAGACTGGATTCATCCGCTGTCAGCGAGCGACGCAATGGCGTTGTTCTCGTGGACAAATGCGCCTGCATCACCTTCGCTGAGTAGGTTAAGCGCCGCTTTGGCAACGGTGTCTGCGTGAATCGATCGGAACTTTTTCATGGGCCCAAGCATTAGTCTGTCCATGAGTGGGCTTGCGGCAATCGCAAGCGATTCCCCTAATCTGAATTGTTTTCGATCACCCTTGAGCAAGCCGGGTCTCAGTATGTCCAGCCGATTAAAACCCTGTGCGATCAGGGTATCTTCCGCTGCGCCCTTGGTTTGCAGATAAAAGGAATTTGCCGAGGCGTCTGCCATTCCGGATGAAATGCTAAGAAAATGTCGGCACTTGGTCTGGCGCGCCGCGGCGCCTACCGCGGCAACCAGCTCAAAATCCACCGCCCGAAATGCTGCCTTCGAGCCGGCGTCTTTGATCGTTGTCCCTAGCGCGCAGAATATTGCATCCGGGCGAGCGTCGATTATCGCCTGTGGCCAGCTCTCTGTATCCGCAACGCTTTCCTGATAGCGAGCGTGCTGAACCTGTGTCGAACGCCTTACCACCGCATGAATATTCAAATCGGGATAATCTGCCAGTGCCTGCCTGACGAAAGCGCTGCCCACTAATCCTGTGGCGCCAACCACAACCACGTTTTTCATTCTGCTTCTCCGCTCGCCAATGTGTACTGACCGTTCAGCGCTTGCGCGCGCTTATTTTCGACGACCACGCCGCCAGTCCCAGGGTGGCACTGGATTACTGTCTGCCCAAAGGCCTATGCCGCCATCCTTCGCCGCAGCCTCGGCGATGCGCAGTTCGTCGTAGCGACCAGCATAGTGTCGGTACCACCACGCATGTCCTGTTTTCACCATCAGAAGGTTGATGTTGACGCTATCCAGATAAACGATCGCCACGCTGCGGCCGTAGTTGTCCACATCGATCTCGTCGATTCCCACGGTTTTCCCGGCGACATGGGAGGCGAGAAACCTTGAGGCAGCTCGCCCAAAGGGCTGGTCCCGCTCCGGGGTGTCGATACCGAACAGTCGAATTTTGTGTTGCTTCTTGTTCTCGTCCAGCAGCGACAAGGTATCACCGTCGGCTACTCGTACCACCTTGCCCCAAAGGTCGTAGTCCTGTGGTGTGGTGTTGGCCGGGACAGCGTCGTTGATGGCAGAGGTCGCTTCTCGCCAACCGGCTTCGGGGCGGCCCAGATAGCCCGCGACCTGATCGTAAACGGCGCGAGGCCAGGTGACAGTTCCCTCGTTCGCAAACTGGTAAATACTGACTACAACAAGCACTGCGGCGAGTATCTTTATATCCCGCTTACGGGATGCCTTTATTTTCACGCTGGGCGAAGCTCCGGGATATTTTTAGACATCGGTTTGCAAGCCTGACTTTTTTATCAGGGCAGGGTGAGTATACCGCAGAGCAGGTGCTATAGTGCCTCGCCCCAATTGGAAACAGGCTTTGCTTCGCACATGGCACTAAAGGCGACGATTTATAAAGTTGAATTGAACGTCGCGGACATGGACAGGCACTATTACAGCGATTTTCAACTGACTGTTGCCTGCCACCCCTCGGAGACCGTTGAGAGGATGATGCTGCGCGTACTGGCGTTTGCGCGCCACGCCGCTGACGAGCTTGAATTTGGGCGTGGGATCAGCACAGATGATGAACCTGATCTGTGGCAAAAGGATCTCACGGGTGATATTGAGCTGTGGATAGAGCTGGGTACTCCCGATCCCGACCGTTTGCGTAAGGCCTGCGGACGTTCTCGCCGGGTGGTGTTGTATTGCTTTGGCGAACGAACCGTACCGATATGGTGGGAAAAACACAGGTCGAAGCTGGAGCGCTTCGACAACCTTGAGATTTTACAAGTAGAGCAAGCTGGCTGTGATGCTCTGGCAGGTCTTGCAAGGCCCTCGATGCGACTGCAGTGCACGATGGAGGGTAACGATGCCTGGTTTTCGGCTGGCGATCAGTCCGCACAGGTGACCAGCGTTCACCTGAAGCGTTGATCTGATTGATTCCCTCTACGTATATCGTTGCGAATAGACATAGTGAAAGTAACAACAAACCCCACGCGCCAGGAATTTGGACGGCGCTAAAAACTGGAGAAGTATTAAATGAAAGGTAGATTGTTGGTTCTGGGAAGCTTGCTTACCCTCGGGCTTTTGGGTGGTTGCGCCCAATATGAAAACAAGCGCGGGGTCGACGTAACCTGGCAGCCAGCAGCGATGCAGGATCTGGTTGTGGGTGAGACCACTCGCAAGCAGGTGCTCACTGAGCTGGGCCCTCCCTCCCAGGTGATATCACTGGATGGAGAAACCGTACTCTACTACCTGTACGAACGTGCGCAGGGCTCTGGCCTCATCCTGATTGTCTACAATCGCTTCACGGTTGATACCCGCTACGATCGCGCGGTGTTCTTTTTTGACGAGAATGATCTTTTGACCGAATATGCCAGCCATATTTACAACGAAGATGCCTGAGCCAACGCGCTACCTTGTAGGCCTGCTGTTCCTGCTTTGCTTGCATGGATGTACCCAGTGGCGCTATGAGTTGGGCCAGCCCCTTACCGACGCCAATATCCCTGATGCCTCATCGGCGGCTACCCTTGCCCGTGTACTGGCCGACCTTGGCCCGCCACAGCGCATCTCCTCGGGCCCCAGTGGCTACGTGATGGGCTGGGAGTACTGGCAGGTAAGAGAGAAGTCGGTTGGGTTCAGCCTCGGCGCCCTGGGGGCCGATTTTCTGTCCATTGACTGGGGTAGGGCGGATGTCAGCGGCGAGTTTCTGCTGCTAACATTTGACCGTGAGCACAAGCTCTCGGGGAGTTCACTCTCCGAGTGGAGCGGTGACATCGGAGGAGGCTCTGCTGTTCAGCCCTTCTTCGGTGTTGTCGATGTGGTTGAAGTGAGTGACCTTGTGGGCCGCATGCCACAACATAATTGGGGCGCCACCAGGCTGCTGCCGTTACCGGAGGCAATTAATGCGGCGTCAAGGCCCGACCTGGGCGATACCGGGATTCAGCAACGGGGAACCCCGACCGGTGTAGGCCAGCAAAGTCTGGAAATGGACTGATATAGCTGCGCCGGTGGTGGTGCTACAAAATCTAGCGTAGCAGGGGTAGACTGGTGCGCCGCAGCTGTTGTACACCAGCTGACTGGCGACATATTACAAACAGAATAAGAGAGGAAACGACTAATGGATATCCCAACACTCCCCGGTATCGCCCAGCACTGGGCCCAGACCTGCCCAGACAGGGTATGGCTAAAGGACCTGAAGGAAGAGGGGTCTGACGACTACACCTGGGGCGAGAGTTGGGAGCAAATCAGCGCGATGGCAGCCATGCTGGAGACGCAGTTCGGCCATGGTGAACGCATGGTCATGCTCTCGCGTAACAGGCCCCATTGGTTTCTGGCAGATCTGGCTATTATCGCCTCCGGTAACATCACGGTGAGCATGTTTACCACGCTGCCCGGAAACACAGCTGAGTACATTATGAATTTCACTGAGGCGAAGGTTATGTTCGTCGGTGAAACTACAAACTGGGATCAGGTGAGTGCGGTACTCCCTGCAGGAATTACACTGATAACTCTGCCCGGTGTGGAGATCGATGAGCCCCACCTAGAGTGGGAAGCCTTGCTGGCGGAGTGGCGCGGCAAAGCACCAGCGTATGAGTGCAAGCATGACGATGTGATGTCACTGGTGTTCACTTCAGGTACGACTGGAATGCCCAAGGGAGTGATTCAGTCACATGATACCAACCTGATTCCCATCCGCCGTTTCAAGGATGCCTTTGGGGTCCGGGACCAGGCGAGATATTTTTCCTACTTACCTCTATCTCATATTGCAGAGCGCCAAATTGTTGAGTTCGCCTCGCTGGAGTTCTGTGGTGAGGTCAGCTTCAACGAATCGCTGACCACGATACTGCGTGACCTGCAGCGCACCAGGCCGAATATGTTTTTTGGGCCGCCGCGTATCTGGGAGCAGTTCCAGCAGGCTGTGATTGGCAAGTTTGGTGGCCAGGAAGCGGTGGAGCAGGCCCTTGCCCAGGACAAAGAGGGCATTGGCAAGCTGGTACTTGAAACGCTGGGCCTTGACGATGTGGACTATTGCCTGACCGCTGCGGCACCAACGCCACCCGCACTGATTCACTGGTGGGGTGAGCTGGGTCTGACCTTGATGGAAGGCTTTGGCCAGACAGAAGCCATGGGCTTGATTGCCAATAAACATACCGATCGTCGTGTTGGCTCCATCGGTAAACCCATAGGCGAGGTCGAGTTCAAACTGACCCAAGAGAATGAGTTGGCTATCAAAGCCGCCGGCTGTACACCCGGTTATTACCTGATGCCCGACAAGACCGCTGAGCTTATTCAGGACGGTTGGCTGCATACCGGCGATAAGGTGCGAGTGGACGATGACGGCTTTATCTATATTACCGGCCGGGTAAAGGATTACTTCAAGACGATACAGGGCAAGTTTGTCGCACCGCCGCCGATTGAGAGCGAGTTCGCCAAGAATCCTCATGCGGAACAACAGTGTCTTCTTGGCCGTGGCTTTTCGAAAACTGTCATGATCGCTGTACTGACTGACGAAGCCCGGGGTCGAGAGCCGGAGCATATTCAGTCTTCGATGCTTGAGACCCTGGCGGCAATAAACGAAGAAATAGAGAAGCATGCGCGTATTGGCGCCCTGATCATTTCAACCGAGCCCTGGAGCATCGAGAACGAGGTGCTAACCCCAACCATGAAGATCCGCCGCGATAAGGTGGAAGAGCGCTTCGCCGAATTGGCTGAACGTCTCGCTCGCGAATCCGCCGAGCAAGGACAGTTATTGGTGAACTGGTTCGACCACGGGTAGACGCTGGGTCACGGCAAAAAAAACCCGGCTTGCGGCCGGGTTGCAGATTTACCTGGAGGGGGGATTTCAACTAAGAAATTCAGCCCGCGTGCTGGCGTCATCCTTGAAGGCGCCGCCCAGAGCAGTGGTTCGTGTTTGGGAATTACTATCCATGACGCCCCGCGACTTAACGCAATAGTGCACCGCGTTGATAGTGACTGCCACGTCGTCAGTTTCCAACAGAGCTTGCAGGGCAACCAGCACCTGCTGTGTTAGTCGCTCCTGTACCTGGGGCCGCTGTGCAAAAAATCGCACAATGCGATTGATTTTTGACAGGCCGATAATCTTGTCATTCGGAATGTAAGCGACCCGAGCGGAACCGTCTATTGTTACGAAGTGATGCTCACAGGTGCTAACCAGATCGATTTCGTCGATCCGCACCATTTCCTCAACCTGCATTTTGTTGTCGATTACCGATATCTTGGGGAAGTTCGTGTAGTCGAGTCCTGAAAAAATCTCGTCGACATACATCTTCGCTATTCGGTGTGGTGTCTCGCACAAACTGTCATCTGTGAGGTCCAGTCCCAGAGTTTCGGTTATCTCACGGAATGCTTCTGAGATCCGTTGATATTTCTCATCTCTACCAAGCCCAGTGTGTATTAGCGGTGTTTCCAGGCCTTTCTCGACCAGGGCGTTACGTACGGTTCTTGCCGATTCGGACAGCGCGGAAGGGAATGTCAAAGTGTTCTCTGCAAGCACGGATTCCATGTCGATCTCCTTGGTTATTTAAACTTTGTACGAGCTCTCGGCGGCTATGGATTTCCAAGAATGTGAAATATTTAGTGTGGCCAGGTGAGTTCCTTGAATGGTCCCCGGCTGAGCGCTGATAACTGTGGTATCTCCGGGAATTTGTGCGCAAAAATATCCCGGAAACTATCCTCATGGCCGCGCATCTGCAGTACTATATGGCCTCTCTTTCAGGGGATAGGCGGCGCAGACATCCTTCCCCCCAAACGGCATGAGGAATAGTAAGATGACCATAAAGCTCAAATCCATATTGATGGCCTGCACCCTGTTGTTCGCATCTGCGAATACGCTAGCAGACAGTGCCGGCGAAACAGTCACGGCCTTTCGCAACGCCGGTGAGACCAGCGAATTTTTCAATTCAGCCTATGGCTACGCAGTTTTTCCGACTATCGGTAAAGGCGGCATTGGCATTGGTGGCGCCCATGGTAAGGGCATGGTATATGCTCAGGGTGCCCACATTGGTGACTCGTCCATGACCCAGATCACAGTGGGCTTTCAGCTTGGTGGTCAGGCTTTCAGTCAGATGATCTTCTTCGAGGATGCACGCGCCCTGGAAGAATTTACCGCAGGTAATTTTGAGTTCAGCGCCCAGGCCACCGCAGTTGCCTTAACCGCGGGCGTATCAGCTGAGGCTAGCACCGGGGGTGGTACCGCAGCCGGCGTGAGTGGCGGCCGTAATGACGCCAGCACAGTGCACGGCGGCTACCGCAAGGGCATGGCGATTTTCACGATTGCCAAGGGTGGTCTGATGTATGAAGCAGCGATAGGCGGGCAAAAGTTCAGCTATCAGGCTCGTTAGTCGGACACAGCGGCAGAGCGGGCGATTTCGTGTGCTCTGTCTGCTACGTCCTCAGGGACGTCCCCCTGCAAAATAACGTGCCAGCTTCTGGGCCCATGGGCCCCCTTTACCAGATGCATCTCGATATCGGCCGTACTCGATGGGCCAGATATGATGTTGATGCCGCGAGGGCGTTGTAGCCTGGCCGGTAGCTCCTCCACGCGAGTCCAGAGGTCATCCAGGGTCGCAACGACATCGGCTGCATCCACAATGACGATATGGTCCTCCACCAGCAAGTTGTTGGCCGCCGGGTTGGTTCTGCCGGTGAAGCTTACGATCGAGCCGGTTTCTGCAATGGCCATCTGCGCATAGCTTACTGACGCCAAATCTCCGTCTTCAGCAGCACCAAAGCGTGGCAGTAACCCGCCGTCGCGCCAGGGCATCGCCGCCAGTCGGGGATCGCCACCAACCAGCAGCTTGCGACTGCGGTACTTTTTGAATAGATAGCTACCTAATTGCTTGGCAGTTTCTGAGCGATTCCTGGTGACAGCGACACTGCCGTTATTAGCAATAACGTTGGCCAGAAATTCAGTGTTGAGGTCATCGCCATTTTGCTGCGCTACCGGGCTTCTGCCCAGTCGAAAGTGTTCGTTGCGTATGTCTCCTGCACCGGCGCGCTGGCTGGCATGGCGAACCCGGGCGAAGATCTCTGAGCGGGCCTGATCAGTCATTCTTGCGCTCCGTCATAACCTTATACTGCTGCATAAAGGTGTTCTTTTGCGGCACAGGAAACTCTCTTTCACTGGTCCAGCCACTCGCGAAGGGCAGGCGACTGAGGTATCCAGTCTTGCGCCCCAGTCGATTGAGCAGGCTGACCCCCAGATTGGTGAAAAAGTGATAAAGCCACGGTTGTCGACTCAGCCAGGCATGCCACTTGATGCCCCGTCGCCAGCGCGGTGCTGAAATTTTTGCTCTGTTTTCCTCATGACGTAAGTCTCGCAGCAGGTCCGGCAGGCCTATATTGGCCGGGCATACTTCTTCACAGCGTCCGCAGCTGGTACAGGCGTTGGGTAAGACGCTGGCTTCTTCCAGCGAATTGAGCAGGGGAGTTAGCACCGACCCCATGGGGCCAGGATAAACAGAGCCATATGCGTGGCCACCCGCATTGATATACACAGGACAGTGGTTCATGCAGGCACCGCAACGTATGCACTGTAGTATTTCCTGGTAGTCGCTGGCGAGTACCTCGCTGCGGCGGTTATCCAGCAGCACAATATGTGTTTCCAGTGGGCCATCGATATCATCTTCTCGCGCGGGCCCAGAGTAGAAACTGCTATAGCATGTAATCGACTGCCCGGTGGTGGACCGTGCCAGTAAGCGCAAGACCGCCATGGCATCGCGAGCTGTAGGAAGCACTCTCTCAATGGTGGTGCAGATAACCAGCACCTTGGGCAGATTGGCACACAGGTCGCCATTGCCTTCATTGGTGACCAACATGGAATAGCCATTTTCAGCGACCAATGCGTTCGAGCCTATAATGCCTACGTCCGCAGACAGAAAATGTTCGCGCAGCACAGAGCGAGCCTCTGATACAAGCTCTTCAGGTGTATCCAGTTCCCGGTCACCCAGCGAATGTTTGTCGAGAAATAATTCCCGAATTTCATCTTCGGGTTTATGCAGTGCCGGGGCGGTAATATGACTGGGCTTCTCGCCTGCGATTTGAATAATGTACTCGCCAAGGTCTGTCTCTATGACTTCCAGTCCGGCATTTTGTAAGTGTTCGTTAAGCTCGGTTTCCTCGGAAACCATGGACTTACCCTTGGCGACCTTGCGCGCATTTGCGCTGCGGCAAATATCGAGAACGATATCATTCATCTCTTCGCCGTCCCGGGCAAAGTGGACGCTATTTCCGTTAGCAAGTGCCTCCTCTTCAAAGCGAGAGAGGTAGTGATCCAGATGATCCAGGCTGTGCTGACGAACTGCATGTACGTGCTCACGAAGGCCATCGAAATCGCCGAAGCTCTCGACAGCTGCGGTTCGTTTGTTCGGTGAATATACCCCCAGCTTGTCTCGGGCGACGGTTCGTCTGGCATCAGCTAGCGCATTGTCGGCCTGGTCCAGAAAATTCGCTGACTCCAGTTTCACGAGAGATCCCGGCCTGTGCTCACTCTGGCTCACCAATAGCTGGAGTATCAAGATCGCCTGCGAGCAATTCGGCAACGTGCCTAAACTCAAGCGAAAGCCCATCACGCCGTGCCTTACCTGCAAGGCTAAGCAGGCAGCCCAGGTCGCCACCGGTGACAATATCTGCGCCCGCAGCTGCAGCATCAGTCAGCTTGTCACTGGCCATCTTGGCTGAGATCGCTGGCATTTTCGCGCAGAACGTCCCGCCGAAGCCGCAACAGACATCGGATTTTTCCAACTCGCTGATATCTACCTGCCGTACTTCCCCCAGCAGTTTGCGAGGCTGTTGTTTGATGCCCAGCTCGCGCAGCCCCGCGCAGCTGTCGTGGTAGGTGACCTTGCGCTTAATAGGTTTGGCCGTCGGTAGGGGAGCCGCAATTTCCGCGAGAAAGGTCGTAAGCTCAAAGGTTTTTGCTGCCAGAGCGATGGCCCGCTGTTGCCACTCCCCCTCAAGCAGTTTTGGATAGTGGTGGCTTATCATTCCTGCGCAGGAGCCTGAGGGTACTACAACGTAGTCAGCCGATTCAAAAGCGGCGATTACCTGCCTGGCGATGGGGGCGGCGGCCTCGTAGTCTCCGGTGTTGTAAGCGGGTTGGCCGCAGCAGGTTTGCTGCAGGGGTACAGACACAGTGCACCCCGCCTGCTCCAGTAATCTGATGCTTGAGAAGGCGACCGACGGGCGGAACAAATCGGCGAGACAAGTAACGAAAAGGGCGACGTCAAAGCGTGAGGTGGCAGGTGTGGACGTCGTCTCTGTGGGTGAGTAGTCGTTCAATGTAGCGTGATCTCAGCCTGGGTGGTGTGAACATTGTGTGCTGTCTGAGAGTATAGCGAAACTGCCAGTGGATTGATGCCGCTAAAATCAGGCTAACAGAAGAATTGCAGCCAGCAACCAGCAGGCCCCGGTAATGATTGCGCTCACTGCCAAAGGGTGCCTCGCTTGCAAGAGCTTGATCCATACGGCTTTGCGCTCAACCTTGATGCCGGCCTCCGCCAATGGCCTGAGGGCAGCAATTTGGGCCCGGTCAAATGAAGGCATCAGGCTCGCTCCGGTAAACACCACCACGTCATCGATGATTAGATAGCGAGAGCGGTAATGTACTCGGGAGTCGCGCCCCAGGTGGAAAAGACTGTTGTGGTCGACCAGCGCGATCGTGTCGCCGGCTGTACCTATATGCCCAATGGGGCTTCGATACAGCAGTAAAATACTAATGGCAGGCCCGGTCAGCGCTATGAGTAGAGCCGCTAGCTGAAGCATATTGACGGTTAGGCCTGTTGCCACGATTAGCGCTCCCATACAGCCTACAAGGTAAAGAACAGCGAGCTGCAAAAAGCGACTGCGACGGCTTGCTTCAGGTAATAACCACTCCAGCTGCGACGTATAGTCCTCCAGTGGCTGGGCTCCGCGCGTATTGCCGGCCTTGTAAACTAGTCCGCGCACTCGATGAAGGTAGGCAAATATCAGCGCGCACAGCAATATCGCTGCCAGTGTCGCAAGTATCAGGCGGGTCACCGTGCGGGTGAAGCTTGCGTCTGACATTTGTTGGGCGATCAAGTCGTTCAGGCTGGTGGATTCGAACGGTACTTCGGGCGCTCCCGTTACAGAAAATCGCAGTACTTCGGGTTGCGAACTGTCCAGGATGAGTAGCTTCTGTCCCCAGGCGATTAATTGCTCCGGGGTGAAGTTCGCGGGGAGTTGCAGTGCGTTCAGATATTTCCATTGTGTGTCATATTGATAAACCCCGCGCTGCCCGGTTTCCGGGTTTTCCAATGTAACCCACCAACTATTTTGCAGACGCAGGAAGTCGCTAAGCTGCGTTTGCTCAGCTTCTACCGCGATGGGCGGTAGCAACAAAATCTCGTCTAGCTGCTTACCAAAGCTTCCGGTGTCCGGCCTGAATACGCTGATCGCCGGCCCGCTGTTGCTATTCATGAGCAGCAAACCGTCCTCCAGGTGCAACACGGGTTTGGAGGGGAGCTCCCTGCTTGATTCCGCGACGAGAGAACCTTTCTGATCATATTTTCTGAGCAGGCTATCTCGACTGTTAGCTATGTATAGCGTTCCCGTGCGGGCGTGCAGTGCAGCGGCGCTGATTGGCTCATTAGGATTGTCTTCCAGTGCCGGGCTGCAGGACGGTTCATTGAATTTGCATCGTACCAAGGCGATTTCATCAGGAGCCTCGCCGAATGAGCCTGTTATTAGTGCTTCATCGGAACGGTCGAAAATAAGCACGTTCAGGTTCTCGGCTGCGGGTACTGCGGCGATGCTTATTGCTTCGCGGGCGGAGCCTGAGCGATCGTGAAGTAGCGCATGGCCATTGGCGAGCAGTAGCAGGTCGCCATTGCTGTTTGTAGCGATAGCATCGGGGCCAGTGACTATCTGCGGCGGCGCTTGGGCGCCGAAGCGCAGCGCAAGACTCAGTAGTACGATGCCGGTCGCCAGGGCGGTCCAGAGCCCAACTCGCGCCAGACGTTGAGAGCGTGGCCCGCGCTGCTTTATCTCGTCGGTATTACGAAATGCCGTCAGGTTGAACAGGTTGGGTGCGCCGGGTTGTACTCTGTTGCTGGTAGTTGATCGCTCGGCAGGCTTCAGTCGGGTTGGAGTAAGCTGTTTTTTCTCCGGTAGCTCCACTCCAGTCCGGATCACCTTGCTAACCGGCTTTCGTCCGGGTTTTAACGATCGACCAGTGGTCTTGCGCGGAGGTGCGGCCGGCTGAGGTGTGGCCGGCTGAGGTGTGGCTTCTTGCACAGGCGCAGAG
>JBDVXK010000023.1:0-6315 GCA_039964455.1 Halieaceae bacterium | reverse complement strand
GCCAATGAGTAGTAAGAAGGCCATACTGGAGTAAAGCCATATTTGAGCAACGCCAAAAGCTTGCAACAGTAAAGGCAAAAGACAAGCCAGCAAGGTAAGTGTACCTATAAGGCAGGCGGCGGCCGCAGATGCTTGTCTTTGGGAGCTTGTCCCAACATTTTTATGTAAAGCGCCTATCAACACACCGAATGCTATAAATACACCAGCGATCTCAGCCAACGATAGTAGGTAGCCTATGGCAACATCATTCGTCATGTGTGCTCCCTCGTTCTTATTGTTCTTCAGACGATTTATATTACATCATCGAATTGTGATAGATCGATGTAGGATGGTAGGCGAAAGCGGACGTTAGAGGGCCAGGTTCGGCCCTGGGTCGGGTTATGTCCGCTATCACCTCATAGCAGCCATCCAGCATTCCGTCAGATCAATATTAGGATTACGCAGCCAGACCTAGGGATAGTTGCATAATAGAAAATAGATTCTGGTTATTCCTGCATTCCGTGATACAAAAGACGAGCCAACATCCGCACCCCATCATTAGTCTTGAGTTCCGGGTATCGAGGAGCTTCGCGTCCGCCTATATCCCGAATGTCCGCCATGAGCTCGGGGTGGAACTGGCAAGAGAAGGATCGACGGATGCTGTGAGTCTCCCAGTCCTTGTAGTAAATACAGGTTGTCGAGACTTCCGTCCAGGTGGATTCATCCACCTTTGTTTGCGAAAGTATTTCAACCGCATAGGGTAGGCACAGCAACCACGAGAGGGGGCTGACAGCCACACCGTGCCGGATCGGCACCAATGTATCGTGCAGAAGTTTGAAGGCCCAATTTGTGAACAGGGCCGCTTCTTCGTTGACCTCGTCACCATGGAACATTTCTATATTGAGATCCCTTTCGCTTTTCAACATAGTATCGATTACGCCTTCTAGTTCATCGGCGATTAGCCCATGCGCATCATGTATTTCTCCAGGTATATGGCAACTACTGTCTCCCCGACGGCGATAGGGAATGAGTTTTCTGGTTCCAATCTCAAACTCTTCGTTGCGGGCCACCGCAAAGCAGGCATCGTCCCAGCCAGTGGCAACGGTTTTGCCATTTTTTATTACTGGTAGTGTTTCACCGATTTCTGCAATTCTTCTGCATACCCTTTTGAGAGACTCGAGTCCACGTCCATCGGGATCAAGCGGCAGGGTAGTGATAGCTGCAATTTCCCTGCTTGCACGCTTAATGAGTCGTATATGTGCTGCCGCAGCAAGCTGATGTCCCAGGCATATGAATATCGAAGGCCCACTGCTGGGCGAGCGACAGAGCAATAATTCTTCTACGACTGTCAGTATATTTTCCAGTCCGGCGGCAGAGCCGTCGAAGCTTGCCGGATCGTGAACAGATGGATCGCCGCCCTGAACAACTGTGGCAATACCCGAACTCAACACCTGGGCGAGCTGTCGCGGATTATGCACACCGCTCTGCCATACCGGGAAGAGAATCGTATCCGCATCGGCAATTTGCTGCAGCAGGTAGGCTATGTTTTTCGAGGCTCGTACTGCTTCACCCTGCAGGTTGATGCCAACATTTTCCCATGGCTCGATTACCGAAACACTGTTGCGGTAGATTTCAGGTAACCCCATGAGAAAATTCAGCTCCCGGCTCGATTTAATGACCTTCTCCAAAGGAGGGGCTATACCCCACTGAAACAGGTTCTGGTCGATAAGTAGATCTCTTCCAGGAAAGGGCGTCGGCGAATCTCTATCCGAGAGAAAGTAACCCAGTAAAGTGTGAACAGACTGTTGGCTGGAGGAGTGTTTACCAAGAATACCTGGCCGCATTCGCCAAGACAGTTCCTCCACAAGGCGGGAGCTATAATCGGTATCGTTTCTTACTGACCCATGCAACATGGTGATTCCCTGAAGAGTGAAAATGCAAAACAGAAGTGCAAGATTCGAGCCACTAGATTGTCAAAAATATGAGACGTCCCTGCACCTAAGGGGTGCAAAGCTTTTTCTTTTGCGGTCTCCTTGGGTAGAACTGACCCATACTGGTGCACACTCCCTAATGACCGCTAATAGGCGAAAGCGGACGTTAGAGGGCCTGATTCAGCCCAGACTGGGTAATGTCCGCTTTCACCTCTAAGCGGGCTATCAGTTAATGCATAGAAAAGCCCACTCTGCGGCGGGCTTGATTATCTCAATAGGGCAGTTCGCTTAAGGCTGTCTTCGAGTACGTAAGCGACGTCCTGCCACGATTAGTAGCCCTATCGCAGTTAGAGCGAGGCCATAAGTAGAGAGAGTTGGAACAGGTGTTGGTGTTGGTGTCGGTGTTGGTGTTGGCGGGGAGGTAAGAACATTGAAAGTGATGGAATCTTCTGCGTATGTAAAAGTGTAGGATCCTGGCACGAGGGTCAGGCTAGCCAATGAAGCTCCAGACCAGATTGATGATCCGCTCACAGGGTCCCCACTTGTATAGCCCCCGGGCACATAGATGAAATCAGCATCCGGGGTCACTGAACCAGACAATGCTCCGGCAATCCCTACGGTATCGCCGGATGAAGACGTAGGCCTCGAACCCGGGTCTGGTCCGAATGGTTGCTCGGAGGTAAATGGAACACGGTATTGGTCTTGGGCGCCTGGGAGGAAGGCGCCGAAAATGTAGCCAAAGTAAGTCGTTGAGTTGGTGCCGATAAATGGGACATCTGTCCCAGCAACGACAGTTCCTCCAGACACGTCCAGCGAGCCGCTGGCTTCCGCAACAACGTCGCCTCCTTGCTCATAGAAGTTGACAGTTATTGCGGCGAGCAAGCCCGAGGACTGGCTAAATAGTAGTATGGTTAATAGGGCTTTGAGTGTCGTGTGGTCCATCAGGTTCGCCTAGTTTAAGTGGATTTTTAAAGTCTCAAAAAGTACACAAGGACAAGTGAAAAAGCGACCGATTTTAGGCGAAAGCGGACATTATGGCCCTGAACAGGCCTGGGGACTGGAAACGTCCGCTTTCACCTCAATTGAGACATCTCTCGGGGCGCATTAATCAGGTGCTGGATAGCTGACATCCCACATGAACTTTAGCACCGAAATTATTCCAATAAACAAGAGATGTACAACTATGCTTTTTAAGGTGTGTACCAAATGGGCGAGGTGTAGGCTCGTTCCTGGTGAATAGTTTCAATCTCATCAGAAAGATCAAGGCCGTAATACTTCGCATCGTAGGCAGTCCATCGGGGCGTTGGGATTTCGAGTGCCCGCACGTAATAGAAGGCCCTGAGTGACGCATCGAAATCCGGATCCTTCCATACGCTGACCATCTCGGTCGCGCCGATGGTGTTTGACCATGTCGCGTTAGCCACGTCTACAGTATTGCCCACGGGGGTCGTGCAGCGGCCCTCCTTGTTAATTTCACGGCCATCAGAAACTGCAACATCGTAGACACGTTCTTGGCGTTCGCCTTTGCTGTCCACCCAACCTTTGACGATTTGAACACGATCGATGTTGGCTCCGATGGGATCCTTCAGGACGCCCACCAGGAATGACGGTGATTTTTTCTCAGGAGCTTTGCTGAGATCGCCTCCCATGGGTACTCCTTTGGCATATCCTACTTCTGCAGGTTGGCGGGTATTGGCATCGGCCTCTTCAAAGTCCCAGCCGCCAAAGAACCGCACCAGCATGCGTGGCCCTGTCGTGCCGTAGACTTCCTTGCGTTGCATGGCGTCCCAAATCGCTTCGCGAGTGTTCTCCTTCGCCCAGACACCGGCATAGCCGGAAGCCAGGGTTTCCCAACCCAGGATGGAAAGATCACCGAATTTGGCAAAAGGGTGCTGCATCCGGTCCGGGCTGGGCTCAGAGCCGGAATGTTTGCCGAAGAAGTTGTCATCGTCTGCCGTAGCCAGCCCTGTGTGGCTGTCGGTCGATCCAATCATGCCAAACTTATAAGGATTGGCTCCCAGCTCGTCTTCAAGTTGCAGCCCCAATTGCAGGCCGCTACGTGCATACTCATGCGCAAGCATTCCGTCCGTCTTGGCCTCACTCAGGTTAAGGTTGCCTTTGTCCCAGGTGCCGTAGTCAGCGAACTCATCATTGGGCGACAGAAAAGGGTGGGCCTCGCCATCGCCCTTGATCTGGGTGACTTCGTACAAGGGCTCCCATTTGGCACGAGTTTCAACGTATTCTTTTGTGAGTGGTTTGTCGTCTACCGGGTTGATGACAGGAAACATCAGGCCGTTGGATAGATTGCCATTGTGTGCAATGGCCAAAACATTGCCGCCAGTCTTGTCCTCGTAGGCCTGCAGCAGGCTCCATAGGTATTCCGGATCGGTGCTGCCTTGGTCGCCATAGGTTGTGGCTGGAACAGTTTGGCTGGCCTTGTCTGCACCGTCCCGGTAGATCACCACGCGGTGCAGGTTTTGACCCGGTGGCACCTGAGATGTCCATTCATAACCAATGAATGCAGTGAATTTCCCGGGGTCATTGTATTCTTCGGCGGCCTCGATCGTATACGCCCAGGCGCTCTTGTACATCTCAGTGTCCGGGTAGTACATAATGTTATCGGGGTAAGTGCCGCGAGAAAAAGAGTCAATGATTTCAAGGGCAACCGCCATTCCCTTGCCGGCCTGCACCTTGTCATACCACTCCTTGCCCTTGGGGTCGGCCAGCAGGTGTTCTGCACCGGCGTTCAGGTCCGGAAAGAAGCCCATATTGTCGGAATGGTCAGCGACTACTAGAAAATCCAGAGCGCGGGCCAATCGAGCGCGTCCCGCTGTGGTGGATTCGATCTCCTCACCACTGGCGAATTGGTAGGCTTCTCTTGGTCCCAGGCGCGCGCCGAAGGCGCCGGCATCCATGGAAAACGAGGTGTGAAGATGGGTGTCACCCCAAAACACGCGATTCGGATATTTCACTCCGGCATCATACTCTGAGTAGGGAGCGGCATAGGGTGAATAGGGGCGAGTGGGTTTTTCAGTGTTGAGTTCTTTCCCGCTATGCATGCCTGCATCCTGGGCTAAAATCGGAATAGCGACACCTGAAAACATCACACCAATAAACGAACAGAAGACCAATTTTAATCGCAACATCATTCGATTCCTCGCCATATTGTGTTGAACAGACAAAAGTTTTTCGTTGTTATTTGCTCAAATAACCAAAGTATTTAGTCACTATAAAGTGCATCAATCCCGAAGTCGATGTCTACCGATCCACCGCCTCTGGTGCCCGCTCCCAACAATTTTAGGCCATTTCACCACCAGTTCACCCCCGACGCACCCGGTTTCAATCGCTTTCAGCCCAACGATAGCGCTAGAACCGCGATTTCGTATTCCGTCATGCCTCATATCCTTGTTGTTATACCTCCAACAACGATAGACGGAGTGTCGCAAAGTAGGCGAAAGCGGAGGTTAGAGGGCCTGAGTCGACCCTTATGGAATAAGGTCCGCTTTCACCTCCAGGCGGTCATTCTGTTTTGGGGTTTTTGACGCCCCACATGAAGTAAAGACTAAAAAAGACACCAGCAAATTCCATAACCGCCATATAAGGCACCCAAAGGTCGGCGGCCATTACCAAATATATTCCATCAAGAGGATTCGGTGTCTCGCGAAGCAGAATGAACTGCGCCTGCATATAACCAATTTGAGCGAGTATTGCACTGGTCGCCGCGAAAAAATATAGACCGCTTGCACAGACTGATTGCAATGACGTTAGCCGATCCCCTACATAAAAAATCGTCACTAAATAAGCGAATGTAAACGAAATATAAATTGTAAACGCAGTCAGAACATTCCCGCCCCACATAGCGGCCACTTCAACTACTTCTGCCTCTGTCATACTGCCATCCCCTCTCTATTTGGCTTCCAATGAGGATAGACCGAAGTCCGCTATTAGGCGATAGCGGTCGTAGCGAACCTGTCTCTACATGCCTGTTAGCCCCTGTCTAGGAGACTACATTAAAGTAATAGCAACGGGGCATGGTGTCAGTCGTCGCGCTCCATCGCCTCCCTGGCAAGCCTATTTGCAGGGTGCTCGGCGGGTAGATTTCTGGAGTCAGACTCCGCCAAGCGTCTGGCTATCTCCTCGGGCAACTCTACTTTCGACCCGGACACCTCGTCGGATGAATCTGCACCGTAATACGGGGTCGAGTATTCACCCTTGTTGTAGAAGTAATTAACAATCTGCCAGATCACCGTGGTGCCGGCGACCACAGAGAAGATTGCCCACTCACCCAATAAACCAAGCATCAACAGTATCCAGCATAGGTATACCCAGCCTTCCGTCATCTCCGATCACCTCTTGCTAGACCTCCAACAAGGATAGACCGATGTCCGCAAATAGGCGAAAGCGG
>JBDVXK010000022.1:0-3812 GCA_039964455.1 Halieaceae bacterium | reverse complement strand
GGCGAGGTAGGCAGTGCGACCACTTTCAGCCTGGGCAAGGAGCCAGTCAGGGTCGGGGGGAGCGTTTGCTATAAATAGAGTTGAAGGCGACTCCTGAAGGGGCCAGTACACCAAGACAACAAGGGGTAGCCACGTCAAGGCTCGATCATCACTGAATACCGTAGGAGCCGCATCTTTAACCACCGACCGGTACTCCGCCTCACAGCACGAGTCGGGAAAGGCGGTCGACTCATCATGTTCACATCCATCCACCGGGAAAGCAGGGGTTGCCGGGTCACAACCCGTCATCCCATCCTCACAACAGCAAATAGGTTGATGGGCTGGCTCCGCAGTATCGCAAGCATAGGCCATCTGCCCGCCACTTATGAGGAACACCGCGAATACTACCAGCCATAATCGTTTAGCTTGCATGATCCAAACACATGTCGATTTACCAATTAATGGCAATAAGCCAAGTTCATGTGCCGCCAAGCACCCTCTGCGAGATATCTCTACTCAATCGCAGCACTTGATACACCCAAGCATCACTGAAGGCCGAGACGTGCAACTTGAGATCAGGGCTGGACTGGGGGATAGAGCGGGCACGCGAACGCACCCGCAGCAAAGAGCCTCAACTACCAGACTGGTGATGTTCACGCATCATGCTAGCGCAAGCGCGCATCATTTCTTTCTTATCTTCAGCATCCAGCTTTGACATCGCGCCATGCATGGCATGATGGGGCCGGAATGGCTTATCGGCGAGCCGAGCAGACGCCTGTCTGGACAGTTCGGTCAAATCGCCGTTAGCGCTTTCAGCGTGCAGATAAGGCGCAAACACGAGCAAGAACAGAGCATACAAAGGGGCTTTAGAAAAAGACATGCGAAATTCCTCATAGGTAACCAAATCAATCCGGCTCAGCAGTGAACGGAACCAGAAAAGAACTAAAAAATTGGCTTACACTAGAAAGGAATTCGGGGGATACGTTAGGAGGTCAAGAACAACGCCTCGATAATTATTCGAAAAAGACGTCTTCAGGCGTTCTGAGCCCTCATCACCAGAAACCCAAACTTCGGACACCAGCGCGGGGCAGTAAGAGACACCACAACCGCCAGCCATGGCTTGAAACAGGCATTCCGTGCCGGTCGATTCGCAATCGTCCATTGCGGCAACCCCATCCACCATGGCACAGCCCGACAATTCCGCAGTAACTGAATGGTTGGTCGAGGGAAGAACCATTTGGTCGGCAAAGAGACTCTGAACCACAAGCAACATGGAGAACAGCAACACTATGTTTGTATTCCGTCTACCAAACATTTTCGTTACATCTGCCCGTGAAAATCATTCAAAGTCGCTGCAGAGAATAGGCTCAAGCTCCTAAAAAGTCAACAACATCTCGACCCAGTGGACTTTCTCGCCCCCGCCGCCAGCATAGCGGCACCAAATAACATTAATAGAACGCTTCCATACCGCCGCTTACCAGCGCCCAAGCTTCTGAATAATATTGTAAAAATGCGGCTTATCATGCGATTTGCGTGGATCCGGCTCACTTTGCCGCTTGCGTCCGTGAGGTAAGCGGCAAAGAATGATTTGAAACGTCGGGCAGCGGCGAAGTAGCCCGTGACAGTCATGCAGTCTTCCAGCAAAGGAGCCTCTGTATGCTTGGTTCACGAAGTCGAGACAGCCAGGACCATGGAGAGGACCGCGCCGCGTCCAGCGGATCGACCTCTATCGACGCCTTGATCAACCGGGTGCTCGCGGATGCGGACATCCAGATCAACGGGCGGCGCCCCTGGGACATGCAGATCCATGATCCCGAAACCCTTTCCCGCATCGCCGCGCAACGTTCCCTGGGGCTGGGCGAATCCTATATGGACGGCTGGTGGGACTGCGATGCGCTGGATGAGTTCGCGTTCCGTATGTTGCGCGCCGGCGGCGACAATCTGGGCAAGGACCGCTGGATGCTGGCGCTTCAGGTGCTCGCCCACACCCTGCGCAACCGGCAAAGCCTGCGCCGTTCCCGCCAGGTGGCGGAGCAGCACTACGATCTGGGCAACGATCTGTTCGAGCTGATGCTCGACGACACCATGGCCTACAGTTGCGGCTACTGGAAAGACGCGACCACCCTCCACGAGGCCCAGCTCGCCAAACTGGATTTGATCTGCCGCAAGCTGGAGCTGGAACCGGGCATGACCCTGCTCGACATCGGCTGCGGCTGGGGCAGCCTGCTGGAATACGCCACCCGACACTACGGCGTGCGCGCGGAAGGCGTCACCGTCTCCAGCGAGCAGGCGCAACTGGCCCGCGAGCGCTGCCAGGGCCTGCCGGTGGAAGTGCTGCTGAAGGACTACCGCGCCGTGACCGGGCGCTACGACCGGGTGGTCTCGGTGGGCATGTTCGAGCACGTCGGCCGCCGCAACTACCAGACCTTCATGGACACCGCGCTGGGGCTGCTGAAAGACCGTGGCTTGATGCTGCTGCACACCATCGGCACCAATGAAAGCAGCCACAGCCACGACCCCTGGATCGACAAATACATCTTCCCCAACGGCGAACTGCCGTCGGTGAAACAGATCGCCCGCGCCGCCGAACCCGGCTGGGTGGTCGAGGACCTGCACAACTTCGGCCCGGATTACGCGCGTACCCTGAAAGCCTGGGACGCCAATTTCAAGGCCGGCTGGCCACAACTTCAACACCGCTACGACGAGCGCTTCTACCGCATGTGGCGCTACTACCTGAACGTCTGCGCCGGCGCCTTCCGCGCCCGCAATATCCAGCTCTGGCAGTGGGTGTTCAGCAAGCCCGGACACCGTAGCCGCACCTACCAAGCCCCCCGCTAAACTTCCGGGAGCCAGCCACTCGGGTGATCGATGCGCATGGCGTCGCTCACCTATCGGCTGCGCTGATATAACCGTTCTGAAAAACAAATCCGTTCCGCAGAAACAGGCAAGAAAGGGCCAGTTTTGACCTACCGCCGGGAAGGGGCGCGCTCTTAGGGTAGCGCCCCGATAACGGCAAACTTCCGCGGAACGGAGAACGATGAACAATGCATCCGAATACGCCGCCCCAAGGTGGGGCGTGCACCCCAACAGCGGCCTGCTGCTGACGGCCGTTTTCCTGATCGCCCTGGGCGCGGCCCCCACCGCCCTGGCGCAAACCCAAGCAACCGCCCAGGCCCCGGTCATTGAACCCGCCGGCCGGATACAACTGGCGTTACTGGAACACGAAGAACGGACGCCGCGCCGCCCCCGGCCCGAGCCGCTGCGCGAAGCGGATAAAGAAAGCTGGTCGTTCGCGTTCGACAACGACGCCCTGGTGCCCTCGCACCGGGACCAGGACTACACCTATGGTCTGAGCGTCTCCTACACCGGCCGGGACGCCCGCGATGCCTGGTACTCACTGAACCCGGCGCTCGGCGCCCTGGACGGGTTGTTCGGCGTGGATGGCCGCGCGGCGCAACGCGTCGAGGGCCACAGCGTCGAGTTCGGGCTGTTCGGCTTTACCCCGGAAGACAAGGCGGCGTCCACGCCGGTGTACAACGACCGCCCCTACGCCAGCCTGATCTACCTGTCGCAATCGCGGGTGCGCATCGACCCGCGCGAAAACGTGGCCTGGCACAGCAGCCTGACCGTCGGCGCTCTCGGCCTGGCGATTGTCGGTAACGGCCAGAACGCGGTGCACAAGATGATCGGCAGCGAACACGCCGACGGCTGGAAGCACCAGGTTAGCGAAGGCGGCGAACCCACCGCCCGCTACACGGTGGCGCGTCAGAAATACCTGGCGGTCTCCTCACCCAACCTGGAAGTGAAAAGCACCCTGCAGGCGTCCGCCGGCT
>JBDVXK010000021.1:0-246719 GCA_039964455.1 Halieaceae bacterium | reverse complement strand
GCGGAAGGCATGTATGTCCACAGATTGAAGGTGGGAAAAGGACAGAAATCTGATCGTCATTACCACCACGATGTCAAAGTTGTAACTGTATTGTCTGGTTCGATATATGTTGGGTTTCCTAGAGAAAGCGGTGAATGGGATCTGATGAAGCTTGGTGTTGGTGGCGTGTACACTGAGCCGAGGAATCAACCCCATTTTGTCTGGGCAAAAGATGAAGATGTTGTTGTTCAAGTTGTTGGCTATGGACCTACTTCTAAAACATCGCTAGAAACTAGTGATTCAAAGCACTAACAGGTCCAGCCAGAGAGACCAAAAAGCCATAGCTTTGCTCTGGTTTTCCGGCCCCTGCTGGTGGCGTTGCTGAGCGGCAGCTCATAACCCTAAAGTAGACGCGGATAATCGCCATTCGCCATCAAAAATTGTCGCATTTGAGGTGAAAGCGGACGTTCCAGCCCCCAGACCTTTTATGGACCATTATGGCCGCTTTCGCCTATTGGCAGACATCAAGGTATCCTTGTCCGAGTCAAATAATAACAAGGGCTGGGAATATGAACTGGGAAGCTATAGGAGCAATTGGCGAGGTTTTGGGGGCTTTTGCCGTGGTAATAACTCTCCTCTACCTTGCTCTTCAGATTAAATATGCGAAAGCTGCGACAACTGATGCCACTAGGTTAAATCGGGTCGCTGGCATACAGAACGCAGTAGTAGCGATGTGCACCGATGATGGACTGAGAACAAGCGTTAACAAAGCGCTGAATTCAGCTGAATACCATTTACAGTTGGCCCAAAAGCTTGGAATCGAGAAAATAGATGCTGAGCGGGTTGAAATGTATGCCTGCTACTGGTTCTGGACTCATTGGGGTCAGTACGCCTCTAGTACCAGCGACGAGGATATTCAGGAGTTGCGGAATCTTATACAGACTTTTTACAGAACTACATATATGCAAGTTTGCTGGGAAACTAGCCCAGCTGCGAAACCCATAATGGACCCCAAGTTTGTAGGTTTTGTGGATGATATTTTATCGACTTGATACTACCTTGCTTTGGTCAGAAATGAGCTTACAGCTAACGTCTTTCTGCTGTTCGCTCTAGCGGCCTCATTACGTCTGCTTTCGCCTATTAGCCGACATCGGGTTATCCTTGTTGGAAACACCATAAGGAGAAATATCGATGAACTGGGATGCAATCGGAGCTATGGGCGAACTTCTCGGTGCTTTGGTCGTGGTGGTAACTCTAGCTTATCTAGCTGTGCAAGTCCGACATGCTAAAGCCGCTACTGCCGACCAGAGTCGACTTTATCGCGCGACCGCAGCTCGAGAAATAATTCTGGAAACCTGTCGAGATGACGCTTTGAGAATGCTGCAGATCAAGTCGTGGGATATGGAACCATATTATGAATCGCTGGCCGAAAAACTTAGCGTGACCATCGAGGAGGCATCTAAGCTCGATTGGGGAAATGCGTATTACTTTTGGATGTGGTGGGGCCAGTGGGCTTCAACTACTGAAAGTAGCGACATGAAAGAAATCGAACACGTTGTTGCAGTTTTGGGTGGTCTTCCCGCAATGCGTGAGCACTGGGAGACTAGCCCTGTATCTAGACCTGTGCTTGACACCGACTTCGTTAAGTTCGTAGACGAACTTTACTCAAAGGCATCGAGATAAGTTTAAGGTTTCCGAGGTTTTCAATGAGGTGAAAGCGGTCATCTAGCCCTCCCAATGTCGAATCAGGCCCAAAAGGTCTGCTTTCAGCTGATATCAGACCAAGTTATTTTTCCATTTCGCTTCGGAGTGCTTAGATATCCTTTTCTTGCTTACCGATAGCCCGCGCACTTATTCAGTGTCTTTGACTCATATCATTGTGAAGCCACGCAGTTATATCTAATGTAGAACTGCCTTCTTCTCAGGCTGAAAATTTGAGTGAAAGAAATTTCAGCGAAAGTGCAGTTTTAGTATCTATGAGTAATTTAGCGAATCAGCCCCCAGTAGATTTTCAGAATTCATTGTTAAAAGACGATGAAGGTAAATTTCGTTCGGGTACTAATTGGTTCTATTGGATCGCGGGACTTTCAATTCTTAATTCAATAGCGATCTATGCGGGCAATGACTGGGTGTTTATTATCGGCTTGGGTATTACTCAGCTAACAGACGGTACCGCGATGCATTTGGCGGAGATATACCCGGTGGAGGGAAACCACTTTAGGACTTTGTCACTTGTAGTTGACCTGCTCGCTTCCGCTGTCTTTTTTGTTTTTGGATGGCTTTCCAATAAGAGGAATTCCTTTGCATATTTAATGGGTATGGGCCTCTACTTGGGGGACGGCCTGATCTTCCTGCTGGTGGAAGATTGGATGAGCATTGGATTTCACGTATTCGCATTTTACTTCATGGTTAGTGGGTACTTGGCGTTGCGCAATCTGCGCGAGAAAGAATCCAGTGATCAGTCGGGACAACCCCAAAGTGGCTTAGGCTCACCGCTACTATGGGTCAATACGGCCATGATTATGTCTGTAGCAATCATCAGTTTGGGGATGTTCTCCTACACAGATTCACCATGGATAGTAGATGATATTGCCAGCCTCGAAGAATTTGACGCGTACACAACTTACTATTATAAGACCGAGCAATTAGTTCTTGTTACGCGTTCTATGAATTTTATCGATGCATCGAATCTTCTTGATGACGAATCAACCCATGGCTCGATCATTGCGTTCTACAGTGAGGTTTATAAGCAGAATCCTGAAAGAGCCAAGGAATGGATAGATGCTATAGACAATATGGAGAATCGAAATAGCCAGATAGCTTTCTGGACCGCACTTTGGGTCTCTAATGTTTCTGCTGGCACTGAATATTTTCGATCAAGGGTAGAAGCCGAGAATGGAGAAACGAGCGAGGCCCTGAATTCGTATCTGTCCGACACCCCACCCATCATTAAGAATCTGACTCCAGACACACCCGACGATCTCGACCTCCATTGGTATGCATTCTTTGCGTCGGGCGATGTCGACTACGTAGAAAATATTATTGACGCGGCTTTGCTGTACAGCCAGAGAATCGATCAGATCGCTTTCTACACTGGGGCAGCTGCTAAATGGTCACTCAGTGTTAACGCTCCTTTTCACGATCCTGTTTCAGAGGCATTAGTAGCAAAACGAGACGAAAGTAACGGTATTGTAAGATCTATCATTCAGGACATCATCGATAAATCAGAAATTCCTAATGGCCCTCAAATGATACTTGATGATGTGGACAGAGTGATCGAGGCTGAGGTGGCAGCGGGGAGGTGGCAGGAAGAGCAATGAGAACACACCGTAGAAAAAGATCAGCCATTGTGGAGTTCTGATCGGTGTCCGCAATGAGGTGAAAGCGGACATTATCCGGCCAAGGGCCGAATCAGGCTCTCGAACGTCCGCTTTCGCCTACGAGCGGCCACTGGTGATACCGTTTACAATTCGTATATGCCATTGATATTGCAACTCACAAACAAGATAGCTGAGCCTACCGTGCGATTGAGCAAAGTCCTGGTTTACTCGTTGTTGGCCCTTGTCGTGCTTGAGGGTTGCACACGGCAGGATCAGCCCAAAGAGATCCAGGGGTTCTGTGAAACACTCGTGGAAGTTAACGCAGGCAGCGTGGATACCCAAAGCCTTCAGGAACTGGAAGGCCATGCCTTGGTAATTGAAACGCTGCTCAAGGCGGCGCCACCGAGCTTGAAGAGTGATCTGGAGCGCATACACAAAACTATCAACGGCTGGGCTGCAGCCGTAAGCGGTAACCGGCCGATGATAGAGACTTTCGAAGAGTTGAGCGATCCCCGCTTGGTAGGCAGCGAGGGTCGCTTGGCTGAATTCATCTCGACGCAATGTGGCATCGATCTCGGCGGGGAAGCATGGGTCCAGGATGTACCATCAGACGAGAGCCCCATTTGCCCGGGCTGGCCCCGGACTGGTACACCGCTAAGCTTTAATTTTTTCCCAAACCTGCCGGATATTGCCGGGTCCAACTACTTTTCTAATACATTTTTGATTTCCAAATGGGCTCACCGCTTCGGGCTGAAAACTCTGCGAGAGGCATTCGTTGTTGAGCCCGGGGGGCGCGCCGAGTTCCGGGGGCAGTACCCGCAAGCCCGCTATTTTGCATACCATCCCAATGACATGGACCTGAATAACCTACAGACGCTTCGGGATGAGGAGCTGGTTCCGGACTACGGATTTCAAAACCCTTACATTGACCCCTCAGCTTCGGCGATCGGTCAGTACTACAAGGCGACACTAGCGTTCTCGCCACCGCCCCTCGAACCCCAGCCCAACACCAGCTATGTGGGTGAGAAAAAGCATGGAGGCAACAACCGGTTCGTACTCAATCTCATGCGTCTCTATCATATTAATTCAGGCAATGGACCTGGTACGGGTTCGGTACCCCTACCAGAATTGAAGATCTACAATGCTGAGGGGGATCTGGAGCAGCATTTTCCTGAATGCAACCTGTTCGCCGATGGCCCTGATGTCGTCAGCTCAGAACGCCGTTTTCCTGCGCTACCGGTACTTGACCATCGGGCCACGCTAGTGCCCAAGTGGAGCACTTCCTCCAACTTTAACGCTCCTTCGGACACGCTGGCCAATGCTGACGTTCAATACCTCTCCACGCACTACAGTTCGCGTTTTGGAGAACTGCTGGTGGTGCGTGGAAAATATCTCAGTGCCCCGGACACGCGGCGTGGTGAGAGCCCTGCTCTTGCCAAACAGGTGCGACTCTACAATATGTGCACATACAATTTTTGGAACGGAAGCGCTAACCAGTGCCTGCTGGACAACCAATTGCGTAGGGACGATCAGAGTTATTACACATTGGTTATCTCGAACGCGCAGAATCGCCCCGACAACCTGGAAGAGCAGGCCGCCACATGGTTGGATTGGGGTCCCTACCTTGACGGACAGATAAGCTATCGATATGTCTACAGGGAGAACCCATTCGTCCAAGCCATTGCTTCAAGAGCAAATGGTGAGCCCGTCACACCCGAATTCGCTGACTATGTGCCTATCGCGGCCCATTGCGGGAAAGAACTGTTCGAAAGCGGCGGTTGGAGGGCCTGTTTCTCACGGTCGGAAATGTAAGATGGACGGAGGGCCCAATTATCTTTTTTGTAATGTATCAAATGAGGTGAAAGCGAATTTATCTGCCCCCGCGCCTGATCGGGGTCTCCAACGTCCGCTTTCGCCTAATAGAGATCTTCGATGATTTATGACCGAGTATGAACTTCTCGATTTGGTTGCCGGCGCCATAGACAGCATGTACGACATCCCAAAATCAAATGATTGCACAGAGAGAAAAAGGTGGATTGTTTGCCATTGCTACCCCGCAATCTTATGCGGAAAACGATGATAGCTAACAGTCATCACAAGGATGGCCTATGCTTATATGGTTTTTAACAATGATATTCAGGAGAAATAATGGCCGGAGCACTTGAAGGGATTCGTATTCTTGATCTCACCGCGATGATCACAGGCCCCATGGCAACGATGATGCTTGCCGACCAGGGGGCTGAAGTCGTAAAGATTGAACCGCCAGGCGTGGGAGACGTAATGCGTTATCTCGGTTCCAGTAGCCGTGGCATATCGTCCATGTACGCCTCATGCAATCGCAATAAGCAGTCTGTGGTTCTCAATATCGGTACTGATGAAGGCAAGGCGATTATTCGGGAGCTGGCGGCGGAAGCCGATATTTTTATCCAGAATTTTCGGCCAGGAGTTATAGAGCGGCTGGGCCTTGGCGAGGAGGTGCTCAGGGCTGAACACCCCGACCTGATTTATGTCTCGCTAAATGCCTTCGGAGAAAGCGGGCCCTACGCGGCCCGGCCAGCATTCGACCATATTTTGCAGGGTATGACAGGTGCTGCCTATATTCAGGGCTCGACTGAGCCGGAGTTTATGCGGCAACTCTGGGTGGATAAAACCACAGCTTTGACGGCGGCTCAGGCCATTACCGCAGCACTGTTCGCCAGAGAAAGAGGGGCAGGCGGGCAGCATTTACGAATGTCTATGATAGATGCTGGCCTGGCATTTTTATGGCCCGATGGGCACTCCAGCACAATGCTTCTCGAGGAAGACGCCGCTCACTTACCCCCAATTTCAGATACCTTTAACGCGACAGCGACCAAGGATGGCGCGATTACCATCGTCGCGGTCACCGATGACCAGCGTGCCCGTATGTTACAAGCCATGGGCCTGGAGGCGATGCTTGTCGATGAGCGGTTTTCCACTATCCAGGCCATCATGGCTAACCTCGAGGATTTTCGTGCGGCGGTAGAGAACGCGGCGGCGCAATATTCAACTGAAGGACTTATACAGCGACTTGTAGATGCAGACGTGCCGTGCGGTCCGATACTCAGGCCTGAAGAGATTGCGACATCGGCTTGCGTGGTGGCCAGTGGCACGCTCGTGGAAAGCGAGCACCCCGTAATGGGACGAATTCTGGAGCCGCGTCCAGCAGCGCGCTTTGATGCAACTCCTTCGGAGATGCGTACGCCGGCGCCCGCCATGGGCGAGCATACTGATTCTGTGTTATCCAGGCTCGGGCGTGATCAGCAGACAATCGACCAGCTGCGCGCCAACGGGGTGATAGGGTAAACATCCCGTGACCGCTATATTGCAGAGGTGCTCTTGCCCCGAGTGTATTGGCCGCTTAAGGGCAGAGTGGCAGTAGTGTCTGACGGCACAGCGGACAGTCTGTTAGCCAGACAGCAGATATACGACACCTTGTGCCGTTACTGCCGTGGCCTTGATCGAATGGACAAAGCGATGGCGTTTTCTGTGTGGCATGAGGAAGCGACGGCGATCTATCACGGTATGTATGAAGGCACAGGCCATGGGTTTGTAGACTGGGTGTGGCAAGCCCATGCTGCAATGGAAAGGCATTCACACCAGATTGCCAATTCACTGATAGAAGTTGATGGCGATTCCGCAAAAAGTGAAACCTACGTCACGATTGCCTTGTGGACAATACCCGATGAGCAGGGCGACCAAAACGAGATCATTGCAAAAGGGCGCTACCTGGACCAGTGGGCAAAGCATCAGGAGCGCTGGGTGATAACCCATCGGGAATACGTTCACGACATGGAGTCGGTGCAGCCGCTTTCAAGGGGCGATGTAAGTGAGACTTCCAGACGCGATTCAGCTGATCCATCGTTCAAATTTATCGCTGAATATGACGTGTGAGCGCGGTGTTGGAGAGTTGGCTAGCCAGTTTATAGAACAAGGTATTGCATGAAAGATTTACCCGACAATGTCGTGAGCTACAAACGCACGCCCGAGTTTTCAGAAGACACCGTACCCAAGGGTCTTCTCAATGCCCATCAGACCAAGGCAGGAACCTGGGGGAAAATTGTAATTCTGGAAGGCGCGCTGCGTTACCGTATTCTAGAGCCTGAAACAGAGGTGACAGACCTTTCACCCAGCAGGCATGGCGTAGTGGAGCCCACGGTTTTACACGATGTAGAACCTCTGGGCGCTGTTCGATTTTACGTAGAGTTTTATCGTTAGCCCAAACGTGGCTCAACTAAGTTGTTGGCCAAAGTAGCTGATTATTTCTTCCAGCGCCTCGTGGGTGGGGTGGCCTTTCTCGTCGACAAAATCCAGCGTGAGTACAGAATGGCCTTTGCCGGGAATTACCGTCATCTCTACACGGTCTTTCTCAGTATTAAAGGCGTTTGCTATAGCATTGAACTTTGCAGCAGTGCACATAGGGTCTGCCTCAAAGCGATAGGCCTTCATCGGTGCCTTGTTGTCTATGCCAGCGCGTACAGCTTCCGCTTCATCTTCGCTCATGTGTAGTTCTGCTGATTTTCCGAAGGGCATCGCAGGTTGCGAGGCCACTGCTGCCAGCACACTGTCGTCGGCCATGAGGGTGATGGCGAAGTTGCCGGTCAGGCACATCCCGATAACGCCTACGCCGTTCGCAGAGGTCCTGGCTTTAACATCACTACAAAGCGCCTTGAGCCAATCCACAATAGGGCTGGAGCGATTTGCCTGGAAAACGTGAAACTCCCGGCGCAGGCAAAATACTCGCGCGAGATTACCGGCGATACTGGTTTTGCCCAGGGGCCCGAACAAGTGGGGCATAGTCACCCTGAAGCCAGCATCCACCAGCCTGTCGGCCAGGTGCAGGGTTTCCTGTCCGATTCCGGGCAACTCCTGAATGAGAACCACCTGTTTACCGGAACCACGCTGGTATATGTCGTGGCAAATTGAGTGGCCTTCCCGGGTAACTGCGGTGAATTCCGATTTTTCATAGTTGTCTATTGATGTCGCTGCCATGCCATATTCCCCAGCCGTTAAAAAAAGCACAAATACGTTTCTATGAAGGGCGCCTCCCCATAGAATATAGCGCTTATCCAGCTTACTGCTAATCGAGGCTCCAATGCTTGAATTCTCCGAAAAATCACTACAGTACCAGCTTGCCCTCAATGCCTTTATGGAAGAGCACATCTATCCCAATGAGCATGCCTATGCCGAGCAGCTGGAGGCCGCTGATAACCGTTTTGCCTATCTGCCATTAATGGATGAGCTTAAGGGTAAAGCCCGAGAGGCGGGGCTGTGGAATCTGTTCGTACCGCCATCCCACGCTGAGTACTGTGACCATGGCGGGTTGACTAATTTTGAGTACGCTCCCCTTGCAGAAATAATGGGCAGGGTGCTCTGGTCTCCGGAAGTCTTTAACTGCAATGCCCCTGACACAGGCAACATGGAAGTGTTCATGAAGTACGGAACGCCGGACCAGCGCGAGCAATGGCTGACACCGCTGCTCAATGGTGACATTCGTTCCTCCTACGCCATGACTGAGCCACAGGTGGCATCCTCTGATGCAACAAACATCGAGCTCAGTATTCGGCAGGAGGGTGACCAGTGGGTGCTGAATGGTCGCAAGTGGTTTATCACCGGTGCGATGTACGAACGCTGCGGGATTATGATTGTGATGGGCAAGTCTGATCCCGATAACGAGAATCGTCATAAGCAGCAAACGCAGGTACTGGTGCCTATTGGCACTGCGGGTCTGGAGATCATTCGACCACTGACGACTTTGGGCTACGACGATGCCCCTATTGGCCACGCCGAAATACGCTTCAATGATGTGCGTGTGCCGGTAGAGAATGTGCTGTTAGGTGAGGGCAGGGGCTTCGAAATCGCTCAGGGCAGGCTTGGCCCTGGCCGTATTCATCACTGCATGCGCTTGATCGGCGCCTCACAGCGCGCGCTGGAGCTGGCCTGCAAGCGTGTCACTGAACGTGCCACATTTGGTAAAAGTTTATCCGCGCACCAATCGGTTCGTGAGGATATTGCCCGTAGCTTCTCAGAGATTGAGATGATGCGGCTACTGGTGCTGAAAACCTGTGTGAAGATGGACGAATCTGGCGCCAAAGGCGCTATGGACCTTATCGCGGCGAGCAAAATCAGTGTGCCGCTTATGGCGCAAACAGTAATCGATCGCTGCATGCAGATGCACGGTGCCGGTGGACTCACCGAAGACTACTGCATGGCAGAAGCCTTCAATTATGCACGCTGGTGCAGACAAGCCGATGGCCCGGACCAGGTGCATCAGATGGCGCTCGGTAAGCAGGTGATCAAGCGCTACGCACCCGAATAGGCATAGCGACCACTGCAGGTTCCTTTAACTCTTGCCCGGTGAGTTACCGGGTTGATGAGTCTGCTGCGCAGGATGGTATGATTTAGTCATGCTGCGACGTATTTTTCTACCTGTTATCGCTGTCATCCTGGGCTACGGGTTCTGGGTAAGCGGCGATTTCAGCGAGATAGCTGCCGGCGTGGCGCTTTTCCTGTTTGGCATGCTAGGCATGGAGCAGGGCTTCAGGTTGTTTAGTGGGGGCTCTTTGCAGCGTCTGCTAAACCATACCACCGACCGACTTTGGAAGAGCCTGGGTTTCGGGCTTGTCAGCACAACGGTGATGCAATCCTCATCACTGGTATCGGTCATCACAATCTCTTTTCTCAGTGCTGAAATGATTAGCCTGGCGCAAGGTATAGGCATCGTGTTCGGTGCCAACCTGGGTACCACCACGGGCGCCTGGATCGTCGCAGGGTTTGGCCTGAAAGTTAAAATCTCTGCTTATGCCATGCCCATGCTGGTTTTTGGTGTGCTGTTACTCATGCAGGCGTCAAACCGGGTCAAGGGAGCCGGCTGGATTCTGGTTGGCATTGGTTTCCTGTTTCTTGGCATTGCTTACATGAAGGAAGGCTTCTCTGCCTTTACCGCCACCCTTGATCTGGCCCAATACGCCATGACGGGTGTGTTGGGTTTGTTACTGTTCACCGGAATAGGGGTGTTGGCCACGGTGGTGATGCAGTCCAGCCACGCCACATTGGCTTTGACGATAACGGCATTGGCAGCGGGGCAGTTAACCTACGAGAATGCGCTGGCACTCGCCATCGGCGCCAACATCGGCACCACGATTACTGCTGTCCTGGGTGCTCTGGGCGCTACGATCTCTGGTAAGCGATTGGCCGCGGCGCATTTGATCTTCAACGGAGTAACCGGCCTGCTCGCCTTGCTGATGATTCGTCCACTGGCTGCCGCAGTTGACTGGATAAGCGCTGGGATTGGCATTGCGCCACAGGACTACACTCTGAAGCTTGCCGTATTCCATACCCTGTTTAATCTTATGGGTGTGGTCTTGATGGTGCCGTTCATCCAAAGCATGGTGCGTGTGTTGGAGAAGTACATGACCGGCGTATCGGTAGAGCACGATGAGCCCCGCTATCTCAGCGCTGCATCGCTGGAGTTGCCAGACGTGGCTTTGGGCGCCGTCTACAAGGAAACGCTCCATCTGTTTGATAATGCCTTTAGCCTTGTAGCCCACGGCGTTGATCTTAAGCGTTCGACAATACGGGGAGAGCAAGACCTGCAGGCATTATTGGAAGCGCCCGCGCAGCTTATTGATATTGACCTGGACGACCAGTACGGGCGGATGATCAAGTCAATTTATAGCGCCAACATTGAATTCATCAGCCGGGCCCAGGTTTTGGCATCGGCCGACTATAGAGAGCGGTTTGCCGCGCTGCGCGATGCCAATCTGGAAATCGTAGCCGCTATCAAGGCCACCAAGCATTTGCGTAAAAACCTCCATAGCCACTTGCGCAGTAATAACCGGGATATTCGTCGTGAGTACAATCGTTTCAGAGCGCGCATCGGTAGTGTTTTGCGGCAGGTATCCCAACTTGCCGAGGAAGATGAACCAGTGGTTACCCTGTTGGCGCTAGATCGTATCAGGGTGGAAGAAATGGATGCCGCAAGTAACGCCAATGAAGCCGTTGATCGACTGATTCGCGACGGTACTATCAGCTCATCCATTGCTACTTCGTTAATCAATGATGGCGCCTACACCCGTGAGTTGGTCGGTCACCTATTAGCTGTCACCGAATCGTTGACCCGGGCTAATCTTGCCGAGGGCGAGGTACTCGACAGTGAAATGACGCTACACATCGATGAGATCGCTGATATAGCAAGGGGCTCTGAAGGGGTCGACCCCGCGCGTTTGAAGGAGGAGCCCCGGTGAAAATTAAAAAGCATCTGGATAAGCTCAGTCGCTTACTGGGGCAGGATGACGGTATTGACCGGGATCAGCTCAAAAAACTTCGCAAGGTATTAAAAGCACTGAAATCCGACCAGGAAAAGCTGCAGGCCAAATTGGCCGAAGCCGAAGGCGAGCACGAGCGGCGCAAACTGGGGCAGAAGCTAGAGGTGATTCGCTTGCAGCGGGAGAAGGGTGTGGAAGTCTATCGAACGCTGAAGGCATCCCGGGAGAACTGAGAAGGCAGTGGGCGCTTTATGCAGCCGCATGGCGCCCAATAGATCTCTGTTATTTAATGCTCACTGTTCGTCGGGTGTGACGGGACTATAGGTGGCAGATATTCTGGCGGCGTCATCGTAGATACCAGTGAGTAAGCTCAGCAGATCATTAGCGGCTTGCAGTTTGGTGTCAATGTGATCGATGAACTTGGTTTTCTCCAGTAACAGCAACGCTCTCATCTCTGCGTAGCGCTCCACCATCACGCTGCCGCTCTTGGTGATATCGTAAGTGTACGTCTTGCCCCTTGGTTCTTTGTTTTTCACCAACAGCCCCTCGCTGAGCAGCTTTCTCAGAATGTATTGAACATTGGCGATGTCATCCCGGTTCAGCTGTCGCGCAAGCGATGTTGAGGTCTGCGGATGGTGCTGCATTGCTACCACATGCAGGATGACCAGCTCCTGAAAACTCAGGCTTGGATTGCCCGCGATGGAGCCTAGCTGTTGGCAGCTGCGTTCAAAGGCGCTGTAGAAACGCATAATCGCCCACTCGAACTCAGTGGTGGTAATAGAGTGCTCATCGCCACCCAGGCGCCATTTTCTATGAAGTATGTCCTGTGGCGGTTTGCTCGATTGCTCGTCTGTCATGCCAAAACCCTATAAAAAGTAATGTTATTGGCGGGGCGCGGGCCAATTTAAATGGCTACGCGGCGCTACTTCCCCCGATGCTTCATTGAAGGGTAGCGCAAAACACATAAATCTTGCATTGAAAATCAATTGAAAATATATTCGATGGCTCTGATGAGCTAAGTCATCCTTGCCGGGAGATAAAAGTGAAGCGAATCAAAATGATCATGCCGGTACCTATGCCGGCGGAAGCGCTTGCCGCTTTCGAAGCCCAGGTTCCTGACTCCCTGCGCCGCGATGATGTGGCCATCGACTTCGTCGCGGTTAAGGCGGGCGCCAAAATACTCGATTCCTACTACGAAATGACGCTGGCCGATGCCTTTGTGCTGGAGGCGGGTGCCTGTGCGGAAGCCGAGGGCTATGACGCGGTATGCATCAATTCCATGAGTGATTCCGGTGTTGCGGCATTGCGCTCGCGGCTCACTATTCCGGTTATTGGCCCGGGACAGAGTTGTTTACTCACAGCCTGCATGTTGGGAGAGAAGTTTTCGATTCTAACAATGTGGGATCAGTGGCGGCCGCTGTATAAAAAGGCTATCCAGGAGCAGGGGCTTATGCACCGTGTTGCTTCGGTACGCACCATTGATGTGCGCCCTGATGCCCAGGAACTGCTGGCGGGCAAAGAGGAAGTCGTGTTCGCCAAGCTGGAGGCCGAAGGGCTGGCTGCGATTAAAGAAGATGGCGCAGACGTGATCATTATCGGCTCTACAACCATGCACCAATCTCACGCCTATCTGGCGGACAAGCTTCCCGTCCCCGTGTTAAACCCCGGGCTGGTGTCGCTCAAGCTATGCGAGATGTTTCTCGATTTAGGGCTATCGCACAGCCCTCTGGCCTATCAGTCGCCAGAGGTATTAAACGATGACGTTTTCGCCGCTGTCCCGCCAGTGGGACTATGATTATTACTCTATTACCCAACAGCAGTGACAGGATTAGCTTATGAGTGACAACCCGGAGATCGCACACAGTCTCGAAACCTGCGGCTATCAGACCAATTATCACGATATGGGTAACGGCGAGGCGGTGGTGTTGCTGCATGGCTCTGGTGCGGGTGTGTCCGGTTGGGCCAATTGGCGCGGAATGTTGCCGCTGCTTGCTCCCGAGTTTCGCGTGCTCGCTCCTGATTTAGTGGGCTTTGGTTACACAGAGACGCCGGATAACTTTGAATTTCAGTTCATGCAGAGCTGGATCGATCAGGTTATGGCCTTGCTAGACGGGCTTGGCATAGAGCGAGTTCACCTTGTTGGAAACTCGTTTGGCGGCGCTCTGTCGATGTGGCTTGCCAGCGAGTACCCGGAGCGCTTCGACCGGCTTGTCCTTATGGGGCCTGGTGGTTGGCCCGCTAATGTTAATGACAACCTGAAGGCATTGTGGAGCTACAAGCCCTCTGTGGAAAACATGAAACGCATCATGGACATCATGGCGTTTGACCGTTCACTGGTGACAGATGAGCTGGCGGAGTTGCGTTACAAGGCAACGATGCGGCCGGGCGCTCAGGAGGTATTCGAGAGAGTTTTTCCCGAGCCTCATCAGCGCTGGCTGGATGCCCAGGTGCTAAAGGTCGCACAACTTCAGTCGCTGGAAAACGAAACGTTAATCATTCATGGGCGAGACGATATTGTTGTCGACCCTGAAATTTCCATGAACCTGCACCGACACATCCAAAACTCTCAGCTACACTTTTTTGGTAACTGCGGACACTGGACTCAAATTGAACACGCCGCGCGGTTTCAGCAATTAGTGCAGAACTTCTTGCAGGAGGCCAAGTCCGCATAGTGACTGGTTCGCGCTGACTTGATTGCTACGGGAAAGTGATATGAAACCCTCTATCCACATCGATTTGCTGGGTACTGAAACCCGCTTTTATGAGACCGCGAAGTACCGCACGCGTTGTATAGAGGTTGCCAATGACAAGCCGCCTCTGTTCCTGTTGCATGGGGGTGGGGGACATGCCGAGACTTACTCTCGCAATATGATGTCATTGGCGCAGTGCTGCAGACCTTTGGCAATCGATTTTCTCTGGCACGGTATGTCATCTCGCCCGGCGTTTTCAGAGGCCGCTCCCGACGAGTCGGGCCACTGGCTAAGCCAGTTTACTGACCAGGTATTGGATTTAATGGACCACCTCGGTCTGGAAAAGGCCTCCTTCGAAGGAGAGTCGCTGGGTGGCTGGATCGCACTGGATATGGCGATCAACCACCCGGACAGATGTGACAAGGTCATTTTGAATACAGCGTGGGGCATTGCGCTGGATCCAGATTTTGTCGCTGAGGGAGAAAGCGATCTCGATGCCCTTCGCGAAACTTCCGTTAATGCGTTGATGAATCCTACGACTGAGCTATTAAGAAAGCGTCTTGAGTGGCTTATGCCACTGGGTGGTGTCACCGATGAACTTGTCGAGTTGCGCAAGTCGCTCTGGTCTATACCCGAAACTCGCGATGCGCTGGTCGAATACTACCGGCTTCTTTTCTCCGACAATATTGCCGAATTTTATTTCGATGAAGAGGCGATAGCGAGTATTGCGGTGCCCACACTGGTTTTGTGGACCGATAAAAATCCCATCCATGGTGTCGATGCTGCTGATCGCCTTGCCCAGATCATAAAAGGGTCTCAAAAACACATCATGGCCGGCTGTGCACATTGGCCGCAGTGGGAGCGGCCGGAAGAGCACGATGACGTTGTCTGTCAATTTATGGAAACCGAATAAGTAATTACCCGGGAGAGAAGTCATGAGCGATAAAGCGCCAGTTCGGCGAAGAAAATCTGCCGATAAGCAGGGAGCTGATTCCCTGCGCAAGAATGACCAAAAAACCCAGAGCCAGTACCAGCCCTATAAGGATGCTGAGTGGGGCTTTATCAATCATTGGTATCCGGCGCTTTTCAGTAATGAATTGGCCGAGGATCAGGTTGAGGGAATCCAGATTTGTGGTGTACAGATTGTGCTGCGCCGAGTTGACGGCAAGGTGTTTGCGCTGAAAGACCAGTGCATTCACCGTGGCGTACGGTTGTCAGCCAAGCCGATGTGCTTCAACAAGGAAACAATTTCCTGCTGGTATCACGGTTTCACTTTCAATCTTGAGTCCGGCAACCTTGACACCATTGTGGGCAACCCCGACGACAAGCTTATTGATACCACCGGCATCACAACGTATCCGGTAGAAGAAATCTCTGGAATGATTTTTGTGTTTGTACGCGAGGATGATTTTCCGGATGAAGATGTGCCGCCGCTAAGTCATGATCTGCCCATCCGTTTCCCGGAGAGTAGCGAGGAGTATCCTCATCCACTGTGGCCGCCAGCCCCCAGTTTGATGGACGATAACGCCATCTCGCTGGGTATACACCGTACCGGGGAAGCAAACTGGCGCATTGCCTGCGAGAACGGTTTTGATAATGCGCATATTCTGGTGCACCAGGACAACACTATCGTGCAATCCAATAACTGGGTATTGCCGCTGGGGATACGGCCTGCGAGCGACGACTGTATTACCACCTTTGAAGAGGAGGGCGGCCCCAAGGGTTTGATGCAGTGGCTTTTCTCCGACCGTTGGGAGCCTATTCTTGAAAACAAAAAACTCGGCGTAAAAGTAGAGGGTGTCAATAGCCGGCTATACAGAACCTCGGTTGTGATGCCGGGAGTGCTGATGGTAGAGAATTGGCCGGAAGAGCACATCGTACAATATGAATGGTATGTGCCGATTACCGACGACACCTATGAGTACTGGGAAGTGCTGGTGAAAATCTGCCCCACCGAAAAAGACCTGAAAGACTATGAATACCGCTACAAAACGGTTTTCAAACCATTGGCGCTACACGGCTTTAACGACTGTGACCTATATGCCAGGGAAGCGATGCAGGACTACTACGCAGATGGTACCGGTTGGGATAATGAGCAACTGGTTGATACAGACGTTTCAGCGATCACATGGCGCAAGCTGGCCTCGCGTAATCACAGGGGCATTGCCAAGCCAGCTAAGGGTGCACAGGGTTCGATCAAGTCCTCGAGTATTCGCCTCCGCAACATCACCGACGGCAAGTCCCCCGGATATCGTGTGGACAAGATCGAGGAGGAGTAGCCAAGTGCGTCGCAACTTCTTGCGGGACTACCCAGTGAGCGCTGACGCGTGAACAGTGCTGCTGCGAGCAATGTGGTCTGCAGGTTCAGCGATGGCGTGGAGTCCTCAATCTCGGTTGCTCAAGGCCAAACGGTGTTGGAGTCGGCGCTTGCAGGCGACCTGCCACTGATGCACCAGTGTCGCAGCGGCGCGTGTGGCAGTTGTATGGCGAAAGTGGTCAGTGGTGAGGTGGAGAAACGAGCCGGCGTAGCGACTTCGCTGCTAGCGAGTGAACAAGCCGAGGGGCTGAGGTTGCTGTGTGTTAGCGAGGCGCACACTGATGCGTTGATTGAGTTTGACTACCCCAGCACCGTATCGGGCCCTGTAAAAGTCAGCGCCTTTGTTGATGCCGTGGATTGGCTGGCCAAGGATGTGGCGCATCTGGTTTTGGAATTGGCAGAGGATCAGTGGCTGGACTTCAGGCCTGGTCAATTCGTGCGAATTCGGGTGCCAGGCTCAGACGAGTGGCGCAGTTACTCTATGGTCAGTACCGAAGAAGCATTGCCGAGATTGGAATTCCTGATCCGCTGCCTGCCGGAAGGCAAAATGTCGGATTATCTGCGCGATGACGCCGCAGTAGATAAAGTAATAGAGTTGGAGGGCCCCTTTGGTTCCTTCTATCTGCGAGACGACTTGCAGGCCGATCATCTAATGATTGCCGGAGGTACCGGCGTCGCGCCAATGATTTCCATGCTCGATACCATTCGGCAAAAGAGCGGGCGAAAGCCAAAAATGCTGTTGAGCTTCGGTTGCCTTGACGAGCCCTCATTGTTTTTTACCGAGGAATTGGAGCTGCGCACATTCTGGATGCGCACGCTCGAGGCACGGATTTCACTCGACAAAGTGAGTGGCGAGAGCGACTACAGAATGGGTAATCCCGTGGATGCAGTGCAGGCGAGCGATGTGAGCGAAGCTACGGTCGCCTATCTCTGTGGTCCACCACCAATGATTGATGCAGCGTTCTCCCATCTGGAGAGTCTGGGCGTGAAGGCCGAAAACATTCATGCCGAACAGTTTTTATCCAGCGAATAAGAGTTTAGCCGAGGTGCCGTTATGAGTGTGTGTGGATTGGGCTATATGGCCGTTAATGTTGTAGATATGGATGGCTGGCTGGACATCATGTCCAGTGTGCTCGGAACTGAACTGCTGCCTCGCGACGGTGACGGCATCGTCGATATTCGGCTGGACGATTGGCATCATCGCTTAACTCTGTATCCCGCTGACACCGATTCGATCGCCGTGGTCGGCTGGGAACTGGCTAATAATGAGGCACTGGAGGCGATGGTTGCGGCGCTGCGCGACTACGGTATCGAGGTGGCAGAGGGAGGCGAGGCACTCAGGGAGGAGCGTAAGGTGACACGGGTGTTCTCGTTCCTTGATCCTGCCAGCGGAATGCCTTCTGAAGTGTTCTATGGCGCGCAGTCGGAGAAGCTACCGTTTATTTCCTCACGCGGTAATTCCGGCTTTAACACCGGCGACCTTGGCCTGGGGCATGTGGTTTATTTTGTTGGCGACTATGCCGAGAGTCACCGGTTTTATACGCAGGTAATGGGCTTTAAAACATCAGACCATATTATCTGGGACGAGGGTGAGAAGGATGCGACCTTCTACCATTGCAACCCTCGACATCATTCACTGGCCATTATGCCGCCCTTTGGCGATATTCCCCCCGGCACATTTAATCACCTTATGCTTGAGGCCAATAGCCTCAATGATGTGGGCCGTGCCTATGACGTCGTGCTGGATAAGAAGCTTCCCGTGATGATGGGGTTGGGCAAACACACAAATGATTTAACCGAATCCTTTTATCTCATTACCCCGTCGGGCTTTGGCCTTGAATATGGTTGTAACGGCCAGTTGGTCGGTGACAACTGGCGGGTGAAAACCTATGACGCCCCCATGCTTTGGGGCCATAGGGAGCCAGAAGCGGACGCAAGTGCAGCGAGCGAGGAGAACTAGAATGACAAGCACCGCAAAGATGCCCTTAAGCGACCAGCAGCGTCAGTGGTACGAGGCGGCCTGTTCCAAACTCGACCCTGAGCGGCTCAAGAACCTGCTGTTCAATTTGACCGATATACACAGTCCCACAGGTGCAACACGCGATGCCAGCGCCTTCATGGCAGAGTACATCAGCGATATGGGAATGCCCGCTGCGTATTACCCCATGAACGATATCTCCGGCAATGTACTTGGCCAGCTACGCGGCTCTGGGGGTGGTGCAACATTATTGCTTTACGCGCCCATCGATACGCACCTTGAGGGTGACGAGAGTGATTATCCCTGGGCTGGCCCCAAGCAGGAAATTGATATGCGCCCTGAGGCCACCATGGTGGAAGACTGGGTGTATGGTCTGGGCTCGTCGAATCCCAAGGCTATGGTCAGTACGCTCACCGAAATTGTAAATGCATTGATTGATGCCGAGGTTCCGCTAACGGGCGACCTTAATCTGGGATTCGCAGACGGCGGCATGCCGGTGAATATCCCCGAGCGGGATAATGCCGGTATGTCTCATGGGGTAGAGCATTTGTTGAACCGGGGCATGGCGCCGGATTTTTGCGTGATCATGAAACCCTGGAACTGGGTGTATCACGAAGAGCCCGGAATGGGCTGGTTCAAGATCACCGTTAAGGGAACATTGGGTTATGCCGGTGTACCAAGGGGTACACCCGGCTTTCGAAGCTCAATTGTGCCAGCGGCTGAGGTGATACTGGCGCTTGAGGAATGGTTGCCACAATACACCGAGCGTAATACCTCGGGCATCGTCAGGCCGGATGGCTGGATATCGGCAGTCCGTTCTGGCTGGCCAGAGCGCCCCGCATTTCCATCGGCGGCCACCGAGATTTATTTCGATGTGCGCATCAGCCCAAGAACGTCACCTGCGGAGGTGAAAGCGCAGGTAGCAGAATTTATGTCCTCCTTGCAGCAGAAGCAGCCAGAACTGGATATGGATTGGGAAATGTATGGCTCTGTACCCGGTGGTACAACGGACCCCGAGAACTGGATTATCCAGTCTGGTCGTCGTGGCTGGGAAGATGTTGAGGGTGCGGCCTATCCCGCCGAGCCTGATTTGCTGGGTGGTCAAACGGATGGCTCAGCGCTGCGGAGAATGGGGATACCCACCGCGAGAATGGGCTGGCCATGGCCGGCGGAAGGTTCGCCTGAACCGGTTGGTGAGGGGCTGGGGGGTATGGGAGCCACTTACGTCCCGGATTTGATGCCCTGCGCCAGAAAGATTCTCTATGCGATTATCGATACCTGCACCCGGTCACGCGATGAGCTGGATTTGTAATGGTGCAAGCTACAGTATTCCCGCTAATGTCCGAACATACCGCTTCGTTGTTCCTGAGCGGAAAATGTCGCTATGTTGCGCTCAGGCGGCCCAAACAGCGCTGTTTAGTGCAATTTTTACTACTCTTAACGAGTCGGCAGGCCTCAAAACACTTGTAACAACGATATTTGAGGTTTAAATTATTGAGCATTGATCAAAAGCTGTTCAATTCAAGTAGGGCTATAAAGGTGAAACACATGAACACGAATAAAAAGCTTCTATGTACAGCCATAATGACTCTTTCGAGTGCGTTTGCCGTGCAGTCTTCTGCACAGAGCATGCTCGAGGAGATTGTTGTCACGGCGCAAAAGCGAGAACAGAACCTGCAGGATGTGGGTATTGCCGTAACTGCGTTTTCTGGCGAGCAACTGCGGGCATTTAACGTTACCGAGAGTTTTGATATTGCAGCCTATACCCCGGGCGTGCATATCAGCGGCAACCTGGCCGGCCAGAATGTGCAGTTTACCATTCGCGGCGTAACCCAGAACGATTTCAACGACATTATCGAATCACCTAACGCGGTCTATCTGGACGAGGGCTATATTGCGATAGCACAGGCCCAAACCTTCGCCGTGATGGATATCGAGCGCGTTGAGATTCTCAAAGGCCCTCAGGGCACCTTGTTCGGCAGGAACGCCACCGGCGGCGTGGTCAGTTACCATTCCGTTAAGCCGTCTTTTGAGGAATTCGAAGGTTACATCAACGCCGACTATACCCTTTTTGATGTCCCCAACGACGCTAGCGGCTACTCCGTAGAAGGCGCTTTCGGCGGACCGATCACCGATACCTTCGCTTTCCGCTTTGCCGGTAGATATAACGAACAGGACCCTTATCTGGAAAATAATTACCCAGAGGGCCAGCCTGACTTTAATGTATTCGGTGTTCCTGATTTCGCGATCGGCGATCCCGGGCAGGGCGCTGGTTCCGACCTGGGCGACGATGAAACAGTTGCCGCACGTCTTTCATTAGCATTCCGACCCAGTGATGCTCTTGAAATAATCGTATCGGGAAATTATGCGGATACCGAGGTAAGCACCGGGCCTTATCAGTCCAAGCCAACGATCTCGATTGGTGAAGCCGTGCCTGACGAGGGTTTCCCATTCTTTGGCGATCTCAGAACCGAGGTCTACAACGTGATCGATATACCCGCAGGTGAGAATCGGATCTCCATACTCACCGAGAACGGTGTAGATAATGGCGGAGATGGCGGCGGCGACGGGCTTACGGATGCACCTTACGGCCCGGAGAACTGTGCAGCAATCGGCTTGTGCGAGCGGCAAGGTTCAGGAACCGATTTCTTCGGCTACAAGGACCCGGACGGTGATGATTTTTCATTCTCCAGTGACTTCGCGTTTGCCGATCAGGGCTCTACGGAAACCACCGGCTTTAATGGACGCATCGCCTACGACCTGAATGATTCAATGAGTTTTGTATCGGTAACCGATTACAAGGATTACGAAAAGCTCCTGTTTATCGATGTTGACTCAGCGCCTGTTAATCAATTGGCCAACTACGGTGCTGTTGAGGCGGACAGTTTCACGCAGGAGTTTCGCCTGACCGGTTCTTCAGAGCGTTCCAATTGGGTAGCAGGTCTCTATTATCTGAACATTGATACTGAGTCCTTCAACGGCTTGAAGGCACCATCTCAAAGTATTTTCGGCACAATCGCGTTCCCGGCAGATATTGCAACTATCGCAAACCTGGAAACTGACTCCTACAGCGTATTCGGTCAATATGAATATGCCCTGAGTGATCAGTTTTCGATTATCGGCGGCCTGCGGTTGATGCGCGAAGAGAAGGATTTTGATATTGGCATAGGCATAGCGCCCTCAACGGGTAACGGCAATATAACGCGCGACACCTCGGCATTCGTGCCCAATGTCTCCGGCGCGGGCGATCCGTTCTTCTTCGACGATGATACCTCTGATGATCTTTGGGCCGGCAAGCTGCAACTGGATTACCGCCCCACTGATGATCTCCTGGTGTACGCTGGAATCAGTCGCGGTGTGAAGGCTGGCAGTTTCAATGCTCCGCTACTGGGCGCTTACCTGGGCTCAGGTGCTAACGCGGGTTTGCCTTATGATGAAGAGGTGTTGACGTCTTATGAAGTGGGTTTCAAATCAACGCTTCAGGATGGCATGACTCGGGTCAACGGCTCTATTTACTACTATGACTATGAGGACTACCAGGCCTTCCTGTTCGTAGGTGTTGGCGGCGTTTCGTTGAACAAGGACGCGGAAACCGTGGGGGTAGAGTTAGAAGTTATCACCACGCCACTGCCCGGCCTGGACCTGATCTTGAGCGGATCTTATGTTGATGCTGAGATTGAGGATCTGCCACTGCGCAGTGGCTCACCCTTGCCGCCAATCGACGTAGAGCCAACCTACACACCAGAGTTTCAGGCCTTCGCCATGGCCCGTTATGCCTGGGATATGTTTGGTGGGCAGATGACCGTGCAGGGCGATGTCAGCTACTCCGACGAGTTCTACTACAACCTGCGCAACTTCGATGCGGACAAGTTTGACTCCTACACCATGGTGAACGCCCTGGTCAGCTGGCAGACCTCTGATGGTGCGTGGACTTTCACCGGCGCTGTACGTAATGCGACGGATGAGCGTGCCGGTGTTCAGGGCTTTGACCTCGCAACACTGTGTGGCTGTAACGAGGTGTCTTACCGCGCACCTCGCGCCTACATGCTGGGTATACGTACGGAGTTTTGATAACCAACGGCTGATCACTGTACTTGCCAGCAAGTCAGTTGTTTAGGTTGGCCTGATCTATCAAAGCAATGCAATCAGGGCGCTTGGCGCCCTGTTTTTTTATCTGCTGGGAGAAAATACGATGAAAACACTCGTTGTAGGTGGTACCGGTTTCGCCGGCGGACACGCCGCCCTCTATCTTAAGAATCAAGGCTATGACGTGACGGTGATGGCACGATCACGCCCACGTGGCACGTCTGCTATGAATGAGCTGGCGTATGTGCAGGGCGATTACGTTAATGACGATTTCTCTGATGGTCGCCTGGAGGGCTATGAGCGACTCGTTTTCTGTGCCGGTGTCGACGTTAAATATTTTCCCTGGGATGGATCCATTACCCCGGAGGAGTTTTATCACAGCCTTAACAGCGTCGCGATTCCGCGCTTCTTTGAGTCGGTAAAAGCGGCGGGTATACCTCGCACGGTCTATCTGGGCAGTTTTTACCCGCAGGTTGCCCCGCACCGTATCGAAGAAGACCCCTACGTGAGGTCGCGCTACGAGGCAGACGAAGCCATACGGGCAATGAGCTCTCCCTCCTTTAACGTGTGTAGCTGCAACGCGCCGTACATCCTGGGGTTTACGCCCGGCTTTGCTGTCGATCACCTGGCGGCCCTGGCTACCTATGCCAGTGGAGGGCTAGAGGGTGCTCCTATATTTGCGCCACCGGGTGGTACCAACCACATGAGTTGTTTATCAGTGTCCCAGGCGCTGCATGGTGCGCTGGAGCGTGGGGAGTCTGGAAAGGGCTACCTGATTGGAGACGCCAATCTCACCTGGAAGGAGTATTTTGAGCTGTGGTTCGCGGCCGCCGGTAACCCTCAGGACCTTGATGTGCGCGAGGATGAGCACCCCATTATTCCGCAGATGATTATGTATGCAGGCATAAATGCGCTGACATCATACGAGCCAGAGCCTGAAGAAACCGCGCTGCTGGCTTATCAGCGCGGCTTGATGCCGACTACGATCACAGAGTGCTTCAATTACTACAGTAGTAGCCCGGCTTAGGCCGGCAGATAGTCAGCGGTGAGCTCCTCAGATACCGTCCACAGCTTCCTGGCCATCTCATCATCGTGGATGTAGGGCGTTTCGCCTTCGTCCACATTGCAGTCTGAAAAGTAGTACCCGCGTACACCCTTGAGCCCCGGATTGGTTGCCACGTAGCATGTGGTTGCCGCACCCTCGGGAATGTCCTTCATAAATGTCCACCCAATCAGTGATGCAGCCGCGCGCTGCCAGGCTGGCAAATGCTTACCCAGATTAGTGGCGATGACGCCAGGGTGCACACTGTTGGAGGTGGCGGTGGTGTCAGACAATTGCCTGGCCAGCTCGCGAGAGCACAAGGCGTTGGCAAGTTTGGAAACGCCATAGGCGCCCCAGGCGTCGTAGTGCTGGCTGCCATCCAGATTGTCGAACTCGATGCCGTTCTCGGCCCGTCGGTGGGCCAGTGAGCTGAGGATAGTAAAACGGCCTTCGGGTGCCGCCACAACCTGCTCACGCAGCTGGTTGATCAGGATGAAGTGCCCCAGGTGATTGATCGCGAATTGGCGCTCCACACCATTGGTCAGTTGCAGTTCCGGCAGTGCCATGATGCCAGCATTGGTGATCAGGCCGTCGAGGGGGATGTCGAGGGCCTTGATGCGATCGGCACAGTTCACAACGGAATCCCACTGGGCAAGGTCCAGGAACATCGGCGTTGTATTGCCAGTCACGCTGGCGCAGGCAGTGTCGGCCTTTTCCTGGGTACGCGCGATACCAATAACATGAGCGCCGCGTAATGCCAGTACACGCATGGTCTCCAAGCCCAGCCCCGAATTTGCGCCGGTGATGGCAATGGTCTGGCCGCTCAGGTCGATGCCCTCGGTGACTTGCTCGGCGGTAGTGTTGTCATCGAAATCATTACCCGGTGGAGTAGCGCTGATGATCTGGGCGAGTACGCTGGCGGGCAGGGCGCTCATGACACTGAGGGTTGTGAGGGCCTGCAGCACCTGGCGACGCTTGTAGTTGCCTGTATTCATGCGAGTTTTTCCTGATTAGCGGTGACGCCCCAATGTAGTGCGCCTGATAAGAAAAGTCGACCCGTAAGGGGCGGTGCAGGCCGAGATTCGGTGGCCTGCCAGCTCGGCGCCTATCCACGGGAATCTCATTGTGCGGCGCATAATGCAACACCTGCGATGCATTGTGCAAAGATTTAGCGAGGTGCAAATGGCTACTCATTAGGCTGCCCAATCGTAATAAAAGCAGCAAACTGCTGTTTCTTAACAACTTTAGGTCAAAGTCTTTGTCCAAGTAATGTAGTGGTGCAATTCTTGCTTCAACCATCAGGCAGGTCTGTAAGCCGTTCGTCGGCGTAAAAATGAGATAGACCGGTACTTGTGAGAGGATTAGCGGCGTATGAATAAAAAGAAATTGCTGTTTGTGACCCCACAGTTGCCCCAGCCCATTCGTGAGGCTGCGGACAACGCAAGCTGGCAGGTGCTGGCTTTGTTGGCGGAAGAATATGAAGTTACCCTGGCCTGTCCATTGGCTGAGGGGGAAGAGGGGGCTGCGGCGGAACTGCGCGAGCAGATCCGCGTGAAACACAGTTACCACCAAGCCTATGATCTGCAGTCCGAGCAGGTGTCCAGCGCTGGTATCAGCCACAATGAATCCCTGCAGCTGCGCCTCAGTGCGGCACTCGCACGGCAGGTTGAGCAGTTGGCAGACGATCATGACCTTCTAGTCATTGATCATTTTGTAGCGTTTTATTATCTGCCCGAGACTTTCTCCGGTACCAAGGTTTACAACGCCCATGCGGCCCACTTTGACCGGCATGACAAAGGACCGGACGCTCGTGGGAAGTCCATGAACAGGGTTTTCGACGGAATGGAAGCACAGTACCTTCGCAAGCGTGAGGTACAGGGCTGCACCAAGGTCGACCTGGTGTTTGCCCAGCCAGCGGATGCTGCGGCACTCTCTGATGCCGGCGTACCTTTCGGCAAGCTCTATTTTTCCATGACCAGCCAGAAATCTATCGAGTCGGCCAGCGCAGCTCCCAGCTTTAACAAAACCAACAAACGCCTCGGCTATGTGGGGTATCTGGGCGATGAAAAGAACGTCAGCAGCTTGTTGTGGTTCATCAACACGGTTTGGCCTATCGCCTTGCAGCAGCATCCTGACCTTGAGCTGCACTTGGTGGGTAAAGATCCAGACCTGAGGCTGTTGTCAGCAGCAATGGACTATCCCGGCATCAGCTTTCATACCTCCAAAATTAGCCCCGACCTCGAACCGCTGGACTGCCGGATAGCGATCGATCCGCTGGTGTATGAAGACCACGCAGAGGCCAAGCTGGTCAACGCCATGGCCCGCGGGGTCCCCACGCTGACGACCCGAATGGGCACTGAGAATTCCACTTTCTCGGACGGTGATGGCGTTTTGGTTTCGGATGGTCCCAGGCATATGGCCAGCCAGATTGACAAGTTGCTTACCGATAAGCCCCTGTGGACCAAGCTCTGTGGCGACATCGAGTATCTGGTGCAGGAGCGTTTGCCGCATCATCAAACCTTCTACAGTATGCGGCGCGCGTTTGATCGCGTATCCGGTGCGGTAGCTACCTAGCGTTCTCTCGGCGCTACCCGTGTTTACCAGCACTGCGGGGCGCCACCTAATTCGGTATAATTCCAGCGTGTTCCAATTACAGGCTTCGGGCGCATGACCGATGAAACGCTGATCCCGGCGGTGCAAATCCATAGCGGTGAAAAATTTGTCAATGACAAAGGCATCACCGCGATCAAAGACGGTATCAAATCCAGCGAGCAGGGCGGCCAGCGATTGGCGAAACCCGATTGGCTGCGTATCAAAATGCGCGGTGGCGAGACCTACGAAAAGGTCAAGGGCATTGTCCACGAACACCGGCTTGCGACTGTTTGTGAAGAAGCCAAGTGCCCCAATATGAGCGAGTGCTGGAGTGCCGGCACAGCCACAATCATGTTGATGGGCGATGTGTGTACCAGGGCCTGTCGTTTTTGCGCGGTGAATACCGGTAATCCACGGGGCTGGCTGGATGAAGAAGAGCCAGAGAATACGGCGCGTTCCGTTGCCCTAATGGGGCTCAAATATGTTGTTCTCACCTCGGTAAATCGCGATGACCTTGCTGACGGTGGTGCAGGGCATTACGCGGCCTGTGTGCGCAAGGTAAAGGAGCGCAATCCGGAGACGGGTGTAGAGGCGCTTACCCCTGATTTCCTTGGCGATCTTGCGGATGTAGAGACTGTTGTCGACTCCGGCATAGAGGTGTTCGCCCAGAACGTTGAAACGGTGCGACGATTGACGCATCCCGTAAGAGACCCCAGGGCAACCTACGAACAGACACTGGCGGTCCTCGCGCACGCCAAGGCCCATAGACCGGACGTGCTTACCAAAACCAGCCTGATGCTTGGGCTGGGTGAAACGGAAGAGGAAATAGTGCAGGCGATGGACGACCTGCGCGAAGCCAAAGTGGATATCCTGACGTTTGGTCAATATTTGCAGCCTACGGCAAACCACTATCCTATAGACCGTTACGTCACTCCCGAGGAGTTCGAAAAGTATCGTGAGTGGGGCCTTGCCAAAGGGTTTCTGGAAGTTGTATCAGGTGTGCTGGTGCGCTCCAGCTACAGGGCGGAACAGGTTCTGCAAAAGAATAATGTGGGCTTGGGAAGCTGAATAGCATTGCATCCGCAGGCGCGGATGCAAATGAGAATAGGGTACAGCGCCCGGCGTTCGCCCGGCGCTTAACGGATTACTTCTTGCCGTGGACTCGATCAAGTCCTTCGCGGATGCCAATGGCCCAGCTGGTGAACATGCGGCGTACATCGGCCTTGTTCGAAACGCTGTTATTTGAGCCCCAGTAGCTGTTGCTGCTACGTGAATCTTTTGCCAGGCCCAGCACTTCGCCGGTTTCAGAGTCGCCGTAGGCGACGGCGACTGCAATACTGCCAGCCCCTTCAGTGTAAACACGCGTTCGGCCAACGGCGCGAGATTGGTTGTCGTCCTTGGCTGCTGACGGCGCAATAGCGGTAATCATCGCAGCAATTTCCAGCACATCATCACCGGGTTCATCCACAACTTCATAACCGCCTTTCTCCTGTAGCTGCTTGACCATAACTTCGTGGAACATGGTCTGCAGTTCAGTTTTATCAGACTCAGTCAGTTCCCAGTCTTTATTGCCAGCTACCGAAGTGGTTCGTGAGGGCTGAATAATCTCGATCTTGTCGACACCCAGCGGGCGAACCAGAACGCGGTTGTACTTGCCCAGGTTGGCATCGGGGTCCAGGTAGGCCATCTGCACGCGTGAGTTATCGACTTTATGCAGATTTCCCATGATGACTTCGGCATCGTCGCCGGTCTGGATTTCGGGTTCGCCGGCACAGGCCGTCAGGAACAGGGCGGTTGCTGCCGCGGTGATTATTTTTGTATACATTTCTGGACTTCCTTCCATTAGGCTTTGGGGTCGGATCAGCCGCACAGGCTGTGTGTGAATTGCGGGTATGGTAACGATACTAATGAGCGATGCCAAGTTGTTGCAGGCCTTGGACAGTAGGCCAGTGGCCGGAGTTCCCCTGACCAATGTGAGTCTGCTGCGCCTTGATCAATATGATGCCTTGGCGCCGGGTAACAAATGGTTCAAATTGCAGGGTTATCTGTCTAGCGCGCGCGCCCATGGAGTCTCCAGATTGGTGTCGTTTGGAGGTGCATGGTCCAATCATCTCCACGCCTTGGCAGCCCTGGGTAAGCAGGAGGGAATGACCACTGTCGGCATCGTGCGTGGTGACGATCCGGTGGCGCTCAGCCCTACGCTAGTGGACTGTCAGAACTGGGGTATGGAGCTGGTGTTTGTATCCCGAGGCGAGTATAGGCGTCGCGATGATCCCGGGTATCTCGCGACGCTACAATCGAAATATGCCGATAGCCTGCTGATACCGGAGGGCGGAAGTAGTGGGCCCGGTGTAGCAGGTTGTGTGAGCCTGGGGCGAATGATGGCTGATCTGCAATCTCGCCCTGGCAAGGTGATGATTGCAGCAGGCACCGGTACAACACTGGCCGGCGTCGCAATTGGGCTGGGGGAGGGCTGGCAGCTTGTCGGGGTATCGGCGCTGAAAGGTGCCCATGACATGCAGGGCCGTATTGAGGCCGGGATACAGCAAGCGGCGCCGTCTTCCCCTGTGGCCAGCTGGCAGGTGTTACACGATCACCATTGCGGTGGTTTCGCCAGGGTCTCGCCCGAGTTGCAGGCATTTATGCTCGAGTTTGAAGCGGTATATGGAGTTCTGCTCGATCCGATCTATACAGCGAAAGTACTGTTCGCGCTGCACCAACTGCGCGCGTCAGGAGCGTGGCCCGTCGAAGAGGCGGTCACAGTGGTTCATACCGGCGGGCTGCAGGGAAGGCGCGGTTTCAACTGGCTAAGCTGATAGTTCGCCCTGTAGTCGCGGCCATTCCGGATTCGTTACAAAAAAGCGTTCTTGCTCCAGGTCGGAGTCGCCAAAGGCGGCAACCAGTAACGGGCGCACGGTAGTAGCGAAGTGCCGGGACACCTGTTCTTGAGTATCTTTCACTGACATCACCTCGACATCTTGCCGCAGTGCGGGCGCCAGCCATTGAAGCCTTGGCAGCACAGCCAGCCCTGAAAACTGTTGTTCGGATAGAAAGGTTTGCAGCGTGTTCACGGGAAGCCAGTTCTGCAGGGGCCTGGCGGCATTGTGGCCCTGGGGTGGCAGCGTTTCCTGCGCTCCATTGGCAAAAAGCCACCCCTTGATCTCCACTTCCCCGGTGAGGGATTCAATGCCCAGTGGCCCCAATAGCGCTTGTGCTGCCGGTTGCTCCGCCAATCTGATCTGACGCTGCAGCATGTGCTCTACTTTCAGGTCCAGACGGTCGCGGCAGTTGGGTCCTAACCACGCTTGCCAGGCTCGTGTGGTGTTGCCGTTGGCGGAGCCTTCATGGGCCAGGAAATATTTGACGGCCAACTCCAGGTGGTAGTGGCGCTGGCGTTGATGACAAAAGTACAGGCAATCGAATTCACCCAGAGTACGGCCTTTCTCTCGCACGGGTAGATTGTGCGCTACCAGATCGACGTCGGGATCTTCCTGCAGGAAGAAGTGCCACAACTGTTCAAAGTACAGCCCCAGCCTTGTATGGTTTTTTTGATCCAGGAAGTCGATCAGGGCGGCAGGGTTCTGGTCCAGCAGTTGTAGCCATGTAGCGCGTGGTGAGGTCAGCGAAAGACCACAGTTCGCCACATTGTGCTGATCATCGGCGAGTTTTTCAGTGTGCAGTAGAGAAGGTGAAAAACACGCCCAGGCAAGGTCTCGTACATAGCGATTTTTCAATGAGTTGATCAGTTCGGTCATGCCTGCGCGTCCGCGTGGAATCGTGGTTATAATAACAGTCCTTTTCTGCATAGGCTGTGACCGCAATGGCGGGATCATTCAAACGTATCGGATTACTGGGTCGAAGCCAGCGTGATGGGCTGGAGCCGGTGCTTGCCCAGCTTGTTTCGCTGCTGAAGTCGCGCGGCGTGGATATTTTGGTGGAAGACCGATTGGCAGAGCTCATTGATCCGGTGGGCCTGACTATCGTGACAGAACAGCAGATTGGCGAGCAGGCCGATCTGGCCATTGTGGTGGGCGGCGACGGCAGCCTGCTGGGCGCTGCGCGCACGCTGGCGCACTCCGGCACACCTGTTCTGGGCGTTAATCGTGGCCGACTGGGCTTTCTCACCGATATCAGCCCCGATGAGTTGGCAGAGCAAATCCCAGCCGTTCTGGACGGCCACTACACCAGCGAGACACGCTTCCTGCTGGAAGCGGTAGTGATGCGCGATGGTGAGCAGGTGGGGAGGTCAGCAGCACTAAACGATGTGGTTGTTAACTCCGGTACCTCGGCCCAGATGATAGAGCTGGAGTTGTACATTAACGACGTCTTTGTTTATCGCCAACGGGCAGACGGGTTGATTGTCTCCACACCTACCGGTTCTACAGCCTATTCCCTGTCCGGGGGTGGGCCAATTATGCACCCCAGTCTGGACGCCATTGTTCTGGTGCCCATGTTCCCCCATGCGCTGAGTTCCAGGCCTATTGTTGTCGATGGTAATAGTGAAATGCGAATCGACGTTTTGGAGCGCAATCGTATCCATCCGCCGGTGACCTGTGACGGGCAGGTAAATATGACCGCCCAGCCCGGGGACTCAGTACACATCACCAAGAAAAGCCATCACCTTACGCTCCTGCATCCTGTCGGACACAGTTTCTACGCCAGCTGCAGGGACAAACTGCGCTGGGGCAACGCGCTAGTTAACTAGCCCATGGATTATATCTATACCGCCCTCAGCGTCTCGGTTGAGGAGGACTTGTTACCGCTTGCAGCATTGCTGCAACAGCGACGCTTGCCGCATCGCATTTATGAAGAGAGCGGCCGGCAGGTGATCAAGGTTGTGGATCAACGGCAGGTCGAGGTGGTACAGCGGCTTTACGAATCGTGGCGAGCCGGTGATATCCGCATAGAGTTGGCAGCCGGAGCCAAGCGCCAGTCTCCCCGTCGACTGAAGGTGGCCTGGCACAGTGCTCCGGTCACACTGGCGCTTATCGCCTTGAGCGTGGCGGGATTTCTGCTGCTGTATCTCAATGCGCCAATAGAATGGCTGGCGCTGTTCACTTTCAGCCCGTTCACTATGCACGGTGGTCAGCTTCTGTTTGACGAAATGGGCATTCAGTATTGGCGCCTGGTAACCCCGGCATTTCTTCATTTTGGCTGGCTGCACATTGTATTCAACAGTCTTTGGCTGTGGGAGTTGGGTTCGCGCATTGAGCGAGTGATGGGTGCGGTAAACATGCTGGGCTTGTTCCTGGTGATCGCTCTCGTGTCCAACAGCGCCCAGTATCTGTTCGGCGGCCCTGGCATCTTCGGCGGCATGTCTGGTGTGGTCTATGGCTTACTGGGCTTTTGTTGGGTAGGTGCAAAAATCCAACCGCGCTGGCAGTTTGAGCCGGCCCCGGCAATTATGCTGTTTATGATCGGCTGGCTGGTGTTTTGCATTGTGGGCCTGGTCGAGGTGCTGGGCTTTGGTGCCATTGCCAATGCCGCTCATGTCGGTGGGCTTGTTGCGGGCGCAATACTGGGCGGCGCTTTTGGCCTCCTGTCGCGGCTGGATAGCGACAGCCGATAAGCGGGAGCGTTATAATTGCGCGCCCCGAAGTTCCGGAAACCACCATGAATTATCAGGAAATGATCGATTCACTGTCACCCGATATGTACCAGCGCCTACGGCAGGCACTGGAAACGGGGAAATGGCCGGATGGCAGGCCGCTGACAGCCCAACAGAAAGAAGACACCATGCAAGCAGTCATTGCCTGGGGTGACAAGTATTTGCCGCCCGAAGAAAGGATTGGCTACATCGACCGCGGTCATAAGTCGGGCGATGTCTGCGACGACCCTGAAGAAACTCCCCTAAACTGGCAGGAATAAGAGTAGGTATAGATACGTGACAGCTTTGTTAGCAGAGGGTAACACCCGCAAGATGCGCACTGAACTGGTGGATCCTGTGCAGTACAGGATGATTTTCGGTGACACCGAGGTGCCGCTCAACGATTACCTTGGTCAATCGCTGCAACTGAACTTTAACGGCGTAATCAATTGCGTCCACTGTGACCGAAAGACTAACAAGAGTTTCAGTCAGGGCTACTGTTATCCCTGTTTTCGCAGCCTTGCCCAGTGCGACACCTGCATCATGAGTCCCGAGCGCTGTCATTTTGACCAGGGGACCTGCCGGGAACCGGAGTGGGGGGAGGCTAACTGCATGATCGATCACTTTGTGTATCTGGCGAATACCTCAGGCTTGAAAGTAGGCATTACCCGGGGAACGCAGGTGCCCACGCGCTGGATTGATCAGGGTGCCACTCAGGCCCAGGCCATTTTCAGAGTGAGTACCCGGCTACAGTCGGGACTGGTAGAAACCACCTTTAAATCCCATATCGCTGACAAGACCAATTGGCAGGCCATGCTCAAAGGCGACAATGAAGCAATGGACCTGGAGGCGGCCAAGCAGAAGTTGCTCAGCGACTGTGCCGACGAGATCTCGGCATTACAGACAGCTCATGGGCTGCAGGCGATAACTGTGCTGGATGGGCAGGAAGAGACACATATTCGCTTTCCGGTGCTGGAATACCCCACCAAAGTGAAGTCGTTTAACCTGGACAAGACTCCCACAATTGAAGGGACGCTCATGGGCATCAAGGGCCAGTACCTGATCTTTGATACCGGGGTGATCAATATTCGTAAATACGGCGGCTATCACCTCAGCCTCCACACCTTGTAGGAACCAGTATGCGAGATGCAAAGCCCGGGGCAATTTTTCTGGAGGACTACACACCTCCTGCTTTCCTGATAGACACTACCGAATTGTCCTTCGAACTGTATGAGGACCATGCTCTGGTGCACTCAAAACTAACAGTGCGTTGCAACCCGGCAGTGGAGCAGGGCGCTCCCCTGACCCTGCATGGCCAGGATCTGGAGTTGCTGGCGCTGACTGTTGATGGGCGCAGTCTTACAGAGGATGAGTACAACGTAGGCGCAGAATCACTCGAAATAATCACTGTGCCGGCCAGTTTTGAATTGCGTTGTACAACCCGGATCAAGCCGCAGGACAACACCTCGCTGGAAGGCTTATACAAGTCGCGCACCATGTTTTGTACCCAGTGTGAAGCGGAAGGTTTTCGCAAGATAACCTACTACCTTGACCGACCCGATGTGATGTCGGTGTATACGGTCAGCATAGAGGCGGACAGCGATCGCTACCCGGTGCTCTTAAGTAATGGAAACCTGCAAAAGCAGGAAACGCCCGCGGCGGGTCGTCAGCGTGTGACCTGGCACGACCCATTCCCCAAGCCCGCTTATTTGTTCGCTCTGGTAGCTGGCGACCTGGCTTTCATTGAAGACAGTTTTCGTACCCGCAGCGGCCGCGATGTAACGCTGCGCATTTATGTCGAGGAGAAAGACCTGGGCAAATGCGATCACGCGATGCTGTCACTGAAAAATTCCATGCGCTGGGACGAAGAGGTCTACGGCCGGGAATATGACCTGGATATCTTCAACATTGTTGCGGTTGACGATTTCAACATGGGCGCGATGGAGAACAAGAGCCTCAATATATTCAACACCTCCTGCGTGTTGTGCAGCCCCGATACCACCACAGATGCAGGCTTTCAGACCGTTGAGGCCATTGTTGCTCACGAATATTTCCATAACTGGTCGGGTAACCGGGTCACCTGCCGCGACTGGTTTCAGCTCAGCCTGAAAGAGGGCTTTACGGTGTTTCGTGATGCCGAGTTCTCGGCGGATATGGGGTCTCGCACGGTCAAGCGGGTTGAAGATGCCATGGTGCTGCGCACGCTGCAGTTTGCTGAAGACGCGGGCCCCATGGCGCATCCGGTCAGGCCCGATTCATTTATCGAGATTTCCAACTTCTACACCGTGACTGTCTATGAGAAAGGAGCAGAGGTTGTGCGCATGATCCACACCCTGCTGGGCGCAGAAAATTTCCGCGCGGGTTCCGATCTGTATTTTGATCGTCACGATGGGCAGGCAGTGACCTGCGAAGATTTTGTGCTGGCCATGGAAGAGGCGTCGGGTGTTGACCTTGGCCAGTTTCGCCGCTGGTATTCCCAGGCGGGCACACCGGTTGTCACTGTGCGCGATCATTACGATGAGGATGCACAAACCTACACACTGGATGTCAGTCAAAGCTGCCCGGCAACCCCGGGGCAAAAAGATAAACAGCCTATGGTGATTCCGCTGGCGCTTGGCCTGTTGGGCGATGCCGGCAACCTGCCTGTAAACCTGGCGGGAGAGTCGGCCGATCCGGACACCGAAGATAATACGCATCGCGTAGTCCTGATTGATAAGCCCGATCAAACGCTGGTCTTTGAGCAGGTCAGGGAGCAACCGGTGCCATCGCTGCTGCGCGGATTTTCTGCGCCGGTGCGGCTGGATTATCCCTTTACCAAAGATGCGCTGTTTGCGCTGATCAGCCGGGACGATGATGGCTTCGTGCGTTGGGATTCTGCTCAGCAACTGGCGGTAAAAGTTATTCACGAGGTTGAGGCCGATTTACAGGCTGGCACCGATGTGTCGGTAGACCCGATTTTCGCTGATGCGGTGGGTAATCTTCTGGCAGACGCTTCGCTGGATCCGGCGATGGTAGCGGATATGCTGAAATTGCCCGGTGAGAACTATCTTGCCGAATTGGCCAGTCAGGCTGGTGGGGCCAATGTCGATACTATTCATGCAGCTCGGTCAGCAGCCAGGGCCAGCATCGCGGGCGGTCAGCGCGGGGCTTTACTGGAGCGTTATCACGGGCTGGAAACGGATCAGCCGTATCGCCCGGACGGCGCACAGATCGCTGCCCGTAGTCTGCGCAATGTCTGCCTGGATTACCTCGCCGCTGAGGGAGAGGCTGGCGTAGCGCTGGCTGAGCAGCAGTTTAGGGCGGCCGGAAATATGACGGATCGACTGGCGGCTCTGCGGGCCATTGCCTTCGAGGGTAATGATGCTCAGCGCGACGAAGCCATGCAGATGTTCTACGACGACTGGCACCATGATGCCCTGGTGATTAACCAGTGGTTTCAGGTGCAGTCATCGATTCCTGTAGGTGATGGTCTTGCGCGGGTAAGGGGCTTGCTGGAGCATCCCGATTTCGATTTGCTCAACCCCAATAAAGTCCGGGCGCTGGTGGGCAATTTTGCCAACAACAACCCGGTTAACTTTCATCGCGCAGACGGCGAAGGCTATCGCTTCCTTGCCGACATTGTCATAGAGCTGAATACGCGAAACCCACAAATTGCCTCGCGTCTGCTGAACCCACTGACGAAATGGCGAAACTATGCAGGGCGCGACACGCTGATGCGTACGCAGCTGGAGCGCTTGGCCGCAACTCCTGAGTTGTCCCGCGATGTGTTCGAGGTGGTCAGCAAGTCTCTGGGCTGACGGCAGGCGGGCTATCAGTCTTTAACCAGCTCTGTCAGCATCGCTGACATGACGCGGGGGTCTGCACCACCGAAAACGAAGGATTGGGTCACTGAAAATCGGGCGACAATAGCTTTTAGCCGGTCACTGGAAAATCGCAGCATGCGCCAGTCGCCCAGGGGATACATGCGGACGATGCCTCCGGGGGTGAGTACCCTGTGAAACTCTTCAAAGATGTCTGCCAATTGTTCCTCATCTTCAATCCAGACAAACAACAGATAGCTGCATAGGATTTCATCTACACTGGCTGCGTCAAAGGGAAGGTCTTGTGCCGTGTTTGCCAGGGTCTTTGTCAGCCCCGGAGCTTTGGACGAAAAGCGCCCGCTGCCACCGGTAAATCTGGCCAGCGCCTTTTCCCTGATACCGATCTTCACGTCGCCTTGAAAGAGGGGATCGACACCGAAAAACTCCACACCGGCGTCATGACAGGCGCGAAACATGGAGTCCTTTGCGAATGGGGTATAGCCGCAGCCTATGTCGACAACGGTCTTGTCTCTCAGGCTGTCTAACACCTGCCTGCGACTCTGATTGTGATAGAGCGTTTTTCGGTAGTAGCTGAAGGGCCGGGCGGTGTGCAGCATTCCAAGACCCGACTTCCGGGCGGAATGGATGTAGCGCTGCATCAGTGAAAAAGAGAAGTTGGCTACCGGCGCCCCCAACTCATTTGCCAGTAGATTAGAAGCCCGGGACACCGGTCATATCCGGTAATTTGTGAGCGATCCCCTTGTGGCAGTCTATGCAGGTTTTTTCACCGCTTGCCAGGGCAGTGGAATGCTGTTTCTCGGCGCGTGCGCTCTGCCAGGTGAAGTCCATATATTCATATTCATGACAATTACGACACTCCAATGAGTCGTTGGCTTTAAGACGGTGCCACTCATTCTCAGCCAATGTGCGTCGGCGTGCCTCGAACTTTTCGGGGGTGTTGATTGTCCCCGTTACCCAGGCCCATACCTCTTTGGAAGCCTGCATTTTTCTGGCAATTTTGTCGGTCCAGTCGTGGGGCACATGGCAGCTGGAGCAGATTGCGCGTACCCCGGATCGATTATTGAAGTGAATTGTGTACTGCAACTCTTCGTACAGGTTCTCGTGGCAGCTGGTGCAGAATACTTCAGTATTGGTAAATTCCATGGCGGTGTTAAAGCCACCCCAGAAAATGATGCCCATAATAAAGCCACCTAACGAGAGAAAGCCCAGGCTGAAGTATTTGCTAGGCGTAGAAATCGTTCGCCAATAACGTTTTAGAAACTCTATCACTTTTTCTTTCCCACCTTGCTTGTGGCGGTAATAAGTGAGTCGATATCGACGAATTCATTGGTCAGCAAGGGCTCGGTTGTAGCCTGTGTAACGTGGCATTGTTCGCAAAAATACCGGCGGGGAGATACGTCAGCCAGAAAATTGCCCTCGCGATCCATGTAGTGCGTAACGCTTACCATCGTGGCCTGACTGTCTTCTGAGCGCCTTCGGCTGTGACAACCAAGGCATTGATTTACCTTTAGATCAACCTGATATCCGTCGATCTTATGGGGAATCATTGGTGGTTGCATGGGGTAGGCTCGCTTTCGCTTGATATCGCTATTGTCTACCCTGCTCATGCGCGGAGGTTGTTTTTCCGCATTAATGGGAGCATCGCGCAATGTGGCAATATCCTGGCCGCCTTCACTAACGGTCCCGACTTCGGCCAAGCTATTGCCGACAATAAAGCAGGCGACGAGCAAAAGTGTACTTACCTTGAAGTTCATACTGCCTGCTCCTATGCCCGCTGAATTTTGACGGCACACTTTTTGTAGTCGGTTTCTTTGGACATGGGATCGGTGGCATCCAGGGTAACCTTGTTAATCAGTTGGCTGGCATCAAACCAGGGCACGAATACCAGGCCGCGAGGGGGCTTGTTGCGGCCTCTGGTTTCCACGCGTGTGCGAATTTCGCCGCGCCGTGAGATGACTTTGACTTCATCTCCGCGCCGCAGTTTTCGCTGTCGAGCGTCATCCGGATGCATAAAAACAACCGCATTAGGAAAAGCCTTGTGTAGTTCGGGTACGCGCCGTGTCATCGAGCCCGAGTGCCAATGTTCGAGAACCCTGCCCGTTGAAAGCCACAGATCGTATTCGTCGTCTGGACTTTCCGCTGCGGGCTCATAGGGGAGGGCAAAAACCACAGCCCTGCTGTCGGGTTTTCCGTAAAAATCAAAGTCGCTACCCGGTTTGGCGTAAGGGTCCGAGCCTTCTTTAAAACGCCAGAGCGTCTCCTTGCCATCCACTACGGGCCATCGCAGGCCGCGTTCTTTGTGGTAGGTGTCGAAGTCTGCGAGGTCGTGGGCCTTGCCGCGCCCGAAACTGGCATATTCCTCGAATAGGCCCTTTTGCAGATAAAACCCCAGTTCTTCCGACTCCTGGTTGCGATTACCTTGCGCTATATCGCTTAGTGGGTACTGGTCTACTTGGCCGTTCGCGTAGAGTACATCGTAAAGCGACTTGCCCTTAAAGTCCGGGTTGGCATCAAGAATGTCTTGGGGCCATACCTCATCGGTAGTGAATCGCTTGGAAAATTCTACCAGCTGCCAGAGGTCTGACTTCGCCTCACCGGGTGCGTCTACCATCTGGTGCCAAAACTGTGTACGTCGCTCCGCGTTGCCGTAGGCACCTTCTTTCTCGACCCACATTGCTGTGGGAAGGATCAGGTCAGCTGCCTGTGCGGTAACGGTAGGATAGGCATCAGATACCACGATGAAATTGTCCGGGTTTCGATAACCCGGCAGGGTTTCCTCGTTCAGGTTAGGGGCGGCCTGCACATTGTTGTTAACCTGAACCCAATAGGCATTTATCTTGCCGTCCTTAAGGTCACGATTCTGCTGGACAGCATGCGAGCCTACCCATTCCGGGATCACGCCCGACGGTAGCTTCCATTTCTTTTCCGCGAATGCTCTGTGCTCCGGGTTATTAACGACCATGTCAGCAGGCAGTCGATGAGAAAAAGTGCCTACCTCACGTGCAGTACCGCAGGCAGATGGCTGGCCTGTTAGCGAAAAAGGACTATTGCCGGGCTCAGAAATTTTGCCGGTGAGCAGATGTAGGTTGTAGATCATGTTGTTTACCCACACCCCGCGAGTGTGCTGATTAACACCCATGGTCCACAGCGACATCACCTTTGTTTTTGGGTTGGCATACAGTTCGGCCATTGCCAGCAGATGTTTTTCGGACACGCCGCTAAGCTTGGATACCGACTTGATATCGTAGTCTGCAACAAAGGCCGCGAATTCCTCGAAGCTCATTGGCTGCGAACCGCCGACTGCATCGCTATTTTTAGCGGCTTGCTCCAAAGGGTTCTCTGGTCTCAGTCCATAGCCAATGTCGTCATTGCCCTTACGGAAGTTGACGTGCTTACCCACGAAGTCTGTGTTGACCTTGTCGTTGGTGATTATGTAGTTGGCAATAAAATTCAGGATTGCGAGATCGGTTTGCGGTGTAAATACGACAGGAATGTCGGCGAGTTCGAATGAACGATGCTCGAACGTCGACATCACACAGACTTTGACGTCCGGGTTACTCAGGCGCCTGTCTGTCAAACGAGTCCATAAAATGGGGTGCATTTCCGCCATATTGGAGCCCCACAACACAAAGGCATCGGCGTGCTCGAAATCGTCATAGCATCCCATGGGTTCGTCGATGCCAAAGGTGCGCATAAAGCCGACAACGGCTGATGCCATGCAGTGTCGCGCGTTGGGGTCGATATTGTTAGACAGAAAGCCAGCCTTGAACAGTTTGGCGGCGGCATAGCCTTCCCACACGGTCCACTGCCCCGAGCCAAACATGCCGATACCGCGAGGCCCTTTTTCCTTCAAGGCCGTCTTGAATTTCTCCTCCATGATGTCGAAAGCAGCATCCCAGCTCACCGGCGTGAATTCGCCGTGTTTATCGTACTTGCCGTCTGTCATGCGCAGAAGTGGCTGCTGCAGACGGTCTTCGCCGTACATTATTTTGGACAGGAAGTAGCCTTTCACGCAGGCAAGGCCCTTATTTACAGGTGACTTAATGTCGCCGTGTGTGGCGACCACCCGGTTGTCCCTGGTGGCCACATTCATGCTGCAGCCTGTGCCGCAGAATCTGCAGGGGGCTTTTGCCCACTTCAATTGATTGTCTGTGGTCACAAGGTTAGACGATTCCACCGTTGCACTGATTCCCGCAGCGGCCGCTGCGGTTGCTACCGCATTAGCCTTAATAAAATCACGACGAGTCGTTGTCATTCGTTGAAGTCCTGTTGGTCATCAAGTTGGTGGTAGGCCAGATTTGCACTGATGACCCCGGAGATGGATTCGATTTCGTGTATTCGATCGAGCAGGTCAGCCTCGCTGGCCATTTCCAGCAGAACAACCATCTTGCCATTGTTGTCTTTGACTGGAATCTCCGCCGATGGCAGATGCTCTATTGACGCACACACGGCGGGTAAATTTTCTGGCAGGCACTGCACAACCATGCTGGCAATGTGGCATTGCTGCTCATTCGTAGAACCGGTGATGAGCTGGCGTCGGTTTAATCTCATAGCGTTAGCCTCCGGGCGGCCCGAGTAGTAGTTGGCTCATCCAGACCATAAACCCGTAACCTCCCACCACCATGATTGCCAGTGCTGGGGCCAGAAAGATAACAAGAAAGATGAACGCTCGGCGTTCCTGAACCTTGGAAGATTGCTCTTGCACTATAGTGCTGCCCCTTGAACGACATTTATAGGTTTTATAGCGTTGGCTGGAGGTGCGCGCCAACATCGGTTCATAGTATTCGATTTTTGAGGGGAGTCACAGCGCGGCAAGTTTCGATGCCAAGGCCTTCCAGCGTTTACTGCTCAGGCGGCGGGGTACAGTGTAAGCGTCTGGTCAGCTGATTTTTTCTGCTGACTCGCCTGTTTACGTAGCTCTTTAGCAATGTTCGCCAGCCGCTCACCTTGCCAGCCACTTTCCTCATCGCGGTACAAGCATGTATCGAGATCGTTTAGAGCGGCATTCAGGTCTTCGTTCTGGAAGTACCTTTTGGCATCGTCAACGGACACAATACGGGTAGTGGGTGCCGCCTGTGCACTCCACGAAATGAAGGCTGCCCTGGCATGGCTGGCGCTGCCGCCTGCGCAAGCGGCAAGTAGCTGCTTGTAAGCATTGGCCTCATTGCCCGCCAACAAAGGGTCGGCTTCCTCGGTTGGCCTGACGATCTTGGGGCGACGCATGAGCAGCGTAGTGACCAGCCAACCTAAGGCGCAAAAGCCTGCGATGATCTGCCAAATCAGGGCATCAGTAGTGGTTATGCTTGCTCCTGCTGGTTGGGCTGCAGGGGCCGTTTCATTTGACTGAGGTGTGGCCAGGGGGTCGGGTGCTGAGGCTTCAGCGGCCGCTACACTGATGGTGCGTGCGGGTAGCACCGCATATCGTACCGATTCGGCCTGAGTATCCCACCATGGAATTCGAATCTCCGGTATTTCCCAGTCGCCGGGCCGGGTCGGCACCAGCGCTGCACTGTCCTGCCGTGATCCAAGCAGGCCTGTACCAACCTCGTTGTCACTGATGACGGGTTGATCGGGGTAGTACTTAAGCCCGTCTGTCGAGGGGAAGAGAATGGGCGGTAGCTGTGCGCCCTGTAAACCCTCGCCACTAATTCTAATGGTGCGAGTTGCTGATTCCCCAGCCTTCAACTGTTCCGGAGGGGTGGACCAGGTTTCCTTTAGCGTCAGACGCTGCGCGGGTAACCAGTCGCCAGCCGGGTATTCAGCCGGACGTGGTAGCACTTCAATTTTCAGGGCCTGCGAATTAACCCGTACCTGCTTGCCGTTGCTGCCCACGTCAAAAAGGCTGCGGCGGGGGCGGCTTTCCCGAGCGCTGAAGGTTTGTGCAGGTATTTCCAGGGTGCCGCTTTGCTCGGGGAAGATGGCATAGCGAATTTCGTGAACCAACCAGGGTCGGCCGTCGATAGTGCGCTGGAAAGATTTCTGCTCTAGCTGTTTCACGAAGGCATTATCCAAAGACAATTCGGTAACGCTGCGTGCATCAAGGTTGATGGCTTGCTGTATACGGAGTGTAAGCAGCACCTGCCCCTGCACATATACTCGCTTGTGATCGACTTCGGCTTCAAAGGATACGCTTGGCGCATCGCTTGCCAGTGCGACGGCTGGACCAACGTTCACCAACAACATATTGGAGCGACTGTTGTCTACCTGTAATGCCGGTATACGCAGTGTGCCTTCGCGGCGCGCGGTGATCGCCAATGTAATTTCCCGGGTGCGGGTTGTTTGCCCATTGACGATTCGGGTACTACTGCTGGTGGAGCGGCGAAGAATCTCAAAATCCTTCAGCAACGGACGCAGGTCTATGGCATTGATATTCTCACCGCCGTCGGCGCTGATGTTAAGCTGCAATGTATCGCCCATGGCCACTTGATTGCGGTCAAGGCTGGCCGTAACGTCGGCAAAGCTGTAACCGCTTGTGAGTAGCGTGACAGCCAGGGTCAGCCAGCGAAGTGTATGTTTACCAATAGCTGTCATCTCTTTTCCTCTCTCCCTGGGCCTCACGTTGCTGGCTTTCGTAACGGAATTTTTCTCGCAACAAGCCCGAGGGATCGTCTGGCACCCGACGCAGCCACTGTTCCATGGCCTGGTCGCGCTCCTCATCTTCCGGGCTTTGTTCGGCCTGTGCTGGTGTGGGCTCTGGCTGATCATTTTCGCTCTGGTCCTGCTCCTGCTCCTCGGGTGAAGCCGGTTGTTCTTCTTCCTCTTGGTCACCCGGCTCAGGTTCCTGCGGCTGGTCTGAAGCGGGTTCCTCTTCCTGCTGCTCGTCTTGTGGCTGGCCCTGTTGGTCCTGTTCCTGCGAGGAGTCCTGATCCTGGTTCTGTTCAGATTGCTGCTGGTCCTGGTCTTGCTGCTGATCCTGATCCTGATCCTGCTCTTGTTCCTGGTTTTGCTGCTGCCGTTCCTGTTGATCCTTGAGCTGTTCCAGAAGGGCAAGGTTCTCCCTGGCATCGGTCATATCCGGGCTCAGCTCCAGGGACTCCTTGTAGGCTTCAATCGCCTCATCGATCTCGCCGGAGCGGGCCAGGGCATTACCCCTGTTGTACCAGTCATCGGCGCCTTCAGGATTGTCAAAGTGCTCAAGCGCAGTCTCGTAGTCTTCAGCGCGATAGGCTGCGGTGCCGGCCCAGCCGCTACTTTCGAACAGCTGTGCGGCAGCTTCATTATCGCCCGCCTGCAGGGCTCGCTGACCCCTCTGGTCCGGTGTCAGCCAAAGCTCATCCCATGTTTGCGCCTGTGCCGGTTGCGGTTGGCCCAATAACAGCAGGGGCATGAGCGTGAGCAGCCAGCCGCGCCTGAACATTGACAGAACAACGGGTAAAAGCAGCAGAACCAGCCAATAGCCCTGGTCCTCCCAGGCGTCGGCCGTGCGGTCCAGTGTCAGCGTGTCACTATCCCCTGGCAGGCTTACATCCTGCAGCAGGTAGTTGAGGTCGCTGTTACTGATCTGCAGGGCCCGATAACGTCCGCCAACCATGGAGGCTAGTTGCTGCAGCTCGCCTACGTTTAATTGCGGCACAACAATGGTGCCGCTGTCGTCCTTGAGAAATCCGCCACGGGGCAGGGGGATGGGCGCACCAGTTGCAGTGCCTATCGCAAGTATCGACAGTTCGATACCCGTATTGTTGAGGGTTTGTGCAATCTCGCTGTGCTGACTTTGCGCGACGTTGTCAGTGACCAGCAGGATGCGGCCATTCCTGACGCCCGCTGAATGCAATAATCCCTTCGCCAGGGTAATGGCGTCGGCGGCGTCACTGCCCGGCACGGGCATCATGTCCGGGTGCAAGGCCGGCAACAGGTTGGCGATAGTGGGGTTGTCATCCGTCAGGGGGGTAACAATATGGGCATCGCCAGCAAAGGCGATCAAGCCAGTTTGTCCTTCCCGGCGCTCCGCCAGCAGGTCCAGCAGCTTTTGTCTGGCTCTATCCATGCGCGACGGGGGTAGGTCGGCGGCTTTCATCGACAGGCTCAGGTCCAGCACCAGCACCAGCGCATCCTGTTTCTGGATAACCGGCTGCGGTAGTTTCTGCCAGCTAGGCCCGGCAGCCGCGAGGCAGGCAAGGATCCAGGCGATAAGTACAGCTGGTAGTAAATTAGGCGGACGAGTTCCCTGCTGGTCGCCTATAAGGTGAGGCAGCAGCTCGGGTGCAATAATCTCGCTCCAGCTGCCACGGCGACCCCGTTGGCGCCACAATAGGGCTATCAGCAAAAGCCCGGGTAAAAGCCCCCACAACCACTCGGGGCGCATAAGGTGTAGCTGCTCAGGGAAGGGCATCAGGCTGACCCTCCCGCGTTTTGTCGGGCCTTATCGCGAGGCGCAGCTGCGCCAGCGGAGAGTGTCGCCAGGCCGCCGCCGCTCCACCAGTGTTGCAGCGCCAGCAGGAAGCTGGTCAGCAGGGCCATTAGCACCGCGAGATAGCCCAGAGACTGTCGCGGGCGGTAGGTTTCTGCTTCCTGCTCAACCGGCTCGAGTTGGTCGACCAGTGCGTAGATGTTGGCTAGCTCCTGCGGGTTCCTGGCGCGAAAATACTGCCCGCCGGTAGCCTGTGCAATTTTTTGCAAACCAGCTTCATCAAGGTCTGCAGAGGGGTTCACCTGCCGGCTGCCAAAGCTGGAGCCGAACAGCCCGGGCATGGTCAGTTCATCGGCCCCGATGCCGATGGTGTAAATCCTGATGCTCAGACCCTGTGCCAGGCGAGCAGCCTCCTGTGGCGATACAGAGCTGGCCGTATCCTGGCCGTCTGTCAGCAATATCATTACGCGGCTTTCCGCCGGCCGTTCGCGCAGCCGTTTAACCGCCAGGCCTATCGCATCGCCTATCGCCGTCTCCTGGCCTGCGAAGCCAATCTGGGCTTCCATCAGAAAGCGTTTAACCGTGCTGGTATCGAAGCTCAGTGGTGACTGTACGTAGGCTTTGCTGCCAAACAGAATCAGGCCGAGGCGGTCACCGGTGCGGCGCTCAATGAACTGTCCACCTACCTGCTTAACCGCGTCGATACGCCGGCCCAGCACATTGCCCAGCTGCATATCCTCGATGCGCATGCTGCCGGAAATATCAACCGCCAGCATCAGGTCGCGCCCGTTGTTGGGCAGTTCTATGGCCTCACCAATCCATACTGGCCTGGCTGCGGCTACCAACAGGCACAGCCAGATCAGCCACAAGGCTATTTGCGGTACCAATCTACTTTGTCCGCTTCCCTGTCCCTGGTTGGCACTGAGCTGCTGCCACTCCTGATAGAAGGGCGCGCGCAGGGCAGACTCCTGGGTTCGGGCGGCCGGTAGCAGGCGTTTGGCAAGCCAGGGCAGGGGCAGCAGGGCCAGCATCCAGGGCCAGATCCACTCGATCATGCGGGCACCTTGTGGTGCTGTATCCATGCCAGTGCCCGTTGATGCAGGCCTTCCGGGTCGATGGACGGTGGCCCGGAGCGATACGCAGCCTCATCAAATTCCGGGCCGAAGGTACTGTCGCCCTGGGCATCGGGCAGCGCGTCGTTCAAAAGTTGTCGCCATGCTTCGCCACTGGTTGCCGCAACGCCTCGTCGGGGGAAGGCGACGAGCGCGGTGGCCTTGAGTAACTTGTTGGTTTCGGCGACAAATACCGTAGTGTCGCCGCTATCACGATATGCCGCTAGCAGCTCAGCCAGCTGTCGTGTTGCCTGCCGCCTGTAAGCTCGTTTTTGATAGCGGCGCCACAGCCAATAGGCGAGCGCGCCCATCGCGATACCTAGCAGGGCCAGCAAAAACCACCAGCCCGGCGCCAGCGGCCACCAGCCGATCAATTCGGGTTCACGCAGGGGGTGTAGTTGTGCCAGTGGATCCTGCGGATTCATCGGCGAGCCTCGCCGTAATAGGTTTGCAGCAGGCTGAACGGTGCCTGGGTGGTACTAGCCTGAATGAGCGGTATACCCAGCTTTCGCAGGTGGTTACCCAGAGCCTGCTCGCGCGCTTCCCAATCACTCTGGTAGGCCTGGCGCAATCGTCGGTCATTGGTAGACAGTTCGCTGCGTTCCTGCCCGTCTGTCACTACATAACGGCCAGCCTTGGGCAGGTTTTGCTCCAGTGGGTCGCTGCAGCTGACTGCGGTGATTTCTGCGTGCTGGGCAAGTTGGTAGAGGTGCTCCTGAGCGTGCCCGTCAGACGCGCCGCGGAAATCACTGACGATAAACAGGCTGCTGCCAGGCCGGGCAATGCGTCGCAGGTTGGCCAGCATATCGGCGAAGTCCGGAGCGTCCTCAGTGGCGTCCATGGGCAGCTCTTGGTTGTAGCTGTCAATCTGCGATAACAAGGCCAGGACGTTCTTGCGGCTGCGCTTGGGCCTGATTTCCCGATGCCCCGCATTGTTGAACACCAGGCCGCCCACGCGCTCACCGTTATCCAGCGCGCTCCAGGCGAACAGGCTTGCTAGCTGTGCGGCCAGTACCGACTTGAAGCAGTGGCTTGAACCGAAAAACATGCTGTTGCGCTGGTCGACCACGACCAATACCGGGCGTTCACGCTCTTCCCTGAACAGCTTGGTGTGGGCATTGCCAGTTCGGGCGGTTACGCGCCAATCTATCGTGCGTATATCGTCGCCGGGTTGGTAGCTGCGCACTTCCTCGAAGTCGATGCCGCGGCCACGAAAGTTGGATTTGTTGGGTCCTGCCAGCACGCTCAAGGCCCGATTTTTACGCGTTATGCGCAATTGGCGGGCGGGGAAGCGCAGCGCGATCAGGTCCGCCAACTGGACATGGGCGCCGCGGGGAGGCTGGCTGATGTCGCGCTGGTGCATTGCGGCGTCTTTAGCCCACCGGTACCAGGGCCAGCAGTTCAGCGATCACCTGATCGGCGGTAACGCCATTGGCTTCAGCCTCGAAGCTCAGTAACAGGCGGTGACGCAGCACGTCGGCGGCAACGGCCTGCACGTTGTCAGGACTGACGTAATCCTGCCCGTGGAGCCAGGCATGGGCTCTGGCGCAACGGTCCAGAGCGATGGTGGCTCGGGGGCTACCGCCATACTCTATCCATCCGGCCAGTTGCTCGGAATATTGCCCGGGCTGTCGGCTGGCGATGACCAGTTGCACGATGTATTCCTCAACCGTCTCGGCCATATGCATGGCCAGCACTTCTGCTCTGGCACTGAACACGGCGTCCTGGCTCAAAGGCTTGGTGGTATTTGCATTCTGCTGGCCTGCTTCGGCTCGGGTCAGGCGCAAAATTTCAGTTTCGGCAGCGGCGTTGGGGTAGTCGACGGTTACATGCAGCAGGAAACGGTCAAGTTGCGCCTCCGGCAGGGGGTAGGTGCCTTCCTGCTCTATCGGGTTTTGCGTAGCCATAACCAGAAACAACTGCGGCAGGTCATAGGTTTCACTGCCCACGCTCACCTGTCGCTCTGCCATCGCTTCCAATAATGCCGACTGCACCTTGGCAGGCGCCCGGTTAACCTCGTCAGCCAACACCAGGTTGTGGAATATGGGGCCTTTCTGGAAGTGAAAGCTGGCTTCCTGCGGCCTGTAGATCTCGGTGCCAGTAACGTCACCGGGCAACAGGTCTGGCGTAAACTGAACGCGATGAAAGCTGCCCTCCAGTCCATCGGCCAGCGATTTTATCGCCCGCGTCTTCGCCAGCCCCGGCGCACCCTCGACCAGTAAGTGGCCATCGGCTAGCAGGGCAATAATCAGCCGCTGTACCAGGTGCTCCTGTCCTATGATCTGCTGGCTGAGCCAGTCTTCCAATGCTCTGATATCTGCGCTTGCCACGCTTACTCCAGTGTCCAGTAGGGTTTACAATAAGTCAGACCGGCTGTTACAAGCTGCGGGCCTGTTCACGAGGGCCGCATTTTATAGCAACCGACGCGTCTGTCCAAACGAATCGCTGCTACTGTGCAAGCCTGACGAATGTGACTTTTCACCGGCTGAAAAGTTCCTCCTGAGGCGTTAAATCGTTGAGTTTGGTCTAGACTGACGCTGATGATGGACGCAAGCTGAGGAGTCGCAGAAGGCGCAATGGCCTGGGAATCAACGAAACAGAGTTTACTGGTGCAGTTAGCCGAGCGAATTGATGCGCGCGGTGACCAGGAGCACCGTCAGGACTTACATCGCCTGGCCGAAAAATTCTTCGGCAGATTTCCGCCTGAAGATATGCGCGACAGGTCCCCCGAGAACATTTATGGCTGCCTGTATGGTTTGCTTCGCTTCATGGACAACTGGGAAGCGGCGGCCCCCAAGGTTCGAATTTTCAACCCCGAGATTCAGACCCATGGCTGGGAATCCAAGTACACCGTGCTGGCTCTGCTGTGCCCCGAGATGCCGTTTTGTGTTGCCTCGGTGCGGGGTGAGCTAAACCGCCGCAATATCAAGATTCACACAATCGCCAGCTGCAATCTGGCGACTCAGCGCGACGCTGATGGCCAGCTGCAAGAGGTGGTGGCGGAAGGCAGTCAGGAAGAGGGCCAATCCAACGAGAGCCTGATGTATTTCGAGATTGGCCGGCATTCACACCCTGAGACGCTGGCCGAGTTGCGTGACACTCTCACGGATATTCTCATTGAGGTGACTGTAGTGGTCAGCGATTTTCCCGCGGTGAGGGAAAGGTTGCGTGACGCGATGGCGCTGGTTAGGGAAAGTCCCTGTGTCATTCAAAGTCACCGGGATGAAGCTATAAAGTTTCTAAAGTGGCTTGAGAGTAACCACATAACTGCCCTGGGTTATCAGTACCTTGAGGTACAGGGGCAAGGTGCAGATCTTTCGGTAAAGATTCATGCCGATGCCAGCCTGGGCCTGTTGCGCTTGCGCGAGACGCAAGGTCCCAAGGATTTACTCAGTGATCTGCACGCGCTGTCTCCCGATGAGTTACATCGCAGGCAATTGAGTTTTTCAAAATCACAGCAGCGTTCCCGGGTGCACCGTCTCGCCTACCCGGACTACGTGGAAGTGAAGCAGTTTAATGAGAATGGCGAAATAGTCGGACAACATCGTTTTATAGGCCTCTATACGGCAGCTGTTTACACCACTGATCCACTGCGTATCCCAATACTGCGACGTAAAGTGGAGCAGGTCTTGAAGCTCTCAGGGGTGAAGTCTGAGGATCATGAGGGCCGGGAGTTGGCGCGTGTGCTGGAGAGCTTTCCTCGCGACGAACTGTTCCAATCCAATACCCGAGAGTTGTTTGATACGGCCCTGGCGGTGACTCGCATACAGGAGCGTCGCCAGACCCGGGTTTTCATGCGGCAGGACATACACGGCAAATTTGTCAGTTGTCTTGTGTATATTCCCCGCGATCGATACACCACCAGCCTGCGCGAAAAAATACAGGACATACTCTGCACCGCCTGTGGTGCGCGGGACTCAGAATTCAATACCCACTTTTCCGAATCGGTACTGGTGCGGGTGCATTTTGTGATGCGCCTTGGTCAGAATGCAGTACCTGACTTCGACCCCAACGAAATTGAGGAACAGATTGTGCAAGCAACATTGGATTGGGAAGACCGTTTGCGATTGCGGCTCATCGAGGAATACGGGGAAGAGCAGGGCGAGCAGCACATGCGGGAGCTTGGCGTTGGCTTTCAGCCCGGCTATCGCGATGACTTCGACCCCCGTGTGGCGGTGATGGATATCAAGGCAATTGCCGGGCTGGCTGATGAGAACGGCCTGGGCATGAGCCTTTACCGTCTGCTGGAGGAGGGGGATGAGCAGCTCAAGCTGCGCCTCTACCGGCAGGGTTCCTCCTTACCGCTGTCTGATGTGCTGCCGATTCTGGAAAATCTTGGCCTGCGCGTCGTATCGGAAAGGCCTTACAGTGTTCGTACAACCAGCGATGAGCGTTACTGGATACAGGAATTCAGCCTGATTTACTCGCTGGCTCACGACATTGACCTTGATGAAGTTAAGGATGAGTTTGAGGATGCCTTTGCCCGTATCTGGTACGGCGAAGCCGAGAGCGACTCTTTTAACCGCCTGCTATTGGGTACTCGCCTGAGTTGGCGGGAAATTGCCTTGCTGCGCGCGTACTCCCGTTACCTGCGGCAACTGCAGTTCCCCTATAGCGTCGATTACATCGCCGAGACCATGGCCAATCACCTGCAGATAACGGCCGGGATTGTAGAATTATTCCTGACCCGCTTTTCCCCCGTCTTTGATGGCGATGAGGACTGGCGGGGTCAGCGCGAGATGTCTGTTGAGTCGCGCATTCTTGATTCCCTGGAGGAGGTAGAGAATCTCGGTGAGGATCGCATCATCCGCCAGTTTGTCACTGTCATAAAGGCGACGGTACGCACCAACTTTTTCCAGGAAGGCGCGGATGGCAAGTTAAAGCCTTACTTCTCCTTCAAACTGCGCCCGTCCGCTATTCCGGACGTACCCAAGCCAGTGCCGCTGTTTGAAATCTTTGTTTATTCCCCGAGGGTTGAAGGTGTGCACTTGCGCGGTGGCAAGGTTGCCCGCGGTGGCTTGCGCTGGTCAGATCGTGCCGAGGACTTTCGGACAGAGGTGCTGGGGCTGGTCAAGGCTCAGCAGGTTAAAAATGCGGTTATCGTACCTGTGGGTGCGAAGGGCGGCTTTGTTCCCAAGTTGATTACGGCCGATATGACGCGGGACGAGGTGCAGGCCGAGGGCGTTGCCTGTTACCAGAGCTTTATCCGGGGATTGCTGGACATTACTGACAATCGCACCGATACCGGGGTTATCCGTCCGCCGCATGTTGTCTGCAAAGATGAAGAAGACCCCTATCTGGTAGTCGCCGCCGATAAAGGCACAGCAACCTTCTCTGATATCGCCAACGCCATTTCCGCAGACTACGATTTCTGGCTGGGCGATGCTTTTGCGTCTGGTGGCAGTGCAGGGTACGACCACAAAAAAATGGGTATTACCGCGCGTGGCGCCTGGGTTTCTGTGCAGCGTCACTTTCGCGAGATGAACATCGATGTCCAGACCACGGATTTCAGTGTGATTGGTATTGGCGACATGGCCGGCGATGTTTTTGGCAACGGCATGTTGTTATCCGAGCACATCAAGCTGGTTGCGGCGTTCAACCACATGCATATCTTTATCGATCCCGAACCTGACACTGCGGCCAGTTTTGCAGAGCGCAAGCGATTGTTTGAGCTACCGCGTTCAGGCTGGAGCGATTACGAGACTTCGCTGATCTCTGCCGGCGGCGGTATTTTCAATCGTTCAGCGAAAGCGATTCCGATTTCACCTGAGATGAAAGAGCGTTTCGATATTGAGGTCGATACGCTGACTCCCACCGAGCTGATTTCCATTTTACTCAAGGCGCGCGTGGACCTGCTGTGGAATGGTGGAATCGGTACCTATGTTAAATCGACCCTGGAAACCCATACCGATGTTGGCGATAAGTCCAACGACAGCCTGCGGGTTAACGCGGGGGCCTTGCGCTGCAAGGTGATAGGCGAGGGCGGTAATCTCGGTATTACGCAGTTGGCGCGTATGGAGTTTGGCCTTAATGGTGGGCGTTCCAATACGGACTTTATCGATAACGCCGGCGGGGTCGACTGTTCTGACCACGAGGTGAATATCAAGATCCTGCTCAATGCAGTTGTGGCACGGGGCGACCTGACCCTAAAACACCGTGACGCTTTGCTGGAAACGATGACAGACAGCGTGGCCGAATTGGTATTGCAAAATAACTACCGCCAGGTACAGGCGATCAGTTTGGCTGAAGCCCAGGCCAATGAGCGCAGCGGCGAATACCGACGCTTTATCAGCACTTTGGTAGAAGCAGGCAAATTGGATAGGGAGCTTGAGTTCCTGCCAACAGACGAGGAGCTGGCAGATCGAAAAGTCCATGGCCAGAGCCTGACCCGTCCCGAATTGTCAGTGCTTGTCTCATACAGCAAGGCCATCCTGAAGGAAGAATTGATCGAGTCGGATCTGGGTATGGATCCGCATCTTGCTGGCGCGGTGAAAAGCGCGTTCCCGCAGAAGTTGGTCACAGAGTATGCCGAAGAGTTGAGCGAGCACCGTTTGCATCGTGAAATTATGTGTACCCAGATAGCCAACGATATCGTTAATCGAATGGGGCTGAATTTTGTTTCCCGACAACGTAAGGCCACAGGAGCACCTATTGCCGACGTAGCACGCGCTTATACTTCAGTTATCGAGGTGTTCTCGATTGCCGATATCTGGGAGCAGATTGAGGCGCTTGACCATGATGTCGATGCGCAGGTGCAGCTGGACATGATGCTGAACCTGATTCGTTTAGTGAAGCGTGCCGTGCGCTGGTTGTTGCGCAATCGTCGACATGAAATGTCCCCGACCGGTGTCATCGCCGAGTTCGCAACCGGTGTAGAACAGCTGCGTGAAGCACTGCCGAACATGTTGCGAGGCGATGCGGCAGATCGTTATAAGGCATTGGTGCTACGCTACGAAGAATCCGGCGTATCACCTGCCCTGGCGGCGGCAGTGGCTGGAACGATTCAGGCCTATACCGCGCTGGGTATTGTTCAGGCCGCGGAAGAGACCCATGCGCCACTGCTGGAGGTTGCCGAGCTTTACTTCTTCATGGGTGAGCGGCTTGAGTTGGATTGGTTCAGTGCCCAGATACTGGTGAGTAAGGTGGAGAACGAGTGGCAGGCTATGGCCCGGGATACCTACCTTGAAGACCTGGAATGGCAGCAGCGCACCCTTGCAGTAGGGGTGCTGCAATACATGGGCGAGGAACGTAACCTGGTCGAGTGTGTACAGCAGTGGGAGAGCAGTGAATCCTCGCTACTACAGCGCTGGCGCGAAATGCTTTCTGAATTGCATGGCGCAGTATCGCCCGACTTTGCCATGTTTGCTGTGGCAAACAGGGAACTGCTGGATCTGGCCCAGAGCAGTAGACGATAAAAGTGTATCTGGCCGGGGCTATCACCCCGGCCTGTTAACTACCCGCTTGACGCAATACGATCGAAGCTCAGAGTGCGCGCACTTTGTGAACGCCCGAGACGCCGGTAAGGCCATCCCACTGATCGCAGCGGCCTTCCCGCCAACCCGTCATCCAACTCGTTCTGTGCTCGTCGTTGGCGTGGGGGCAATAGTCACTACTGCGGCCGGATAGGCCGACGATGTAACCGCGATCAAAAGCTCGGTCGTTCTTGTCACGCTTCTGTCTTCTCATAAATGTAGCCTCGTTGTTGCGTTTGCACCGTGCCCTGCCGCCGCAGGAAGTACGCCACACCCGGACAGGCGCGGTGCCACTAAATACTGTTTTTGTGCGTGTATTGCTCTACAGAAATGCGAATCAACACAGCGAAGGGTGTCCTTGGACACACCCTCATGAAACCAAAGCGGCTACGGCAAGTCGACTAACATTTTGTTCTGAAGAATTCGCTCTATATAACAAAAATATAGTTGCCTGAATTCGTAAAATGAAAGCTCAATTTAAACAGTATCTTACGTTGTTTATCTTGAGCCACCCTCAGTCAGATAAGTGGTTATGCCACTCGGTTAATCTGCTATTTACCTCTGATTTTCCACTCAGTGTGAGTCGATTGGTCTAGGCTTGTGGGTGTTTGAACCAGTTTGTGGGTGTAGCTGAATGGCCGACGATAAACGCAAGCGGATTGTCATTTGCGCCGATGGTACCTGGAATGACCCTGAGGACGAAAACTCCTCCAATGTACTGCGGATGGCCCGCGCCATACGCCCTGTGGGTGGTGATGGCATTCGACAGGTGGTGTTCTACGACTGGGGTGTGGGTTCCTACTACGCGCCCGTATCCGGAGGGGTGTCTGGTCGTGGGATGATAAAGAACATCCAGGATGGCTATCGCTTTATCGTCCAGAATTATCGTCGCGGTGATCAGATCTTCTTGTTTGGCTTCAGTCGTGGCGCCTATACGGTGCGCTGCCTCGCGGGAATGCTCAATAACTGTGGGGTACTCAAGCGTGAGTTGGCGGACAGCATCCCCGATGCCTTTGGCTTCTACAAGAATCGTCGGGTGCGTCCCGGGTCTGTGCGCGCGGCAGACTGGCGGCAGCAAAAGACCGGACGCCGCAGCAGGGGTGTAGTGGATTTTATCGGCGTGTGGGACACCGTAGGAGCCCTGGGCATGCCCACCCGGGTGCTGGCCTTTGCTGAAGAGCGCGACCTGTTCTTTGATGTGGAGTTGGGCAGCAACATCAAGATGGCCAGGCACGCGGTCGCTATTGATGAGCAGCGTGCAGATTTTCAGCCGACGCTCTGGCATCCAAAAGACAGTGTTGATATGGGACAGGTTTGGTTTGCCGGGGTGCATGCCGATGTGGGTGGCGGCTACGCCGCTGCCAAAGGTCAGCGTTTATTGAGTGATCTGCCGCTGGCCTGGATGGCGAAGGAAGCGGCTAGCGCCGGGCTGGACTTTGAGAGACATCTTTACCAAAAGGCGGAACTGGATCCGCTGGCACCGGCCCATAAATCACACAAGCGCTTTTGGCGGGCCCTGGGTCGTGCGAAGCGATCTATTCCTGCCGACGCGACGCTGCACCGCTCGGTCAGGCAGAGATACGAATCTGGAGACTATCGTTCATCATCGTTGCGCGAGTGGCTCAAGCTGCGAGATGGAGACTGGGGGACCTTGGCCTCCTGAGCGCCCCTGTCGAGTATCTGGCGAATTTTCTCAAGCCCGAGTGCTTCAAGTTTGGCAATGTTGTTGGCAGGTATCTGCCCGGCATCGGGGTGGGCGGAGATAGCTGCAGCGACACTGTCCTCGCGCAACAGGTGGAGTATGGGGTAGGGCGATCGGTTAGTGTAATTGCTTGCCGAATCATCGCTCTCACCAGCGAAGCGATACTGGGGGTGAAAGCTGGCTACCTGAATATGTCCGGTGAGTTTCATTGCTTCCATCAGCGCATCAACAGAATCAAGGAAGTCGTTGAAGGCCATAAAGTCCTGCAGGACATTCGGGTGGATTAGCAGTGTGGTCTCTATCTCGGGGTCATTACCGAGAAGCTCCAGTTCCTCCTTCAGCTCTTCCAGCAAAGCCAACTCGCTAGTGGCGGTGGAGTCTACAAATCGAATGCTGTTGTCCCGCCATACGCGACCCGCAAACGGGCACAGGTCCAGTCCGATTACCATGCCTTGTAGCCAGTGCTGTACGCTTGCAACTGCTGTCACAGGTGTACCACGATTTTGCGCTCACTCCTTTGGTGGCGGTGTTCCCAAAGATAGATGCCCTGCCAGGTCCCAAGCATTAATGCATTGGCTCGATAGGGGATGCTGATCTGCACGGCGGTCAGGGCTGCCTTGATATGCGCGGGCATATCGTCCGGGCCTTCCAGCGTATGGGTGTAAAGCGGGTCGTTTTCAGGCACCAAGCGGTTGAGCCAGCGCTCCAGGTCCTCACGGGCGCTGTCGTCATAGTTCTCCTGAACCAGTAATGAGGCCGATGTATGCTGAATGAACAGTGTACAAAGGCCTTCGCCCACAGCATTTTCGGCGACAACTGGTGCAATCAGGGGGGTTACGGAATAAAGCCCCTGGCCGCTTACCGGAACGATGACCTCGCTAATCATGGCTGGCAAGCTTTCGCCACAAGTATACCAATGTAAGCCCGCGGCCAATTACCGACGTGTTTTGCTTGTTTAGCATCGACTTTTCTTGCCCTGAATCAGCTTGTCAGGAAGTATAGCGACTTTCTTGCATTGGGCGGTGGCCCTATTGATCAATCGAGTGAAGGAGACAATAAGTGGATAGTTTTGCAGGCAAGGTAGCAGTGGTCACTGGTGGTGCCAGTGGAATTGGGCGTTCTCTGGTTAAAGAGTTGTTGGCTGACGGTGCCAAAGTGGTTATTGCTGATGTTGAACAATCGGCGCTTGACCGTGTACTGGCAGAGCTGGACGGTGCAGGGGAGGTCTCTGGTGTGGTTACAGATGTCTCCGATCCGGCCTCGGTAGAAGCGCTGGCGGATACTGTCTACGACAGGCATGGCGCTTGCCACCTGCTGTTTAACAACGCCGGTGTGGCTGCGCCCTCGGCGAACGTTTGGGAGACGACAGTCAATGACTGGCGTTGGGTGCACGGGGTTAACGTGCTGGGCGTTGTGGCCGGCATACAGGCATTTGTCCCCAGGATGATTGCTTCCGGTGAAGAGGGGCATGTGATCAATACGTCCTCGGGAGACGGCGGAGTCTCACCACTGCCTTACCAGTCTGTGTATGCGTCGAGCAAAGCTGCGGTGTCATGTCTCACAGAGTGCCTGGCGGCACAACTGCAAACCGAGCAAACCCAGTTGGGTGCCTCGATTTTCTACCCGTCGGGGGGCTTGCTGGACACGGGAATCTGGACCACCGACCGTAATCGTCCTACCGACCTTGCCAGGGAAAAGCCCTACGATCCGGTACCCACTGTGGCTGACTTCAAAGTGGCGGCAGAGGCCGCCGGCATGCAGTTGGATTTCCAGGACCTCGATGAGCTTGCGAGGTTTTGTCTGCAGGGTATTCGGGAGAAGCGCTTTGTCATCATGATAGGCGTGGAAGATGCGGAGCTGACGCTGCAACAGCGCGCTGGTCGTATTGGTCGGACTGAGTTGCCCATTGATCTGGCTGAGATCCCGCAGCTTTAATACAGGCTGGTTATTACAGGGCCATGGACAAGGCTGTTTTAACGACATTACAGGAAACGAAACCATGCCAGAACAAAGAGTTGCCGAAGGCTTGCCAGAGTGGATCAGGGAGCATTTGACCCGTTATATGGAATCCGATGGCGCGGACGGGCACCTGTGGGATTCATCGATTGGTGGCGGCGAGGGGATGATAGAGACGCTGCTACTGACCACAACCGGTCGCAAGTCTGGCCTGGGATTTACCATCCCGTTGATTTATGGGAAAACAGATGGCGGCTACTGTGTGATTGCTTCAAAAGGTGGCGCGCCTACCCATCCGGCCTGGTATCTCAACCTTGACGCCGATCCAGAGGTTCATATTCAGGTGGGTGCTGATAAGTACAACGCCAGGGCGCGTGTGGCCCAGGGTGATGAGCGATCTCAGTTGTGGCAGCAGATGGTAGGAATCTATGGGCCTTATGAGGACTACAAGGTCGCTGCGGGGGATCGTGTAATCCCTGTTGTCGTCATAGAGCCCACATAGACTGAGCAGCGCTCTATCGCGACTTCTTCTATAACTGCCCCTCTATAGGCAGTAAACGGTAAACGTTGGTCATAAACCGCCGGGTCCAGCTTGCCTGAGGCTCGGTGGTTTCCACTTCGCTTCTTTCGCCATAGTCATACCGCCAGATCACAGAGCCTTGCTCATCCAATTCTACCCGGTAGGTGGTTCGCTCCAGGTCTGCTATCAATCTTGTGGTGAATGCCTGGCCGACTTCGGGCGACTCGATGAATAAGCCCATCTCTGTGTTGATGAGTAACGAGCGTGGGTCAAAATTCAGTGAACCTACGAATACAGTTTTCCTGTCAATGACACTGGCTTTTGAATGCAGCGTTACCCGCTCGGGTTTGTAACCCCAGCTACTGTGTTCGCCTAGGATGTCACTTCTGATTTCTCGAAACTCAACGCCTGCTTTTAAAAGGCGAGCGCGATATTTTCGATAGCGTGAATGCACCGGCACATGGTTTGTGGACGCAAGAGAATTGGTGACAACCATAACGCGAACGCCGGATTGGGCAATATCTTCAATCAGTAACGCACCTTTTTCACCAGGGATGAAGTAGGGTGTCACTATTACTATTTCGCTTTCAGCCGCCCTGAAGCGACGGCCTATATCAACGGCGAGTTCTGCTAATGCGGCGTCACCCATTTCCCCCTGAAGCTTGTCCGGGCTGTCGGTAACAAGCACGGCATTGGCGGCTAGCGGCATCCGGGTGCCGGCTCGCAAATCCTGAAGAAGCGTACTGTTTATGGCTTGTGAGTATGTGCCGGTTTCTCCCTGCGCCATTTCTCTCGCGATAAATTCCCGCCAGTTAGCTAGCTCCTCTGGTTTAACTTTGACATTGAACGCCTCTATGGGTACCGAAAGTTCACTGTTCCAGAAAGCGTCGAAACCTGCAGAGATTTCTTCTACAACAGGCCCGATTGTCAGTACTTCGTAGTCATCGAATCTTATTTTCTTTTTGAGTTCGAAGTACTCTTCGCCAATATTCCGACCGCCGACGATGCTGGCGCTGTTGTCGACGGTGAATGACTTGTTGTGCATGCGTCGATTGGCCCGTTTGAAGTCCATCAGGAAGGTCCAGGGTTTTACTCCCTGCCTTGACAGCGGATTGAACAGGCGTATCTCAATATTGGGATGGGAGCTAAGCAGCGACAGTGCCTGGTCGGCTCGCGGCGTAAAAATATCGTCGATGAGTAATCGAACTCGAACTCCACGGTCGGCCGCGCGCAACATTTTACCCGCGAACAAGGCGCCTGCCCGGTCGCTTTTTACGATGAAATACTGGGCATCGATAGTGCTCTTGGCACGCTCCATCAGGGCCAGCCTTGCGCCCAATGCATCGTCGCCGTTACTGAGCCCTATAAAGCCTGACTTGCTGTCGTGCGTGGCGCGCCATTGGGAGGCAAACGTGTCCCCCGGGTTGGCAACCTCAGGCGGGATTGCCGTGCTAGTTGTGCGCGGATAGTCGAAGGGAACGCTTGTGCATGCGCTCAGAAGCAGCAACAACGCCAGTGTTGCGATTTTTGTCGCGCCGGGATTCATTTTTTCAGCTAGCGGATTTGCGATGATGCTCATTCCGGTATTGTAGAGCACCTGTAGGGCATCGGGTACTTAATGCAGCTCGAAGCATGAAATCGCTTACTATACCCGGCTGCGCGAACTAAACTGAACGAGGCGAAATAGAGAGGTAAGCATAATGATTTTTCACCAGATTGCGACAGACCGGGGTTGCCAGTCCTACTTTCTGGCATGCGAAAAGACCTGCATGGCTGTGATTATCGACCCTGAAGAAAGTCAGCTCGAACGTTACCTTGGTCTTGCCGCCCAGGAGGGCGTGCGTATCCACTATGTTCTGGATACCCATACCCATGCCGATCATTTTTCGGGCGCGATCGAAATGTCGCGGGCCCTGGATGTGCCTGTTGTTATGCACAGAGACAGCTCTGCGCCATTTGTAGATATCCGGGTGGATGATGGGGAGAAAATAAATGTGGGGGAGTTGTCACTCAATATTCTTCATACCCCTGGGCACACGGCTGATTCTATTTGTATACAGGTAGAAGATAGGGTCTTCACTGGCGACACCCTGTTGATCGGTGGCTGTGGCCGCACCGACCTGCCAACCGGGGATCCGCAGCAACAGTACGACAGCCTGTTTAATAAGCTGCTGCTTTTACCGCCGGAAACCAAGGTATTTCCTGCCCATATCTACATGAATAGAACACACACTACTATTGGCGAAGAAATCGAGAAGAATCCGCGACTGCAATTGAAGGAGCGCTCAGAGTTCGTGGAAAAGATGAGCACGGTAACCCTGCGTGACCCTGATCATCTGACCGAGGCACTGCGCACCAACCTGAGTGGTGGAAAGACAGTCGCGCAGCTTATCACCGAGGCGGCTCACAATGTGCCGTTTATGTCCCTGCAGGAAGTTAACCGGCGCCTCGGTACTGATGACCCGGGGATAACCTTGCTTGATGTGCGGGAGCGCGAGGCTTTCAGGGCCGGCCACATACCCGGAGCGATGGTGATACCCCGCGGACAGTTGGAGCTGAGCGTCAATGAACAGCTACCCGACCCTACACAGCGCATCGTTGTTTATTGTCAGGTCGGCAAAATCAGTACGCTGGCAACTGCGACACTGCGAGACATGGGTTTCACTCGGGCGGTGGCGCTGGATGGTGGTATACAACAGTGGACGGAAGCCGGATACCCCTTGGCCGAGGGGGATCAATGAGTGACGTGATGACGGCTGATACCACGGCCATGTTGCAGCATATGGCCACCGTATTTATGGGATTCTTTGCCATTATGAACCCCATTGCTAACGTGCCGGTGTTCTTGGGGTTGACTGGTGGCGATGATGCCAGGACCACGAAACTGGTAGCGGCGAGAGCCGTCATTACCGCATTCATCATTGTTGCTGTTTTCGCGATCTGCGGAAAATTGCTCTTTGACGTGTTCGGGCTAACGATTCCCGCGCTGCGGATCACTGGCGGGATTCTGGTTTTCATGATCGGTTTCCAGATGCTGCAGGGCCAGCAGTCGTCGGTGCACCACCTGGGCAAAGAGGGTGACAAAAAAACGCTTGATGCAGAACTGAGCGTGGCCATCACACCACTGGCTATCCCTATACTGGCAGGCCCGGGCACCCTGGTGACAGCGATGAACTTCTCCACCGGCGGCGGGCTGACGGAGGTATCAATAACGCTGGTGTGCTTCGGTACACTGTGCCTGTTGACTTACCTTCTATTCGTTTCCGGAGAACGCTTTGTCCGCTTCATCGGTGAGGGAGCCCTTGGAGTGATTACACGCCTGATGGGCTTGATCCTTGCGGGCATTGGTATGCAAATGATGATCGATGGTCTTAAGGGCGCATTTCCTTCGCTTTGAGGTCAAGTGTTGTGACAACCCCTGGCCTTGCTTCGCACACATCCGGGATGGCATTCACAATCCAGCAGGCGGCAGAAGAGTTGCCACCGCCACCCGCGCCGGGTTCGAAGGCATCCTCCGCGTGAACAGTCACGTGTAGTGTAGGGTCGCCACTGATAATCACCTGGTGACAGCCTTGGCCCTCTGGCGGATAGGGCCAGTCGGGCGCGCATTCATCGTCGATTCGGGTTATGTGTTCCAGAACGTACAACGGATCGCCCTGATGGTATCCGGTTACCGCAAAGCGAAATGCACCCTGGCCACCTTTCTCAAAAGTACCCATACCTGGTACTTCAACGTCCCGCTCCAGCGGCCGACGCTCGACAGTGACTTCAATATTCTCTACAGGCTTGCCCATTGCATCCCCTACGATACGCACCATTGGGGACCAGACCATATCAATGGCGAAATCGTGCAGCATCAGCGGTGTTTCTTCCATTGAACCCCCAAAGCCGATAACCTCCCGCACCACCTGGGGCTGGTCGTATAACGCGTAATTGAAAATTTCGCGCGTGCGCACTTCCGTAATTCCGGTGGTGGCTCCCGCGAGGAAAACGGGTAATGCATCCATTACCCAGCCCGGGTCGATACCAGACACAAGTAGCGAGGCGCCGCTTGCCACGCAGACTTCTTCAATCGGTTGTAGCACTTCAGATGCTGTAGAGCCCGGGTGTAGAAAACTGTAAAAAGACGTGGAAACCACGTTGATGCCAGCCCCGAGGCATGCGAGCAGGTCGTTCTGGGCCTCTTCCGGCCGAATGTCAGCGGTAGCCGCGTAGACCACGGCGTCGGCGCCTTTCTCTAGTATCGCGTGCGCGTCATCGGTGGCCTTCAAGCCTATTGCGGGAAGGCCAACAATGTCACCGACGTCTTTGCCTACCTTGTCGGGGTTGGCGACAATGACGCCGACTAACTCAAGGGCGTCGTTGTTTAATACCGCGCGTATGGCAGGTCGACCGACATTGCCCGTACCCCATACGATTACTTTTTTGGCCATGACTCAATCATTTCCCGACAGATTAAAGATGTCGCCACTATACGACAATCTGGTGGGCGAGTAGGGTAGGGCTGGTGCTGCTTTTTGTACTGTCTGTTGATTCTGTAGCCTGATAGCTACCGGTAGTGAAACAAACGCTGCCAATTGCTGTAAATGGCTTCCCATACCGGCCCTTGCTTGCGCGTGACTTCAGTCTCGAAATAGTGATTCATGCGTTTGAGGTCAACCAGATTGTCTTTGACAGCGGCGCCTACAAGAAACTCGGTCAGGTCATCCGCACTCATAACTCCGTCCCGATAATAGAATGCATAGATGCCCATGGCGTGTGCGACTGACACCGCCTCGGCGGTCGACATTACCGCGCCAGCCAAGCGATCTGTACTGCGGCCGTCCAGCGACATCCCGTTGCGCAACTCGTGGAATATAGTGACCAGGGCGCGCATGATGTCTGCGTCTACCTCCAGGTCAACACGGGCCGCATCCAGCAGTTTTTTGGCCTCACGACTCACCACATCGATCTCATCCTCGATGGCACTGATGGGCCTGATTGTTTCAAAGTTCATCCGCCGCTTCAGTGCCGCACTCATTTCATTGACGCCCTCATCGGAGGTGTTGGAGGTGCCTATGAGGTTGAAACCTTCCTGTGCGTAGAGTGTGCTGTCCTGATCGGAGAGCTCCGGGATGGTGACTGCGCGTTCGGAGAGAATGGACAGCAGCGCGTCCTGTAAGGCCGGTGCGGTTCGTGCAATTTCCTCAAAACGCACCAGCTTGCCGCTGACCATGCCGCGATAAATTGGCCCGGGAATCAGCGCCTCAATGCACGGCCCTTTACGCTCCAGTATTGCTGAGTTCCAGCTGTAAATGAGCTGCTGCACTGTTTCGATCGCGCCGCCCTGCACAACGATGGTTGAATCGTCGCAAATAGCAGCGCACAACAGTTCCGACAGCCAGGATTTGGCCGTACCCGGTTCGCCTACCAGCATGGCGCCGCGCTGTGTCGCCAGGGCGATAACAATGCGGGTGACGATTTCTCGTGGAGCGACAAATTTGGGGCTGATATCGGCCTCTGCATCACCCAGCACAAAGCGCTCGATCGCGATTGGCGAAATCAGCCAACCTGGCGGACGTTGGTCTGTGTCGTTATCTCGCAGGCGCTGTAGTTCTTCGGCGTAGATGATCTCCGCAGGCAATCGTTGCGATTTACTGTGTTGCTGACTCATCTACCAGCCCCCGCGTTTTTCTGGTGCCATACGATCGGCTGGTAGAACCCTGAGCAGTTCGATCATTGGAATAGTGCCGCTGATAACGTGGTTCAGTGCGCTATCGCGCATGGTGGCCAGGCCGGAGTCCAAGGCGATGGAGCGTAGTCGTGCCACCGGATACTGTAGTGAAATCGCATCGCGAATCTCGCCGTTGACCTGCATATACTCCACGACGGCCACGCGGCCATGGGTGCCTCGGCCGTTGCAGTGCTCGCAGCCGCTACCTTCGAAGCAGCGAAAGCTGTTGGGTATGCCTTCAGGAAAGAGCTCTGCGGTGATCGCCGGATCCGGTTCCGCTTCCTTTTTGCAGTGATCACATATTCGCTTTGCCAGTTTTTGGGCGATGACACCACTGAGTTCACTGGCAATGGAATTGGGGTGCACGTTCAGGTCGTAAATTCGTTGCAGCGCGTCCACTGCATCGTTGCAGTGCAGGGTGGAAAGAACGACATGGCCAGTCTGCGAAGCGCGTATGGCCTCGATAGCGGTTTCCTGATCGCGAATTTCACCCACAAGGATGACGTCGGGGTCCTGTCGCACAAACGAGCGCATACCATCGGCAAAGTTGAAGCCGATATCGGGGCGAGTCCAGGTTTGCTGTATGCCTTCCATGGAGTACTCGATAGGATCTTCAATGGTGATTACTTTGCGCCGGCCATCCTTGGCGAGCTCAGAAAGCCCGGCGTACAGTGTGGTGCTTTTTCCCGATCCGGTAGGTCCAACAACCAGCACCAGCCCCGAGGGGTTGTCCAGCAGGCGACGGTAGTGCTGCATCATGGCCGGCGCCATGCCGAGATCGTCTATGGCTACAATGTTTCCCGACTGCGGCAATAGACGGATGACTACCGCTTCACCGTGGAGTGAGGGTTGCACCTGAATTCGCAAATCGTAGCCCACGCCGCCCGCGCGCAGTTGAGAGCGGCCACCCTGGGGCAGGCGTTTTTCGGCAATGTCCATGTCACCCCGAATCTTGATGACATTGACCAGTCCCCGGGTTTCCTTGGCAGACAGCGAATAGTGGGTCAGGTCGTGCAAGTCGCCATCAACCCGTAGCCTGATGCGGGTATATTCTTTATAGGCTTCGATGTGCAGATCGCTGGCGCCCTCGCTCACTGCATCCAGCAGCAGGGCGTCAAGCAGGGTAATCAGGTGGGCTTCAATACGTGTCTTGGTGACATTGAGCAGGTCTTCCTGCGGCTTGGGTGTCACATCGTCGCTGCGCCGACGCTGGTGCAGGTCGCCCTGCAGTGACAGTTCGACGGTAGTCCACAGGCGCTTGAAATCGTTGGGCGTTACCAGGATTTTCTGCACACGCTCATAGGGATACATGTGATAAATATCTTCTACCGAGCTGTCCGGGTCGTCTGTCGCAATCTGTAGACAGTGTTCGTGCACTTGCAGAGGCACAAGGTGATGGCTGTCCAGAAAGCTGCGAGAGAAGCCATCCATCAGCAGTGGCTGAACGGTGGGTAGCAATTCGTCAATAGGCGCGAATGGCATTCCGTTTTCTTCTGCGAGCCGACGATAGAGGGTGATGTCCTCCATATTCAGCATATCGCGCAGTACATTGATTACCGGAAGCTTCTTTGTTCTGGCAGTGCGCCTGGCCTCGGCCAGCATAGGTTGGTCCACCATGCCCATGTCGAGTAGGGTCATGCCGGAATCGCGCGAAAAATCCACCAGCGCCAGTTCCTTGCGCACCGGCGCCCCCAATTCCGTCAATTCATAGCGGGTTAATATGTGGGTTTCGTTTTCGCCCTGTTCCAGCGCGATCAGCAGGCCTTCCGGAGCCAACTGCTCCAACAGGGCGCTCTTTTGCTTGATGCGTGGGCTGGATACCAAGATGCGGTCAAATGGGCCCAGGTCAGCAGCACCCAGGCTGCCGTCTTGCTCTCTCAGGACGAGATTGGCCAGCCCCAGTTTATTGAAGCGCTCTTGCGCGCAGCGTGCGATGGCTGGATTTTTTTCTACCGTGACAACCTGTTGCGTCAATTTGCTGAGTAGAGCCGCTACGTAACCGGCGCCGGTACCAATCTGCAAGACACGGTGTTGCGCCTGAGCATCGGCATGCTCGAGTATTTCGGAAACCGCATTGGTTGGAGGAATGCTTCGCCCCTGTACGCGGGACGGCTCGCTCATCTCGATGAACTGGTCTCGAGGCAGCGATCGCATTGCGTCCGCAATACGCTCACTGGTATGCCTTCCCACATGCGAGGCGCGAACGTCTGTATCCTGATCATCGTAATCTGTCATGGTCTTGTCACTATGACCTTTGCCGAGTCAGCAGTGTATGCGCCAGGTCAAGGTAGCGACAATCTGTATCAGCTGCTGCGTGGGTGGAGCTTAACGGGAAGTTCACTGTAGCCCCGAACGAATACCGAGGGCACGCGCTCGGGCTGACCGACAACCTCTATGCGTTCAAAACGCTCCAGTATCTCCTCCCAGAGTATTTTCAGTTGCATTTCGGCCAGTCGATTGCCCATGCAACGGTGAATGCCAAAGCCGAAGGCCAGGTGCTTGCGCACATCCTTACGCTCCATGTCGAACTTATCTGGACTATCGAAGAAGCGCTCATCACGATTTCCTGACTGATACCACATAATGACTTTATCGCCAGCGCGGATTTTCTGCCCGCTCAACTCGAAGTCCTGTTTGGCCGTTCGACGCATGTGTGCCAGCGGTGTTTGCCAGCGTATGGCCTCTGAAATCATGGTGGGTATCAGGCTTTGATCGGCCCGTATCTTCTCGAACTGTTCGGGGTTCTGGTGCAGCGCCAGCACGCTGGCCGACATGGTGTTACGGGTGGTGTCGTTGCCGCCCACGATGAGTAGTAGCAGATTACCCAGATATTCCAGTGGCTCCATGTTCTGGGTGGATTCACCGTGGGCCAGCATGGAGATAAAGTCATTGGCAGGCAGGGCATTGACGCGTTCATTCCAAAGTTCGGTGAACATCTGCAGGCACTCGTACAGCTCCTGACGCCCCTGTTCCTCTGATTCAATGATTCCCATACCAGGTACAGCAGTGGCGACGTCGGACCAGCGGGTCAGTTTCTGTCGCTGCTCAAACGGAAAGTCGAAGAGGGTGGCCAGCATCCTGGTGGTCAGCTCGATGGACACTTTGTCGACCCAGTTAAAGGTTTCTCCAACGGGCAGGTCATCCAGCACACCGATTGTGCGCTCGCGAATAATCGGCTCAAAGTGGCGCAGCTTATCGGCACCCACGGCTGGCTGAACTACGGCCCTTTGCAGGTCATGCTTGGGCCTGTCCATTGCGATGAACATGGGCAGGGTAAAGTCCGGGTCTGGATCTCGAATGGTGATAGAAGGCTCTGACGAAAACACCTCGTGGTTGGTGTCTACGGTCATGATGTCTTCGTAACGGGTGATCGACCAGTAGGGCCCGAACAGGCTGTCGGTACAGTAGTGCACAGGTGCTTCGTCACGCAGGCGCTTGAACCATGCATCCTGTTTATTTGCCTCGAACAGGAAGGGATTTGCCACGTTTATTTCGTTTAGCGGTATCGCATAGGGATCCAGCTCGACTTGCCTGGGGTCGTGAGTGGGTATGGCCTGGTTCATGGTATTTGCTCTTATTTTGATGCTGATCGCAGTGTAGGTTAATGTGCCTGTCGGGGGCAATGATATGACAGTGTCGACAAAGTGGCATACCTTGCAGTCATTGGTTTTGACCAGGCCCCTGAAGCAGTTGAGAGGCACGAGCTTACAGGGAGAAAGAAGCTGATGGTAGACACGGTAATGTGGGAGCAGGCGTCAGCTGATATACACTGGTTTCGCCCGCCTGAGGACGTGCTCGACAGTGCCACCCCACCTTTTTATCGCTGGTTTCCGGATGGCATAACCAATGCCTGCTACAACGCTCTGGATATTCATATTCTGCAAGGGCGAGCCCAGCAGTGCGCCCTGATTTACGACAGCCCGGTGACCGAGTCCAAGCGCCAGTACAGCTATGCTGAACTGCTTGATGAGGTATCCCGTTTTGCCGGTGTACTGGTGGCTGAGGGTGTTGGCAGTGGTGACCGCGTGCTCATCTACATGCCTATGGTGCCCGAGGCCGTTATTGCCATGTTGGCCTGTGCCCGATTAGGTGCCATTCATTCTGTGGTATTCGGCGGATTCGCCAGCAACGAATTGGCGGTACGAATTGATGATGCCACGCCCAAAGTAATCGTCAGTGCCTCTTGTGGGATCGAGCCAGGTCGTTTGGTGCCTTATAAGCCCCTGCTGGATGGTGCGGTAGACCTCGCCACTCACAAGCCGGATCGCTGCGTCATTCTCCAGCGCCCGGAATTGACCGCTACGATGCTGGATGCGCGGGATATTGATTGGGCGACGGCGATGGTCGACGCGCCGCTCACAGAGTGCGTAGGCGTCAACGCGAATCACCCGCTTTACATTCTCTATACCTCCGGGACCACCGGCCAGCCCAAGGGGGTGGTGCGGGATACCGGCGGAAGTATCGTCGCCCTCAAGTGGAGCATGGGTAATATTTATGGGGTAAAACCGGGTGAGGTCTACTGGGCCGCGTCTGACGTCGGCTGGGTAGTGGGGCATTCCTATATCGTGTATGCGCCACTGTTTAATGGCAACACCACAGTGTTGTATGAGGGGAAACCGGTAGGCACGCCCGACGCAGGCGCTTTCTGGCGGGTTATCGAAGAGTACGATGTGAAAGTGCTGTTTACTGCGCCCACGGCATTTCGCGCGATTAAAAAGCAGGACCCCACCGGTGAAGCGCTGGACAAGTATGACCTTTCCGGGCTGCGCGCGCTGTTTTTGGCAGGCGAGCGTTGTGACCCGGACACGCTTGCCTGGGCAACGGACAAGCTACACGTACCGGTAATCGATCATTGGTGGCAAACGGAAAGCGGTTGGCCAATCTGCGCCAACTGCCTCGGGGTTGAATTACTACCGATTGTGCCAGGCTCTACCGGGCCTGCAGTGCCGGGCTACGATGTTCAAGTACTCGATGAGGGCGGTCAGCAGTTGCCCGCCGGGAAGATGGGTGCGCTGGTAATCAAGGCGCCGCTACCTCCGGGCACTTTCACAACCTTGTGGAACGCGGACCAGCGCTATCAAGAGGCGTATTTTTCGCATTTTCCCGGTTACTACGAGTCGGGTGACGCGGGATATATCGATGACAATAACTACGTATTTGTCATGGCCCGTACCGACGACGTTATTAATGTCGCCGGGCATCGCTTGTCTACCGGCGCGCTGGAAGAAGTACTTGCAGCGCATCCGGACGTGGCGGAATGTGCCGTCATTGGCGTTGAGGACTCCCTCAAGGGCCATTTGCCCCTGGGCTTGCTGGTATTGAACACAGGTGTCAGTCGCGATGTTCGGGATATTGTCGCTGAGGCTATCGCTTCAGTGCGCGAGCAAGTGGGGCCAGTTGCCGCTTTTAAATTGTGTGCTGTTGTGGAGCGGTTGCCCAAAACCCGGTCTGGCAAGATTTTGCGTGGCACCATGCGCAGTATCGCCGATGGCAAGTCGTGGAAGATGCCTGCCACCATCGATGACCCGGTGATCCTTGAGGAGATCGCGTATGCGCTTGCCGCGCTGGGTTATCCAGCGGTCTCGTGAGCTGACCAGTTAAATCTCGACAAAACCCCGACAAGGCCCTGATCGACGCCTTGTATGGTTGCCCCTCACTCATTTGAGTGATTCAAGAGCGCGCCTAAGTGCAAATACTACGAGCAAATTAACAGGAGAAGCGTTATGAACGCACCTTTGACAGCTGACACTGCCAGCAAAAGAGCACTCGCCGACGAAATGTATACACAGGTGGTGGGGCTGCAAGAGCAGTTTCGCGCCAATGCTGAACAGGCTAAAGCCGAGCGCCGTGTGCCTCAGGCAAACATTGATGCCCTGCAGGACGCAGGTTTTTTCCTGGCACTGCAGCCGCGCGCGTGGGGTGGGCACGAGTTGGATCCCCAGGATTTCTTTCGCATGCAGCTTGCGATCGCTGAGGGCTGCATGTCCACGGCATGGGCGTCGGGCATTGTCGCGGTGCACGCGTTTCAGCTTGCCCTGATGGACGAGCGTGCACAGCAGGATGTCTGGGGTGATGATATTCATACTCGTGTCTCGTCATCGTATGCGCCAATGGGCAAGGTCAAGGAAGTGGAGGGCGGTTTCAGGTTCAGTGGCCGTTGGGGCTGGAGCTCTGGCTGCGATCACTGTAGCTGGGTGTTGCTGGGCGGCATCTGTCCCGATGGTGGATACCGCAGCTTCCTTATCCCTCGCAGCGATTACGAGATTGTCGATACCTGGCAATCGATGGGCCTGCAGGGCACCGGCTCCAACGATATTGTTGTCGAGGATGTGTTCGTGCCGGACTATCGCACTCACAAGGCTGAAGACGGGTACCTGGGATCAAACCCTGGTGTGGATAGCAGTAGCGCAGACATTTACCGTCTGCCCTGGGCGCAGTTATTTATCCGAGTGGTATCCACGCCGGCAATAGGGGCGGGCAAAGCAGCGCTTGATTTGTACCGCGATCTGGTGGTGTCCAAAGCCAGTGGCGATGTGACCAAGCTCGCCGGCGATACCGGGACGCAGGAACGTATTGCCTCTGCGATCAATGCGCTGGACGAGATTGAGTGCGTTCTGTTCAGAAATTTCGATCAAATGGTCTCTCAGGTACGAAACGGTGATCCGGTGCCCGTAGAGGACCGTATCAAGTACAGATATCAGGCATCACTGGTGATAGAGCGCTGTATCGACGTGGTCGACAGCCTGTTCTCTTCAGCTGGTGGTGGCTCGGTTTTCCTCGGCAGCGATATCCAGCAGCGGTTTCTGGATATCCACACCGCAAGGGCGCATGTGGCGAACAATCCTACGTCTTTCGGCCGAAACCTGGGGGCGACCTCACTGGGAACCGACAACAGCGACTTTTTTGTCTGATTGGCAGTTTCAAACGAACCATCTACATCCCCCCAGATGGTTTATTCTTACCCGGCTCCCCAGCCGGGTTTTTTTTGCCTGTTCAGTGGACTCGTTGATCTTGTGCTGGTTGTCCATCGTATCAATGATTAAGCATGTTTCAGGATGAGGATGATGAAGAAATTAGCAGGCTTGGTTCTTGTATCGCTGGTAGCGATGCTAGCCGGTTGCGGCAGCGTTACGGTAGACGATTACGCGGGCAATACGCCGGCGTTGGTGGCTGAGGAGTTTTTCGACGGCCAACTCTCAGCCCATGGCGTCGTCAAAGACCGGGCTGGCAAAGTGATCCGCAGCTTTAACGCTGACATTAAAGCCTATTGGCGTGACGGTGTGGGCACGCTGGAAGAAGACTTCGTATTCGATGATGGCGAAACCGATAGGCGAGTCTGGACACTCACGCCAACCGGTCCAGGGCGCTACCTTGGCACCGCGGGAGACGTTGTGGGCGAAGGTGAGGTGACGATAGCCGGGAACAGCATGTTTCTGGATTATGTCCTGCGCATTCCCTACGGCGATGGGACACTGGATTTGCGCATTGATGATCGCATGTATCTGGTGCATCCCGATGTATTGATCAATGAGTCGAGCATGGTCAAGTTCGGTTTTCAGGTAGGAGAAATCCTTCTGGTGATAAAGCGGCATTCTGCTAACCAATGACCAGCCGTTCGCAACGGTTGATGTATGCGCTTGGGTACGCTGGTCTTACGCCATTTCTTGCGTTTACCTTAGGGGTCTGGTTTCTCGATAATTATCTGGCAGCACTCTCCCTGAGAGGGTTTATTGTCTACTCGCTGGCAATTCTGTGCTTTCTTGGCGGCACCCTCTGGGGCTCGGCCATGCATCGGCCGAACACGGCGAAGCTGCTGCGACTGGTGATAAGCAATGGCATTGTTGTTTTTGCCGTCATTGCGGTACTGGTGGCGCAGCCGGTAGTTTGTGCCTTCCTGCTCATGCTGGGACAGCTGGCAACGCTTTGGTACGAACGCAGCAGCAGTGAGCACAGCGGTTGGTACCTGCAGCTTCGATCCCGGCTCACAACGATCGCTGTTGGTTTGCACCTACTGTTCATGATTGGACTGGTAATTCGCAACGGCGTATGAAGTGTCTATACTCGAGCGCTTCAATCGCTTTCGGGTACTAAGTTGTGGCTAAATTTCATGAAACAGCATCGGCAGCTATCGCGGCGATAGAGTCGAGAGAACATATCTGGTCGCATTCGATGGCCGCCACCCCTACGGTGCTCCTTGATGCTTTGGCAGATCATGCGCTTGGCTTGCAAGATGTGACTTTGATGCAGCTTCATCTGGAGCATGCTGATGCAGTAGCTGTGCCCGCGTTGGACGGGCACTTACGTCACCGCTGTTTCTTTGCAGGCAAGGCGACCCGTGAGCTGATCAACCAGGGACGAGCTGACTATGTGCCGATGTTCCTGTCAGAAATACCCAAGCTGTTCAGGCGGGCGGAGCAGCGGGTTGATACCGCTTTGATACAGGTCTCCAGCCCCGACCAGCACGGCAACTGTTCCCTGGGTATTTCGGTAGAGGCTACCGCCGCTGCATGCGAGGTAGCGGACAAAATAATCGCCCACGTTAACCCCAACATGCCGCGTACTCACGGCGACAGTTTTATCAACCTGAAAGATATCGATCATGCTTTTATGGATGATACGCCCTTGATTTTGCATGAGCCGCGGGAGGTCTCTGAGACCGAGCGCAGGATAGGGGAGCATGTGGCCAGCCTGATCGGCGATGGCGATTGCCTGCAGATGGGTATTGGCGCAATTCCCGATGCAGCGCTTGCCTGCCTGCAGGACCGTCGGGACCTTGGTGTACACACCGAGATGTTCTCAGATGGGGTGCTCAAGTTAATCGACAGCGGCGCTATCAATAACGCCCGGAAAAAAATAGGCCGCGGTAAGGTCGTGACCGGTTTTACCATGGGCAGCCAGAAACTCTATGACTTCGTAAACGATAATCCGGAAGTGGTGTTTCTCGATATTGAATTCGTGAACAATCCGGTAGTGATTGCCAAAAACAAACAGGTTACTTCGATTAATAGCGCGATCCAGATTGATTTGTCGGGCCAGGTTTGCGCCGACTCCATGGGCGCCAAGATATACTCTGGGGTAGGGGGGCAGGTTGATTTTGTACTCGGAGCGACCTTCTCTGAAGGTGGTAAGTCGATTATTGCACTGCCCAGTACTGCCCGTAAGGGAACGCTCTCGAGATTAGTGCCTGCGCTGGAACGAGGTGCCGGCGTGGTAACCACCCGCGCTCACGTAGATTACGTGGTGACAGAGTTTGGTGTGGCGGCACTTCGCGGGCGTTCAATAGCTGAGCGGGTACGGGACCTCATCGCCATCGCCCACCCTGATTTCCAGGAGGACCTGGCCAGGGAAGCGAGGGACTTTCTGGGGGTGCGGTAGCCCCGTTTCTGACGGTTTTCAGTTATCGAACCAATGGCGAGTGCGGTTTGCCAGGGCAACCAGGGATAGCATCACCGGAACCTCCACCAATACCCCTACTACCGTAGCCAGCGCTGCACCCGAGTGCAGGCCAAACAGACTGATCGCAACAGCGACCGCTAATTCGAAAAAATTCGACGTGCCGATCAAACAGGCGGGTGCGGCTATATTGTGAGGCAGGTCCAGTTTTTTCGCCGCAAAATAGGCGACGACAAAGATGCCGTAGGTTTGAATCAACAGCGGGATTGCGATAAGGACTATGGCTTGTGGCTGGCTGAGTATCTTCTCTGCCTGAAAGCCGAATAGCAGCACCACCGTGGCTAGCAGGCCTATTACCGACCAGGGTTTCAATGCTGCAACAAAGGCGTCAGTTTGGCCGCTTTGGCTACCTTTCTCTAGCCTGTGCCGGGTAAAAATGCCGGCTACCAGCGGCAGTACAACATAGAGCGCTACCGACAGAAGAAGAGTCTCCCAGGGCACAGTAATATCGCTTACGCCAAGTAGCAGGGCGGTGAGCGGTGCGAACGCGAACACCATGATCACGTCATTAATTGAAACTTGCACCAGCGTGTAGTTCGGGTCACCGTCAGTCAGTTGGCTCCATACGAAAACCATCGCGGTACAGGGGGCCACTCCCAGCAGGATCATGCCGGCGATGTACTCAGTAGCCGATTGGGGGTCGACCCATTCGGCAAATAGCACCCGGAAAAATAGCCAACCCAGAGCTGCCATGCTGAATGGTTTTATCAGCCAGTTTACGACCAGCGTCAAGGCTATGCCGCGTGGCCGTTTGCCCACATCTTTAACAGCGGCAAAATCTATTTGCACCATCATGGGGTAGATCATTACCCAGATGAGTCCGGCGACAATCAGGTTGACGTGGGCGTACTCGATACCGGCGATCACCCTGAAGAACCCAGGAAACAGGTTGCCCAAAATGACGCCTACGACAATACACAGGCCAACCCAGACGGTGAGGTAACGTTCGAAAAGACCCATTATTTGAGAGATCCCATAGATTGCATTGCCCGGGCAATATCTGCTGTGTCCCGATCTTCAAAGTCCAGCTCCGACAGTGCGGAAAGCCGCTTTGCAATTATTTGCACAACCGGGGTAAAGGCTGCTAGTTTGGCCTGTTCGTCCCCCGTTGCGTGGGAGGGATCGGGTAGCCCCCAGTGCACACTCGCGGTTGGCTCAAGCCACAGCGGACAAACCTCGTTGGCGGCGCTATCGCAGACGGTCACCACGATATCCGGGTCAAAGCGACGGTGTTCTTCAAAACTTTCGCTCGCAAGACCTGTTGCCGTGTGGCCTTGTTGTTCAAGGTATTGAATTGTCAGCGGATGGATGCGGCCAGCAGGGTTGCTGCCGGCACTGCACACCTCCACTCGGTCGCCCAGTACCTCACGTGTTACCACTTCGGCAAGAATACTGCGGCAGGCGTTATGCGTGCAGACGTAGAGTAGTTTCAAAGGTGAGCTCATGCCGTTCCAGACTGGCGCCCGTGGTTGGGGTTTGCGCCAGTGTATCTTGCTGAACCTGGCAGGTGAATGCCCCAAGCCAGTCAGTCGCCAGTTTCTCTGATCTTTTAGTTGAAGGAAGCCCGACTGCTCGCCAGTGGGCTTGCTCGGCCCGCAATGGCGACTATGCTTGTTTGTGAATACGCGCTGCTGCGACCAGGCAACTTGCAGGCGCGCTTACCACTACTGGCTCAGGAAACACACAATGGATAGATATAGCGCTGTTATCTTACTGACCTTTGCCGCGTTTTTTCTTGGACTTCCCGCAGCTCTGGCAGAAGAGGGAGTAATGAGCGGAACGCCGCCCGAGAGGGAGTCGCAGGTTACCTTTGGTAATTATCGCGAGCAGCCCTTCAATCATTGGGCCTTTCGCAATGCTGCAGCACCATTGAATGTGGTGATGATTCCGCGTGAGGGAGAGATAGCGACGATTCCTCAATCAACCCTGCCAGAGATAGCGGTCCGGAAAAGTGTCGACTTGCATGGCCGCACGCTCTCTTTTGACGACTTGTTTGAGCAGAATTTTGCCGATGGTGTTGTTGTTGTCAGTGGTGACGACATACGTCACGAGGTGTATTTCGGTGGCTTTGGGCCGCACGCTCAGCACATCTGGTTTTCCATGACCAAATCTCTGGTCTCGGCGGCTTTCGGCTTGCTTGTGGACCAGCAGAAGGTCGACCTGCAGGCTTCACCCGCTACCTATATTCCCGAGCTAAAAGGCGGCGGTTTCGAGCGGGTCAGTATTCAACAGGTTCTGGATCATGCGACAGCGATCGACTTCAAGGAAAACTACACCGACACCACCTCGGACTTTTTTCAGCACTACGCACCGGCGCTGAATCTGGCATGGCTGCCGGGAGCTGCTGATGCGCAGCCTGCGAATACCGATATCTATGGTGTGCACGATTTTCTAGCCAAGTTTATAAAGCCAGATCCGGCTTTGGAGCCAGGAGCTGCCTTTGATTACAACTCCAGTAACGCCGATGTTCTGGGCTGGTTGATTGCTCGTATCAGTGGTGAGCCCTTGCAGGACTTTTTACAGAAAAGAATCTGGGCCCGGTTGGGGGCTGAACACGACGCCTATATTGCGGTAGACCGGGCGTATATGCCTGTCGCCACCGGTGGCATGAATACCACCTTACGAGACGCTGCCCGTTTCGGCATGATGATACGGGATCAGGGCCGCTTTCGCGGCGAGCAGGTCATCCCGGCATCATGGGTGGAGGCGATTCTTGACATCGATGATGGGCTGAAAGCAAACATGGCGGCCAATTCGAAGTACGCGGCAGATCCCTGGATTGCCTACCACAATATGTGGTGGCTGCTGGATGAGAAGGCTGGCGAGTTCTGTGCGGTGGGAATCCACGGTCAGGTTATTTATATCAACCAACAGGCTGACACTGTTATGGCCTGGTTTTCCAGCCAGCCCACAGCGTCAGCTGCTGGCAATAAAGACTTTCACTCTAAGCTGGCTGCGGCAAGGGCGCTGGCTAAGAGGCTGGCTGCGGCTCAAATTTAACCAGCTCTGCACCGCCGTCGACCAGGTCGCCAGCTGCATAGTAAAACGACTCCACCGTGCCGTTTGCCGGCGCACGGATGGTGTGCTCCATTTTCATGGCCTCCATGATCAGCAGAGGCTCATTTTCCTCTACCGCGGCTCCTGCCTCGACCAGCAGGCTCACCACGGTGCCGTTCATAGGGGCCAGCAAGCCAGCTTGTCCGTCGCTCTCGGCAGCTTCTCCGGTATCCGGTTGCAATGCCTGAAAGTGACAGGCGCCTTCGGTGAGATACAGGGTGAAACCATCGTGGGTTTTGGCAAGCGTCGCGCGTGAGCGATGACCTTCCACCTCGAAATGCAAAGTGTCGCCAAGCAATTTGCCGCCTAGCCGTGTTTCCTGATCATTCGCCCGGACGATTAAACCACCAGCGCGTTGTTCAATTTCGATCAGGTGGTCTTGCTGGTGACACCGTATAGCAATCCTGTGAATGTGAGGCTCATTAAGCCGCCAGGCATTATTATCCTGCCAGGGTGAACAGTGGTCATCGCTGGCGGCAGAGGGATTTTGCTGTTGTTGCCACAACAATAGTGCCAGGGCAGCCAAGGGCAGTTCCCGGGCGATGTCCTGGTGGCGTTGATGAAAAATAAGGTCGTTGTGACGCTCGATGAAACCGGTGTCCAACTCGGCCTGAATAAATGGGCGTGAGGTAGCCAGGTTGTAAAGAAAGTCCAGGTTGGTCACGGTGCCGCCGATACGGTAATCCGCTAGTGCTGTTGCCAGGCGTTGCAGAGCGCGATCACGCGACTCATCCCATACAATGAGTTTGGCAATCATCGGGTCGTAGTACACGCTGATGTCGTCGCCTTGGCGGACACCCGTATCGACCCGCACATGGGCGTTCTCTTCCGGTGCCTGCAGATAGTCCAGGCTGCCTGTTACGGGCAAAAAGTCGTTATCGGGATCTTCGGCATACACGCGTGCTTCGAAGGCGTGGCCGTTAATTGGAACCTCGGCCTGGTTTAGCGGCAGCGGTTCTCCGCTCGCTACCAGTAACTGCCACTCTACGAGATCCTGTCCGGTAATCATCTCTGTTACCGGGTGTTCCACCTGCAGGCGGGTATTCATTTCCATGAAGTAATAGCTGCCGTCTTCATCGAGCAGGAACTCCACGGTGCCTGCGCCGCGGTAGTCGATCGCCAATGCAGCAGTAACGGCGGTGTCTCCCATGGCCTGCCGCAGCTCGGGTGTCATGCCCGGCGCAGGCGCCTCTTCAATCACTTTCTGGTGACGGCGCTGCACAGAGCAGTCGCGCTCTGCCAGATAGACGCCGGCGCCGTTGTTGTCGCAGAACACCTGTACTTCCACATGGCGAGGTTTGGTCAGGTATTTCTCTACCAACATCGTATCATCGCCGAAGCTTGCCAGTGATTCCCGCTGGGCAGCGGCCAGGGCCTCGTCGAACTCGTCTCCTGACCAGACTTGCCGCATGCCCTTGCCGCCGCCGCCAGCCGTTGCTTTAAGGAGTACCGGGTAGCCCATAGATTCCGCGGACGCGCGAAGCAGGGCAGGGTCCTGGTCGTCGCCATGGTAGCCGGGTACCAGGGGCACGCCGGCTCTTTCCATTATCGTTTTTGCAGCAGATTTTGATCCCATCGCCTCTATTGCAGAAGCAGGAGGTCCCACAAAAACAACGCCTTCTTTCGCGCAGGCTAATGCGAACTCTGCATTCTCGGAGAGAAAACCATAACCGGGATGAATGGCATCGGCGTGAGTCTTATGGGCAGCTTCCAGAATCCGCTCACCCAGAAGATAGGAGTCGCGGGCCGCTGCGCCGCCGATATGTAGTGCTTCATCGGCCAATTGTACATGCAGGGCTTCGGCATCAGCATCGGAATAGACTGCGACGGTGGCGATACCAAGCCTGTGTGCGGTGCGAATGATGCGGCAGGCAATTTCGCCGCGGTTGGCAATCAGTAATTTACTAAACATGGCAGTCGTTCCTATGCGTCCAGCCAGCCTGGACTGCGTTTGTTGAGAAATGCTTCCAGACCTTCCTGTCCCTCTGCAGACACACGAATACGGGCGATGCGTTCGCAGCTTTCCTCGATCAGAGCCTCGTCAATTGGGCGACCGGAAAAATCGGCGACCAGCTGTTTCGCCGCTTTTACGGCCTCGGGGCCATTGGCCAGTAAGCTATCGAGTAAAGTGTTGACGGCATCATCCAGTTGGTCGGCTGGCACCACATCGTTGATTAGGCCCAGTGACTGAGCGACGTTCGCATCGAAGCGCTCTGCAGTGGCGAAGTAACGGCGAGAGGCGCGCTCACCGATAGCGCGTATTACATAAGGACTTATTGTTGCCGGTATCAGACCGATCTTTACTTCGGTTAGAGCGAAAGCCGCAGTGTCTGCGGCCACGGCCATATCGCAGCAGCTGATCAGCCCAACGGCGCCACCATAGGCCCCGCCCTGAACTCTCGCGATTGTGGGCTGCGGCATCTTGTGTAATGCACTGAGCATGCCAGCGAGCAATCGTGCATCCTGTAGATTGTCGTCATAATCATACTGAGCCATACGCTTCATCCAGCCCAGGTCGGCACCCGCGGAAAAGCTTTTGCCCAGTGACTCCACGACTACAACGCGCACGGCTGCATCGCTCGCCAGGCTATCGAAGGCGGCACGTAACTGCGCAATCATGGTGTCGTCGAAGGCGTTGTGCTTTTCCGGCCTGTTCAGCGTGACTCTGGCCACGCCTCGAGAATCGATGTCAGTTTGAATCATCATTACATCCTGAATACGCCAAAGCTGGATTCCTCAACCGGCGCGTTGAGTGCAGCTGAGATCGAAAGACCCAATACCATGCGAGTGTCCGCAGGATCGATTACGCCGTCGTCCCATAATCGTGCAGAGGCGTAGTAGGGGTGACCCTGCTCTTCATAAAGGTCCAGTATGGGTTGTTTGAAGGCCGCCTCCTCATCCGTGCTCATACTCTCACCGCTGCGCGCCATTTGATCCTGCTTGACCGTCGCCAGCACGCCAGCGGCTTGCTCGCCACCCATGACCGAGATTCGCGCATTGGGCCACATAAACAGAAAGCGCGGTTCATAAGCGCGCCCGCACATGGCGTAGTTGCCCGCGCCGAAAGAGCCGCCGATGATAACGGTAAATTTGGGGACGTTAGCGCAGGCCACCGCGTGTACCATTTTGGCCCCATGACGTGCGATACCACCGGCTTCATACTGCTTGCCAACCATAAAGCCGGTGATGTTTTGCAGAAACACCAGCGGTATTTTGCGTTGCGCGCACAACTCGACGAAGTGAGCACCCTTTACTGCAGATTCGCCGAAAAGAATGCCGTTATTAGCAACGATACCCACGGGGTAGCCGAAAATACGCGCGAAACCACAAACCAGCGTTTCGCCAAACAGGGCTTTGAATTCGTCAAATTCTGAGCCGTCGACTACTCGCGCGATAACCTCGCGCACATCGTAAGGCTGACGAGTGTCGGCGGGTATAACGCCATAGACGTCTTCCGGTGGATACGCCGGCTCTACCGCTTCCCGGATGTCCAGGCTGACAGGTTTCACCCGATTGAGGCGAGCGATAGCCCGGCGCACCAACTCCAGCGCGTGCGCGTCGTTGTTGGCATAGTGATCTGTAACGCCAGAGGTTCGGCAATGGACATCGGCACCACCCAGCTCTTCGGCGCTGACAATCTCGCCAGTGGCCGCTTTCACCAATGGCGGCCCGCCCAGGAAAATAGTCCCCTGATTTTTCACAATAATGGACTCATCGGCCATTGCCGGCAGGTAGGCACCGCCGGCAGTGCAGGAACCCAATACGGCCGCAATCTGTGGAATCCCCTTGGCAGACATACGTGCCTGATTATAGAAAGCATGGCCAAAGTGCTCGCGGTCCGGGAATACCTCGTCCTGCAGTGGGAGAAATGCGCCGCCTGAATCCACCAGATAGATGCAGGGCAGATTGTTTTCCGCCGCAATGGTCTGCGCTCGTCCCTGTTTTTTTACTGTCATTGGGTAATAGGTGCCGCCTTTTACAGTGGCGTCATTCACAAAAATCATGCACTCGATGCCCGACACCCGGCCTATACCGGTGATAATGCCGGCACCGGGTACATCGTCGTCATACACTTTGTAGGCAGCCAATTGAGACAGCTCAAGAAAGGGCGAGCCCTTGTCGAGAAGTGCGTTCAGCCGCTCTCTGGGCAGTAACTTGCCTCGCGATGTGTGTCGTTCGCGTGCCTTCTCACCGCCGCCTAGATGAATCTGCGCTACCTGCGCGCGCAGGTCGTCTACCTGGGTGCGCATGTGTGCTTTGTTCTCAGCGAAGCCTGTGTCGCGGTTATTAATACGTGTTTGCAATACGGTCATTGGCCAACTCCTAGGCAGTGGCGTTAAACAGTTCTCGGCCGATCAGCATGCGCCGAACTTCCGAGGTGCCGGCTCCGATCTCATAGAGCTTGGCATCGCGCAGTAGTCGTCCGGCATTGGCGTCGTTGGTGTAGCCGAATCCGCCCAGTGCCTGAATCGCCTGTAATGCCATCTGGGTCGCTTTTTCTGCGGTGTATAAAATCACTGCGGCGCAGTCCTGTCGGGTTTCCTCGCTGCGGTCACAGGCGCCGGCCACGGCGTATAGGTAAGCGCGACATGCATTGAGGTCTGCATACATGTCGGCTAATTTGCCCTGCATCAGCTGAAACTCGCCGATGCTCTTGCCGAATTGTTTGCGATCGTGCAAGTAGGGGAGTACCTCGTCGATGCAGGCCTGCATGATGCCAACGGGGCCACCGGATAAAACCGTACGCTCGTAATCAAGCCCGGACATCAGGATTTTGGCACCGTCACCTTCATTGCGCATCACGTTCTCAGCCGGCACGGGACAATCTTCGAATACCAACTCGCAGGTGTTGGAGCCACGCATGCCTAGCTTGTCCAGTTTTGGCGAGCGGCTGAAGCCGGGGAAGTTGCGCTCTACCAAAAACGCGGTGATGCCTTTGGATCCCGCTGTAGCATCGGTCTTTGCGTAGATGACGTAAACGTCGGCATCCGGCCCGTTGGTTATCCACATTTTGGTACCGTTGAGAATATAGCGGTCGCCTTCGCGCCTGGCTTGCAGGGACATACTGACAACATCGGAACCTGCATTGGCTTCTGACATGGCCAGCGCCCCAATTTGTTCGCCACTGCAAAGTCTGGGCAGGTATTTCTGTTTCTGTGCTTCATTGCCGTTTTTGTTTATCTGGTTAAGGCAAAGGTTGGACATGGCGCCATAAGACAGCCCCACGGATGCCGATGCTCGGCTTATCTCTTCCATCACTACTGAATGGGCCAGATAGCCCATGCCGCTACCGCCATAAGCCTCGTCAACGGTAATTCCAAGAAGACCCATTTCACCAAACTTGCGCCAAAGGTCGGCGGGAAACTGGTTCTCTCTATCGATTTCAGCCGCGCGTGGCGCAATTTCTTTTTGACACATCTGGTGCACTGCATCTCGCAGCATATCCAGCTCTTCACCAAGGCCAAAATTCAGTGTGGGGTAGGCGGTGTTCATGAGTGGGTTCCTGTCAGTTTACGGAGTTACGACTAGCGCTGCCGCTGCGGGCGAGTGCCTGCTCGCATAAGGTTTGTACTTCATCCAGGCCAGCGAGCATATCGTCGATATCTTTTTTCTGTTGAATCAGAAGGGCACGGCGCTGCGCCACTTTATCGATGAGGGAGTGTAGCTGCTCAAGGTTGTTATGGTCGGGGTCATACATATCGATGACCTCAACACACTCGGCCAGCGTGAGCCCTATGCGTTTGCCGCGCAGAATAAGTTTGATACGAACCCTGTCCGCTGGAGTATAGAGACGCTTCTGACCGTCTCTGCGTGGCTGAATCAGGCCTTTCTCTTCGTAAAAGCGAATCGTCCGTGTTGTTACATCGAACTCCTTCGCCAGTTCAGAGATGGTATGGAAGCCTTTATCGGACACTGGTTACCTCTGGAAAGGGTAGAAAGAGGAGAGTTTAGTTAACGTTTACGTTAACGTCAATTAATTGTGTGCTTTGTCGTGTATGCCTTTTGCCCGCTGCCCTTGTAAGCTAGGCGCCTGTAAGTGGCACACGGACCTTGTGTTCGCGCGGTCTTACTTACAATAATTACCGCTGTAGCGACCACCTCTTCTCGCTAAGGATACTGACTATGCCGTTGGATGATGCCTCATCACGAACACAGATACCTGCTGCACGAGTGGGGGGGCTATTGCTGCTGCTTGCCGGCTCGATAGCGGCCGCTTTGCTGACGGGCTGCCAGGGCAGCAGCTATTTTGATCCAACCCCGCTGGCGAATCCCGGCAACGCCATGGTTTACCTCTACAGGCCCGCGGCAACCAATCCGGGCAAAAAGCCCCTGCGACTTAGCTATCCCGAAGTCATGATTGATGGCAAGAGCGCGGGTTTTCTCAAATACAATGAATACCTGTCACTGGAGGTGCCGCCAGGAAAGCGCCAGTTTGTGCTTACCGGACTGACTCGCGACGCCAAGTGGGAGCCAGAGGACCGCACTTACACCTTGGAGGTGGCCGCAGGGCAGACCTATTTCATGCGGTTTAGGGTTGAGTTCGATACGAACAATATGAGTCTCGGTACGTTCACCGGGCAATACCTCATCCACCTGCACCCTGTGGAGCGCGACGAGGCCATCTATGAGATCCGGCACTCTTCCGAGGGCAAGCCGCCGTAGAGGCCGTGCCGACGCGCTAAAGCCTGTCAATCAGTTTCAGTTAACGCCTTTTCTATTGCTGCAGCGATTGCCAGCAGCCGGCGGTCGCTACCTGCGGGGCCGTCGAGTTCCACGCCTATGGGTAAGCCCTCCGACGAAACACCGGCCGGGATACTGATGCCGGGGATGCCGGCATTACTGCCGGGGTCAGTATTTCTGATGTAGCTGGGGAAGGTGGGTACTTGTTCCCCGTTGAAGTCGACCGTGGCCATATCGTCCTTGCGAGGCCTGGCTGTCAATGCCGTGGTGGGGAAAATTATAGCTTCAACACCCTCATCGCGAAAATAATCTGCATACACGGCCTGCATGAGCGGCCGCTGTACGTCTCTGGCGTCCCGGTAGACTTCCTCCGGAATCGCGCCAGCCATGGCGTCTGCCACGATTCCCTTTACGTCAGGGCTGGCTATCTGAGCTACCAGCTCTTCCGTACTGGTCTCGGGCTGGTATTTAGCCAGGTAAGCGGGCAAAAGCTGTGATGTTTCATATAGCACGATAGGAAATCCCACCTTCTCATTGAGTTCGCCAATGTCGTCAAGGTCGGCTTCCACCAGAATCGCCCCTTTGGCCGACAACTTTTTCAGCACTGACTCTACGGTGGACGCAACATTCACATCCAGCGTCTCGTAGAAGTAAGCACGGGGTACACCGATTCTGAGTCCTTCGAGATCGATAGCCGCAAGTGACGAATTGTCACCGCTAAGCACCTCGTCCAGTAATGCCGCTTCTGCGACGGTGCGGGTTATTGGCCCGGCGGTATCGCGGGTATTGGAAATCATGGTCATACCGGAGTTTGGGTAACGACCTGTAGTGGGGCGAAAACCGACCAGGCCATTCAGTGCAGCGGGCAGGCGAACAGAGCCGCCGGTATCGGAACCAATGCCGGCTGAAGCCATGTTCATTGCTACAGCCGTGGCGGTGCCACCACTGCTGCCCCCGGCCATGTAAGCGGGTTTGACGCCATTGTGTACCGCGCCGAACGCGGCGTTATTGCTGGTAATGCCATAGGCGAGTTCATGCATATTGTTTTTGCCTATGATGAGCGCGCCGGCCGCTTTCAGGCGGCTGATGATTTCGGCGTCCTGTTCGGGCACAAAGTTACGCAAGGCCGGTGTGCCTGCTGTGTTCGGCAGGCCGGCGACATGAATATTGTCTTTGACGGCGATATACATGCCCGCCAACGGCTTGCCGTTATTTTCTGGTTCTTCCTTGAGGTCGGAGGCGACAGTGATGAATGCGTTGTAGGACTTGTTCTTCTCGATTGTCTGATAATAATTTTCGAGGCTGTCAGCAGTGGCGCCCGAAGATAAAAGCAATGCAGTTAGAGAGCATAGAGAGGCCGCCTTGCCCCGGGATTTTATGTCGCTGTGCAGGTTCTTATCGCTGAATGCCATGCCTGAGGCTCCTTCTGAAAGTGGCAAAAGTATTACACAAAACACCCCATAAGTTTAGTATTGTGTATCAATCTACAGGCGAGTGTTTCCGGAGCCATATGACGATCTCAGCTCAAATCAGTGACCACGAAGGCGTTAACAGACGCTCCGCTGTTGTTGTTGGTGTTTGTCTCAGTGTCATCGCTGTCTCGGCCTTCCTGGTGCTTCCGGTTTTTATTGGTGCAGCAGTGGTCTCCATGGATCTTAGTGAGCGGCAGGTGGGGTTTCTCGCCAGCGCAGTGATGTCTGGCTCAGCTGTGAGTTCTATATTCACCCTGTTCTGGATTCGCAAAGTAAACTGGCGCCTGGCCAGTTACGTCGCGCTCAGCATCCTTCTGCTCGGTTACCTCGGGGCGATAGCAAGTCAGGACGTGACCATGTTCACCGCCTGCTTGTTCCTGGCAAGCCTGGGTGGTGGCTCTGCCTATTCCCTGGCGCTCACCTGCCTGTCGGATAACCGGCAGGCTGACCGCTGCTTCGGCTATTCAGTAGCAGCGCAGGTGACCTTTCAGGTGATTGGTATGTTGGTATTACCAGTCGTTGCCGAGTCCCTGGGTGTGCAAGGCCTGCTGACGATATTTGCTGCGCTCGCTGGCCTAGGTCTGTTTTTAACGCGCTACCTGCCTGAGTCTGGAGTTGAAATTACCGTGCAGGGAGTCGGCAGCGCACTCTATCGTCCAACGGTTCTGGCGGCGCTTGCAGGTTGTTTTTTCTTCTTCTTCAACGTGGGAGTTTTGTGGACCTATATCGAGCGTATCGGTGATAGCGCCGGATTCGACGCAGGTCTTATTGGCCTAAGCCTGGCCGTTGGCGTGGCTTTTGGTATTCCCGGAGCGCTGGGTGCTTCCTGGTGCGGAAATCGTTTCGGCCGCTTAAGACCTCTGGCATTGGGCGCGGTGTTAACTGTGGTTGCGCTGATACTATTGTTGAGCAGTACTTTAAGCCTCACGGCCTACATGGTTTCGCTCGCGCTGTATAATTTCGCCTGGAACTTTTCGCTCGCGTTTCAGTATGCGGCGGTTAACGCTGTCGATGAGACCGGCCGCGGCGTTGCCCTGGCTCCCGCATTTCATGGTGGTGGCGGGGCAGTCGGCCCTGCGGTGGCGGCACTATTCGTGAGTGCTGGCAATTTTACGGCGGTAAGCTTATTTGCCGGAGTGGCTGTCCTGTTGAGTCTGGCGCTATTTGCTTTGGCGCTGGGTACCCATGGCAGTCCAAAGGAATAATAATATGAGAGTTTTCTGCTTGTGCACTGCTATTGTCCTGACTCTGTTGACCTATGAGGTGAACGCTAAGCCAGCGAGTGCCCAGGAGCACAAAGGCGCCGACGAGCCGGCCTTGATGTCAGGATTTCCACCACCACCTGAACAGCTTGTCACCAGAGCCAATTTCATGTTGCCACCTTATAACCGCTGGGCTTTTCAGCATATGCGGGAGCTTCAGCCCACGCGGGAAGTCGCTCGCGGCAATGGGCCCATAAGTCCTTTGGATAGCTTTACGCTGGATCTCGATCAGATAAGTGTCACGGCCAGCGACAAGCGCGAACTTGGCCTTGAGCAATTCCTTGAAACGTCTTACACCGACAGTTTTTTAATACTGCATGGCGGGAAAGTTATCTATGAGCGGTACATGAATAACATGGTGCCGGAACGTCAGCATCAGATGTTTTCAGCGACCAAATCGTTTGTCGGTGTTCTTGTCCTGATGTTTATTGAGAATGGGGCTATCTCTTCAGATCAGTTAGTCAGTCATTATCTACCTGAACTTGCAGGCAGTGCCTTTGGGGATGCCACGGTTCAGCAGGTACTGGATATGACTACCGGTATTTCTTTCAGTGAAATCTATGATGACCCGGACTCAGAAATCTGGCGTTATGGATATGTTTTCAATGTATTTCCACGACCCGAGCAGGGCTACACCGGGCCAGTGGTGATTTATGACTATTTACCAACATTGAACAAACAGGGCGCTCACGGTGAGTGGTTTCATTATGTAACCCCCAATACTGATGTCTTGGCCTGGATCATCAGCAGGATAAGCGGGAAAAGCCTGGCTCAATTACTTGAGTTCTATCTTTGGGAGCCAATGGGCGTTGAGCAGACGGCCTACATCTGGTTGGATGACAGCGGTACGGAAATGGCTGGTGGAGGTCTAAATGTTACCGCTCGTGATGCTGCCCGATTTGGTCAGATGATCCTTCAGGGTGGCAAGCTCAATAACCGGCAAATCATTTCTTCAGCGATTGCTGAAACTATACTTTCCCCAGGGGACCCCGCTGGGTTCACTCGCCACTATGGGGATGACCCCTGGTATGGTCAGGTCGCCAGCGCTTACAGGAATCAATGGTGGACCTTCAATAATCCCCATAAAGCGGTAAGTGCTATCGGTGTACATGGTCAGTACATCTATATAGATAAAAAAGCTGGCATGGTTGTAGTGAAACAGTCCTCTGCTCCTGATGCTGAGGGTGGTGCTAATCTTATCAATGACGTTGAGGGACCACTGCTCTACCAGGCGATAGCGGAACACCTGATGAAGCACAATACAGTGCATGACTAAGTAAGTGACTTGTTCAAGATAAAATAATTTTCGAGATGCTGTAACTATTTGCCGCCTTGCAACGAACTAGGTAAGGCAAACTCATCAGTTACAGGATACGACTATGTTTAGAAAAACCTTGGCAGCATTTTCCCTAGCACTTTCCAGCACTGCAGTGATGGCCCAGACCGCAGACTACGAAGTGACCATTATTAACCTCACCCCGGGTCAAACTTTCACGCCGCAATTGGTGGTCACGCACAGCAACGACTTTCAGCTATTTAGCATGGGCGATCCCGCCAGTGAGGCGCTTGAGGTGCTGGCTGAGGGTGGCGATACTTCACTTGTAGCTGACGACGCTGCTAATTTTGCCACTGACATGCAGACTATTGATGGCCTGCTTGGTCCGGGTGAGACCACGTCAATTGTAGTGGCTGGCCCTGCTGAAGGCGGGTTTTTCACAGTTGCGGCTATGTTGATACCTACGAATGATACATTCTTCGCAGCTAACCGCGTTCGCTTACCTTCGCAGGGGACTATGATGCGCCGCCTGTTCGCCCTTGACGCCGGAACAGAGGCCAATGACCAGAACTGTAACAATATACCCGGCCCCAGATGTGGCGGAGAAGGGTACTCTCCAGATGTTGCAGATGGTGATGAAGGGTTTGTACACATCTCCAACGGGTTCCACGATCTGGGTGATGTAGCGGATGACGGTGGTGAACTATTAGGACCCCGTGTCTACGACTGGCGGAACTCTGTAGCCCGTGTTGTGGTCAGACGTATCAACTAAACGGATGATCTGATCCGCAGGCCGCTGCCTTTTGGGCGGCGGCTTCCAGGGGCTCAATGAGTAAAACGTCAGCGCAGGCAGAAGACAACGATGAAGGACGATGGGCAATGCTCATGGTCAGCGCGCAGGCGGGTGACGAAACAGACTACAAGACGCTCCTGTCGGAGATTGCGCCAGCTATTACGCGCTATTTACGGGCACGATTTGGCCATCACGATTTTGTGGAAGACTGTGTACAAGAGGCCTTGATCGCCATACATCAGGCCCGGCATACGTATCAATCCCAGCGACTGTTTCGACCCTGGTTATTCTCCATCGTTCGGCACAAGGCGATTGATGCCCTGCGTCAGCAGCGCCGCAGACAGACCTTGTTAGAAAGGGAGTGGCGTGAACAGGCGGCGACAGGGTCGCTGGTGGGAGCAGGAGCAGCTTCCTGCGAAAATACCTTATCGTCAGGGCGTATGATAGCGTCACTGGATGCGCCTTATCGCGACGCGATCACATTGACAAAAATTATTGGCCTGAGCAGTGCTGAGGCAGCGGCAGAGCTGAGCATTAGCGAGGGCGCGCTCAAGGTGCGTGTACACCGTGGCATTGGGCGACTAAAAAAACTGCTAGAGGCAGATCGGTTATGACGTCGAGAGACGATCTTATTACAGCATTGAGTAGCGACCTGGCACCGGTTAAGCCGGTGGCAAAGGTGGAGGCCTGGGCATTTGCCTGGCTGGCTGTCAGTGCCTTGTATGTTGTAGGGATTATTCATTTGCTGGGTCCGATTCGCCCAGAGGCCCTGGATCAACTAAGCACGCATTATCGATTTTTGGGCGAAATGGTATTGGGTTTCGCTGCAATTGTTTTTCTCGTACTTGGGGCATTCAGGGCCGCGGTACCGGGATTACCCTACCGAAGATTGACCGCTGCAGGTTCTATATTGAGCTTGCTGTGGGTGGCATCATTCCTGGTTGGCCTTGAGTGGCCGGCGCTGGAAGCCTCGATGTCAGGAAAACGGCATTATTGCGTGATAGAAACCTTCCTATACGCTATACCGCCGGTGTTGTTGGCCTTTTTTGTGCTGCGGCGCTTTTATCCTCTCAACCCTACCGCGATATCAGCAATGATCTGTCTCGCTGCCGGGATGTTGCCGGCTGTCTATATGCAGATTGCCTGCATGTACGTGCCTATACACATATTGAAGTTTCATGTGCTGCCCGCGCTATTGGTTGGTGGCCTGGGTGCGCTTGTTGTATTTATCGCTACCCAGCGGATGAGGAATGACGGGCGCAACAACTAAGTGTTGAACTTGCCCCGCCGTAGGCGGGGCAGGCTGAAGGTGTTCCTAGTCTTCAAGGTCAAAGGTAAGACCAGCATGCTCTATCAGTCTATGCGTCAAGGTTTCGCCCATAGCCGATGCCGGAGTGTGAAAGCCCCCCGGTGTAGCTGAACACTCATTGACCAGACAAATCGCACTCTCTGCAATCATCTTGGATGTGGAACCGTACCCGGGGTCCATGTCACCGGTTACCACAGCTCGCAGTTCCTGCCCGTCATCGGTTGTGCCCACCAGCAACAGATTGTAGTCGCCAGCTTCGCGTGACTCGCGGGACGGTCCCTCACCGGGCGCCGGGACATCGTCTCCCACTAAGGGGTTGGTTGATGCGACGATGTCGGCGATTGCCTTACCTTCTTCCCCGGGGCCGCAAAGCGTCATTTCGTCGTACAGGAAATCGGTACCGTAGGGGTGCCCCAGTAGCTTGTTTGAGCGATGGACATTCTTGGTGTTGATAGCAGCCATGATAAATGGCGCGACCCATTGTCCCATTACGTCATCTTCGTAGGGTTTGTTGTCGACGGGTTGATCCGGGCCCTGAAAGTCATCCGCAAGGCAAAATGGGTTTATAAGGACATTAAACAGCTCTGGCTTTTCGCCGATCGCGGCGACGGTCTCGTTGAGTGACGCGGCAGTACCCCCGGAGAACTCGCCATTCATGGCGCGCACACGCAAGCGAACCCGCTGGCAAACCTTGCCCATTTTTTCCGTGGCTTTATTTTGCAGGAACAGCACGCCAAGGTCCGAGGGTATGGAGTCGAAGCCGCAGCTGTGCACAATGCGCGCGCCGCTGGCGACGGCAGTATTATGATGTGCGGCAATCATTTCGTGCATCCAGATCGGCTCACCAGAGAGGTCCACATAATCAGTGCCCAGCTCGGCACAAGCAGCCACAAGGTCAGAGCCATAGCTCTGGTAAGGGCCCACTGTCGTGATGATGCAGCGTGTGCTGTTGACCATACGGCGCAACGATTCCGGATCTGCTGCATCTGCCACTACCAGCGGGGTATCTGCGGGTGCGCCAATCTCTTCGCGCACAGCGTTTAGTTTGGTCTCGCTGCGACCAGCCATTGCCCACGTGCAGCCCTGGCCGTTCTTGGCAGCCAGATATTCAGCCACCAGCCGTCCGGTAAATCCGGTGGCTCCATATACTACAATGTCGTACTCGCGTTCGGTGCTCATAGTGAATGTCTCTCAATCAGGTGATGAGCGAGTATACCGAAGAATATGCCAGCCAACTGTGATTCGTAGAAATTAGTCTTTGCCTCCTGCACTTAGCTCGAAGACATAGAGCGCCTGGCCGTTGGTGGGCTGGTAGATCTCCGGGCTGACTACTGCGGTCAATGCCCGGAATACACCAATTCCCGTCGGTACGGCGATGTATTGTTTGTCATTTACGCTGTAGCTGATCGGGTAACCATGTAGAGGTGCGCCCAGTCGGGTTTGCCACAATACCTTTCCATTATCTGCATCAAAGGCTTTGAAATAGCGATCAACGTCGCCTATGAAAAGCAGTCCACCCGCAGTTGCCAGTGCGCCGGTAAGAAACATGGCCCGTTGCTGATAGTGCCAGCGTTCTTTCAATGATGCGATATCGAAGGCTGCCAGTCTTGCCAGGTTGCCATTGCTGCCCGGCATTTCATACGTACGGCTGTCGCCGCCGTAGCCGCCGCCGCCCGGCTCAAGCGAAACTTCCCGGCCAACCATGTCTGAACAGAGCTGATGCAGAGGCAAGAATAACGACTGACGAATAGGGTCCAATGCTGCGGCCTGCCAGTTATGCCCGCCGTAAATACCCGGACAAGCCACTATGGTGTCGTTGATCCCAGCGTTAACAATGTCCTGGCGATACGTCACCTTTCCCTGTTTGCGGTCGATGGCTGCGTAAATATTTTGCGGCAGCGTTTCCACCAGGTCTAGAAATTTGCCATTGCGTCGATCCAGTTTCCACAGAATCCCATCCTTGCCCACGGTCAGCAGCGCCGGCGTTCCGTCTATGTCGACCAATATGCGTTCAAAGCCGGTCTCCATGTCGATTGTTTCACCGGGAATATGTTGGAAAAACCACTTTATGACGCCGGTCCTTGGGTCCAGTGCCAGTGTAGAGTTGGTGTAAAGTGCCGCATCGCTGGTAGCCATGCCCCGGCTGGCAGCGACCCAGGGCTTGGCTTGCGACGTGCCGATAAAAAACAGCTTCAGTTCGGGGTCATAAGACCCGGCAATCCAGGTATCACCACCGGCGCGCATCTCGGCAGGGTGTCCGCCCCAGGTGTCTCCATGCTCTTCGCCGGGCAGGGCGATAGTGGATGTGCGCCAGAGTTCTTTGCCGCTGTCGGGATCGTGGCCGGTAACGAAACAGCCATCTTGGGTGTAGAGCTCACAACCATTGATGCCGCTTAGCACGACGCCATCGCCAATGATGGGGCCGCTGGTGTGAGTGTAAGCTTGTAGGTAGTCGGCTTTTTGAGTTTGCCACAGCTTTTCTCCAGTACGCGCATCCAGGGCGACAATTGCTGCGTCATAGGTACTGAGAAATACCTTGTCCTGGTAAAGAGCAATGTTCCGCGTTGGCCCACCCAGTGTTTTGGCTGCCGGGGGGAAGTCGTGCTTGTATTCCCAGATTAGCTCACCCGAGTCGGCCTCAACCGCCTGAATCACATTCCCCGGATGAGTCAGGTACATCACACCGTCGTGTACCAGTGGGGTTACCTGGTTACTGCCGTCGTTCATGGCCATAACCCAGGCCAGCTTCAACTGCTTTACAGTGCTCTTGTCTATTTGTTGCAGCGGGCTGTAAGCCTGGCCATCGAGTGTGCGTCGCCAGCTCAACCAGTCTCCGGGAGGAGGGTTGGCCAGCATCTCACTGCTCACCGGACGATAATTATCCACGACTCGATTGGTATAGCCCCCTTTGCTGCGAGCAGATTCATCGATGGTGCCAGCTGCCGAGAAGCTTTCCCAGGCAGTGTCACCGTCCTGTCCGGTTGTAGTCGCCAGTTCTGCAAATACCTGCGGTTCCAGCGTCTCAACGTCAGACTCGAGCTGATTGTTCACCTGTGCGATATAACCCAGTATTGCTAGGTGGCCATTGTCGGTAATGGCGCTCGCGTTAGCGGGTGGCATATTCTGGCGCACGTAATTAAAAAGCGCCTCTTCCTCGCCAGCCCACTTGGCATTGAATGTCTTGCCCTTGAGCGGGGAGCCATGCGCAGACCCTCTCAGGCTTGCTCCATGGCATTGGCTGCAATGGGTGACGTAAGACTGTTTTGCGGTGTTCGCCGCCTGGTCCTGCGCGAACAGTGGTGCGGCCAGGGTGGCGACCAGCAAGCTGATAAATGAGGGTAGTCCTTGTCTTACTCCTGTATTGCGCATTGCTTCACTGTCTCTCGTTGGCGGTCAGGTGTATAAACCAGCGTAGGCTTGATTTGCCTTCAAATCCATACCCCAGCGCGATAATCCCCGTGCTCCGCTTGTGAAAAACCTCGTCGGGGGTATAGTCGTTCGAATGCACTCTGAGCGCCCTTTGTCCAGGCACCACTGGCTGAAACCTTTAATGATCGGCTGCAGTATCGCGATTGCACTGATCGCTAGTCTGGTCGCCGGCGGTTTTGTCTATCTTCGTGGTGACCCTGCTCGGCTTGAACCTGTTCTTGAGTGGTCGCTTTCTCGGGTATTTAATCGTCAGTTGGTCATAGGTGAATTACTGGAGGCCGATCTCACCTGGGATGCCCGTATCAGAGCGACCGGGGTATCGTTGGCTAACCCGGAATGGTCGGAGCAGGCCCACTTTGTTTCGGTCAACGAGCTTGAGTTAGAACTTAATCTGCCTTCTTTGTGGCGTGAGGGTCCCATTCTGATTCACTCGCTGCGTTTGACACGGCCACGGGTAAATTTTGAACGCATTGATGATCACCCTGCCACCTGGGATCTGTGGGCTGCGCAGGAAAAACCCCTGTTAGAGAGCGACCGCCTGGATGCTGACGGCATTGGTGACGGCCCCTTTCCCGTTATTCTTCTCGATGTAGCTGTAACTGACGGAACAGTTATTTTTAAAGATAACGATCAGGACCTGTTAGCCACCTTGTCAGGCGTCATTGCAGAAAGTCCCGAAGATAGACTGCTGCAAGTCGATTTTGACGGCGACCTCAATGCTACTCCCTTCAAAATTGATGGCTTTCTCGGTCCTGTTGGCGGTCTGCTTGCCGGTAAAAACTTGCAGCTGGATATCAATGGAAGTTGGGGGCAACTACAGCTATTGGCCAAAGGCTCGATTGCCGACGCGCGGTCGCTTGCGGGGCCAGACCTTGCGCTGGAGGTCAGGGCGCCCACATCACGACTATTGCTCGACACCCTGGGTATGCCAGAGGTTCGTGATGGTCCCTTAGCCCTTGACGCGCGAATATCGCATGAAGAAGAAACTGTGGCGGTTGTCGGTTCCTGGTCGCTGGAGGAGTTCGAGCTTGATGTAGACGCTACCATTGAAGATTTTTTGCGGCTTGATGGTATAGAAGTGAACTATGAGCTTGCCGGGCCATCCCTGCAGGAATTGGGGTTCATGTTTGATATCGCAGGCGTGCCTGACTTGCCCTTTGCAGTGAGTGGACGTGCTTACAGGCGTGGGACTCTTATGGGGCTGGCTAAATCCAGTGCAACTGCCGGTGATACCCGACTGAGTATTGACGCCGAATTGCCCGCTTTTCCGGAAATTGACGATTGGCGGGCGACCATTAAAGCGGAGGGCTTTAACCTGTCTTTGGTTGCACCTCTCATAGGCATGACGGAACTGCCCGATGTTCCCTATGGGATAACTGCAGAGTTGAAGTCGGATGAGGACGGAGTGGAGCTTCTGGACGTTGCGGTGATAGGCGACAATTCCTCAGTGGTGGTTAAAGGGGTGATCGGCGAAGGCCCGGATTTTGTCGGCACCGACCTGGCAGCCAGTTTGAAGGCTGGCAACATGGCAATCTTTGGAAAAACCATAGGCCTTGTTAACCTGCCACCGGAGCCTTTCAGCCTTACAGCAAATCTGCGTCGCGGCGATCAGGTCTGGCAAATTGAGGACAGCCTGTTCACGTCAGATAGCTTTAACCTTGCTATCACCGGCGAAACCGAGGCATTGCTTGCGACCAGTAACTTTAGCGGGAGCATGAATCTCACCACGCCAGACCTTGCCGACATGCTCAGCGGCTATGGCTTACAAGTGGAGGCCTTGCAGCGTTTTCCTCTGGACGTGAAGGCTAAGTTCGGAGGCTCGCCGAGTCGCCTGCTAGTGAGTGATGCCAATGTGATTTCTGGCGCTAGCACTGCGGCCTTCGAGGGTATTGTAGGCAATCCTATAACGCTGGAAGGCCTGGATCTGAGCATGTCTGCAAGCGGGCCGAACGTGTTGGAGCTCCTGCGTGTTATCGAAGATGTTCCTGATTTGGTGTTGCCATTCCATGCGGCCGGTAAGCTTGTTAATGGGTCTGATGGTTTTCGGCTGAGTGATGCCAGTGCAAGCCTGGCTGGGGGTAAGGTGTCGCTGGATGCCTTGCTGTCTAATCGGGAAAAGTACGCGGATTCATCTATTTCATTCAGTGCGGAGGGCGATAACCTGGATCAGGTGCTTGGCCCATGGCTAGGACGTGAGCTTCCGGTCGACCCATTTACCCTGCAGGCAGATCTCGTCTACCTGCCACCTTTAATCAAAATAGAACTGCTATCCGGGAATATCGCCGGGAATCAATTGAACGCAGAATTCGAGATTGAGGGTGAAGGCTCGGGTCTGGCCGGGCAGGGCTCTTTAAGTCTTTCAGGCAGTAGCTCCGCCAGTCTGCGTCAGATAGTCGGTGTTGATCCGGATTTTTTTCTGCCCGACATGAGTTATACAGTGGAAGCCAAACTCGGTGGCGACAACGGGGCATTGTCGCTAAGCCCGGTTGCCATCAGTCACGGGAAAACTGATCTTTCCGGTAGCGTTTCGTTCGAATTCTCCGAGGTTCCGACCATAGATGTGCGTTTGCATTCCAACCATGTCGACTTGACGCACCTTGTACCCGATGTCGACGAGTTGGAAGCCAACGAAGCAGAGAGGCTTGCGGCTGGTCAATCAGAACCCCTTGAAGAGCTTACCGATCAACTCAGTAAAGTTGAGTTGGCTGAGCGCGTTATTCCGGACGTTAAACTGGATTTCAGCTGGCTCCATAGCCTCCAGGGATCGCTGGCATATACCGCGAATGCGGTGGATGTTGATGAAGACTTGAATGCCATGGTTGAGCTGGCGCTGGGTGTCAATAACGGTAAGCTTACAATCGAAAAATTTGAGTGGAATGGTCCCAAGGTGGAAGGTTCTGCTATGGCCAGCATTATCAGTCTAGAAGAGGGTGGTGCCTTTGAATTCTATATCAGAAGCCGGCGGGTTCCACTTATTTGGGTATTTACGGACAACTTAACCGAGGATCAGAAAACGCTATCTCGGCTGCGCATCAGTGGGCAGGGCGCAAGCCTTCGCGAATGGGCAGGGAGCCTTGATGGTGCAGTTGCTTTTCGTGGCGGTGGCGGGCGAATGAATAATCGCGGCTTGGATCTTTTCTTTGGCGACATCGTAGGGGAGGTTTTCGAAAATTTAGTACCCACCGCACAATCAGAGCCCTATACCAACCTGGAATGCCATGCCGGTGCGGCACTGTTCAAGAGTGGTGTTATGGACGTGGTTCCTGGACTTGCCATCAGAACGGATAAAGTCGATGTTGTTGCAAGCGGTCGCGTAAACCTGAAAAACGAAAGGTTGGATATCGCGTTTAATACACGTTCCCGAAGAGGTGTTGGAATAAGTGTGAGTAAGGCGATTACCCCTTACATAAAACTGGGCGGTAATCTTGCGAATCCGCAGCTGGCCTTTGACGCAAAAGGTGCAGCGGTTTCTGGTGGAGCGGCGGTGGCGACAGGGGGGCTATCAATACTGGCGGAAGGTTTATGGGACCGCTGGGTGGCAACGTCAAAGAATCCCTGCAAAGGACTTTACGACAGCGCAGAGAGAGATACCCGTCGCGCTTACAGCCGCCTGCTTGCGGAACCAATCCCTGGCAGCTTTTGATCCAGCCCTATTATTCTAGAAAATGTAGCTGGATTGTAATCCCAGTGGTACGCCTAATGCCCAGTATGCCAGCAGGAATGCAGTCCAAAGAATAATAAATGTGAGAGAGTAGGGCAGCATTAAGGCGGTTACTGTGCCTATGCCTGCATCCTTGAGGTAGCGCTGGCAGTACACAACAACCAGCGGGAAATACGGCATCAGCGGAGTGATAATGTTGGTAGTAGAGTCGCCAACACGATAGGCAGCCTGGGTCAGATCAGGAGATATGCCCACTTCCATCAGCATTGGCACAAGAATGGGTGCGAGTAGGGCCCATTTGGCAGACGCCGATCCTACAAACAGGTTCAGCAGACCCGTTAGAAGCACTACACCGGTAATCGTCAGGGCGGCTGGCAAGCCGAGGCCTTTCAGTATTATCGCTCCCTTCAGGGCTAATAGTATTCCCATGTTGGACGCTGAAAATGCATACAGAAACTGCGCAATAAAGAACATGATAACGAGGTAGTAGGCCATGTTATGCATTGCGTTCGTCATACCATCGATGATGTCTTTTGCGCTTGTGACCGTACCCGCCTTCACCCCGTAGCTAATGCCCGGTAACAAAAAGAGTACAAAGATTAGCGGCACGATAGAGGCCATCAGGGGCGCTCCTCGCTCGGTGAGTGAGCCTGAAGATCCTCGCCAGGCGGAACTCTCTGGCCAGGCGGATATCGCAAGGACAGCGATGCCAGCCAGCAGGCTACCCAGGGCGATTTTCAGGGCGCTGCGCTCCCTGTCGGTCAATGCCTCCATGGTAGGAAGGTCTTGCAGGTCGCCATCCAGTGGCGTGTCTGCGAGTCTTGGTTCGACGATCCGGTCGGTGACAATCCATCCCAGAGCGATGATCACCACGGATGAGGCGGCGGTGAAAAAGAAATTGTTGAGCGGATTGAGCGAAACGTCAGGGTCAATAATCTGTGCGGCCGATTGTGATATGCCCTGTAGCATGGGATCTATGGCCGAGGGGATAAAATTGGCGGAGAATCCACCTGATACACCGGCGAATGCTGCGGCAATGCCCGCCAATGGATGTCTTCCGGCCGCGTAGAAAATTACCCCGCCCAGCGGAATTACCAGAACGTAGCCAGCATCAGCCGCTGTGTGACTTACAATCCCGACCAGAATTACCATGGGGGTTAGCAGCCAGCGTGCGGTTACGTTCATCATGGCGCGTAAAGCGGTATTGATGAAGCCTGTATGCTCGGCCACGCCTATGCCCAACATCGCCACCAGTACAACGCCTATAGGATGAAAGTGGGCAAAAGTTTTGACCATGCTGGCAAAAAAGGTGGTAATCGCTGTTCCCGACAATTGGTTAACAACCTGCAGGTTCTCTCCATTGCGCGGGTCGATGAGATCGAAGGTCACATAAGAGAGAAGCCAGGAAAAAATCCATACGATGAACAGGAGCCCAACAAACAGTAAAGCGGGGTCGGGCAGTCTATTGCCTACGCGCTCTACCGCCGACAGTGCGCGCTGACCAAAGCTGGCTTGTAATTGTGTCATGGTCGCCTCCAGGCGCCTTAAAATATATTGCAGAACGGTTTGCCACTGGTCTTTCTGCCGGGATTCAGGTCACCGCTTCTTTCGCCACTTCTTCGAAATAAGGTACCAGCCGCGGGTCAAACTGGGAGCCAGCTGCCTCAAGGATAAATGTCATCGCCGCTGCATGATCCAGTGCAGGTCGATGAGGCTGGTCCTTAATCAGGTCTTCATAACAATCTACAACGGCGAGAATACGTGCTGCCAGAGGAATTTCGTTACCCGCCAGACCTTTGGGATAGCCCTGACCATTCCACCACTCATGGTGTGATTCCACGATCTCTTGAAAATATCGCAGATACATTTTTGCCTCTGCGGTATCTGCAAGCCCATCGTGTTCAAGTTTTTTACGTGCCGCATCAATAGCTATGTCGGCCACCTCGCCGTACTGTTCGATCTGTGCCAGTTCGTGTTCGTTTAAGGGTTCGCCCTGCAGTCTGTCCGCCGCTAATGCTGCTATGCCCACATCACGCAGCGGTGCCACCTCGCTGATATGATCGATAGCCTCAGCCGTTAACTCTGCCGAAAAATCTGCGTGCCGAGCTGCCTTTTCGGCCAATGCGCGACTGATTCGGGCGACTCTTTGTGGTCTTGTATCCCTGCTTTTCTCTGTTTGGGCATCTATTCGTGTAACCAGCCTGCCGGCAACCAGATTGGCGGCCTCGCGAACCATTTGCTCTTGCTCCGTACGGTCTTTGGCGACACGGTCGATCTCGATGATGGCACTGGATACCAGACTGCCCATGACGCCCGACAGAATAATGAAAAAGGACGATGCGTCAAAAAGCAGTCCGCTTGCGCGGAACAGTAGATAGCCAAGCGTAATCAACAGGATATTCAGCGTTACCGTCAGCCACATCGAAGCCCGCGGGACTGATTGCAAAAAATGCGCGAGCTTGGAGTCTGTGCGGGGAATGAACCACACCAGAAAGCAACCAATAGCCAGGATGGACGAAATCTCCAGCCACTTCATCCACCAGGGGCGCAATACGAATCGACCGTCGAACAGGGATTCAAGTAACTGGGCCTGAATTTCTATGCCAGGAACCAGTTCGCTCAACGCGGTGGTCCGCATATCGTGCAGCCCGGAGCCAGTAAGCCCCAGCATGACAAGCTTGCCTTCCAGCTGCCCGGGGTCTGCGCGGCCTTCCAGAACATCAATGGCAGAGACGTAGCGCCCGGCCGTCGCAGCTGATTTCGAGTAGTGCAGCCAAACCTCGCCACCACTTTGGGTGGGCACTTGTAAGTCGGCAACACTCACAGACTGAATGCCATGTGTTCCCACCGCGACTTCAACCGCTGTAGATCCGGTCGCGATGCGCAGCATCTCCATGGCCAGTCCAGATACGATTTCATCGCCAATCGCGACGACCAGCGGAATGCGACGAACGACCCCGAACTCAAGATCGACACTAAGTATTGCCTGGCCGCGGGCGGCAGCCTGCAGCTCAGGAAGGCTTGCCAGGACTGCTTCAAAGCGGCGCACATAGGGCAGTGCATCACCACCGCTTACGCTTACAGGAGCGGTGCGCAAGCCTGCGCTACTGGTATAGGTGGCGAAATCAAAGCCTGCTGCGCCCAGTATTGAGGGAACGCTGCGCAAAGACTCTGCCAGCCGCGTTTCATGGCTGGGCAATGACCTTAGCTGGGCCGCCAGTCCCGCGGGTGCGCCCGGCGGCAGATTGTCGGCCACCTGATCCGGGGATGTCTGGTCGGCCTCGGGCATATACATATCAAAGCCGATGGCGGCAGGTTGATAGAAATCGATGGCATCAATCAACTCCGCGAGTTTGTTACGTGGCCATGGCCATTGGCCGATTCGCGCCAGACTGGTCTCGTCGACGGCGACGATAGTAACGGGTTGAGACAGGGGCTCCCGCGGGTAGTATTTTTGATAGCTGTCAAAAAGAAACTGCCTGGCGCTGCGAAAAGGCCGGGTAATGTCTCCGGATAACTCTTCTACGGTGGGGTCCGTAGGCAGCTCGGAGATAACGCTGAGCGTTGTGGTCCAAAGCAGGATGAGCAGCGCGATAGGGCGGCCCCGTCCAAAAAGGAATGCCCGTCGCAACAGGCCGATCACAGTATGCACTGCTTGCTAACCTGTTGAGTACACTGTGTATTGGCGCAGCGCTATCACCGGATATTGATTTCCACTCGCCGGTTGCGTGGCTCCGATACTTTGTCCGCAGTGGCGATCACTGGCTCGCGCTCGCCGCGGCCGGTTGCGTCCATTTTCAAAGCCTCGACGCCGCTGGCCTCGATCAGGCGGCGCACAGTTTCCGCCCTCGCCCTGGATAGCGCATCATTGTCTTCATCGCTACCTACACGGTCTGTGTGCCCGATAACAGTGATTTCAGGGGCAGGCCGATTACTCAGGAACGCTTGCATCTCGGTGATGGTTTGCAGTGAAGCGGGTGTCAGCTCTTCACTGGAGCCTGTCTCGAAATTAACGATAAAGGATCGCGGTTCAGGCGGCTTGGCCGTGAGAAGGGCACCGAAGCGATCGTTAACGCCGTCCTGTGTTTCCGTGCGCGTGTCCAAGGCGCCGCCTTCTTTCACATCAACGGTTGCGTAGGCTGTATCAAGTGTTTGTTCACCGGTGGCGCTGGTGACTATCACTTTACCGACGTTGCCGTCCTGGTCAGGGAGCAGCACGATGGTATCTGTCACTGCCGGTGGCTCCGGCTCGGGCGGTGCGCTATAGACGATCATCAGGTAGATGGCGAAGAGCGGGGCAAGCAGTGCTTCCATGGCGTTATTCGCTCCCTTCCTGTTCGTCCACTTCGATAATGAATTCGGTACCTCTTACACCCAGGGTGACTGTTGGGGTGTTGAAGCGAACAGCATTAGGGCTGGCCTTGGCGATTTTTCCAGAGATTACTGACAGTGAGCCGCGTGTTACCGATGCGTCGACTGCCCCGGCGTGAGTGGTGGTGTCGAAGCTGAAGGTATTCAGGTCCAGCGTGGTGTTGGGACCCGCAGTCAGCCTGGTATTGTCGCGCAAGGTAATGCCAACAGCGCCGTCTTCGCCGGTAACAATCTGGTCACTGACCAGTACAGCGCTACCAACGGAGGCCGGCAGTGTGCTGCCATTGCGCTCTATGGCGGCATCGCCGCGGCTAATCTTTATAGTGCCGGCTTCACCGTCCGCAAACGCCGTGGTAGACAGGGCCAGGAGCAGGGAGATAATCAGGGTGGCAGGTCGCATGGCTCACTCGCTTGGTCACATGATGTTGTAGACAATTATAGATCATCGTCTGGCCGGGGTCTTGCGTGTTTTGGCGGGCCGCTCTATGACCAGCCTGTTACCTCGGAACACCGTATGAAAAGCAGTGTCCAATGGGGTGCATTAGTTGCGGTGACGTTGTAGTGTAAGGCGTCGTGAGAACTCTGGTTACCAGGAGAATTAGTTATGAACAAGTTCATCTATGTATTGTGTGCGGCCCTTGTCATGTCAGCACCGCTTCACGCCCAGAACAAGAATAAGAACTCATCCATCGAAGATGCGATTCGCGATGAAATTCGCGGTTCGATAGATGGTGATAAGCAAAGCGGCAAGGGACAAGGGCGTCCTGATAACCCCGGTGAGCACGGGCGTGACAATGCCGCCCAGAAGCAGAGGGAGAACCCGGGTAATGGCAGTAAGGGGGGTGACTCCTGGGAAGATCGGATTCGAGATTCGATTGACGATGACGACAAAGATGACAAGAAAAATAAGAGCAAAGACAAAGATAAAAACAAAAAGAAGAAGTAGTTACCCGGTTTTATCGTCAGCGTATTCGAGAATTGGGCAGGCATTGCTTGTCCTTCCTTCAGTTTTCTAATCACTTCACAAAACTCGAACAGGATTACATATGATCACGATTCATCATCTAGGCGTGTCGCAGTCGGACCGAGTGGTCTGGCTTATGGAGGAACTGCAGTTACCCTATGAGCTGAAATGGTACGACCGCGGTGAGGACTTTCTGGCTCCTCCCGAGTATCGTGCACTGCATCCCTCGGGAACCGCGCCGATAATTACCGATGGGGAACTGGTGATGGCGGAATCTACGGCTATCGTTGAGTACATCTCACAGCGCTATGGCGAGGGTAAGTTGTCAGTTCCTGTGGATTCTCCGGAGTACCCGCATTACCTGTATTGGATGCAGTTCAACAATAACCTGCAAACTCCGATTTTCATCAAAATGGCTTATCAAACAGCCGGTGGTGATCCCGATGTTGACAATCTGATGATGACGACGACATTACGCCGTGAGGCTGGCCTCTATGAAGCGATTGAAACGAGATTGGGTAAGGCGGATTATCTGGCGGGCAGCGAGTTCAGCTGCGCGGACATTATGTCTGTATTTAACCTGACTTCACTGACAGGGTTGGGTGCGCGTGTCATCGACGACAGCATGCCAAATACCAAGGCCTATGTTGAACGAGTGACTGCCAGGCCGGCTTACCAGAAAGCGATGGAAATTGCCGGCCCGGAGGCTACCCGGCCCGGCTAGTCATTAGACCGATGAGTGCTGGCTAGCCCACTCGGTGAAGGGCACAGACTTTGTTCCCTGAAGGGTCACGCAAGTAAGCCAGGTAAAGCTGGCCCAAGCCACCTTCTCTGATGCCAGGAGGATCTTCAAGCGTGGTGCCGCCATTAGCTACACCGGCGGCATGCCAGGCGTCGGCCGCTGCTGGTGAATCCACAGCAAAGCCTACCGTACTGCCGTTACCTGCAGTTGCAGGCTGGCCATCGATGGGAATCGAAATGGAGAATATGCCGGTTTCGGTGAAGTAAAAGCAGCGCCCCTTGTCATCAATGGTGCCGGGCTCATAGCCCAGAGCGCCCAGTATTGCGTCGTAAAATGCCTTGGAGGCGTCCATATCGTTGGTGCCGACCATAATGTGACTAAACATTCTTTACACTCCTATTTCAGTAAAATCGGGAGGAAGAGTGTAGATCAAGGACTAGCTGGCGACCAGCACTTCCGTGTCATCCGCCGCTGTACTGGTGTCTTTTAGCCAGCGGTCCAATAGCGAGTAGGCCACGGGCACGACGACCAGGGTGAGCAGGGTAGAGGACACCACGCCGCCGATGATCGCCACCGCCAGTGGGCCGTATTGGCCGCCTCCTGCCCCCAGACCTATGGCGGCAGGTAACATGGCAAGAACAATGGTCATGGAGGTCATCAATACAGGTCGCATGCGCCTGGGGCAGGCCTGCAAAATTGCCTCGCTGCTGCTCATTCCCGTGCGGCGATATTGGTTGATCAGGTCAACCAGCAGAATTGAGTTCTTCGAAACCAAACCGACCAGCAATACCAGCCCAATCATTGAAAAAATACTCAGCGTATGGCCGGCAAGCCAAAGGCCGAAAACACCGCCGACAATCGCCAGTGGTTGAGCCAGCATGATCAGTGCCGGTTGCAGGAACGAGTTGAACTGGCTGGCAAGTACCATATAGACAAGAATTAGCCCCGTTGCGAACACAAAGAGCATGGAGGGTCCGGTCTTACCCAGCTCACCGGCCTGGCCAGAGAATTCCACGCCATATCCTGGCGGCAGTATCTTCATGCCCTGGTCTTCGAAGATGCGTACAGCTTCGTCCAGCGCAACCTCGGGCGTGGATTCGAAGCCAGCACTGTATTGCAGATTCCTGCGCTCGATGATCGCCGGTCCGGTGGATTCTTGCACCCGCACTACAGAAGCAAGTGGTACTAACTGTTCTCCGGGACCCTTGAGATAAACACCTTCGATATCGCGCACATCCTGCATTGAAATACGCTGTGCCGCGATACGTATATCGTGGCGATCGCCGTCACCCGGCACGCTGTTGTACTTGGCGATATCCGCGCCACCTGCCAGCACCCTGATGGTATCGCCTATTTGTTGGGTGCTGATGCCCATCGCCCTAGCTCTGGCGCGGTCGATCTCAAAAACCAGTTGCGGGCGTGAGAGTTCCAGTCCAAGGCGCAGATCACCCATGCCCTTCTTTTGCTTCAGCAGGGTATCCATGCGCTGGGCCTGGCCCGCCACTACCTCGAGTTCCGGTCCAGTAATGCTCGCTTCGAAAGGCGACGAAGACATCGCGGCAAAAATGGGGAACGGGTTGACGAAGACTTCTACGCCGGCAACCGTATTGAGGTTATCACGCACGATTGTCATGATCTCCTTCTGGGAGGCTTGACGTTCGTTCTTGCGTTTTAACAATACGTATACCATCGCCTCGTTGACGTCTTCGCTACCGCGCCTTCCCACGACCGAGAGGTAGTTTATGACTTCTTCCTGCCCGGCGATGACCGCTTCTACCTCGTCCAGTTTTTGAGTCATGTAGTCAATCGATGAGCCCAGTGGTGTTTCCAGCTGAACCTGGAAGCGGGACTCGTCGTCTTCCGGGAAAAATTCGGCGCCCAGTTGGCTCATGAACCAACCGGAGGAGGCCACGATGGCAAGGCTGATTAGCATGATCATCGCTCTGTGTTTCAAGCAGAAGGTCAGTAACCTGGCGTAGCCCCGTTCAACCCAGCGGTGCCCCGCTTCGATAGATGAAGAGATGATGTTACTGGGCGGCGCGTAGGGTTTGAGAAAACGCGCGCACAGAGCCGGTGTCAGCGTCAGGGACACCAATATTGAAACAGTGACACCCACGGCGACGACCACCGCAAAGGAGCGCATGAATATACCAACCATTCCCTCCATGAAAATGACCGTGCCAAATATGCATAGCAGAGTGAGCGAAGCAGCCATCACCGGCAGGATTACTTCCTGCGTGCCGCGTATAGCGGCGGTTTCCTTGTCCACCGGTCCGGCTTCGTGTTGTCGGTGAATATTCTCCAGCACTACGATGGCATCGTCGACGACTACCCCTATCAGTAACAACAATGCCGAGAGCGTGAGGGTGTTTATGGTGAAGCCAGCAAAATACATCACCATAATGGCGCCGGCCAGCGAGACTGGTATGGCAGTGCTGATAATCATCGTGGCGGCGCCATTAAGCAGAAAGAAAAGCACCACAAGCGCCGCGAGCAACGTGCCCTCTACAAGGTGGCTTTTGAGGGCGGCGATAACCGAGCTGATGATATCTGATTCATTGGTGGCCACTAGTAGCTCTACGCCGTGCGGTAGTCCGGGGCGGATATCGCTATCAAGTTTTTTTTCTACCGCCTCGACGATCGCTACCGTATTTGCCGCCTGTACCTTGCGCACGCTGACTACAACGCCTTCGCGACCGTTCAGCCTTGCCAGGGCCCGCTTGTCTGCCAGCCCGTCGGTAAGTTCGGCGATGTGCCTGAGTTTTACCGGTACCTGGTCCCTGGAAACCACCACAAGCTCACCCAGCTCTTCAATGCTGTGATACTCCAGGTCAAGATAGAGCAGCTTCTCCAGTTGGTTGCCCACCAGGTAACCGCCGGGCAGCTGCACGTGCTCTCGGCTGAAGGCGTTGATGACATCTTGTGCTGTCAGTCCCAACGCAGATAGCCTATCCAGGTCCAGATCGACACGGATTTTGCGTTCACGGCCGCCGCCAACGACCACTTCACCCACGCCGCTGATTGATTCCAGAGACTTCATTACTTTTTCTGTCGCAAGCTGGCTGAGTTCGCTCAAGCTGCGGTCTCCAGTAATGAACAGGCGTATGACGGGGGATTCGTTGGGATCCAGTTTTACAATAACGGGTCGCTCGGATTCTCGAGGAAGGTCGTTGAGTATCTGGTTAACCTTACTTTGCGTTTCGTTGAAGGCGACGTCCGAGCTTTTGTGGGTGAGGAAGCGTACAAAAATCCTGGAGTTACTTGGACCGGATACCGATTCAATCGTGTCTATTCCTGAGACAGTATTCACCGCCGACTCGATCACGCTGGTCACACTGCTGTCCATTACCTCTGGGCTGGCCCCGGGATAGGTCGTGGTGATGGCCAGTGCCGGAGGATCGAAGCTGGGCATTCTGTCCGTACCTATTCCCTGCGCGGCTATGGCTCCGAACAAAATGATAGCGGCATTAAGCATGTAGGCCATGACCCTGTGCCTGACGAATATACTGGCGAAGTTCATTCGATTGTGTCGCTCAGGCTTACTGCACTACCATCTTTTATCATGGCGGCGCCTTCGATGATGATTCGATCTGAGGGCAGCAGGCCACTGGTTATTTCTATCCAGCCTGGTTCCTGCCATCCAAGTGTGACCGGTCGCGCTACTGCTCTGTCATCTTTGCCAGCAACGAAGACAATCTCCTTGTTGTCCCGCATGACCACGGCCATTCTGGGCACTGTAATCGCGTTGACGCGACTCGATACAATCAGTTCGGCATCGACGCTGCCACCTGGATACCAACCACCCGGATTATCGAACTCTACAAGAATTTCAACGGAGCGATTGGCGACCTGAACCCGCGGATTTACTTGCGAGACGGTGCCGATGGCGGCCTCTCCCGGTACGGCGGGGCTGCGCAACTGAACTTTAAGGCCCCTGGTAATGGACGACGCATCTTGCTCGGGGAAGGCCAGCCTCGCACGCAATCTCTCAGTGGCGACCAGATCGAAAAGCGGCTGTCCGGGAGAGACATAGTCACCCAGAGAAATATGGCGCTGCGCAATAGAACCTGCATGCGGTGCACGTACGGCGGTCATCATGGTTAATTGTTCAGCGTGCTCCCAGCGTTTTTTAGCAACAAGTTTCTGCGCAGTCATCATGCGCAGCTGGTCCTGCTGATCTTCCAGTTGATCTTTGGACACCGATTGGGAGCTGGCCAAGCGCTGCAGGCGTTGCACTTCGCTGCTCTGGTTTTCCACCATGACGGCCAGGCGTTGGAGTTCTGCTTCGGCTTCCTCCGCCTGAATCTTGTGCAAGGTGTCATCTATTTGAGCCAAGAGCTGTCCTGGCTGAACCGTCATTCCCACGTCAACTAATACTTCGGTAATACGCCCGGCCGTCTCCGCAGAAAGCGTAGGACTGCTGATGCTCTCGATGCTGCCAAGCGCAGACAGGACATAATCGATATCGCGGGAGTCAGGTAGCTGCGCCGTGACGCGTACTGCGACTTCTGCCTGTGCCTCATTGTCGCTGTCAGTGGCTGAGTCACAGGCAGCCAGCTGAGTCAGTAAACAGGCGAGGGCGATTGCTTTAGCAGGGCTGCTCATAGTCCTTTGATACCACCGAGAAGAAGTTGGGAAATGTGTTCTGACAATGTTGCCAGCTCGCAATTGTCCGGCGGGTTGCCTGGCACCAGCATGGCAAGCTCACGTGCTTCCAGGTGGTGACAGATCAATCCAATGATGGAGAAAAGCAGCAAATGCACGTCAGCCCCGTCGTTCAGGTCCTTCGCCAGGCTCGCAATGCTGTCCTGCATCGCGCCATAGATATTATTTGCCAGTGTCGCCAGTCGTTCTGTGTTGCCCTCTAGCAGTTCTCGCAAATACAGCTGCCTGAATTGAGCATCCGCATCGGCGAATGTCATGATTCTCTGCACTAATTCCCGCAGCCTGTTTTCTGGATCGGGTATCTCCGACAAACCCGACAGAACGGCTGGAATCGCTGCGGCAAAGTGTCTGTCCAGCACGGCGTCATACAGTGCCTGCTTGTTGGGGTAGTGGTGATATATGGCGGCCTGAGTAGTACCTGCCACCGATGCGATATCACGCATGGAGGCACCGGCGTAGCCTTTTTCGGCGAATTGCTCGGTGGCGATCACCAGCATTCGCTCGGCAGTGGTAGGCATAAAAACAACCTGACTGAACGTTCGTTAAGTTTGGGAATGGTAGAGGTTTCTCTGCGACCATTCAAGTCAGGGTATTCGGAGCCTCTGGGGGCCCAACAAAGTGCGGTATATTGTCGTCCGTTACCCACCGCTGGAGAATGCTTTGAACGGCCTGTTATTGCTCTTTGCCGCAGTCGACTTGATGCTACTGCTATGGACTTTCAAGGATAAAGAGCCAGCTGCTGCGCGCTTGTGGTTGCTCAGGTTTCTCTTGCTTGGAATGCTCTATGACAATCTCTTACAGGGTGTAGGCAACTGGTTCATTGAGGCGAGCTGGTATGCCGCTGCGAATGTCCCTCGTTTCATCTTACATGCGTTGGTACTTCCTTTTCTCACGCTCTACGGCCTTTCGGTGATGCGGTCGGCCGGGGTGACATTGGCGGGCAATCATTTCTTTTCAGGTTTCTGCTGGCTCTTTACAGCCTGTGCTCTGGTCTGGGGTTTCTATCATGAGGTCATATTGCTGGAACTGGGGCCCAAGTCGGTGTTTGGTGTGTCCAAGTTGGGCAGTGTGTCCGGTATGCCCCCTGTAGCCACCATCCTGACGAATATTCTGGTCTTGCCCATGGCTGCTGCTGTCTGGCGGGTAGCGGGGTGGCCCTGGTTTTTCCTCGGTGCGCTGTTTATTTTCCTTGTCAACGGCGCCACGGGTGGGCAGCCCTGGGGGTTTCTGGTCGGTAATTTCGCGGAAGTGGTTTTTGTGGTCAGCCTGCTGCAGACGCATTGGCGCTTTGCCCGATAAAACCAGTGGAATTACGAGATTTTAATACAGGCAGCGATTGCACAATGCAACGGTGCTACCTACACTGACGCCATGATTTTACCGCCACCCAGCGCGATCGTGCAGAACGCCTATGTTGTGAATGATGTGGCAGTCGCCGCTGAGCGCATGGTCGAACTTATGGGTGCTGGCCCATTTTTTATATTCGAGCATATACCGTTGTCTGAGTGCCTGTATCGCGGTGCCGCCAGCGAACTCGACCACACCTCGGCCTATGGCCAGTGCGGTAACGTAATGATGGAATTGGTGCAGCAGAATAATGATGGGCCCTCGGCATTTCGCGATCTATACAAGCCGGGGGAAGAGGGGCTTCACCATATGGCGACATTTAGTGAAGAGCTTGATACGGAGCTCTCGCGTTACGCTGATATGGGTTTCCCCACGGCTACGCTGGCAACAACGGAGACCGGAACCCGATTCGCTTACGTGGATACTTCGGCGGTATTGGGTCACATGGTAGAGCTGTATCAAGAGGATTCCGGCATTAGAGACTTTTATGCCATGGTGGCTGCGGCCGCTGAAAACTGGGATGGCACGGACCCGGTTAGAACCCTGGTTGGCTAGGGCAAACCAGGGCAACACGTTTTTTAAACCAAAATGGACAACAGACTATGACCGAACAAGCTGTAAATTATGACGACGTAAAGCGGTACCGACTGGATCCTGAGAGGGAAGCAGAGTTGGTCAAGACCGGCGGTGAGTGTACCTTTATCTGGGCTAACAAGGCGGGGCACCCGCTGGGTGTTACCACGGCATACGTGGCGGTGGATGGCAAGATCTGGATGACAGCGACGCGCGAGCGTTTGCGGATCAAGGCGATCGCCCGCGATGGCCGATCGGCTATTGTGATTTCCAGTGCAGGCACGCCTATGGGCGGCGGTAAGACTGTCACCTACAAGGGCCATACCGTGATACACGACGACAAGGAGACCAAGCTGTGGATGTATGGCTTGCTTGCCGGGGGGATGGCGTCACGCGGTGACCACGATGAAGGCAATGAATTTACCTCCGGTATCGACCCCGAAATGTTCATTCGATTTCTGGATACACCAGAGCGTATCGTTATGGAGTTCACTTCGGAAATGTCGATTCCGTTTGATGGCGATAAGATGGCCCAGGGCACTGCCCAGGCCTATGCGGAGTTTGCTGCAGAGGATGCCAAGAACAAAGGCTGATTCCTTGGGCCGGGCGCAGCCATTTGGGCTGCGCCTGTTTACTGCCGTTTTAGGCGGCAGCTTCTTCCGTTTCCTGAACCGTTTCTTCAGCAGGTTCCAGCTCAGCCACCTTGGCTTCCAGCGTTTCCACTTCGCGTTGCAGCTCTGATTTCTCTGATTTTGCTTTATTAAGGTTCTTTTGCAGCAGATCAGCAGCAGCCGTTTTCTCGGCTAGCTTTTTCTTGTTGCTGTCGAGGTTTTTCTTCATTCGAGCGGGATCGTACTGCTGCAGCGTCTTTAATTGCTCGCGTTCGGCAGCCAGATCTTTTTGCATGGTTTTTATACGCTTCTTCTGCGTAGTGACTTCTTCCTGCAGGTTTTCACAGCGCTGGTTCAGCTCGCGGTTGAGCTGTTCGACTCGCTTGTTGGCGGCAACCTGTGGCGAGAGCTCTTTGATTTGCTCCAGTTGCTTGGCTATAACGGCGCTCTGTTCTTCTTTTTCTTTGGCGGCAGCTGCGATTTCGGCATCTTTGGCGTCCAGCTGTACCTGATATTCTGCCCGTAGGCTGTTTTCTAATTCCATTATCCGTTCAAGATTTTTAGCAGTAAGCATTCAGTGTTTCCTGTGTGAAAAGAAAGTGGCGCGCCCGGAGAGATTCGAACTCCCGACCAACTGGTTCGAAGCCAGTTACTCTATCCAGCTGAGCTACGGGCGCGTGGGGCGGGATTATACATACACTTGGGGGACATTTCGCGGGTTCGGTGGCGGCAATAGTAGGCTTTTTGCGCCAACGATAAGTCGCGCCAGCCACCTGAGAATAACGGTGACACCAATCAGGACAAGATTGGTTAAAAAATGATCAAATCTGTGCTGTTGAGGCAGCTGACAATCGAAAACTACCAGTTTATCTCGATTTCCAGACTGGACTCATCGCTTTCAATCTCCAGTTCTACTTCAACCTCGACCTGGTCGGCCACATCGACCCGCAGTTTGATACCGTCGCGGATGAATTCGACGTCATTATGGCGAGATAATGAATCTGCGATGCTGCGCAGCAGGGCGGCAGCATCTTCACGTGACATGCTGCGCTTTTCTGAAATTTCCAATAAGTCCATGTGGTTCTCCTGCCCTTTAGCCCACTCTTTATGCCGCTACTTATGCCGCTCTTTATGCGACTCTTTATGCCACTACGTCGTAGCTTATCGAGATTTCCTCAAGCGCTCGCAACAGGATGTTGGGCATGTATTCGAGCTCATCGTCGGCCACGGCGAGCTGGAAGTTATCCAACCGTGCAAAAATTTCCTCCCAGGCGACGATCATCTCCAGCCTGGACAGGTGCTGGCCTATGCAGACGTGGGCGCCAAAACCAAAAGCGATGTGTCGCTTGACGTTGCTGCGTGTCACGTCGAACTTGAGAGGGTTCTCGAACATTGCTTCATCATGATTTGAAGAGAAATACTTGAGTAACACCATGCTGTTAGCGGGGATAGTGACGCCGCCTAGCTCGTATTCGGACAGGGTCAGCCGCCACATGTTTGAAGTAGGCGAGGCCAGGCGCAGCGATTCATCAACGAGGTTGGGAATCAGTGAACGGTCGTCGCGGATCTTGCGCGCTTCCTCGGGGTGCAAGCTGAGCTGCCGCATACCCTCGGCAAGTGTTGCGGTCGTGGTCTCATTGCCCGCGACCAGAAACTGCGTGCAATAGGCCAGCTGCTCTTCCAGCGTGGTGGGCCTGCCTTCGTATTCGGTGCTGGCCACCAGCCCGAGAAGATCCTCTACCGGCTTGCCCTTGCGTTCAGCCAGCGCCTGCTCAAACCACTCGTATTCTTCTTTGACGCCAGCGTGGGCGGCAATCAGTGTTTCCTTGTCCGCCATCTGGGACAGCACTGTCACATTATCGACTGTCCACTTAAAGGCCTGATCAAACATCTCCAGGGGTATACCGAGCACGTGCATGATCACCTGCAGTGGCAGAGGGCGGGCAAACTCTTCGATAAAGTCACAGCTTCCTTTGTTCGCCAGTTGCTCAACAAGACCTTTTGCAAGTTCCCTGATCCACGGCTCATAGGTTTTGAAGTTGTCGGCGGTGAAGAAGGCTTTGACAGCGTCGCGATAAATTTTGTGCTGCGGATCGTCGATGGTCAGCAGTGTGCCCTTGCCAGTGTTTGGGTAGGATTCCATTGCGGCCCTGATATCCGGGTCCATGGCATCTGCCGAACCCGCCGCCAGTACAAATTCGTTGGAAAAAACACCCGGCGCCTTGTGTGCTTCTCGCACCAGTTCATAGGTTGAGACAACGTAGACGCCTGAGGTAGGGTCCTGATAAACCGGCGCTTCCTCGCGCAGGGTCTTGTCGTAGTGGTATGGACACTTAAGTGTTTCGGCATCCATCAACTGCATCTCGGGCAGTGTTCGGCTGTCTTCCATCTGGCTCATCGGACGAACTCCTTTAATCTGATGCGCGGATGATAGCAAGAAAATGCGTTCAGCTGACGGTCTGCTAGTATTGAAAGTTGATTTTTTGAGTTTATAAGGGAGATCACAATGGCTGGCCCTTTGGATGGTTACCGGATTATTGAATTAACCTCGACTGTATCCGGGCCCATAGCCGGAATGATACTGGGTGACCAGGGCGCTGATATCATAAAGATAGAGCCGCCCATGACCGGTGACCTGGCGCGTTTCATGGGCGATCGCCGCAATGGTATGTCGGCCATGTTTGCCACGCTTAACCGCAATAAGCGCTCGGTTGTGCTCGATATGAAACACGCTGTCGACAAGGAAATATTTCTGCAGCTGGTGTCCACCGCCGACGTACTGATCGAAAATTATCGCCCTGGAGTCACTCAAAAGCTGGGCATCGACTACCAGACCCTGCGATCGCAAAACCCGGGGTTGGTCTATGCCTCAGTGTCGGGCTACGGACAATCTGGTCCTTATCAACACAAGCGGGTTTATGACCCCTTGATTCAGGCGACCACCGGGGCCGCGTCCGAGCAGCATGGGGAGCGTCCAGAGAATATTCGAACAGTTATCTTCGATAAAATCACCGGCTATACGGCGGCTCAGGCTATTACCGCAGCACTGCTTGCGCGCGCTAAAACAGGGGAGGGCCAGCACCTTCCCATATCGATGTTGTCCTCCGCGCTTTACTTTCAGTGGCCTGATGTCATGTGGTCACATACTTTTCAGGGTGATGGGGCCGAAACGAGTGGAACACTGGCGGACTGGTTTCAGATTTTCAAAACCGGGGACGGCTTTGTCTCAGTAATTCTGGCCACAGCCGCAGCTTTTGAAAAACTGTGTGAATTACTGGGCCTTGATCTGCATGAGGATGAACGCTTCAGCACACTGCCAGGCAGGCTGGCAAACCGAATGCTGTTGCAGCAGCTACTTGATGAGGCCATGTCGTCATGGTTAACAGATGAGCTTTGCCAACGGCTGGATGCTTATGAAGTGCCTGTGGCGAAGGTGAACTCGCTGGATGAGCTGGCCAGTGATCCGCAGATCATGGAGCAGGGTGCCCTGGTTGATATTGAACACCCTTCCGCGGGCCTTATGCGGGTTGCTAACACGCCGTTCAGCTTTCACGGCCAGGGCGATATGCCCGGGCTGCATGCGCCAGAGCTGGGCGAACATTCGGCCGAAGTTTTGCAGGAACTGGGCCGTCCCCAAGCGGATATCGAAAGGTTGGAGCAAAGGGAACGGGAGAATCGGGAACTGATGGCCGGGTTTAGCCTTGCTGCAGCCCGCTAGCCAGTTAACTCCGCCATTCGAGACGGTGATTTACAGATGAGGGTACTAGTGCGATGACAGACAACTCTGAGCAAATTGAATATTGGAATGGTTCCGCAGGTGAGAACTGGGTGGAAACCTACCCGTTAATAGATCGCTTGCTGGAACCACTTTCGTCGGTAGCCGTTACACATGCGAACGCACAGGCAGGGCAAAAGGTTATTGACGTGGGCTGTGGCTGTGGCGGAACCAGTCTCAAGCTAGCAGAGCAGGGTGCACAGGTGCTGGGAGTGGATATTTCTGCTCCCATGGTGGCAGAGGCACAGCGGCGGGCCCAGGCAGTTTCAAACCTGACGTTCGGGGTTGCCGATGCATCGACGACGACTTATACCGCCGATCACCAGCTGGCGTTCTCCCGTTTCGGTGTTATGTTTTTTGCCGATCCGGTTGCAGCATTCAGTAATATCAGAGCAGCGCTGGTGCCGGGTGGTCGACTGGTTTTCATTTGCTGGCAGAGCCTAATGGTCAATCCCTGGATAGCGATCCCCGGCGGTGTTATTCAGGAGCTGCAGCCCGCGGCCGCGCCACCTGACCCCGAGGCCCCCGGTCCATTCTCTCTGGCTGACGAAACCTGTTTGCGTGAGACGCTTACCAGCGCTGGCTTCAGCTCCGTGTCAGTTGATTCGCTTGAAAGAGAGCTGACGCTTGGCACCACCATGGACGAGGCGATGTTGTTTCAGACCCGTATCGGTCCACTCTCAAGCTATATGGCCGAGCACCCGGGTGAAGAGGGGGAAGCGGCCAAAGCTAAGGTCGAAGCCGCGCTTTCCCCTTACCAAAATGACTCAGGGGTGCGTATGAATGCCGCGACCTGGCTGGTGACTGCCCAGGCCTGACGGGCGGTTCAGAGGCGAACTCGTTCAGGGAGCAAGCTGTTGAAAATGCCTGTTCATGCATGCCATCTGGGCCTTAGCCACGCTCTCGATATCATGGGCCTGCATTTTTTTCGGTAGTTCGAAGCCGACCTCGTCTTTCAGCACCTGTCGGGCGATGTCGGTAAAGGTCACTGTGCCGTCCGCTGAGATTTCGTCTACGCCGTCCAACTTGTGGCATTGCGCCATTAACCCAGTGGCATGCTCAATCGACCAATGCTCTGGCAGCCGCACAGACACCTCACCGTTCTTCACAGTGATGGGATAGCCGCCAGGCAATCCATTGGGGGCTGGCGCGTGTAGCTTGTGGGTGCTGCCAGAGTCATCCAGTATTGCCATCGCGACACGGCTGGCAAGGATGCCAGTGGTTGATGAAAAGGATGCATCGGCTTCATAGTGACGTCTTACCCCCTCGTTCATTAGCTCGCGCAAATCCTCAAAGTTCTCGCTGACATCTTTTCCCGCCAGTGTCACTGCCGCCAGAAATGGGCCCTCGTTACTGTAACCAGGCTCGCGCGGTGCTACCCAATGTAGATGGTGTGATACCAGAGAAACGTCTACGTCCTGAAAGTCAGCCTGTAGCGCCCGCGCAGCCTGCTGCCTCATTGCAATCTGGTTCAAGCCTACGTTTCCTGCGCCGCAGAGTGCTGGTTGCAAATGACCCTGCTGTGCAAGGCCATTAATTATCGGGATAGTGATGTCGGGTAGATTGCCCACCATATAGTGGGTATGCAGGCCTGAATCGTGTATAGCCTGCGCGATTCTTAGAGGCGTGAGCACCTGAATGGGCGTGAAGGCTCCCAGCCCTGCCTCGCTGATGGCGCCGTAGTTGGGTAAACGCTTGGCAGCATCCCAGGTAATAGGTATCGCATAGTTAATCACCAGGTCGGGCTTTTCGCTGAGCAGAATTCTTGTAACAGAGTTGCAATCCATCGCATCGATACCACCGTGAACACTGACGCTGCCAGCACAGGGGTTGATGGCCAGCCTGGAATCGTTGAGCAGGCGTCCAGCGCGGCGAGCCAAAGCCTGTTCAGGTAGCGCATCAACCATTGCTACGTGATGGTGCTGCCGCAGTAACTCGGCGACAATTTGTGAACCCACCCGGCCCGCGGCGCCAATCACCAGAATACGTTTACTGCTCACGAGTTCTCCTTTCAATACCGCACGGTCACTCAATACCGGCCAACTATAGGGGCATCGGTTTAGATTTGATAGCGCTGGCAATCGGTTACTGTGCGATGTGCGTATACGCTGTTATGAAAACGGATATTTGGCCAGAGCGCCATTGCCTCCAAACTATGTGGGTATGTCGGCAACCGGGAGAAGTAGCAGGTGGCAGTTGATCATAATCGTATCAAAGCAATACTGGGCGAGACTGATCCCAGCGCTGATACCTCGCTGCGTCACTATGCCCTCAGGCGAGCCGAGCAAAAGGCACCGCCAAGAACTTTGACACCCTTCGAGTGGGAGCAGTGGTATGCGGAAAACGGCGTACCCGCTTCCCACCACGTTACCGAGGAATCACGAAGCCAATCTTTTTGGCAGCGCTTGAAGAGCCGGGTTTTCTCACAAAGTGGGGAGCGATAGTATGACAGCGGTCGAGTCAGGAGGTGTGCAAAGCGCGGTTTTAGTTGTCGGCGCTTCGGGTGGGATTGGTGCAGCCGTAGTGCGTCGTTATCTCGAGGATGAGACGACTCACGTGCTGGCAGTCAGTCGTAATGCTTGTCCTGCGGCCATGGTGGGCCACGATGATCAACTGCGCTGGATCCAGTGTGACCAGAGCGAAGAGTCTATACAGTCTGTAGTGGCCGACATCGCCGCCAGCGATGTTCACTTGCACCGAGTAGTGATTTGTACAGGGGTTTTACACGGAGATGGTTTCAGCCCTGAGAAGGCACTTGATGCGGTGACAGGCGAAACGTTACAGGCAGTAATGAATGTGAATCTTGTTGTCCCCGCTGCTTGGGTGTCGGCGTTGGCGAAGCCGCTACGGCGCTCGCCAGATACGGTGATTGCCGTGCTTAGCGCGCGTGTCGGTAGCATAGGGGATAACCAACTTGGTGGCTGGTATAGCTATCGATCGTCCAAGGCAGCGCTCAATATGTTCTTGAAGTCTGCGGCGATTGAATATGCACGTCGTGCGCGTGGTGTAAAGCTGGTCGCCTTTCATCCCGGTACTACCGATACTGAGTTGTCAAAACCATTTCAGGCCAATGTGCCTGCGGGGAAGCTTTTTACAACCGACTTTGTAGCGGGTCAGTTGGTCGCACTGCTTGATCAGCAGGAGCAAGACGGAGAGCTGTCTTACCTGGATTGGGCAGGGCAGAGCATCCCCTGGTAGATGTTGAGAATTTTAATCAGAGAGGCCTTATAAACAGGCAGGGAGAAAATATGATCGCCAGATGGAATGATCAAATTATTGCAGAGTCAGAAGCCACTGTTGTTGTGGAGGGTAACCACTACTTTCCACTGGATAGCGTTAGTCAGGAGTACCTGCACAGCAGCGATCATACATCTGTCTGCGGTTGGAAAGGCACCGCACATTATTACAGCCTTGATGTAGGCGGCGACGTGAATAAGGATGCGGTCTGGTACTATCCGGAGCCCAAGTCAGCAGCTGCTGAAATCGCCGGTCACGTCGCATTCTGGAAGGGGGTGAAGGTCAGCCAAGATTAGCGTTCACGCATGAATTTACAGTGATTTCAGGCGGCACTGAGGTAATGCACGCTGAACAGCTGATCATCGTCCAGCCAGCTATGCTCCAGGGTTAGCCCAGCCTTTAGCGCCAGTGCGGAGAATGCTTCAAGCGTATATTTGTAGGAGTTCTCGGTGTGTATTGTTTCGCCTTCGCTGAAGCGTATGGTGCCACCATTACATTTTACGGAATGCGCCTGCTTACTCACCAGATGCATTTCGATACGCCGCTTGTTCGGATCATAGAATGCGCGATGGGCAAACAGGGTGGGCTCAAACTGAGCCCCTAACAGAGAGTTGACCTGGGCGAGAGCATTGCGATTAAAATCAGCCGTAACGCCCTGGGAGTCATTGTAGGCTGCATTAAGTCGCTCCTCTGACTTGTGCAGGTCAACACCTATTAATGCGCCGCCGTCCGCGCCAACAATGTCCCTAACGCGACGCAAAAAGCGCTCGGCTGCCTCTGGCTCAAGATTACCTATGGTTGAGCCGGGGTAGAAGATGACTCGCTTCCCCGCCGGGAGATCCTCTGCAAAAGACCAGCTGTGATTGAAATCCGCGCACACGGCGTGAATTCGCAACCAAGGATACTCTTTGCCCAACTGTAAAGCGGCTTCACGCAGAAAGTCTGCGGAGATATCAATAGGCACATAAGCGCTTGGTCGCAAGTTATCCAACAGCAGTCTGGCCTTTTCACAATTGCCACTACCGGGCTCAATGAACAGGCAGCCCTGGCCACATGCTTCGCTGATCGCCTCGCTGTTGCGGGTCAGAATGGCGACTTCTGTTCGAGTAGGGTAGTACTCCGGAAGTCGTGTTATCTCGTCGAAGAGTTCTGAGCCGCGCTGGTCGTAGAAGAACTTCGGATTGATCACCTTTTGACTTTGCGTGAGCCCGCCAAGAATTTCTTCCTTACTGTCGCCCACGGTAGGGTGCTCATTTCGGAAACTGACGTTGTCTGTAAGTGCCTGTTGCTGAGTCATGACATCCTTTGTCGCTATAGCCTGGCTTACGCCGGGTCTCGCGCCAGACGAATGCCGCTAAACTGCCAGCGGTCCTGTGGATAGAAGAAGTTGCGATAACTGGGCCTTAGCTGTTCACGCTTGGACACACAGCTACCGCCGCGCAAGACCAACTGATTGCTCATAAATTTTCCGTTGTATTCACCGATAGCCCCCGGAGAAGGTTTGTAGCCCGGGTAAGGACTATAAGCGCTTTGGGTCCATTGCCAACAGTCACCGTAAAGTTGTTTCAGCCCCTGGCCGCTCGGTGCAGGCCGTGGGTGATAATAGCCGCTATCGACGCCTTCGTTGGTGTTTGCAGCGTGGGCTGCCCCAGCTTGGGCTGCCCCAGCATCGGCTGCCGCAGCAAGGGCTGCCCCAGCATCGGCTGCCGCAGCGTGGGCTGCCCCAAGCTCCCACTCGAACTCGGTTGGGAGTCTGGCGCCTGCCCAGCGGGCGTAGGCGTCCGCTTCATAAGCACTGACGTGGACCACAGGGGAGGAGGCGCATCGCGCAACGGTGCCATGCAGTGTGTATTCCATAGGCTCCTTGCCATCGCCCAGCCAGTAGAGGGGCGCTTGCCAGCCTTTTGCCTGAACGGTGGCCCAGCCGTCCGCAAGCCAAAGCTCGGGTCTTTGATATCCGCCATCATCGATGAACTGCTGGTATTCCCCATTGGTCACCAGTCGATCTGCCAGCTCAAAAGCGGCGATATAGGATTGGTGCCGCGGAAGTTCGTTGTCGAAGCAAAACCCGGTGCCGGCATAACCGATTTCCTGCAAGCCGGCTTCATAGCTATGCCAGTTCAGCGCTGAGACCGCTGTCGGCTCGCCCTCTGTTACATCGATAAAGGTTGGCTTAAGAGGATTGATTGCCAGCGAGTACTTGATGTCAGTAAAAAACAGCTCCTGATGTTGCCGTTCGTGTTCTATGCCCAGTACCGTGCGCGCTGCTATAGCCTCTCGTTCAGCATGGGAGGTATTTTCCAGTAGCGCTGTCATTGCCTTATCTATGTATGCGCGATAGTCCATTACTTCCGCGACTGTGGGTCGGGATAGTAGACCGCGTTGTGGCCTTGGGAACTGCTCGCCTATGCCGTTGTAATAGGAGTTAAAGAGTACCTCGTAGCGCTCGTCTGGCGTGACATAAGCACTATCGAAAGGCTTGAGTAAAAAGGTTTCAAAAAACCAGCTGGTATGCGCCAGATGCCATTTTGGTGGGCTGACAAAGTCCTCGGCTTGCAGGCCATAATCCTCGTGCTCCAATGACGCACAAAAGGCTACGGACTGACTGCGAGTGTGCAGATAAAGCTGCAGCAATAATGAGTCAGTCAACGGGCAGGGGCTCCCTGTTGTGTATTCTCACAAGCTGCTGTGGTTGTTGATTGATGGCGGAGCATGTCCCGACTGTGTTGACCGCTGATGGGTGCTAAGACTACCAGCTTTTCACAGGGTTCACATAAAGATATGCCTAACTGCGCAGGTGAGCGGGCACCGTCAATCGTTCTATAGCTTCGAAGAATAGTTCCACCAGAATAGCCAGCACTGCAGCTGGAATTGCCCCTTCCAGTATCAAGCGATGATCATTCAGGGTCAGTCCGGTGATGATGGGTTCGCCCAGACCACCTGCTCCGACAAAGGCGGCCAGGGTGGCAGTGCCCAGGCTGATAATCGCCGCGGTTTTTACGCCAGCCAGTATGGTAGGGGCGGCCAGTGGCAGTTCTACCTGCCACAGTTGTTGGCCCGGCGTCAGGCCCAGGCCGGTGGCGACTTCCTTGAGCAGCGGATCGATGCTGAAAATTCCGGTCAATGTGTTGCGCACGATCGGTAAAAGGGAATAGAGAAAAAGCGCTATCACCGCAGGTGTCTGGCCCAGACCGACCAGCGGGATAAGCAGGGCCAGCATGGCGAGGGCGGGAATGGTCTGGATCAAGCCTGTGACGTATAGCAGGGCGCGGGCGATGCGGTCATGGCGCGCAAGTATCAGCGCCGCGGGGATGGCCAGCAGGCAGGCCAGTAACAGGGCGGTCAGTGTCAGTTTCAGGTGTGTGCCGGTGTAACCCAGGATACGCGATGTCGTGGAGGGCGGCGTAACGCTGCCCGGCTTCGCCAATCCGCTGTCTCGCAAAAATTCAGCGGCCACCTGGCCCGGTTGCAAGTCACTGCTTGCGAGGCGGCGATTCAGTGCTCGCATGGTGGCTTCATCGATACTGCCATCCAGGCGCTTAAGTACGCTCATAGCCGATTGCGATAGATCTATTCTCGCCAGAATGATGGCGTCGTACTGCGGGAAAAACTCCAGGTCATCCTGCAGTAAGCGCAGCGCATGATTTTCCAGCTCTCCGTCAGTTGTGTAGGCGTCGGTGGCTGCCAGCTTGCCTGAAGACACAGCCCGGTAGGCGAGAGCGTGTTCAATGCCGCTCGGGCGATGTGGTAGTTGGTAGGCGGCCTGTAATGCGGGCCAGCCATCACCCCGATTCAGGAACTCCAGTGAAAAGCCAAGATCGAGATCCGGATGCTGGGCAAGCTGGCTGATTTTGGTGATATTGCGCCGCTTGGCGATATCCTCATCAAGCGCTATGGCATAGCTGTTGTTGAACCCAAATGCGGCGGCCTCTACCAGCCCTTCGTCAGCCAGTGCCTCGCGCAATTGCGCGCTGTTAAGGTCAGGTCTTTGCAGTACGGCCTGACTCAGCGTACCTGTATAGTCTGGATAAAGATCGATAGAGCCGCCTTTGAGTGCTTCAAACGCAATGAGGGTGCCCCCCAGGCCTAGCTGTCTTTGTGCCTCTATGCCGTGGCTTTCGAGTAATTGTGCGGCGATCTCTGCAAGTATGTAGCTTTCCGGGAATGTCTTGGACGCTATGCGAACTTCCCTGGAGTGACTGAAGTTTGCCGACAGTGAAAACAGCGCGGCGAGAAGGGCGACCAGAACCAGCCTGGAGCATGTGGATAGCTCACTCATTCAGCGCCACCAAGCAGCGATAGCAGGAGTTCGTCAGGTCCAACGCCAGGGTTTTCCTCGCGCAGTGACGCGGTCGTTCTCTGGCAATCGATCTTTCCCTGCGACATGACCACAATATGATCTGCCAGGCGCATTGCTTCATGCATGTCGTGGGTTACCAATACCACGGTGGAGGGCTCGGCCTGATGAAGCTCCAGCAGCTGTCTGTGCATGTCTATACGAGTGATGGGGTCAATTGCCGCAAAGGGTTCGTCAAGTAACATTACTTCAGGGTGTAGCATCATTGCTCTGCAAAGCCCAACGCGCTGTTGTTGACCACCGCTGAGTTGGTGCGGATAGGCCGTCAACTTTTCTTCTTCTAGGTGAGTCAGTTGCAGTAATTCGTGTAGCCGATGATCGATTTTTGCATCGTCCCAACCCTCAAGACGAGCAAGGAGCGTGATGTTTTTCCGGATATCAAAATGGGGGAACAAACCGACACCCTGCACCGCATAGCCCAGTCGCCGGCGCAGTGCCGGAAGGTTGTTGTAGTCCAGGGGCTGGCCAAAGAGTTCAACCGCTCCGCGATCCGGGGTCACCAGCCCGTTACAGACTCGCAGTAGTGTAGACTTGCCACAGCCGCTGCGACCGATGATGGCGGTTATTTTATTTTGTGCAAACTCCAGACTGGTTTGGGCCAGAACAGGAGTGCCGCTATAGGATTTTTCTATAGCGTCCAGACGAAGAACAGACATGCTTGCTATCTAAACATGGCTGCGCCGAAAATGGCAATGCAAAGCAGGCAGCGTGGGATGCAGACAGGAGAGAGTAAATGACGACACGTATTATTCAGTGGTCCAGCGGTAACATTGGCCGCGCAATTGTTCGCGAAGTCGCGCGGCGAAACGACCTTGAGCTGGCTGGTTTGTACGTGTACTCGTCGGAAAAAGCGGGCAGCGATGCCGGGGAGATTGCCGGTGTTCAAGCGCTGGGTGTAGAAGCCAGTCGAGACATAGAGGTGATGCTGGCGACCGAGGCCGACGTCGTTATCCACACGCCGCTGCCCTCGCTCGTTTACGGGGATGATCCCGATGCAGATATAGACACAATCTGTCGACTTCTTGCCTCTGGTAAAAATGTGATCACCACGGTGGGCTATATGTATCCCAGTGTGCATGGCCCGGAACTGGTGGCGCGACTGGAAGAAGCCTGTCGTCAGGGCAGTAGTACCTTTCACTCTACCGGCCTGAACCCCGGCTGGCTGGGCGATTTATTGCCCCTGACAATGACTGCGTTGGCCAGCGAGATCGACCAGGTACTGGTGCGTGAAATTACCAATTTTGAGTTCTACCCCTCACCTGAAATCATGTTCGATATGATGGGATTTGGTAAGACGGACGAGGCGTTTAACGAAACGGCGCAACGTCACCACTTCTGGCTTACCGGGTTGTTCCGGGAGAATATACAGATGATGGCTGATGGTCTGGCGCTTGAGCTCGATGCGATTGAAGACACGATGGAGCGGGCCTATGCCCCCGCCGATTTGCAGCCGGCTGCGGGCGCGATCAGGCAGGGTACGATTGCAGGCCAGCATTGGGAGTGGGCGGGCGTGAAAAATGGCCGTAAAGTCATCGTCCATGAAACGGTCTGGCGTATGCATGAATCTGTAGCTCCAGACTGGCCCCAGGGTGTTAACTCGGTCATTATCGAAGGTAAGCCCCGGATGCAGATTAATTTTGAAGCTGACTGGATAGAAGATGGTCTGCTTGCTACCGGCATGCATGCCTTGAATGCAGTGCCGTATGTGATTGCGGCTGAACCCGGCATCAAGACCCTGCTGGATTTGCCGTGGATAATGGGACGTGGGCTGGTTAGCTCCTGAGGGAAAATCGAAATGCAAAAATGGAAGATAGGCGACGTTACCATTACCAAGATAGTAGAGTTGGAGAGTTGCGGTGGCGCGTCCTGGATTCTCCCTGACGCAGCACCCGAGGCCTGCAGAGAAATAAGCTGGCTAAAGCCCGAATTCATGAACGAAGAGGGGGAGCTCAAGTTCAGTGTTCATGCTCTGGCCATAGAGACAAAGGATCAGCTGATCGTGGTTGATACCTGTGTAGGTAATGAGAAAGAGCGCATGCCCTACAAGGATTGGCACCAGTTACAGACCAGCTTCCTGGCTGATTTCGCCAGTGCCGGCTTTAATCCCGCGGAGGTCGATTGCGTGCTGTGCACGCATCTGCACGTGGATCACGTGGGCTGGAATACCATGTTGGTAGATGGGGAGTGGGTTCCCACGTTTCCCAATGCCCGCTATCTGATCGCCCGTGACGAATACGACTATTTCAGTCGCACGGATATCGCTGAGTTTAATCAACGGGTGTTCAACGATTCGGTGGGGCCAGTTTTCGATGCCGGGCTTATGGACCTTGTTGATACTGACCATCGAGTCTGTAGCGAGGTTGCCCTGGTGCCGACGGTGGGGCACACCCCGGGGCATGTCAGCATACAAATCAATTCAGGTTCGGAGCAGGGCCTGATAACGGGTGACTTCGTACACCACCCCTGTCAAATGGCGCGCCTGGACTGGGGCAGTGCGGCTGATGTTGATGCTGCAACAGCCGACACCACACGCAGACAGGTCTTTGCGGAATATGCCGATACGCCTACATTGATCATAGGAACGCATTTCGCGGGTGCAACGGCAGGCCACATCGTCTGCGATGGTGATGCTTACCGACTAATACCTTTCAAGGCTGACTCGGCATGAATCGGTGAAGAGCGCTAGCGTCGCCAGACGCGCTTGTTAACGGTGCCGAACATTTCTGATAGCTCGACCCGGTTTGGGGTAATCTTGACCGCCACAAAATCTTCAGTGCTGGGCCCCTCTGGCCAAAAGTCGGTGAGATCGTAGTCCATCACTTTCCACACATGCTCACGGGTAGCCTGGTCGTCAAGTAATTCGGCTGTGCCCGAAACCATTACGTGCACAAAGTTTGGCGGGGCTACCTGGTACTGGATGTCTACCGCGGGATTAAGTGCGAGTTGCTTTGCCTTGGCCGTAGTTGCCCCCGTGGCAACCCACAGGACGTCACCTTCCCAGGTTGGATGTACCATTCTCACCTTGGGTACACCATCGTGAATGGTGGCCAGAGCGCACCAGGTGACATTAGCCGAGGCCTCGTTGACCGCGGCAAAGAATTCGTCGTACTCCGACGCCGTTACAATGGACATTATCAACTCCCTTATTGGTCACTTTCGTTGGGGATTTTAAACTACGCCAAATCAGGTCCAATAGCCATTCCCGGTTGCGCTGCTCGTATCTAAATGGGTAATTGTAAGTATCTCTCCTACGTCATTGCCTTTCCTTGCACTACAATGAACCCAGATGGGTCTTAGCCGTTTTTTCAAGGAGTCGCAGATGCACGCATATTTGATAGATGGAGTGAAGCAGACCCTGGAGTCTGTAGAAATAAGCTCAAAGAAAGATATCGTCAAGCTGGTTGGGCAGGACACGATAATTTTTGACGAAATTGATGAGTCTGATGCGGTTTACTTCGACGAAGACTGTTTTATACGCGGTACCTCAGGCCGCTTTCAGATTGACTCATTGGCACCCATAGCGGGCAAGGCAGTCGTTATTGGGTTTCTTGACGGTGAGCAGATAACCAACGTGACCGGCGAGCACGATGGCGTGCTGGCAAGAATCAAATTTCTTTGAATCGCATTGATCCACCCTGGCGTTAGCAGAGGTAGGGAAAGACGGTGAGCCGCCAATCCGCAGCGCTTAAGATTCCCGAGTTTGTAAGTATGCTCGCCTTGATGGTGTCAATTGTGGCGCTGTCTATCGATGCGATGTTGCCGGCGATGGCCGAAATCGGCGCCGATCTGGGGTTGTCTAACCCCAACAGTGTGCAGTTGGTCGTGTCTATCATGTTTCTCGGGCTGGCTGTCGGTCAGGTATTTGCCGGGCCATTGTCAGACAGCTACGGTCGTAAGCCCGTGATTTACGGTGGCTACCTGATTTTTGGTTTTGGCTGCGTTTTGTCCATGTTGGCAGAAAGCTTTGCGATCATGCTTGCCGGGCGGTTCCTGCAGGGCCTGGGTGCCTCGGCCCCTCGCATTGTCAGTGTCGCTCTCGTTCGCGATGGCTACGAGGGTAGCGCGATGGCCCGAATCATGTCGATTGTTGCGGCTATTTTCATTTTTGTGCCCACCATTGCCCCGGCGATAGGCCAGGCCGTGCTTCTGCTTATGAATTGGCGGGCCATATTTGCCTTACTGCTAGTGACTGCGCTGTTCGGCTTTATGTGGTTTGCAGTTCGCCAGCCGGAAACGCTTCCTCCGCAGGCCAGGCGACCGTTTTCTTTGCCAGACATAATGGCTGGAGCGCTGGAAGTGATGCAGCACCGCGCTGTAATGGGTTACACGATGGTGATGGGAGTTACGCTGGGAGCCTTTATCGGCTACCTCAGCTCTGCCCAGCAGGTGTTTCAGGGAGTCTTTGGCACCGGCCAGTGGTTTGTAGTTTATTTCGGTGCGGCGTCACTTGCCATAGGTTCCGCCAGCGTATTTAACGCCCGCCTGGTTGTGGGTAGGGGAATGTCCTACATGACTACCGGTGCACTTGTTGCGGTCAGTGCAGCCTCTTTGTGTTATCTGCCTTTGGTGGTTCTGTTCAGCGGAGTGCCGCCGCTGTGGACGTTTATGGTCTGGCTTTTACTGAGTATGTTTTGTCACGGCGTAGTGGGAGGCAATTTGAATGCCATGGCTATGGAATCGATCGGGCACCTGGCGGGACTGGGGGCAGCGGTGGTTGGCACTGTCTCGGCACTGATAGCCTTACCGGTAGGTTGGTCTATTGGCGCTGTCTTTGATGGCACTGTTGCGCCTTTGGTACTGGGTTTTGCGGCAACCGGGCTGCTCTCGGTATTTCTTATTCGCTGGACCGAACATCAGCCAGCCCCCGCTTGAGGGTTGGCTGTCATTCGGCATGTCGTACGGTTAATACTCGTAGAAGTACTGCTGGATAGTGGTGGGGTCAGATGATTTCAGTAGCGCCAGCTTAAGCAAGATGCGCGCTCTGGCTGGATTGAGTTCACCGGAAGCCAAAGTACCGGACTCGTCGTCATTCACTTCGACATTGCGTCCAACCGACCCGCTGGTCACACGGCTTGCTCTCACCACAATCACCCCATCTGCGACTGCAGCCTTCACGGCTTCTAGTGCGGGCCCTGTCATATTGCCATTGCCAACGCCGGCCGTGACAAGACCCTTGGCACCGTTTTTGACAGCAGACGTGATCAGGTCAGGTGACACATCGGCGGTGATATAAATCACATCAACACGCGGCAATGCGTCAACGTCGTTAACCGAGAAAGCGCTGCCACTGGTGTGGCGGTGAAATGGCGATCGGAACCAACGGTTTTTGCCGTACAGGCTGACACCGATGAGCCCATACTCTATTGATTTAAAGGTTTGTACGTCTGTAGTACTTGTTTTGGTGAATGACCTTGCGCCATGAATGTCATCATTGGCGACAACCAGTACACCGCGGTTTTGAGCGTCCTTGTCGGCAGCCACCGCGACCGCGTTGTAGATGTTTAATGGGCCATCTGCTGATAAGGCGGTTGATGGGCGCATGGCAGCGGTCATTACCACTGGTTTTTTGCTGTCAATCACGAGGTTCAGGAAGTAACTGGTTTCTTCCAGCGTATCGGTTCCGTGGGTGATGACGATGCCGTCGACTTCCGGTTTAGCGAGTAGCTCATTGACACGTGCCGCCAGCTCCAGCCAGATAGCATCAGACATATCCTGGCTGCCGACATTGGAAACCTGTTCGCCACTGATATTGGCTAACTCTTTTATCTGTGGCACAGCGTTCATCAGAGCATCGATACCCACCTGCCCGGAGGTATATCCGGCCTGGGTCTGGCTTGCGGCTGAGCCAGCGATGGTTCCGCCCGTGGCGAGTATGACGATGTTCGGCATGGTGTCGGCATTTACCTGTAATGTGACGGTGACCGCGAATAGGGCCAGTGCGCTACGCAGCAGTTTAGTAATCATTTTTGTGAGTCTCCAGTGATTTTCCTACCAGTCATCCGCCGTATCGTGGCAGATCAAGATGTGGGCGCCAACTCGGGGAAGAGAGTGAGTGCATTATCCCTGAGTATCGCAGCTCTTATAGATTGCATACCCTCTCGCTCGGTGCACAGTAGCACCTTCGCCAGTGAAGCGCCTATGTGATAGAAAGGCCAATCGGTACCAAAGAGAAGACGATGGCCGCCGGTACGGCGAATAATATCGGCCAGACTGGTAACACCCTGGCCATGAATTCCCAGCCAGGCATTGTCGTACTGCTGTGCCATGGAGACCATAGCCTCAACATCGCGGGCTCCAGCGTGCCCCATGATAACCTGCAACCCGGGGAACTCGGCCAGCACGGCCTCATAGTGGCGGGGCATGGCATAGCGAAGCCGGGACTCGGGCTCTATACCGGCACGCCCGCCGTGAAAGAAAACAACCAGGCCGAGCTTCTGCGCCTCTTCATACACGTGCATAACAGCAGGGTCGTCAGGATAGAATTTCTGTACCGTTGGATGTAGTTTCAGCAGGCGCGCGCCGGTAGCAGCGTGCTCTCTCATCTGAGTAATACAGTCAGACTTGCGGGGGTGCGCTGAAAGCCCTGCGATCAGTCGCCTGTCGGCATTGGCCTTGTCTATTTCGTTGCGCCAGTGAGCTGTCTGGCTGTCTCCAAAGGGTAATCCCATCTTGATCGGCAGTATAAATGCATTGGCCACGTGCATGGCGTCCATTTCAGCAATCAGGTTGGGAATGGTTTGGGTTTCGGCATACTGGCTACCCCAGAGGCCTTGGGCAATGGTGCTAATCTGTAGCTGTTTAAGCGCCTCTGCGTCAAAGTTACCGTTGATGTAAATGTCCAGGTCCAGGTTGCAGCCTGGATCAGTTGCGTCGCAGTCGAGCAGGTGGCGTACCCGGTCAGTAGTTTGTTGTAAATTCAGGTCGGGCGAGAAAAGAACGGACATTCCCAGATGGGCATGGACATCGATAACACCCTGTATGCTCTCTTCGATAAGTATCAGCTGACCGTTCTTATCCAGTTCAAACCAGGGCAGGCGGGATAGCCCACGGTATCCCTGATAAACCTGTGGCCCGAACGGCCCCTTCCCGGATGCTTTCGCTTCGGCCATTCGCTGCCTCGCCAGCAGTGCGATATCGTCATCGGTATAGCGACCCGCTTCTATAGGCTGATCGCAGCCGGGCAGGGCTATACTGCCCATTCCAACCATAAGAGCCTGCAGGAACTGGCGCCTTTCCATCACGGCTCTGTGATTTGATGCAGGTTTCGATGAAGCCATTCTTTCTCTGCTATTGATGCGCGCAGCGCGGATTCAAAACAGGGTCAAAGTCGTTCCTTAGCTACAGTCTAGCGCTAATTCGCTGTCTTGCCCTGTGCGTCCAGTAGTTCAATCTCGGCGATTCCCAGCTCTTCCAAATTGGCCTGTATTTTTGCGCGATCCCCGATGACAACCCAGGTTAGCTGGTTAGGATTGAGTGTGGACCTGGAAGCAGAGATAACTTGCTCCAGACTCAGTCCCTTCAATCGTTGAGCGTAATTGTTCCAGTAATCGTCACCCAACTCGTTGACCAGTAAGCTGGTAAGGTCTTTCAAAACTGCAGGCCCCGTTTCCCAGCGACCGGCCAGTGACAGGATATTGGTGCGCTGTATGCGCTCCAGCTCCTCGATTGTGGCGGGATTGTTGCCGACAAATTCACTGATCTCGCGGTGCATTTCCGCCAGTGCGGCGGCGGTTTGGTCGCTTTGTACGGGCGCATAGACCAACCAGGGACGCTGTCCCGCGGTATTCTTGACCAGACTGCGAGCGCCGTAAGACCAGCCCTTGTCCTCCCGCAGGTTCATATTGATGCGGGCCGCGAACTGCCCTCCCAGAATGTCATCCATGGCCTCGATAGCGGCCTCTTGCGGATTATTCAATGGGCTTATCAGTTCTCCAGCAACAATAACCGACTGCACAGCCCCGGGCTTGTCTATCAGGTAAAGCCTGGGCTCAGCAGGTGGCTCGGCGCTGCTAACTGAACGCTGTGGTGTTTCTGCCGCAGGCCAGTTGCCAAACAGGTTTTCCAGCCTTGGCAGTATTTCTTCCTCGGTGGTATCCCCGACGATAACGAGCCGGGCGTTATTGGGGCGGAACCAGGTCTGGTGCCATTGAGCGATGCTGCTGCGGGACGTTGCGGTAACCGAGGCTTCGGTGCCAGTGCCTGTCAGTGGCTTTGCATAAGGGTGTTCTTCGCCATATAGCAGGGAAGGTAAAACACGAAGCGCCATATTTAGCGGCTGGTTAGCCTCTTGCCTGATTGCAGCAATATGCTCGCTTTTCACTCTGGGCAATTCCCCGTCTGGAAACGTAGGGTTGAGAATAAGGTCGGCAAATAGCTCCAGCGATTTCTCGGTGTTATCCGTCAGCGCAGACATGGTAATCGTGGATCCGTCCAGACCGGCTCTGCTGGACAGTGTGGCGCCAAGTAATGCCAGCTCAGAACTGATCTCAAGTGCGTCGCGGCGCCCGGTGCCTTCATCCAGCATGGCCATGGCCAACATCGCGTCGCTGGAGTCGCCATCGTCGGCGTAGCCTGCCGCAACAACCATGCTCAGGTTCAGCAGGGGAATGTCGGGTCGTTCTATCAGCACAACCTCCAGGCCGTTGGACAGAGAAGTGCGAGAAAACACAGGAAATTGCGCCGTCTCGGGCGCCTCTTGTTCAGGCAAGATGCTGCGATCGGCCCCTTCAGTGTTTTCGGTCCGTTCTGGAAACGGCAGGTACTGTGCGACAAAGGGTGCTTGCTGTCCCAGCCACTCATTTGCGACTTGTCGCAGTTGCTCCCGTTCGGCCGAAGCGATGTCGTTCAGGTATTGTTTGTAGCCCGCTGAATCGCCGCCATAGACGGCGTACTCGGCGAGCACTGACGACTTGCTGCCGCCAAATCCGCCGACTTTCTCCAGGCCGCGTAGAAAACTGGCACGGGTGACTGTTTGCACACGCTGAAGCTCTGTACGTGTCGGCCCTTTGTCGATAAAGCGGTCAAGCTCTTCCCTGACGATACGCTCAACCTCGTCAATATCAGCACCTTCTGCTACCGACACCTGCAGTATGCTGAGCCCTGATAATTCCAGCGTGTAGACGAACATAGTCACATCGCTGGCCACCTGGTCCTGGTAGACCAGTCGTTTGTATAGCCTTGAATTCTTGCCCTGGCCCAGAACACTCGTCGCTAGCTCCATGTGGCGAGAGCTGGTGGTTCCCCATTCAGGGGACGTCCAGGCCATATAGAGTCTTTCTTGCGGTACCCGATCCTGCACTGTCATTCGCCTCTCAACAGTATGGCGGGGTATCCATTTTCCTTGCACAGTTAGCGGTGGCCCGGCAGGGATGTCACCAAAATAGTGGTCAACCTTCGCAAGCACCTGATCGGCGTCGACGTCGCCTGCCACCACGAGCACTGAATTGTCAGGGCCGTAGTAGGTGCTGAACCATTCATGCATTTCCTCAAGGCTGGCTGCCTCAAGATCCTCCATAGAACCTATGATGCTCCAGGAGTAGGGGTGCCCGGGGGGGAAGACTTGCTCCAGTATGTTCTGCCAGACACTGGCATAGGGGCGGTTGTCGCCCTGGCGTTTTTCGTTCTGCACCACCCCACGCTGTTCATCGAGTACCGTCTGGTCAACAGCACCAAGCATATGCCCCATACGATCTGACTCCAGAAACAGGAGTCGATCAAGCGCGCCTGTCGGAACGGTCTGAAAATAATTGGTTCGATCAAACGAGGTGGTGCCATTTAACCCGGTGGCGCCCATTTCGTTGACGATGTTGATGTAGTCTCCGGGGGCATTCTCAGACCCCTGGAACATCAGGTGCTCGAACAGGTGTGCATAGCCGGTTTGGCCGGGGCTTTCGTTGCGCGAACCCACGTGGTACCAGACATTGACGGCAACAATTGGCGCCTTTTTGTCCTCGTGAACAACCAGGGTCAGGCCGTTGTCCAGTGTGAACGTTTTGAACGGAATCAGCTCCGGTTCCTGGGCAACTGCAACCGCCGGAATATGCAGCATGGCAATGAGTAACACTAAGCGGGTCAAGCCGGAAAAAGGACTAAATTCCGTCGTCATGAATGTGATCCTATGTGCGCGATATGTATATGTAGGTTGGTCTTATGGTGCATTGCGCCTCTTATGCAGTAGAGACGCTCATGCGCTGTAGAATTGTCCGACACTCATCAGGCTCGAAAAAGCGCGGTGTAGGATAACTGCTCCCCTCAGTGAGGGCGAGATCGACCAGCTCGTCAAAGTCCTCATGTTTTATTACATCGATAGTATCTGGAATACCTATGGTTCGATTGAGATCTCGTACGCTGTCGACAAGCTTTTGTGCAAGCACGGTTGATCCTTCGTCGGCATTACCGAGTTCGCAATGCAAGGCCAGCTCGGCCATTTTTTCTTGCGCATCGTCTTTCAACTGGTCCAGCACGTGGGGCAGGGCAACCGCGTTCCCCAGGCCGTGGGCAACGCCATAACGCGCTCCCAGGTTGTGCGAGATAGCATGGGCGTAGCCTACTAATGCCTGGGTAATTGCCAGGCCGCCATAGTAGGAAGCTAGGGACATACCTTCTCTGGCCTCCATGTTTTGGCCATCGCTGCACGCCGTAGGCAGGTACCGGAATATGAGTTTGGCCGCGGCCAATCCGTAGAAATCAGTTTCATCGTTGCCTATTGTGCCAATGTAAGACTCGATGGCGTGAGTCAGAGCGTCCATACCAGTGGCTGCTGTCATGCTCGCTGGCAAGCCCAGCATGACTTCCGGGTCCAGAGCGGCAGCCTTGGGGATCAGGCTGTTGTCGATAACAGCGCTCTTGCTGTGAGTTTCATTGTCTGAGACCACCGCGATACATGTACCCTCAGAGCCGGTCCCCGCGGTGGTTGGGATTGCAAACAGCGGCAGCGCCGCTTCGCTGCACTTGTTGACCCCAAGGCACGACTCGGCGGTGCCGCCATTGGCGCCAGCAAGGGCGACAACTTTGGCGGTATCAATGGAAGAGCCGCCGCCAAAAGCCAGTACCGCATCGCAATTGTTGGCGTTCAACATGGCAATACCATCGTCTACTACCTGCATGGTGGGATCGGGTAGGACGCCATCATAGATCTGGCAGTTGACACCCTGCTCGGCAAGATCCGCCAGTGTCTTGTCCAGCAACCCAAGCTCCCGCAGTGGTTTGTCGGTAACAATCAGTAGATTTTTAAGGCCAAATTGCCCTATCGCTTTACAGAGATTTGCAGATGAGCCCGGCCCTGAGAAGGCCATGGGCTTGGGTTGGGGTTTGAGCAGCATCTTTCCGATGATTGCCAGTCGAGCACGGTAAAGCCATGTTTTATAGAGTGCCGGCACGTGGTGTCCTCATATCAGCTTACGACAAGTAAAAAGAGGCGCAATTGTAACGGATACAAGGCACAGCCGGCCAGAAATGTGCGACTAGCCTGAGCCTGGGCCGAATGTTTTGATAACCCCCGGGTCGCTACCCGGGAGGCTTATTCAGCGCTTGTCGAACTGGATATGCAGCTCTTCCAACCCGCGCAGAATCATATTGGGCCAGTGCTTCAGGCTGTTCTTGCCGTCAGTCAGCCGCCAGTTGTCGGTGCGTTTCAGCAGTGCGGCAAAAGCTACTGCCAGTTCCTTGCGTGCCAGCTGTGCACCCAGGCAAAAGTGCACGCCCTTGCCGAAAGCCAGATTGTCACCGGCATTATGGCGGCATACGTTCATAGTTTCCGGTTTATCAAATACCTTCTCGTCACGATTTGCTGAGGCGAACCTGACCATAAGCAGTGAGCCTTTGGGGATGTCTACGCCGGCTAATTCTGTGTCCCGCGTTACAACGCGCCACAAGCCACAGGAGGGCGTTTCCAAGCGCAGAATCTCTTCAACCGCATTGGGTATCAGTGACGGATCGGCCTGCAGCTGAGCATATTGCTCGGGGTTTTGTATCAGTCCCAGTACACCTCCCGCGATGGTGGCCCTGGAGGTTTCATTCCCGGCCACCAGTAGTTGCTGGATGATGCTGAGTAATTCCTCATGCGTGAGCAAGCGGTCATCGTCGATGCGGGCGTGAGCCAGATCCGAAATGATGCTGTCTTGCGGTATCACACGTAGCTGTTCAATCTTGCCCACAAAGTAGTGCTGAAAGGCGACGATTGCCCGCGCATCTTCCAACTCCTTTTCCTCATCAGCGAAGCCTGACAAACGTGAGGCAAAGCAATCCGAGACATGTTTGAAAAAGTCCAGATCACCCCGTGGAACGCCCAGTTGGTCAGCAATCACCCAGATGGGGAAGGGCACGCAGAAATCATTGAGCAGATCTACCTCGCCACGGTCTATCCAGCCATCGATCAGCTCGTTGACGATTTGGACCATGTACTGCTCCATGCCGTTCACACGTTTTTGAGAAAACACCTTATTCAACAATGATCGATAAACGCGGTGGCGCGGTGGATCAAGCGTCAGCAAAGTATCGACGGGTTCCCATCCACGTGCATATTCGGCCTCCGCTGCTGGATTTTTCAACGGCACATTCAATTCGTCAGCAAAATTGTTGGAAAAATCGTCGGTACGTTTCAATGCCTGTTGCACGTCTTCGTGACGGCTGACAAAGAAGATTTTAGTATCTGGCAGGCGATAAACCGGCGCCTCTTCGCGAACCGCTTTGTAAAAATCGAAAGGACTCTCAATCACTTCAGGGTCGAAAAAGTTGTAGTCAGCAAGCGCTTTATTCATTTCGTTTTATTCTCCGTGTGCTGCTCAGTCCATGCCCATGCGGGCTTTGTAATGCTTGTAGAAATGTCGAATTTTTGACTCTTGATAATCGGCAAAAATGACCTCTGGATTCTTCATTCCCTTCAAGCCCTTGTGTATCTGGGGAAGGTTGTGAACATCCTGATTGAATACCTTGGCCAAGGCGCCCAGCTCTGCTGCATCGGTGTAGTCGTCGTCCGCACCCAGATGTATTACCGGGGCGGGTTCAGGCCGCTCCTGCCCCTCGGGTACCGGCATCATATACCAGCACTCGTGTATGCACTCTTCAGGGTTATCACCATTGGGGCGAAAGCGGTAAAAAATAGGGTTGAATGATCCCCAGGGGTGCCAATTCGGGAATACGCTAAAGTAGGCGACGTCGACTAGCTCCGCGTCTGATACCGAGTCCATCATATCGCCTAGCTCTTCACGCAATCGCTCTCTTTCCTGTTCCGCGAGAATAGCTCGCTTTGACTCGCCTGGGCCGGGTTCGCGAACCCTTGTCAGTGGCAGCCCCTCACTGTCAGGCAGCTGCTTGCCGCCCACCCAATTACACATATTAGGATCGGCATGGGTGATTGGACCGTCGACCCAGCTACCGTCAGCGTGGAAGCGACTCACTCGGCCTTTACCCTTGCTGATATGCACGAGGCCGTCGTCGCCCAGTTCATAGAGCAGGCCGCTGAGTGGGTGTTTCCAGCGGGTGAATTCGCGGGCTTCTTCATCGGGCGTGTAGGGCGCGATATGTGGGCTTTCTACTTGCTGCGCGGAGATGGCGCGCGAGTAGTTTCCGAAGACATCGTATTTGCTGTTCGCATCGCCCATGACATCCAGTATCGTTGGATGCGTGGCCACCACATGGTAGGCCTCCATAAAGGCTTCCTGAGCCAGTTTCCAGTTGCAGCGTAAAACCTTGGCCACATGCAGGGCCTTGTAGCGGCGCTCAAACGGCAGCAGGGTAAAGTGGTCGGCAAGGTCTTGCAGGTAGTCAGCCAATGGCTCAGCTTCTGTGTCAGGGTTGATGAATATGAACCCGCCCCAGCGTGCTACCTGTATCTCGGGTAAGTTGTAGTCTTCTGCCTTGACTGATGGGAAGTCCCATTGGCAGGGGATTTCGTTGAGACTGCCATCCAGGTTCCAACTCCAACCGTGAAATGAACAGCGGAAATGGCGGGCACTCTTGCCATCATGATCCGCCAGCTGCCTGCCTCGATGCAGGCACTGATTGTAGAAAGCCTTGTACTCTTCTTCTCCGCTTTTGACGATGATGAAAGAGAGTCTGGTCACGTCGTAGACCACGTAGTCGCCAACCTCTTTCAGCTCATCCTCGTGACAGGCCAGCTGCCATGTTCGCTTCCAGATATTTTCTATTTCCTGCTCGTGAATATCTCTGGAGTGATAAATTTCGGCGGGCACCTTGGTGGGGCCGGGTGGCATTGGTGAATCTGCCCTCAGAATGTCCCTGACCGGGTGGGTATCTGCATCCAAAAGCTCCTCGTAGGTTGCCCCTGCAGACCGGTTTGTTCCAGTAAGCGTTTCGACCATTTTGTTGTCACTCTGTGGTTGCTAGTTGGCAGGCTGTAAGCATAGAAGTCCAAGGCGCTGGGGATATTGATGTCGATCAATAATCCCAAAGAAACCGTATGGTCTGACTGTTTTTATTGGGGTCACATTTAGCGGGTTTGAAGAAGCTGTATTTTCAGGTCTGGCTGCGCGCATGCGCGTTCGAGTCTGCTATCTTTAAAAGAAAGATGTCTTTGAGGAGGGCAGGATGGCATTAAAGGTGATTGGCGCGGGTTTTGGCAGAACGGGTACGCTCTCGCTGAAGACGGCTTTGGAGCAGCTGGGTTTGCCCTGCTACCACATGTTGGAGTGCTTCCCGCAAGGGCCGGACCACTGGCGGCTTTGGGAGCAGGCGCTGGCCGGGGATGCAGAGTGGGACAGTATTTTTGAGGGGTTCGAGGCAACAGTCGATTTTCCTGCCTGCACAAGTTACCAGCGTCTTGCAGAGTTTTATCCGCAAGCGAAGGTCATTCTCACCTTGCGTGACCCGGAAGCCTGGTTTCAATCGACACAGGACACGATATTTTCACCAGACTGGATTGCTTACTTGCCGAATTCTCCCGCCGGCGCTTATATGAAAGCGACGATCAACGACTACTTTGACAACCGAATGCATGATGAGAGCTTTTTGATTGAGCGTTTTGAACAGCATACCGCCGCCGTAAAGGATGCAATTCCAGCTGACAGATTGCTGGTATACGAAGTAAAGGAAGGCTGGGGCCCGTTATGTCGATTCCTGGAATTACCTGAACCGGATGGAGAGTTCCCCAGAGTGAATGACACGGCCGCAACGCAAGCTTTGATCGCGGCGGCGATCGAACATGGCTTGGAGAATGTGATTTTTAATGACTAGCCTGCTGGTTATCTGCGCCAGGTTCAATTGCCGCGATTACCCGCTAACGATTGGTCGCGATAAAGGGCCATAAATTCTGTGACCCGCGCGAACAGATATTGCGGCCCAGTACTTCCTGCCAGTATCGCTCGTTTCCGTAATCTTCCCTCCAGGCCCAGAGTCGGCGGGTGAAATGATGCAGGGTGTGTTCCTGGGTAAAGCCCATTGCGCCGAACAGTTGGTGAGCCATTTCTGACGTTGAGCGGGTTGCCTCAAAAACACGGGCACAGGCCACCGCAATCTCGTCTTCCTCACGCTCTGATGCCAGCTGTATGGTGCCGCCCTCCAGTGCCTTACTCGCTGCCGCAACCTCGCCGGCCATTGCCGCTATATCGTGCTGAATCACCTGAAATCTGGCTAACGGGCGACCAAATTGCTCTCTGAGGGTCACCTGTTCGATCACCAGTTCCAGTAGTCGTGTCATGGCGCCTACCGCTAACGCGCAGCGTGACAATGCTAGAAGCTGAAACAGCTTATCGTGAGTATCGATGGGTGTTTGCCCATCGATGCCTGCCGCATCACTTGCCTCGCCGGCAATATTATAGGTGCGCTGCCACTGCGACGCTGAGGCCTGAATCGCTTGCCCTTCAGCTGTTACAGCGATGCAATGACTAGCCTCGCGTCCCCAGGGCGCGTCAGTGATGCTCTGGCCCTGCAATTTACCTATAGTAGCGAAGCTGTCGTCGGGATTGTTTACGTAGCGATTGGCCAGCATCCACTCGGCCAGCGGAAAAGGCAGGGCATGATAGCCGGCCACCTGTAAAACGGCGAAGGCATCTTCCAGAACGAAGCCACTGTCAACTTGTGCCAGTCTATGAAACCCCTGTTCGACAAGGCTATTTTTCAGTGTCTCCGGAAATTCACCGTGAGCGGTATCTTCCAGTGTTTGTTTGTCGCTAAGCCTGTGAAACAGTTTATCTGCGGTTGCCAACAGAAGCTGCCGAACTTCCTTGTCCTGCGTCTCGTTGTTCGTATCGTGATCGCTTGTCATCAGCGTAACCCCAGCCCGCGGGCGATCATGCCGCGCAGTATTTCAGAGGTGCCGCCGCGTAAGGTGAACGAAGGCGATAGCAACAGGCTGTCATTCAGAGCCTGGTCGAAGGCCGCGCGATTGTCATTGATAGGGGCGGCCAAGCGTGCGATTTCAAGCGACAGTTTTTCAAAGCGTGTACCCAGGTCTTTGACCATGGCGGCTTCAATGTTCGGTAGTTTGCCAGCCTGCAGCATGCCGGCGACGGAAAGAGACAGCCTTCGCAGGCTCAGTAAGTGGCTACTGATTCTGCCTACAGCGGCCGCTTGTTCCGGGGTAGGGGAAGGCCCTACCAAATGGACCAGTTCCTGAAATACCCGGAATGTGGAAAGAAAGCGTTCCGGGCCGCTGCGCTCGTAGCCAAGCTCTGAAGTGACCTGTTGCCAGCCGTCGCCCTCATTGCCTACCAGTCCCTCCGCGGGTACGAAAACGTCGTTAAGCACAATTTCATTGAATTCAGCTTTTCCGGTCATGCTGACAATAGGACGCACTTCGACGCCATCACTCTTCAGATCAATAATCAGTTGAGACATACCTGCGTGACGATTGCTGGTTGGCGGCGCAGTTCGCACCAGCGTCATCAGGAAGTGGTTGAGATGAGCGCCCGTTGTCCAGATTTTGGTGCCATTGACTCGCCATCCTCCGGCAACTGCTTCTGCTTTCGTCTGGATGGCGGCCAGGTCGGAGCCCGCATTCGGCTCGCTCATGCCGATAGAGAAAAATACGGTACCCGCACAAATGCCAGGCAAAAAGCGTTCGCGCTGGGCCTCGGTGCCGTGGCTCATCAACAGTGGGGCTGTTTGCCGGTCTGTAATCCAGTGGGCGGCCACCGGCATTCCGGCGGCCAATAGTTCTTCGGTTACGATGTAGCGGTCAAAGTAGCCGCGTTCGCTACCTCCATAGCGTTTGGGTACGGTCATACCAATCCAGCCACCTTCCCCCAGTGCAGCGGAAAAGCTGGCGTCATAACCGCTGGTAAAGTCTGAGTTGCGTGGCCCCGCGGGAAGGTTTGCAGCGATAAACGCGCGAATGACGGGTCGCAGTTGTTCGCTGGATTCTGGCAGTGTGACGGGGTCGAAGTTCAACATAAGCGGTAAACGGTGTAATGGGGCCTTTTGTAAGGGGCTATACTATGCGTTATACCCGCCAAATTAGGAACACCGTAATCATGTCCATAGAGCTTAAATTCACCGGCCACGTCGCGGAAATTACTTTGGCAAACCCGGAGAAGCGAAATGTACTGGACCTGCAGACCAGTCGTGAGCTCAAGAGCGCCGTTGACGAGGCTGTGAACAGAGAAGAAACAAAGGCGGTCTTATTACTGGCTGCGGGGCGCGCCTTTTGCGCCGGTGGCTCACTGGATGAATTGATTGCGGCGCAGCAGGATACAACGCTGCTGGGCCAAATTTACGCTGGATTTCTGGCGGTGGCCGATTGTCCACTGCCCACTGTTGCAGCTGTGCAGGGTGCAGCTGTGGGAGCAGGCATGAACCTCGCGCTAGCCTGTGATGTGCGCCTCGTTAGTCCCAAAGCTTCTTTTGACACCCGGTTTCTTCAGCTTGGAATTCACTGCGGGGGCGGGCACTCCTGGTTATTGCAGCGCGTCCTGAACTGGGAGCAGAGTGTAAATGCTCTGCTGCTGGGGCAGGTCTTGCGTGGCGAGGAGGCAGTGGCAGCAGGACTGGCCCTTGCCTGTGTGGACGAGGACTTACTGAAACAGCGTGCGCTTACACAGCTGGACAATCTGGCCGCTGTGCCCAGAGAGTTGATAGAGCAGAGCAAACGCACGCTTGCCCAGGCTGTTTCAACGGCGCAGCACAGTGCTGTGGTCGATATTGAATATGAAGTGCAGGCCTTGTCTTTGCAGCAACCCCATGCGGTAGAAACCTTACAGGCGCTGAAGGCGAGGATCGCTGGCAAATAGCGCCAGGGGTCACCCGCCAGTGTGGGGATCGTAAACAGTCAATGGTTCGCAGTCTGCTAGCGCGGCTTCCAGTTCTTCAATGGTAAAGGGGCTGGCCTGCTCGTGAATCTGTCGCTCAGCCTGCGATTGCCAAAGCGCCGTTTTGCGACCATTCATGGTCAGGCACTGACCGTTCCAGTGGGCTGCAGCATCGCTGGCAAGCCAGACTAATGCCATTGCGACTTCTTCTGGCTCACCAAAGCCAAGCTCAGCCGCGGTTTTACCACTTTTTTCTATCAGCGACGCAGTCATGTCGGTACGCGCGATAGGCCACATGCTGTTACAGCGAATATTGTATTTGCTCAACTCCTTCACAGCGGTGTACATCATTCCCATCATGCCCGCCTTGGCCGCGGCGTAATTGGTTTGACCAAAATTCCCCACCAGCCCTGAGGCAGAGGTAATGTTGATGATATGTCCGCCGGTGCCTTGGTCGCGCATCACCAGTGCAGCCTCACGCATGCCGATAAATGGCCCACGCAAATCCACCGCGATAACTTCGTCGAAGTCCTCGTCGCTCATTTTGAGCAGGGTACGGTCACGAACGATGCCGGCATTGTTGACAAACACGTCTATGCCGCCGAACTCCTCGATACAGCTTTGGGTCAGTTGCTTGCACACCGATGTTTCGGCAACAGAGCCCGCTACCTGTATAACCGGCGCGCCCAGTTGCTCGATTTCCCGGCGAGTTGCCTGCAATGCCTTCTCATCAGTGCCGTTGATGACCACTGAAGCGCCCTCACGAGCGACTGCGAGTGCAAACTCCCGGCCCAGGCTGCGCGACGAGCCAGTAATTATGATGCGTTTTCCGGCGAGTCTGGACATCAAATTTCCTGTTGAGTATTTCGTGGTGTAGTAGGCCCTAGTCAGCTGCGACTAGGACCAGGCGTTGTTGTGAAGTACGCCGGCCAGATCTTTTCGCGGCGCCGTTTTAAAGTCCGTGCCCTTGGTGTAGGCAATCGGTATTAATGCTACCTGCGAAACATCTTCCGGGATGCCCAGAAGCTTGGCGATTTCCTGCTCGTGGTTCAGGTGGAGGGTGGTCCAGCAAGTACCGATACCACGCTCCCTCGCGGCGAGCATAAAGCTCCAGGCAGCAGGAATAATCGATCCATACATGCTGGCCACGGCGCTGTGGGGCAGTCCCGGCATATCAGCTCTGCCCGAGCAGCAGGGAATCAGCATTGCAGGTACTTTGGCGAGATTGTCGGCCAGATAACGGGCTGAACTCAGCACTCGCTCCTGGGTGTTTGCCATAGACGGATCATCCAGGTGTTGTTTGGTCGGTTGGTGAGGGCCGGCTTCATACTCATCAAATGCTTGCAGATACAGGGCTGCAATGGCTTCGATTTTGTCCCGATCAGTGACCAGCACAAAGTGCCAGCCCTGTGAATTGGAGCCAGATGGTGCTTGCAGGGCGATCTGCAGGCATTCCTGAATATCTTCCATGGCAACAGGCCGGTCCATGTCCAGGCGCTTGCGCACAGCTCGGGTGGTTGTGAGTACTTCGTCTGCGTTCAGATTGAGGTGCGGCATATTCGATCCTTATGAGTGACTCGGTTTCGTTATATATGCTTCTGAGTCTAGGGTAATTTCGTCGGGATTTGTACTTGCTGGCAAGCCGCTGCTTGCAGGCTGAATGCCCGGGTGCTGTTCATTGTGACCAATTGGCGCTATTGTTCGGCGTGCTACCCTTAGCGATGTAGCAAATAAGCGTAAAATCAAATAATGAGTAGGGATAGATATGAATATTAAAACCATAGGCTTGGCTTTACTGGTGACTGGCGCAATGACTGTGCTGGGTGGTTGTAGCAAGGAAGACGTAGAGAAGGCCAAGAGCGCAGCAGATGATGCCGCCAGCGCGGTGAGTGAGACGGCTCAGGAAGCGGCCGCTGGTGCGTCAGAAATGGCTGACCAGGCAGTGGAGGCTACTGGCGAGGTGATGGCCGACGCCGGTGAAGCGGCAGGTGAACTTGCCGACGATGCTGTTGAAATGGCTGAGGATGCGTCTGAAGCTGTTGGCGAAATGGCTGACGATGCCGCGGATGCCGCTTCCGAGATGGCCGATGATGCCTCAGACGCAGCGGGTGAAATGGCAGATGATGCTGAAGCAGCCGCTGATAGTGCGAAAGACGAAATGGGTAAAATGGGCGAGGGCTGATCCCTCCTCTGATCCCGGGGAGAGTGTCCTCTCTCCGGGATAGTTTTAACGTGGCGCAATAATTCCACAACTAATCCAAGACCAGCCCACGACCATTTGTAGTAACCTCCACGCATGATTGCCGCTCTACCTGTATTGATTGCCATGATCGCCATAGGCCTGTATATCCTGTACAACCGGTGGCGTGACAAGGCGTTGCGCGAAAGACCCTTCCCGGATGCATGGCAAACGATTCTGGAGAATCGCCTGCCTGTGTATGGCGTGCTATCTACTGATGAACAGCGTCGACTGCAACAGCTGATTACCTTCTTCATTGCAAAAAAGAAGTTCTATGGCTGTGCGGGTCTCACCATAACCGACGAAATGCGCATTCTCATTGCCGCCGAAGCCTGCCTCCTTTTGCTGAATAAAAAGGGATCGGGGTATTCCAAGCTTAAAGCGATATTGATATATCCCACCGCTTTCAAAGTAGATCGAGAGCAACAGCTTGCCGACGGTACCGTAGTGTCGGGTTCGCAGGGGATGCTGGGCGAGTCCTGGGGCAATGGCAGGGTGATTCTTTCCTGGGATGATGTAGAGAAAGGCGCGCGGGACTTTAGTGATGGTCACAATGTGGTGCTACATGAATTCGCTCATCAGCTGGATGCTGAATCGGGTTCGACCAATGGTGCGCCGCCACTGAGACGTAACAGTTACGGAGCATGGGCCCGTGTTTTTTCCGAAAACTTCGAAGATCTGGGTGCGCGCAGTATCAATGGCTTGACGACTGTTATGGATGATTACGGTACAACCAACCCCGCAGAGTTTTTTGCCGTAGCCACAGAGACGTTTTTCGAAAAGCCCCACCAACTCAGCAAGCACAGGCCCGAGTTATACGAGCAATTGAAAATCTATTATCAGCTTGACCCCGCCAGCTGGCAGGACTAATACCCGCGTTTTACATCCACCACCGAAAGCAGAGGCTCGCCTGCCACGTAGCGGCGCAGGTTTTCAGCTAATAGTGCCTGAATTCTTCCCAGTGTCTCCATAGAGAGGGCGGCAACGTGGGGTGTAATCAGCACTCTGGGTGTGCTCCATAGGGGGTGCTCGGGCGGTAGTGGTTCAGGGTCGGTAACATCAAGGCCGGCACCGGCAATTTGCCCTTCATTCAGCGCCTTTATCAGGTCAGCTGTTACCGCACTTTCTCCTCTGCCAACATTGATAAAGTAGGCGCTCGATTTCATCGCGCTAAAAAAGGCTTCATTGAACATGCCCTTGGTGGCGCTGGTCAGTGGCGCGGCATTAACGACGATGTCAGCCTCTTTTGCCAGCGTTATCGCCTCGGGTGCCAAGCCTACATAATCGACATAGTCCGGCCCTTCACGGCGACTACCGCGGGTCGCGACCACGCGCATACCCAGTGCATGGGCTCGCTTTGCCACCTGCGTGCCGATACCGCCCAGACCCACAACAAGCATGGTGCGTCCGGAAAGTTCACCAAAGCTTCGTACACCTTCTACTGATGCGCGTGCCCACACCTGGTTCACCTGATTGCCGTGTGCGATGTCGATGCCGCGAACCAGCGCATACATCAGGGCAATGGCGTGATCGCCGATTGTGGGACTGCTCAGTCGCTGTCCGTTGGTCAGTATCAAGCCATTTTGCACCCCGGGCAGCGAGACACAGTTTTCAACACCAGCAAAGAATACCTGAACCCAATGTAACTGATCGGCCTTGTCGAACACCGCCTGATCACAGATGCCGATTACTGCTTGCGCGCCTGGCGCAGCGGCGGCTGCTTCCTGCGCGTTGGCGACCGGTACAAGCTCTATGTCGGTTGCCTGTGCCTGCAAAACATCCAACAGCTGCGGACCAAACATCGTGGAGACCAGGATGCGTTCGGGTTTCTTCCAGCCTGGCATATCTTTGGCGGCAACAGGGGACTCTCGTAGCCCTAGCTCTTGCAGCTGTACCGGTAACTCGGCTGCAGCCGTAGAAAAGGTCGCAACGAAAAAAAGTGCAGCGATTAATCGTGTAAGAGCTTTCAAAATAGTCACCTTGTTGAGGAAGAGGGTATTGCTCTTCGTGTGGATTAGAGACTTGTCACTACGGCGTCGGCGCAGGCATTGGCGGTATTGCGGGCTTCCTCTATGCTGCCCGCGCGAGCAAGCGCCACGCCCATACGCCGCGTTCCGGCGACTTCAGGCTTACCAAACAGGCGTAGTTGTGTGTTTTTTTGAGCCAAGGCTGTGTCCAGGCCAGCAAAGGTGACGCTTTGGCTCTCACCGCTAACCAATATCACGCTGGAAGCGCTGGGGCCGTGCTGTTCTATGGAGGGGACAGGCAGGTTGAGGATTGCCCTTGCGTGTAGGGCAAACTCTGACAGGTCCTGGGAAACAAGTGTTACCAGGCCTGTGTCGTGGGGGCGAGGTGATACTTCACTGAATATAACCTCGTCACCCTTGATAAATAGCTCAACACCAAAAAGACCCAGCCCACCCAGCGCATCGGTGACCCGCTTTGCGATATCTTCAGATGCAGCAAGTGCCGCTGCTGACATTGCCTGCGGTTGCCAAGACTCCTGGTAGTCACCACCTTCCTGACGGTGGCCTATGGGTGCGCAGAATGAGGTGCCGTCCCTGTGCCGCACTGTCAGCAGCGTGATTTCATAATCAAAGTCGACAAAGCCCTCGATGATGACCTTGCCCTTGCCGGCACGGCCGCCTTCCTGTGCGTAGTCCCAGGCAGCATCGACATCGCCAGCCGTGCGCACAAGGGATTGGCCCTTCCCGGAAGAACTCATTATGGGCTTTACAATACAGGGCATGCCGATTTTCTGGATGCCTTGGAGGTATTCGTCTCGCGACTGGGCGAATTCGAAGGGGCTGGTGGCGATTCCCAGGTCTTCTGCGGCCAGACGACGAATGCCTTCGCGGTTCATGGTCAACTGTGTGGCTTTGGCGGTGGGTATGACGGTGAATCCTTCGTCCTCGAGTTGTGCCAGCGTGTCGGTAGCGATGGCTTCAATCTCGGGAACAATCAGGTCCGGCTTTTCCTGCTCGATTACCTGTCGCAATGCGACGCCATCAAGCATGCTGATGACATGGGAACGATGAGCCACTTGCATGGCAGGCGCATTGGCATAGCGGTCTACGGCAATAACTTCTACGCCCAGACGCTGGAGCTCTATCGCGACTTCCTTACCTAGCTCACCAGCGCCGCAAAGCAGGACTTTTTTAGCACTAGCGGAGAGTGGAGTACCTATGGATACCGACATGTTTTACTGTCTCTAAGCAATTTCAGAGCGCCTAGAATAGCACCACCTGTGGAAGTGTCGAGAGCTCGCTGCCTGTTAGCGTTCCGGTCGCAGTTCTTCCGGATTCCAGTAGGCTCTCATGCGACATATTTTGCCTTCGTCGTTGAAGGTAAGCACGTCGGTGGCATCGAGATAGCTGACATCTTCGCCCATGGTCAGCTGGGCTAGCAGAGGAAAGGCGCACTCATTACCGGCTATGCAAACAGGCCCTGTCAGCTCGACCTGCAGCATGGGTGCGGTCATCGAATAGAATGTCCTGATCGCTTCTATGCCTTCCTGCACGTCGCCACCCACCGGATCCTCGGCAGTCGCATCGTCCGCGTACAGGGCTATGATGCCGTCAATATCGCTGTTACACATCATCTCGACGTAGGATGCAATCATAGCTCTGATTTCACTGGGGCTGGGCAAAGTAACTCTCCTCTTGGACGTGACTGTTTTTGTAGGGCAGTTTTATTTTTCGCTGAACAGGGCGTTGAGGTTGGCGTCTTCGCAGTCGAGAATACGGCCCAACCATTGGTGGAAGTTCTGTCCGCCTTCCTCGTTGCGACCAAACAAAATGTGTTCCCTGGCGCCAGTCTGCAGCGACTTCTGTTGCTTAAGCCCGGTTGCATAGTCTTCTTTTTCAACCACGAATCGCAGAAACTCAAATTGCTCGCGGGCCGCTTCAATACCAGCCTCGTCAGGTGTTTTTTCCAACAGGTAGTTCTGGATTGTGTACGACTCTCCAGGGGTATCTCCGGGGAATAGTTGTGAGATCAAGACACCGCGGTGATCGCCTTCACCAAAAGAAGCGATGCTGACGTGCGGAAATATCGTCCAGACGCCGTTTAGCAGCGAGGCCATAGGCCACTGGTCTTCGTCCAGTTCGCCCAGTTCCTGACCGATGGTTTCGGGCGATACGACACGCTGATGGGGGCCCCAACCGAAATACAATGCCTTGTTGGAAAAGTCGCTGCCGAATGTATCTTTATGCAGTATCGGTAGATGGTAAAAGTCCAGGTATCCATCAAACGCTATTTTCCAATTTGGCCCATCAACGCGCCTGCTATCGTGGAAATACCAGTCCTGAAATCCAAAGTGCCCGAGTAACTCGTCGTAACCAGACAGGAAAGATTCGATGTCAATGGCCGACTTGTGATTGGGGACAACCCAGATCAGACCGCTGCGCTCCATGGCCTGCAGGGGTACCAGCCCGTTTGCTTCCTTATCCAGGTCGCCGAAATCGCGTTGCGTATAGATGTTTGTGAGCTCGCCGCTGTGGTTGTAAGACCAGGCGTGATAGGGGCAGGTAAACCGTTTGGCCGATCCGCAACCTTCTTCCATGATCTGCGCGCCCCGGTGTGCGCAGCTGTTGACGTAAGCCTTGATGGCGCCATCCATATCGCGGGTTAGCAATACTGGAACACCGGCTGCTTCCATTGCCTTGTAGTCACCGGGCTTGGGTAGCTCGACACTGGTGGCCAGCATCAGTGGCAGTCGTCCAAAAACCCTGTCCATCTCTAGCTGCCAACGCTCGGGGTCGTAGTAATGACTCGCCGGTATTTTGACGATGCCATCGGCCTGATCAATGGTTCCTGCTGCCGCGTGGACCAGTCCCGTTTTGGACATTTCAACTAGCTGTGCTTTGCTCATTACGACTCCCCAGTTGGCTGGCAAAGATGCCAGCGTAAGGCTAATAAGGCGTATAGTAGCAATCTTCAGCGAATATAAAAACAGTACAGACTGTTTTAAAGATTGGGTAGACCGGCTGGTAGCGGGGGAGCGCCCTCCAGCCCTTAGCCGGACAGCGAATATGCTGGCGGGGAGCTGTGCAGTTTTACGCTGTCAGTGACACTTCTACCAGTATCAGGCGGGAGGCGGCGGACGCGAGGCTCTCCTCGATGGGCGATTTCTCGCGGTCCAGCTTTATGCCGTAGACCTTGGCATCGCGGGGAAGGGCTGTCAGGAACGCGCTCACGCCATCCCGAAGTTCAGGGCTGTCACCCTCCAGCAGTCGCGCTGTTCCGGCATGCATTTCGCCGGCTATCTCCATGCCGACTTCGGGATTCGAGTCGCGAAAATTGTGCCACCATCGGGTGTTCTGGCTGGAGAGCAGTCGCACGAGATTACCCTCACGGGTATAGCTAAGTGGAGTGCTCAGCTTTCGCCCGCTTTTTCGGCCGGTGAAGTGCAGTATGCCGATATTGTGGCTTAACAACCCGTGTGCCGGCGACTTTAACAGCCCCCTCATCACCGGGTTGACCAGGTATTTGTAAAACGTTGTCTCGATTGTCATGGGAATAGATGCCTCTGCAGTTTAGGCCGGGCGAAACTCTATGTGTAACTCTTTCAGAGAGCGCAACAGATAATGCGGGTGGTACTCGAAGGTATTTTTACTTTCCGCAAACCACATCTCATCCACGCGATCCAGCAGTGCGGTGAATGACCAGAAAAGTTCACGTCGCGCCAATGGCGCACCAAGGCAGTGATGTTTGCCGGAACCAAAGGCCATATGTCCGCCAGCATTCTTGCGTTCAAGATCGATATCTGTGGCGTTGTCGAAGCGGCGTTCGTCGCGATTTGCCGCCGCGTAACGAATGTTGATGAGGCTGCCGGCCGGGATCATTGTGCCGCCAATTTCAACATCTGTGGCGGTAGCTCTCATCAGGCTTTGCACGGGTGACTCTAGTCGCAGTACCTCTTCAATAAAGTTTTTCAGGTAGGCGTCGGAGTCAGATTTCAATTGATCCCAGATATTTTTGTTCTCAATCAACAGTTTTACACCGGCAGAAATTGCATTGGTGGTGGTTTCCGAGCCGCCTACGAAGGTGTCGGCCATCATTTCGGCATGCAACTCGTTGTCGTTCATGGGGCGACCCCATTCTTCGATTACAGTGTTAACCAATACGCTTAAGAGGGAGTCCTGTGGTTTGCGCCGCAGTTGCTCAAAAATCGGCTGGAAATAGTGCTGCGCCTCGATTTCGCTGCGTACCGTATCCAGTTCTTCATCCGGACTTTGCATCATGCTGATGCGCTCAAAAAATGCCTGGGTCCAGCCTTTGATGCGCCAGATATCGTCGGGGTCTGCGCCCATCTGCCTGCCTATGATGAAGAGGGGCAGTGGCACTGCGAACTGCCTGACCCACTCGCAATGGCCTTCGTCTATAAAGTCGTCGATTAGGCGATAGGCGAGTGACTCCACTTCGCCGTCAAGCTCCTTTATCTTGCCCGGCCTGAAGGCCTGGTTAAACACCGCGCGCACGGCTTTGTGGTCGGGGTCATCGCGTGCAGCGAGGTTGGGCGCTGGCAACCAACCCTCCTGCTCAAACAGATCAATGACTGTTTGCTGACGGTCGTTGGGTTTTGCCTCTTCGCCGTAGAGCGTTGTGCGATTGGTGAAATTCTTATGGTCGGTGAGCACGCGCCTGACATCATCATATCGACTGATTACATACATGCCCGTGTACGGACAGCGATAGGCGGGAGCCTCGTCGCGCAGTGTCTTGTAGGCATCGTACGGGCACTGTTGGGTTTGGGGGTCAAACAGGTTTAACTCTGGTTGCGTGGTATCACTCATGGCAGGCGTATTTCCATTGGCTTGAGGCGCAGACGACACTGTGTGATATTCGAATCATAACTGTCAAGGAGTAAGCAAATGGAACAAGCGCTACAGGAACTATTGGACAAGAACGCGTGCGAGGAAGTTTTGATGCGCTATGCCAGAACACTGGACTGGCTGGACCGTGAGGGACAGGCAAGTTGTTTCTGGCCCGATGCCTCGGTGGATTACGGGTTTTACAGCGGTGACGGTACCGGATGGGTTGAGTGTGTAATGGAGGTTGAGGCTGCGTCGCAGCGCCGCTGGCACATGTCCGGTGGTCTGCTGATTCGTATTGAGGGCGATACCGCTCATAGCGAGTGTTATGGCTTTACGGTCAGCATGTCGACTGACGATAGTGGGAATGAAGTAGACAACTTTTTTGGAGGCCGCTATCTGGATGAGTTGCAGAAGCGCGATGGTGAATGGCGCATTTCAAAGCGACGCTATGTGCTCGACTTCAACTACCAGTTACCGAACGGGCTGGACGCGCTTGTAAAAAGCGGCTTCAATCTGCCGATTCTGCAAATTCAGCAGTCAGGCCATTCGGACTATCGAGCGCTGTAGCTGCTGGCTAGGGTGAGAGGTCAAATCCCTCGTAACCCTGTTCTGCGGATTGTTGGCATGCTGCCACATAGCTGGCCAGTTGCGGATAATTGAGAAATTGTCGAGTCTTTCCCGGGATATTGGCACCCATGTACCAGGAGTCTGCCAGCGGGAACAGGGTTAAGTCAGCGAAATCTGCGACATGTTGTCGCCAGTTTTCCTCTGCCTGCTGCGTGGCCTCGATTCGATGGTAGTTGTTGTCCCGGAGGTAGCTCAGGCAGTTTACGATCCATTCGCCTTGTAATTCAGCGCATACCGGTCCGTTACACAGCCCTGACGGTGATAGTGGTCCATAAAGGATAAACATATTGGGAAAGTCGGCCACGCCTATGCCCAGGAAGTTTTGAACACCGTCATTCCACTTGTCCTTCAGTGTCTTGCCGCCAACCCCGGTGATATCGAACTGCGTAAGCCCCCCCGTAAACGCATCGAAACCGGTAGCCATGACCAGAATATCCAACGGATACTCCGTCTCTTCAGTGCGAACCCCGGATTTTGTGATCTCCGTAATTGATGTTTTTTGCGTATCTACCAGCGTCACGTTGTCCTGGTTGAATATCTCGTAATACCACTGTTCCAAAGATGGGCGTTTTGTGCCAAAAGGGTGGGGCGCGTCAGTAGGCGCAAGTATCTCAGCTATTGCAGGGTCTTCTATGCGCTCTCGGGTTTTGTCACGCCAGAAATCGTACGCCAGTCGATTGACCTCCGGATTTGACAATACATCGGCGAATATATTGCCCCAGAAATGAAACCCGCCCTTTGCCCAGGCGTTTTCCATAATAGCTTGCTGTTCTTCATGGGATAGCTTTAATCCATAATTGCGTGACTGTGCAATGTCAAAATAGTTGCGGTGCTCGACTCGTGCCCTGCGGTGTTGCTCAGGGTAGTTGGCCTGCTTTTCAAGATGTTCGCTTGCGCCCATCTTTTGCTGGCGCATCGGCAGTGCCATGATGGGGGTGCGCTGAAAAACTGTGAGATGAGAGCATACTTTGCTGGCCTCCTGCGCAATCTGCACGCCGCTGGCGCCAGTGCCGATTATGCCAACTCTGCGGTCTTTGAGATCCAGGCCCTGTTGAGGCCAGTGGCCTGAGTGATAGCAGGCTCCCTCGAAAGTATCTATTCCTTTGAATGCGGGCGTGTGTGCCTTTGCTGCAAACCCGGTGCATAAAATGAAGTGTCTCGCTTCGATAAAGTTTGCGTTATCGGTTTCTATACGCCAAAGATTCCGGCTTTCATCAAAACGGGCAGCGGTGACCCATGTGTTGAATTCGATATCTTTTTTGAGATCCAGCTTTTCTTCCAGATAGTCGAAATAACCGCGTAACTCCTCCCTTCCCGGAAATTTCTCTGCCCAACTCCAATCTTTCCACAGCTCGTCGAAAGAGAATTCGTAGTTTGGTACATGTGAGTCCACTCGCGCGCCGGGGTAGCAGTTGGCGTACCATACGCCCCCCAGCTCCGCGCCGGCATCGACAACTTTTACCTTAAATCCGCGCTTTCGCAGTTGATACAGTTGAAAGACGCCATTGAACCCGGCACCTACTACCAGCGCATCGAGTGGAGAGCTATTCTGATCGTGGTCAGCCTGATCCGTCATGTGCAATAACCGTCTGATTGCTGCTGATAGTATAGGACAGCCTGGGCAATGCCCTGATGGCTTTTTAGTTGGCGATCAGTCAGTGCGACCTCGGTAGATGCCGAAGATGCCAGAAGCGGTTGCCACGATGCGTTCGCCGCATCTAATTGAGCCATGCACATGTGCAGTACGTTTGCTCAGCCGATCAATGGTTGCTCTTGCTTCAAGCCAATCGCCCAGCTTAGCCGCTGTCATGAAGTTGACCGTTAGCGAGGTGGTGGTGATAGTAGGGTGGGGCGTCTCGCTCAGGTAGGGCTGTAGACTGAGCCCGATATCTGCAAGTGTGGTTATTACGCCGCCATGAGCAATATCAATATAGTTAATGTGCTGTTCAGATATACGAAGTCCTACTGCGCAGGTGTCGGTTTCCTGTTTGAGGTAGAAAGGCCCACCTTCCTCCAGATACTTGCCTACGAAGCCGGAGGGTTCAAAGCCTGGTGGAATGTCGTCTTCAATACGTTTGCTAGACACGGTTACTCACTTCCCTGCGCGCAGTAAAATTTTACCAATCATTGTAAATACAGCATGATGGTGGTTTGGCCCGCTGTGCAAGATTAATGACAGCGGTCAAAGAGCATCAAGTAGACCATAACGTAAAGAGAAAACCCAATATGATTACCCTGCATGGTTTCGCCGCCAGTAATTATTACAACATCGTAAAGTATGTATTGCGTTATAAGGGCATTCCTTTCGAAGAGCACCTTATCTATAGCGGCGGTGAGGAGTGGCTGGCTATCAGTCCCGGCGGGAAGATTCCCGCGATGACCACGGAAGACGGCGAGCATCTCTCCGAAACCACAGTTATCTGTGACTATCTGGAGGAAGTTTACCCGGAGACACCGTTGTACCCCGCTGACCCAGGAGAGCGAGCCAAGGTCAGGCAGATAATGAAGATTTCCGAGCTGTACCTGGAGCTACCCAGTCGACGTCTGATCGCCTATGCATTTTCCGGTAAGCCGGCACCCCAGAAAGCGCTGGATGACACTCGTCACGTTACAACTCGCGGTATCGGCGCTATGACGCGTCTTTGCAAGTTTTCCCCCTACATCGCTGGCGAGTCCCTGACACTCGCCGACATATACGTTCACTATGTGAACTCGGTGGTTAACGCAATAGGATCAAGGCAGTTGGATTGGGACATCCTGGCACAGATACCCGGAATGAAAGACTGGAATAAACGGATGCGTGAAACAGACATTGCTGTCGAGATTGAGGCGGACCGACGTGCCAATGAGCCCGACTTCAATGCCTATATTCGTGACTACATGGCAAAGAATACAATTCCGGGCAAGTAACGTATCCGGGAGTCCTAACAGAATTAAGCATGTCTGTACGGCAAGGGGAATGAGATGAAGCGCAGAGATTTTCTGGAATACACGGGGCTTGGTGCAATGGGAGCAGCGGTGGCTACCACGCTGACTGGCTGCGCGGAGGAAGGTCCTGATGTGAAGTTCTGGCAGCATGGTAATTTTCGGCCGGTAACGGAGCAGGTCACGGCAACCGAGTTGAAGGTAGAAGGATCAATTCCCCCAGAGCTCAGTGGTCTCTATGTACGCAACGGGACGAATGCCTCTGGCGGGGTGGCCGAGCACTTCTTTGGTGGCGACGGCATGATTCATGGCGTGCGATTGGACAATGGTAAGGCCAGCTGGTATCGCAACCGTTATATCGATACGCCGGTTTATCGCAAGGAAACCGGCGGGTTTGGCGCGCCTAAACCTGAGGAAACCACCTCTGCTGTCTCGCTGCTGTATCACGGTGGAGAACTAATGGCGCTGGGTGAGTTTGGCTATCCCTACCTTATCGACCCGACTGACCTTTCGACCAAAGGCGCTTTCAATTACGGCGGAAAGCTTCCGGGCAATATGACCGCACATCCGAGGATAGACCCGGATACCGGAGAGCTGCTGTTCTTTGGATACGATGTTTTTGAGCCTTACCTGACTTATATGCGGGCGGATGCGCAGGGCAATATGTTGCAGGTTGAGCCTATTACCTTGACCGGCCCTAGTATGATTCACGACTTTGCAGTGACCGAGAAGTACGTGGTTTTTATGGAAATGCAGGTCCGCTTTTCCTGGTTCGCAGCGGTTACGGGAAGTGCGCTTCCGTTTAAGTGGGATGATGCGGCGGTGTGCCGATTTGGTGTTATGCCGCGCACGGGTACCGATGCGGATGTTAAATGGTTCGATGTGCCCTCGTGTTTTGTCTTCCATATTATGAATTCTTTTGAGCAGGGCGATGATGTTGTTGTTGATGCTGCCCGTTATGACAAGCTCTGGGTGAAAAACTCTCACGACTTTTTCCACCCCGCACATCTATCCCGTTTCAGCATGAATATGCGAACGGGTAAAGCCAGCGTGACGCGCATCTACGACAAGCCCATGGAATTCCCACAGGTCAATCGAGAACAGTGGACCAAGCCCTATCGCTATGGCTACAGTCTGGCTGTAGATGAGGTAAACGACAGCCCCGAACTTATCGATAAGGCAGAAGGTGGAATTTACAAATACGATCTGCAGTCTGGGAATGTAGATGCTTACTTACCGGGACTACAGTTCACTCCGGGTGAGGCGTTTTTCATTCCAGCCGAGGGCGCCAAAGGCGAAGATGAGGGATACCTTGTCAGTTACGTCTACGACCGGAACAGTGAAACCAGTGCGCTTTGCCTGTTCGATGCGACCCGTCTGTCTGCCGGGCCCATCGCTAAAATACAGCTACCCGTTCGCGTTCCGGTTGGCTTTCACGGGGTTTGGGTGCCAGATTCCGCTATTGGCTGATAGTACTTGTTTAGATGTCCTACTGCTTCTTGTCAGGTGCACTGCCCCTGCGGAGCAGGGCGGGGAATAACGCTGGAACGCGCTGGCGATAATCCCGGTAGGTATCGCCAAACTCGCTCACCAGGTCGCGTTCCTCAAAGTAGAGACCTATTGCCACGTAGGCGAGCATACCTCCCGCCAGAACTGCTCGACTTACCGTCATGTCTGGCGTAGCCAGCATGCCGATGACTACCCCGGTCTGAATGGGGTGTCTCACCAGACTGTAGAACAGTGGGGTTTTGAACTCCTTCGACCCGGCATCAGGTTCATTTGGCCGAAACGACTGCTGCAGGCCAAACAGGTGAAAGTGATTCAACATAAACGTTGCGATTAAGGTGATAGTCCAGCCAGCAAAGTAAACAGCGGTAATCAATTGGCGAGCGAGTGTGTCCTCAACATGCCACAGCGTGCCGGGCATTGGTTGCCAGTAAAAGATGACAGCGCCGGTAACAATGGCGGTGGCCAGCACGTAGGTGCTTCGCTCCAGATGTGCTGGCACCAGTTTGACCAACTGCGTTTTAAAGGCCGGGCGTGCCATCACGCTATGCTGAACCCCGAACAGAGCAATAAGCGCGAGGTTAACTAACAGAGCGGCGGCCGGAAGATCACTGTTTACGTTCTCGATATTCAGTGATTCCAGCCCCAATATCCCCATAAAATTATTGGCAAAAAGGATAAAAGCCACCAGGCTTACTACGCCCAGCAGATAGCTTAGCAGTCCATAGATGGTGCCTATTAACTTCATCGGGAGTCTCCTATAAGCGTTGCTCTGTACTTGTTTTTTTGCCACGGGGAGCTTGCGGATTACATTCCGGGTACAGATACCGCCGTCGCTTCGTAGAAGTTTGCATCCATACCCTTGGGTGGGTAGGTCGCCATCAGAGTCTGAAAATCAGCCATATGGGGTGCCTGAAAGTGCGCCAACAGGGCGTCCATGGTTTCCCACTTCTCAGTAATGCGAATCATGGCCGTATTATTCAGCTCAACACTGAATGTATAGTCAAGGCAGCCATTTTCCGCACGGCTGGCCGTTTCCATAGTTGCAATGCCGGGCTGCATCGCGTCGAGATGCTGTGGGTCAATTTCTACTGCTACATTTACAACAATCATATTTTTTCCCTGATCGGTGATATCGATACAGTTATGGGTAGTGTGTTGTTAACCGTTACGGAAGATATGACCGACTGAATCACGATACATGCTTCCGATTGGGGCTGTCTTTTTATGCTATTTTCAATGTCAGAGTATAGACCATTTTTTTGCGCCTGTTCTCTGTCGGCCGAGATAGCGATACCATAGTCTTCATCGCGCTGAGTTCGTGATTTACCGTTCTGCCTAATAATAACGAGGTTTTAGCAGTGCCAAAATTATCCGAGCAACAGGCGAAGGCCTACTGGCGACGAAATATTACTTTGATGATCAAGCTATTGGTTATCTGGTTTGTTGTCAGCTTCGGCTTCGGCATCATTCTGGTCGATGAACTGAATCAGTTTCAACTGGGAGGTTACAAACTCGGTTTTTGGTTTGCCCAACAAGGCTCGATTTATGTTTTCGTCGTGCTTATTTTCTACTACGCCAGAAAAATGGCGGCGCTGGACCGTGAGTTCGGCGTGGAAGAAGACGAATAGGGCGCGTGGTGATGGAACTGCAGACCCTTACTTATCTCGTTGTTGGTTGCACCTTTGCAATCTATATCGGTATCGCGTTTTGGGCCCGCGCGGGCTCAACCAAAGATTTCTACATTGCCGGAGGAGGTATACACCCAATCTCCAATGGAATGGCGACGGCCGCCGACTGGATGTCAGCGGCATCGTTTATTTCCATGGCTGGGCTAATTGCCTTTATGGGCTATGGCGGTTCAGTATTCCTGATGGGCTGGACAGGTGGCTATGTCATTCTGGCGATGTTGCTGGCCCCGTACCTGCGCAAGTATGGCAAGTTTACGGTGCCGGAATTTATTGGAGATCGCTTTTATTCTAATGCAGCCCGTGCGGTAGCTGTCGTGTGCCTCATCATCTGTTCTGTCACTTATGTGATCGGTCAAATGAAAGGCGTGGGTGTCGCCTTCTCGCGTTTTCTGCAAGTGGATTACGATACCGGACTGTATGTGGGCATGATTATCGTGTTCTTTTACGCGGTAATGGGCGGTATGAAGGGGATAACCTACACCCAGATCGCGCAATATTGTGTGCTTATTCTGGCCTACACCATTCCAGCAATTTTTATCAGTCTGCAGCTCACCGGTAATCCGTTTCCGCAGTTGGGGCTGGGGGCTACTCTGTCTGGCTCAGATGTCTATCTGTTGGACCGTCTCGATCAGGTCGTTACAGACCTGGGCTTCAGGGAGTATACAACTGACGTCAGAATTTCCGGCTTGAACATGTTCGCCTATACGATGTCCTTGATGATCGGTACAGCGGGGCTGCCCCATGTGATCATTCGCTTTTTCACCGTGCCCAAGGTAAAAGACGCCCGCAGCTCCGCAGGGTGGGCTCTGGTGTTTATCGCGATTCTTTATACAACTGCGCCGGCTGTAGCCGGTATGGCCCGGCTCAACCTGATGGAGACCATAGAGCCGCAACCTGGCCAGTATCTGGCTTATGATCAACGCCCCCAGTGGTTCAAGAACTGGGAGACCACCGGTCTGTTGGTTTTTGAGGACAAAAACGCTGATGGTTTGATCCAGTACAGCGCGGAAACCGATATTAATGAAATGGTAAAAATAGATAACGACATTATGGTGCTGGCGAACCCGGAAATTGCCCGTCTGCCTAATTGGGTTATCGCTCTGGTCGCTGCCGGAGGATTGGCCGCGGCCTTATCTACCGCGGCCGGATTACTGCTCGCCATATCCTCGGCGATCTCTCACGATCTATTAAAGGGCATGCTCGCTCCTGGCATCACCGAAAAGCAGGAGCTGCTGGCCAGTCGAATTGCCATGGGTTTCGCGATTATGGGCGCCGGGTATCTTGGCCTGAATCCGCCCGGCTTTGCAGCTGGAACGGTAGCGCTGGCCTTTGGGCTGGCTGCATCCTCAATATTTCCGGCGCTGATGATGGGAATCTTCTCGACTGGCGTGACCAAGGAAGGGGCGATAGCAGGTATGGTTAGTGGCATCGGGATTACGCTTTTTTATGTTTTCCAGCACAAGGGCATCATGTTTATTCCCGGCACTGCCTTTCTCGGTGACACGCCGGCGAACTGGTTTTTTGGCATTGAGCCAAATGCCTTTGGCGTAGTCGGTGCCCTGGTCAACTTTGCGGTAGCCATCGCTGTGTCACGCTTTACAGCGCAGCCCCCACAAGCAGTTCGACAACTGGTAGCTGATATTCGTGTGCCTGCCGGGTCGTCAACACCAACAGATCACTAGCCCCGGCATGTCCTATTCAATGGGGTGATAATGATCAGTAACGAGATAGCGGCGCAAAATGCTTAAACTGCTAACCGATAGACATGTGATCATAGCGCTGCTGGTTGCGCCAGCGCTGGCGCTGCTGGCCTGGTTTGCAGTAGGGAACTTAGCGTCTGAGCAGCCGCAGAGAGCGCAAGCGGGTAAAGAGTACCCGCTGGTTGAGCAAAGTAATTGCCGTTACGAAAGCGGTGTCTGCGAGCTACGCAATGAGGATATGGTCCTGAAGCTGTCTATGGCCGAGGGTGCTGAGACGATTTTGACAGGGCATGCCTCTCATGCCTTGTCTCGCGTTCTGCTAGCCATTACTTCGCCGGATCTCGACACAGCACCAAGAGAGATGCGGTCTCATGGTGGCGGCGGCAAAGACTGGCGTATAAGGCTTGACGCTATACCCAGGCAGGGTGAGCGGATCAGGCTGGTCGCTACAGCGGATGGTGTCGCCTACTATGCTGAAGCTTCTACGCAGTTTCTGCGGGCCAGGTAAGGGGGGCTGGCCAATGCAGACTTCAGGCAATATCCCAATGAATGAGCTGACGCCGGTAGCCGAATTCCTGACGCAGATCTCGCCATTCAATGTGCTATCTCAAGACCAGCTGGAGCTGGCGACCCGCTCTGTGATTATTCATTACCACTGCCACTCAGAGAGCTTCGGCGGCGATACCGCTGATCAGGGGCTGCGAATTTTACGCACAGGCGCTGTCGATGTGCGTGACCAGAGCAATAAGCTGCTTGATCGCCTTGGGGAGGGCGAAAGCTTCCATATTGGAGGTTTGAACGCAGAGCAGGGCGACGTTACTGCGACCGTGATCGAAGACACACTGTTATATTTTTTGCCCGATGTGCCTTATCAAATGCTGCGGGATAGCAATCGCGATTTCGATCGGTATTTTACCAGCCAGCGCAGCAGGCGCCTTCGCCGTGCCGCCCGCTACCAGCCGGAATCAAATCCAATGATGCAGGCAGTCAGTGCTGTGATGACCGCTGGCGTGCTGACTATTGACCAAGATTCAACTGCTGGTGAGGCGGCCACGGCCATGACCGACAGGCGTGTGTCTTCCGCTTTTATCATGTCGGGTAGTGATCTCGTCGGCATTGTGACCGACCGGGATTTGAGGATGCGGCTAGTGGCCAAAAACCGGCCTGCCAGCACCTCTGTCTCGCAGATAATGACAGCCGATCCGCAGACCATTGACGCCTCCGATAGTCTGTTTGCAGCCACGCTGTTAATGACCAGGCGCGGTTACCACCATTTGCCGGTACTGCGAGACGGGCAATTAGCGGGTGTTGTAACCACCTCAGACCTGATTCTCGCTCGCAAAGATGACCCGGTGTACCTGGTCCAACATATCTCTCGTCAGCACGAGATAGCAGCTATCAAAGACCTGGTGGCGGGAATCCCGGATCTGATGCTGCAATGGGTTCAGGCCGGCATGCGAGCAGGGCAGGTGAGTCGCATACTCACGGCTATTAGCGATGCGGTTGTTGTGCGGTTAATTGCATTGGCTGAGCAGCAGTATGGTGCCGCACCTGTGCAATGGTGCTGGGTAGGTTTTGGTTCTCAAGCCAGGGCAGAGCAGCTACTTGGCGCCGACCAGGATAACGGGATGATTATTTCCGATAGCCTGAAGCCGGGCGACAAACAATGGTTCGCCGACGTTGCCCGTTATGTGTGTGACGGACTTGACGAATGTGGTTACCCCCACTGTCCAGGCGAGGTGATGGCGACAACAGATGAATGGCGAAAGCCGCTGTCTGCCTGGCAAGACAGGGTAGAGGCCTGGACGCAAACTCCAACCGCTGATGCTGTGATGCGAGTCAGTATTTTTTTCGATCTACGCTGTGTGTATGGTGACTCACAACTGGTACAGCAGTTGCAGTCGGTCATGCTGCGGCGGTGTGCCAGTAATACCATTTTTCTCGCGGCGCTTGCGGGCAATGCGTTAAATAGTAAGCCGCCACTGGGCATATTTCGCAGATTTGTGGTCGATCGTGATGGCGAGCATCGTGATTCGCTGGACCTTAAAAAACATGGTGTATTGCCAGTGGTCGAGATTGTCAGACTGCGTGCGTTGGCAGCAGGTATCGCGAAAGTAAATACGGATGAGCGCCTTGCGGCTTTGGCTGCAGGAAAGCACATGACAATTGTTGACTCCCGTAATTTGGCCGACGCCCTGCACTGCATTCAACAGCAGCGTATATTGCACCAATGCACGGAGATTACTCGCGGCCAGCCCGTAACGAGTTACATTGACCCGCGGGCACTGCCTAAAATGGCGCGCGAACAGCTGCGCGACGCGTTTACGATTATTCATGAAGCCCAGGCTGCGGTGCGCAGCCATTTCAGAGCCGGGATGGGCTGATGTGGTGGCTCATGCTGCAGAGACGCTATTGGCGTGGCCGAGCAAAAGGGCCACTGAAGGATGATTGCTGGCAGCAGCCCTTGCCTGCGAGAGGCAGCGACTGGCAAGACCTTGCCTTTCTGGTGTGCGACGCAGAGATGTCGTCTCTTGATCCAAAGGAAGGTGAGATCCTCAGTCTTGGATGGGTGGTTGTAGATAGAGGAGGGGTAGTGCTTGGCAGTGCGGAGCACCATCTTGTCAAACCTGCAGGCACTGTAGGCGATAGCGCAACAATTCATCACCTGCGTGACTGCGAATTGCAGGATGCCGAGCCCGTAAAACACGTTGTTGAGCGGCTGATTGGGGCAGCATCAGGGAAAGTGTTGGTATTCCATAATGCAATTCTCGATACAGCCTTTCTAGATAGGGTGACAAGCCAGCTTTATGGGACGCCTTTGTTGCTGCCTACTGTCGATACAATGTTGCTCGAGGAGCGATTGCTGCGCCGCCGCGAACAAGTGATTAAGTCGGGAGATTTGCGGCTGCAGGCCTGCCGCACGCGTTATGGCCTGCCGGCCTATCCAGCACATAATGCGCTTGTCGATGCTGTTGCGACGGCTGAGCTTTTGCTGGCACATGCGAGAGCCCGGAGTTTGCGGGGCAGTTTAACGCTGCGTGAGCTGCTATGATTCGACACTAATCTGGCCATTGCCTGGATGCGAATTAGAAATCTGGAGTTAACTGGTTGTGTCGGAAGCAAAAAAAAAGCGAGTCCTGATTGCCGGTGCAACGGGTTATCTGGGCAAGTACGCTGTACGTGCGTTCAAAGATAAAGGGTACTTTGTGAGGGTGCTTTGTCGCAGCGAGGAGCGCTTGTTTGAGCCGGGGCCTTTTACAGCGCCAGCGCTTAGCCGCGAGGATTTTGATGAAGTGTATGTGGGAGAAATCACCCGGCCGGACTCATTGGCGGGCATGCTTGATGACATTGATTACGTATTTTCAAGTGTTGGTATTTCCAGGCAACGGGATGGACTGACTTTCGAGCAGGTAGATTACCAGTGCAACAAAAACCTGATTGATCTCGCAGCAAAAGCCGGCGTTAAGCGCTTTACTTATGTGTCCATGCAGGGCGCTGAAAATATAATGCAGTTAGCGATTACCCAGGCACACGAAAAAGTCGTTGAAGCCCTACAGAAGTCCAGTATGGAGTATCGTATCGTTCGTCCCTGCGGTTACTTCTCAGATATGGGTGCGCTTTATGATATGGCGAAAAGCGGTCGTGCTTTTCTGGTTGGTGATGGCAGCAATAATATGAATCCCATTCATGGTGCGGATTTGGCAAGGGTCTGTGTTGAAGCCACTGAGGGACAAGCTCTGGAAGTAGAGGCGGGTGGTCCAGACATCATGACTCAGCGTGAGGCAGCGGAGTTGGCCTTCGAAGTCGTGGGAAAGCCCGCCAAGATACATGTGGTGCCTCTATGGCTTGCAAGAGGCCTGGTGAAATTTATCGCGTTGTTCTCTCGTCAATTTGGTGATCTGGGTGAATTTATAGTTACCGCCGGCGAAATAGATGGCGTGGGGCCTAAGCTGGGTACGAGTAGCCTCAGGTCCTACTTTGAATCTTTACACGCTCAGTGATGGGCGTCCGGGGCCTTGCCTGAATATGTATGAAGAAATTGATGAATTTCGAGATGACGCTCTCGCTTGCGGCGTAGACTATTACAGCGATGGATCTCTGGATGATGACAAGCTTGAAGCGGCCTACCGTATCTACCAGAAGGCGAGCCACGGTACCAGGCTCAAGGATTTCGACGGCCATAGCGCTGACTTTGGCCTGACTATTGTCGGCCGACTAGCCCGCCGTTCGAGCGACGGTAGCTGGCAGTGTTCTAACGAGGATTTTCCGAGTATTGACGAAATTATGCGGGAAAATCTGACGGTTATGGACGAGGGTGCTGAGGGTGCGGGTACTGTTCTGGACGCCGATTTATGGTCGCTATTAGCCAACGATGCCTGGCTTCTGGGTGGTATTCATGCACTTACTGAATTTCACTTTGCATCACCGTTACGGCATGAAAACATGTGGGATACTGCGGATAATCGAATGACGGTGACAGGCCGTGAGGTGCTAGGTATCGCAACAGCGGGTTACAAAATCGAAAGACCTGTGGAATGGATGGAGGCGGTCGCCCTCTGCATTGATGCTGCTAAAGTGAGTGCTTTCTCTCTAAAAAGCTATAAAAATGCAGTAGAAAGCTGCTCTTCTATTCAGGGGTTTGAGAGATTCTATAGCCAGATTCCGGTGTCAGCTCGCTGAGATGAGGTCAGATTGAATGTGGAACTGCCAAAGGAATAGCCTATCGACACAATTCTATTAGCTGGGAATGGCTCTGGTAGCCGCCTAATACGCGGGGAGCACAAATCCTTTCTTGTTGTCGCGGGTATACCCCTGTTGATTCGAGCAATTGCTGCGCTGGAGCGAGTGGAGGCGATTGAGAAAATTTGTGTCATTGGGCCTAGAGATAGAATCCTGGCGCTAATTCAGCAATATGCAGGCAATCTTCAGAATAACAAAGACACGTTTGTACTAGAGCAAAAAGACGACCTCTACCAAAACTGCATGCATGCCTTTGTCTCTTTGATACCCGGTTACGAAGAAGGGGTTGAGTTGAACGACGCTGCTATTTTTGAAAAGCCTGTGCTACTTGTGGCGAGCGATTTGCCTTTGCTCTGCGCCGCGGAAGTTGAAGAGTTTCTGGCAGCCTGCGGCCAGAAAAATCTTGATTATTGCGTTGGAATGACGGAGGAGAAGCATCTCAAACGTTTTGAACCATCAAAAGAACTGCCGGGCTTTAACTGGAACTATCTTCATTTGGTGGAAGGGAACTATCGCCTCAACAATCTACATTTGATTAAACCGTTCAAGGTGGGAAACCGCATCTATCTGGAAAAACTCTATCAGCGAAGGCATCAAAAAAGTCTGATGAACATAGCGGCAACATTCTATGATTTTGCTATTTTCGAAAAAATGGGCTTCATGCCGGTAGTAACGTTCTTGTTGATGGAGCTTTGTGTATTGTGTCGGCATCTAGGTCTGGAGCCCCTGGTGAATCTATTCCGACGCTTTTCGAGCAAGGCGAGGCTTAGCCGTTATGCGGGTAAATTGCTAAAAGCAAAGGTAGAGATCGTATGTACTACACTTGGAGGTAGTGCGGCCGATATCGATAGCGAAGACGATCTAGCGGCCGTAGAGCGAAGATTGATTGAGTGGACGCAATAGTAGTTCGACTTGTTACTCACAAGGATATGTGGCGATTTCAATGATAAACGAGCGCTATTTAACACAGGAAGACCTCTTGCAACGCCTCGAAAAGAGTTTTGTTGAATCGGGCCGATGCTGTAAGAAAATTCAACCGGTACTGGCAAGGCCGGCTGTCGAGGGCGAAAGAGTCGTTACGATCACCTCCAGTGGTGTTGAAACTGAAAATTTTGCACGCGCCGATAGCTTCGTAATAAAGAACCTCACCTCGGCCGGGGAGCAATACATTGTTTCCAGAAAAACATTGGAGGGCCGCTATGGTTTGCAAGCGCGCCGGGATGAACGATGGTCCGAGTATTTGCCAGTTGGTAGAATCATGGCTATCGTGGTGAATGATTCTGTCTTGGAAGCACTGCAAATGCCTTCCAGTTTCAAAATCATGGCCAGCTGGGGGCAATTACAAAAAGTGTGCGAGGGGGATATTCTCGCTTCGCCGCTCCCCGACAATAAAGAAGTTTATCGAATCGATCGAAAGGAGTTCGATCAGACTTACCAGTACGTTGACTGAATAATAAAAAGGCGACAAACATGAGGTTCGAAAAATTTCGTAATCGCGTTCTATCGGATAATGGTGAGATCAAGCGAATTTTGGCCATAGATGGAGGTGGACTAAGGGCAGTGCTTACCGCCCAAATGCTCAAGAAAATAGAAGCCATCATACGCAGGAAAACCGGAAACCCAGACGCTGTTCTGCGAGACCACTATCATCTGGTAGGCGGAACATCTACAGGCTCCATGGTTTCGGCTCTAATTGCACTAGGTCATTCGGCCAGCGAGATTGAAAGTATGTATCTTGATGTGGGTCGTCAGGTTTTCAAGAAGACTCCCTTCCGGTGGGGGCTTATTCGTTCCAGATTTCCCACAAAGGCCATAGAGCAGGGGTTGCAAGAGGCTCTGGGCGCCGATACGACAATGGAAGATGTCACCAATATGGGTATTGGTTATACCGCGATTGCCAAGCGGTTAGATACCGCTAGTGTCTGGCCCATAACTAACAACCCAAACGCGGACTATTTTGATGCGCCCGATGATGCGGACTATGTTCCCAACAAGGATTACAAGCTTTGGCGCGCGGTGCGAGCAAGCGCAGCAGCGCCTGGCGCGTTTTCCCCGGAGGTGTTCCAGATAGCAGAGGATCAGCGAGGATTTTTTCTGGACGGTGGTGTCAGTCCGCACAATTATCCAGCGCTCCAGCTATATATGCAGGCCACTATCGAAGGCTATGGATACGAGTGGAAAACTGGTGCGGATAATATTCATGTACTTTCCCTTGGCACAGGCCAGTGGAAAAGAAGCATGAAAGATGTGGATTTTATGGCCAAATACCTCCCGGCGCTGGCTACGGGTGGGGCGGCCCTGGCTTCGCTCATGAACGATTGTCGTGAGCTTAATGAATTGATGATGCAGTGGATGGGTAAGCAACTTGGGCCGCGTGACAAAATCGATAGTTTGATCGGTGATCTGAGCGGCGAAGTCTTGGCGCCTGAGCCGCTCTTTTCCTACACGCGCTATAACCTGAGGATTGAAAAGGATTGGCTGAAGCGAGAGTTTCAAAGGAGCTATACCGACAAAGAGATAAAAGCCCTTCGTAACTACAAGTCGATTCCTACGATATCGGAGTGGCAGGAGTTGGGCAGCCTTTATGCAGAAAAGTATATTAATGAAGCCGATATTCTTTAATGAAGGATCTGGCTGGCGTATTTGAGAGTACCGAAAGTCGCATTGGAGCGGTTTGCGCAGCATATGTACTTTATGCGCTTGTCTTTTTTGTTTTTGGGCGAGACGCAGTGCAGTTGTGGCCCGAGGTTCTGGCAATATTCTTATGCGCCATTCTCACAACCAAGCTTTGCCTTGATAGCGAGGGTTTACCCAGATCTCTCTATGCAATTCTCACGCTATCGTTGATCTCAGATTGTCTTAACGTTTTCCTTCTACAGCTGAACGCTATAAACCCCTCGATAGCCGGAATACCAATTAATTCCATATTCTATGGAATGCATCTTTTTCTTTGGAATATCGCGTGGGCGGCGTTTGCCTTCAATCTTGCCAGTCAATTGCGAGAAACCAAAACCTACCTGTTGGTTGCGCCTCTCCTCTTTTTGGGCGTACTGATGGTGTTGATGTTCCAGCTTCAGCACTTCCAATTTGATTTTAATGACAAGTCGGAAAGACTGGACTTGATCTTTATGATTTTGGAGTTGATTGGGATAAAGCTGGGATTGCTGTGCGTACTTATGAGCGTTAACAGAGGCTTGGTGGTAATCGTTATGGGGTTCACCCTTGCCGCCGGCAACGACATTATTGCGGTCTTCGATGACATTAAGATTAAGGTGCCCCCCGAGTTGGCTACCGAGCTCACGGGTTACGTTATTGAAAATAACCAGAATCTTGACGCTTTTTGGGCACTGAGTAAGGCCATTATTCTGATTGGTCTGCTGATGCAGTTTGATTATCGTGCAGGCGTGAGTTCGGGTTTAAGAGATGCGGAAAAGATAACGCAAGTTAAGCAGCATCATTCAGGCCTTTCAATTTACTTGCTGATTTTCTGGCTAGTCACCTGCTCGATTGCAATGTTCAGTGCACATTTGCTCAGTGCGCTTCCTCAAATACTGGCTATGTTTATCGTCTTGTTCAGCGCGGGTTGCGTTATTTCAATGGCGATTATAACTGCCAGATTTGACGAGGTTGTTGTATTTTTAACAGACTGGATTTCAAAACTTTTTGCTAACAAGCTACAGAGTAGCGACAGCAGCCCGGATAGTCAGCGGACTCAGCGTTGGCTGCGGGTAACTGCATTGGATCGCATTGTTTCAACTGTAGACGAGGCTGCTGATAATCTGAGAGAAAACGTGATATTTCTTGGGCCAGAGCGATTAAATCGGCCTGCAGTTGCGGTGGCTGATGGCGGTAGGGTAAGCAGCTTCCTGGTGATGCCATTTCACACAGAATGGTCTGACGCCGTGTCTTATAACCTTAGACAGGTTTGCACTAATCTCGGTATATCTTCCCTGAGAGGAGACGATATTTTTCGTCCTACTGATATCCTCGACGACATTTGGAATGGGATTACGCAATGTGATTTTGTGATTGCAGATATTACAGGTAATAACGCTAACGTCTTCTATGAGTTGGGGATGGCTCACGCGTTGGGTAAGCCTGTTCTGGTATTAACGCAAAATATGGAAGAGGTTCCATTCGATTTACAGAGTCGTAGAATATTGCTCTACGATATAGCCAAGCCCGAGGATTTACAGTCCGATCTGGAAGGTTGCCTCAGGGAGCTTCTGGAATACTACGATTTTAACCGTAGTGACGCGTAGTCTGCTCGCGTACTAGCTGGGCATTTGATAGCCGCGTAGTCGGAATTCTCTCTACATCCCAGACTAAGCCGGCTGCCTCGAACAGACAGATAATCCCGTAAAACAAATCTACTTCCCACCAGTACAGCCCCGCGCGGGCTGAACGGGGAAATCTGTGATGATTGTTGTGCCAGCCTTCGCCGTAGGTGAGTAGTGCCACCCAAAGATTGTTGCGTGAATCATCTCGCGTAGAGAAGCGCCTTGAGCCGCGGCAGTGGCAAAAGTAATTCACCGCGGAGCTCTGGTGTAGTAGTAGCACAGAGCTCAGGCATCCCCCGATAGCAAACATGCTGAATCCGCCAATCAAAAATAGTGTTATACAAAGCGCTATCGCCGGCCAGGTAGAGTGGCGATAAAGCCACAGGAGCTCCGGGTATGCCGTAAAGTCCTCTATCTCTGCCTCTATAGCCTCATTTTGGTAACCGCAATCTATAATGCTGCCAACCCAGCATTGCCAGAAACCCTGATTTGGAGCGTGCACATCGCCATCCTTGTCGGAGTGTCTGTGGTGCAGCCGATGTTTCCCTGAGAAATGCAGAGCATTGCCAAAAGATAGTGCAGCTGTGAGCGCAAGAAAAAACTGAAAAGCTCGGCTGGTTCTGAAGCTACGGTGCGCGAAATACCGGTGCATGGAGATGCCAACACCTATTGCCGCGAGTGGATAGACGACAGCAAAAACGAGCCAATCGGCTGCTGTAGACCCTGTTACCAACGCGATTATTACGAAAGCATGAAGAGCAGCGACACCTCCAGCACGATACATCTTCGCCATTTTCAGCCTGCTGATCACGCCTGAACTTCGATGGGAGTCGCTTCCACAGCCGGCTCACTCATACGCCTATGTCGTGTTGCCATGGCATCCTCAGCGATGTCCTCATTTAGTTCGCCGTGAGCGTTAACCAGGTTCGTTGGTTGAAAATAGTGCCGATACTTATCAGCCACTGGTCTACACGGTTTATAGATGTCGTCCAGGACGTCTGTCGTACTAAGATGCGTGCGTTCGATCTTCTTACGAAAGATCGCACCGGGCCCTAGCACCGCTGTGGGCGCCATAATCGCTGCTGCAGCGATAGATGATAAGAGTTTTTGATCCCTATTAAGACTCTTGGAGTAACGCTTGAGAAATTTGGCTTGATGCACCAGGAAGCGCTTCCTGTAACCTGCAAAACGCCGCCCGCGCTTGATGAAATCCAAGGTGTCCTCGAGTGGATCCATGCCTCTCAGGCTCAGCGTTGAGCCCTCCAGGTCTCGTACATCCGTGTTAGGCAGAATAAGGTCCTGATCGATACACTGACGGAAAAATGGTGTTCCCGGGAACGGGATCGCTGTGAAAATGAAATTGGGGGCTGGAATTTCGGGGTTGTCGCAGATGATGTTCAGCTCTTTGTGCATTTGCTCCAGGCTATGCTGGGTGGGGTCGTATACGAGTCCGTATTGGACAAGCACGCCACCGTCGATAGCGCGACGCAGCAATTCAGCCTGGTTGTACTTGCTATTCTGTTTCTTGTTTGCCTGATCAAGCCAGGGAGCATCATCGAAGGACTCTACACCCACAAATACAGATATACAGCCTGTTTCTCTGGCGAGTTCAATGTTTTCGTCTTCCCAGAAGAAAGTGTCGGTAACAAAACCACTCCAGTACTTGAATTGCCCGGCCTCGCGACGTTTCTGAAACAGTTCGATACGGTCCCTGAAGCTCTTCTGGCTAGACCCCAGTATTTGATTATCCTGGAAAAAGAAAATTGGCCGCTTGCCAAGGTTTTCCATTTGAGCATCCAGGTAATCCAGTTCTGGAACCTGGTACTTCAGTCCCGCACTGGTCAGGCTGCAGAAGCCGCACTGGAAATTGCAATTTCTGGAGGACTCCGCGTAGCCAAGACGGTTGATCCAATAAGCAAGGTCATACCTTGGGTTGAAGGTTTCGGCTACGAAAGCGGGCCCCAATGCCTCTCGTATAACCTCCCGAATTTCGTCGACATCACCTACGCAGGTGTAATCGAAAAATTGCCTGGCGTAGAGGGGGAATGCACGTACTCCATGACCTCCGGCGGCAACGATTACCTTGGGGTTTGCTGTTCTTGCATAGGCTGTTACGTGGAGTAGTCGATCAAACGCCGCTGTGAGGCTGCTCAAAACTACCATGTCAGGCCAATCCAGCAGCTCTGGCTGGTAGACTTCAATAAAGCCGCTGCTTACCTCATTATAAAGTTTGACCTCACATAGCTCTGAGCAGAAATAGCCCGCCAGTAGAACCGGAGCCACTGCATTAGGGACCTGGTTGGTTCGTTTTATGGCCTGTCGTTCGTCGGGGAAAAAGCAGTTTACGATGAGGATTTTCTTTTTGGCGGGGGAAACGACGGGTGCAGCTGAATTCATCAATCAATATCCTCAATGCTTTTTATTGTTTTAGAATGAACTACCTTGTTCGTTCGAATACAGGAGTATTTTGCCGCGTATTCAGGACCAGCATTTAGTCTCTAATCATAATACACGCTATGCTGTACTTTGCCATATCAATAGGAGTTACGCCGCCATCCGAACTGATGTAGACGTTGTAATTGTGGGAGCCGGTCCGGGCGGAGCGACATGTGCACTGGCACTTAGCCACTTGTCTGCCGATTCGGTGGAGGGTGTTAAATCTGTACTTTTGTTAGATAGACACAGTAGGCAGAGGGCCCGCTCAAATACCTTGTTGTTGGACCAAGCGGCGTCCAGTGCGCTGGAAACTTTGGGGTGCGATATATCCGCTTTTTCTCCTGCCTCCGATTGGACACAGATCTGTCCTGAAGAATCGGTGCTCAACCAGTACCCATTGCCGGCCTATAAGCCACAGCCGGGTAGGGGGCTCACTTTTAGTGCGCTGTTTATGCTGAGGCGCACCCCTGTTTTCAATGTGGGCATTAATATGCTCGAGGAGTCACTGTATCGTCGGATTCAGGAAAAGGAAGAGCTTGGGTTAAGGCATGATGCCCATGTTACCGAAGTAGTCTCCTGCGCAGACGGCAGCTGTCTGGTTCGATATGTAGCAGAGGGTATACCTCAGGAGGTACACACTCGATTTGTTATTGCCGCTGACGGCACCAATAGTGCCACTCTGCAGGCGCTTGGTGTTGGTAAAAAGCGCGGTGTTCGTCGAATGGAGACACTCATCAGCGCGAACTTCAAACAGGCAGGCAGGGGCAATACCAAATATCACAACAATAATCGAAGTGAGGAAGCGCTCTCTCTGGCGACAGACCACGGGACCAGCGTTTTTGTGAAGGTGCCAGATGGTATCGAGTGGGAGAACATCAGTCTTGATCAGGATTCGGACAAACAGAAACTCCTTAAACTCTTAGAGCACGGTGCGCAAAAACTGGGAATATCCGGTGACATCAACTATGGATTGTCCGTGATCAATATTCGCCTTGAACGCACCAGTCAGAGTGTTTATCGGAAGAATGTTTTTGTTATTGGCGATGCCAGGCACTCCACTACACCCAGAGTCGCTCTTGGCGCAAATGTAGCGATCATGGATGCTCTCAGAGCGGCGCAGGCGATTTCCTGGATCTACGGCTCCTCGCCAGTAAAGCGACACTTGGCCAGGCCGGTTTTCAGAGTGCATACCTGGCTGGGAGCACATATTCTTGGCTTTCTCGGCGCAATCACCGGTTCCTCCCAACGGATCAAATCAAAGTCCAATCTGAAGCGTGGAACAGTCTTAACGCAGCAGTATAAATTTTGGAAAACCCAGCTGCTAATGTCATTTCATTGGCGTGCCGCGACGGGCAAGACCTGGGCTTATGATGTTGAAGATACGCGAGGTTCACTACAGGACACGCAAAGAGCAATAAAATAGCAGGGTAGGGCTATGTTTCGGGGTAACCCATGTATTCTGCTGAAGCTTGCCAGCGAGGGTCGGCTTTGACTTCCCTAGTGACAACATCAGTTAGATAGATGATCTGGCCATCCGCAATCGTGCGATCAAAGCTGTCAAAGAGTGCCTTGGTATCATTAGCTCCGGCGGCGCAGTGCTGAATGCGCAGCTCGCGTGCTGCGTCAATCTTTAGCTGCTCGAGCTCCCCCAAAACAGCGGCTGTTTCTCCGGACTCACAGCGCAAGTAATCTAAGTAGCCTGGCGTCACCCACATGACAACCAGCATAGGCTCATCAGAGACCTGAGCCAGAGCGAGCCGAGATTCTTCTACCAGCCCCAGCCTGCTTTGTGTGTATGCGCGAAATACATGATAGGCATTTTCATCGCCGCCAACGGCGAGGTATTGTTCGGTCAGCGCCAGTGCTGACGCATAGTCGCCACCCCAAATATACGCGGTTATTGCTGCCTCCCAGTAGAACGGTATGGAGGGATTCTTTGATATGGCAACCTCGTACCAGCGATAGGCCTCTTCGTACTGACCAAGGTTTGTCAGAGCCATCGCGAAACTGAAGGCAGCCCTGCCATCAAGATCATTCAGTTCAACAGATATTTGTGCGTTTTCCTTCCACTCCTGCCATTGGAGACGATCAAATGCCACTCTCGCGAGAGTTTCATAGGCAGTTGTGATAGTGGGGTCTATAGCTATAGCTTGATTGGCCTGAGCCACTGCGGCGTCGTAAAGTTGGTCTTTTTCCTCTAATTTTATCTGCCCTTTCAGCCATTTTACGTAGCCCAATTCAGCATGGCCGCGGGCAAAGAGCGGATCTATTTCCACGGCTTTCTGCAATTTTCGAATCCCGGTTTCTATCCAGCCATCCTCTGCCAGGGTTGACGATCCGCTTTCCTGGTGAAGTTGATACCGGTACTGAAGATACAGAGCATAGGCTTCTGTGCTTTCAGTAGGTGGACGTCTAATATTCTCCATCTCATCGGGCAGGAGCGAGGTTTGCATAGCGCTAACGACTTTCAGCGCGACGTCGGTTTGAATCGCAAAAATATCGTCTAGTTGAAACTCGTATGACTCTGCCCAAAGATAGACATCGTCTGCAGCCCTTACCAGTTCAGTTTTGATTCTCACCCTGTTGTCGGAGAATCTAACACTGCCGGTCATGATCGTACCCACATTGAGCTCACCCGCTATTTCACGAATGGGCCTTTGGGAATTAGCGTAGCGCAGCACAGCGGTACGTGAGGTAACTTTCATGGCTTCAATCTTTACCAGCTGGTTCAGAATTTCTTCGTGAATCCCCGCGGCAAAATAGGCGTTGTCCGGATTGGGACTGAGGTTGGCGAGAGGTAGAACTGCGATAGACATATCCCCGGACGAATTCGATAAGTCCGAGAGTTGCATTACCGGGTTGATATTTGTGCCTGCACGCGTATAGATAACGTATTGTTGCAGGGCAACAACGGCCATTAATACTAGCAGCGTAGCGATAGTGATGTAGTCGCGGGTGCGGAATACCACCCGTTCTCCTGGAACCGGATCAGGGGTTAGTTCGATGCCGTCGGCAGTGATATCTAGCGCCCAGGTGAGTATCACGACAACGGGCAGGCCGAAAAAAAGCACCAGAACAAGCGGGCGCATCGCGATGTCGGGTAAGCCAAAGGCGGGGAACAGGACATCTGATACTTGCAGGATAAGCCAGCTGCTTACCATGTAGTAGGTGGCGGCGCTATAGACCTTGCGGCGCTTTAGCTCTCGAAACAGGTTCAGCACGCTAACAGTATCCCTGAATCTATCATCTTAATCGCTGGTATCTAATTCAGTGCGGAATGGCAAAAGTTAGTCTAGCATAGTTTTATTGAATCGGAGATCGAGAAAGGACGACGGATATGCCAGCTGCCCAAAGAGAATTTCCACTGCAAAATCTATTTGAAGACTACATGCATGCGTTTGCGGAGAAGCGATATGACGACGTAGCGCAGATGTTTTCCTTCCCAACGCTGCTTTGCCAGCCTGATAGTGTAATGGAGATTACCAGCGCCGAAATGGTGGCAGCGCTAATGCAGAAGCTTCGTATCACACTGGCCGATGATTACGCCACTACGCATATACTGCGTGATGAAGTGAGTATGTTGGATGACTCTTTAGGCGCTTTACATGGTATCTATGAGCGAAGGAATGCCAAAGGAGAAATGACATCACAAGGGCAGGGGCTTTATATGATGCGGTACGATGGCGCTGATTGGAAAATGTGCGGCATCACAGTTATGGCCACTCCAAAAGTATAGTTTCTAATAGCCTACATCAATTGCCAAATGCCCCCCGAACATTGCTTGAGTAGCCAGGACGTCTTTCGCTTACAACACACAGTCATTGCGGTGGCTTATAGATCCAGAACCACCAGACGATAAGTGCGATGAGTGCCAGGCCACACAGGTTAACGAGAAACACGTCAGGACTCCTGTGCTTTGAATAGGCGTAGTCGGTTCGCGTTACTGACTACAGTAAGCGATGACAGCGCCATCGCGGCGCCTGCGATCACCGGGCTTAGCAGGACGCCAAACAAGGGATACAGAATTCCTGCGGCTATGGGGATGCCAGCTGCGTTATAGACGAAGGCGCCAAACAGGTTCTGCTTGATATTTCTCAGTGTGGCCCTGCTGACAGCGATTGCGTCCGCCAGTCCATTAAGGGAGCCGCGTATCAGAGTGACGTCGGCACTCTCTATCGCTACATCAGTACCGGTGCCGATCGCGAAGCCGACATTGGCAAGCGCAAGTGCAGGTGCATCATTGATGCCATCGCCGGTCATTCCGACAACTTCGCCCTGAGCCTGCAAGGATCTTATTTTGTCCGCTTTTTCCTCCGGCAACACCTCGGCATGGAATTCCGTAATGCCCACCCGGCTGGCAACGGCGCGGGCCGTTATCGGGTTGTCACCAGTCAACATGACAACTCGCAGCCCCTCCGCCTGCAAGCGTTTGATCGCCTGCACTGAGTCGCTTTTGATCGGGTCTGAGACAGCAATAATCGCTTGCAGCGTGCCATTCAGCGCTACGTAGATTGGCGTTTTCGCGTCTTTAGCGAGTGCCTGGGCCGCCTCTCTAGCAACATCTGTATTGATGTGATGCTCAAGCATGAGCTTTTCATTACCCAGTAGCAGCTTGTCGCTGTTGTTAGAAAGGTCGGCCGACACGCCCAAACCGGGAATAGCAGAAAAGTTATAGACCTGGGAGGGTGTCAGATTTCGTTCCTGTGCCGATTCCACTATCGCCAGAGCCAGCGGGTGCTCTGATCCGGATTCCAGACTCGCGGCCTTTTGCAATATGTCGTTCTCGTCAGTGGCAGCGAAAAGAACAACATCGGTGACTTCAGGCGCTCCGGCCGTAATCGTGCCGGTTTTGTCCAATACCATGGCAGTTATTCTGGACGCAGTTTGCAGGGCTTCACCATTCCGTATCAGTATCCCGGCTTCGGCGGCCTTGCCAATGCCAACCATAACCGACATTGGGGTAGCCAGGCCCAGGGCGCAGGGGCAGGCGATGATCAATACGGTTGTGGCAGTGACCGTTGCAAATGCGATCGCAGGATCGGGCCCGAAGTTGAGCCATGCCAGCGCGCTCAGCACCGCTATGATCATAACGGCAGGCACAAAATAGCCCGCTATTACATCGGCGAGGCGGCCAATAGGAGGTTTTGAATTCTGCGCTCGCTTTACCATGCTAATGATTCGCGCAAGTGCCGTATTTTTACCCACGCGCGTTGCCTTGAAGAGTATTGAGCCACTCTTATTCATAGTACCCGCGACGACCTCGTCGCCACACTTCTTTTCTACCGGCATTGGTTCACCAGTGAGCATGGATTCGTCGATGGCGGTATGCCCCTCGATGACGTCTCCATCCACCGGAATCTTCTCCCCGGGCCTCGCTCGCACGATGTCATCGAGCTTTACCTGCTCTATTAGCACATCAATCTCTGTGCCGTCTCTCACCACGCGCGCGGTGCGGGCCTGAAGCCCTATCAGACGTCTTATGGCTTGCGAGGTACGCCCTTTGGCTTTCAGCTCCAGCGCCAGTCCCAGGTTAATCAGGCCGATAATCATTGCTGTAGCTTCGAAATATAAATGCCTTGCCATGTCTGGAATCAGGCTCGGCGCGACTACCACGACCATGGAGTAGACCCATGCGGTACCGGTTCCCAGCGCTATCAGGGTATCCATGTTGGCCGAATGCTGCTTCACCGATTGCAACGCACCAGTGTAGAAGTGCCGGCCTGAGACGAACATGACTGCAAGCGTCAGCAGGCCAACTATGAGCCAGACTAATCTTTCAGTAGTTGTGGAGACTGTCATCTCACCGGCGGCTATGCCATAGAGCATGAGAGGCACGCCCAGGCCGAGCGCGAAGCCGCTGTTGCGCATCAGCTTTTGATAGTGCGCACTATCAGCCTGCTCTTGTAGTTCAAGCGTGTCATCACTTGCGTTTGTATCAATAGCTGTGGCGCTGTAGCCGGCTTTTTCAATCGCGCGTATAAGACTGCTGGTGTCTGCTGCACCGCTAATGGCTACGGTGCGAAGCGCGAAATTCATTTCGGCGCTGTCCACCCCGGATACCGCCTGCAGGGCCGACTCGATCTTGGTTACGCAGCTCGCGCAGCCCGCTCCCTCTACCATCAATTCCTGTTGAGGCAGTGGTGGTCTGCTGCGATCATTCTGCTGGATGTCAGGCATATTGTTGAGGATAAGCGGCCTCAATGGTTGTGAAGGAAAATAGACAGCTGTCACTACCACTTTAGCTGTAACCAGCCCCAAAGTCCCGCTGCAGTTCAAGCCCGAATTGCTGATGTATAGTGACGGCTACCCAGCATGCCGTGTAGTGCAGGCAATGCGAAGGAGACAAAGGGAGTGCGCCTGTGATGGCCGGCGACAGTTCATCAAATATTGCATTCACCGAACTTTTGGCATCGGTAAACGGCTGCCGTCTGTGCGAGGACCACCTGCCGCTAGGCGCCAGGCCTGTGGTACAGGTAGATCCTCGCGCGGTCATACTGATTGCCGGTCAGGCGCCTGGTTTGCGGGTGCATGAAAGCGGCGTGCCATTTGATGATCCCAGTGGTGACCGCCTGAGAGATTGGCTTGGCATGTCAAAAGAGGTGTTTTACGACCCTTCAAAAGTTGCAATTTTGCCTATGGGATTTTGCTATCCGGGCACCGGCAAATCCGGTGATCTGCCGCCAAGGCCCGAATGCGAAAAGGCCTGGCGGAAAGATTTACTGGGCCAGTTAACCGAGGTGAGACTGACGCTATTGGTGGGTAAATACGCCCAGCGCTGGCACCTGGCGAAGCCCGGCCGTACTCTGACTGGCACTGTGCAGGCCTGGCGCGATTATGCGCCGGAGGTGTTTCCTTTGCCGCATCCCAGTCCGAGAAACAATATTTGGCTCAAAAGGAATCCGTGGTTTAAGCAATCGTTACTGCCAGACCTGGCTGGGGCGGTGATCGCGGCGTTGGACTAAGACCTCCCTCAGGAGGTGCTATCCGGGTTGCTCTCATCGGGGTTAGTCGTCTCGTCCAGGGTTTTTTCTTCCTTGGACTTGAGTTTCTGCAGGCGCTTTTCTTCTTTCTTCTTTTTCTTCGCTAATTCACGCTGGCGCTTTTCGAAAGAGTAATTGGGCTTGGCCATGAACGATTCCTTAAATAATCAAGACGACAGCATAAGCTATTTTGCCTTGTCAGATGGAGCTATTTTCCTATGAAGTTCTCGATGGCTGTCAGTCTGCGCCCCCGCCATCATAGGGCTTGACCAGTCAGCATTAAAATCAGCGGCGACGGTGTACAATGACGCACTGTCAAAGTTTTGTATTTGATGCCAATTAAGGCCGCAGCCTGCACAATCCTTATATTCGCATAGTCGATACCGCTACGGGAGCCCTACGTTTGAAACGCTTGATCCTGCCTTTTGCCATTGTCTTCGCCGGCGCGGCTCTCGCTTTGCTATTGCTGGTCACCGGCCCGAGCCTGACACCGCAGGCTGTGGAGCCCGTGGCGCCGCTTGTCAGAGTGCAAACGATCGTACTACAGGATATTGAACTTTCAGCGCTAACCCATGGAACCGTGGCTCCGAGGACGGAGAGTGAACTGGTGGCCGAGGTGGCTGGCAGGGTAATCAGCGTGAGCCCCAAGTTGGTGTCTGGCGGTTTTTTCGCCGCTAACGAAGAACTGTTGCAGATAGAGCCACTTGATTACGAGCTTGCACTGGAACAGACCAGGGCCGGTATTGCCCAAGCCCAGAGCGACCTTGCCAACACCAGGCGGGCAGCACAACGGGTCGATAATCTCCGCGATCGCCAGTTGGCGAGCGAATCGGAACAGGATGATGCCGCCAATCGAATGCGTATTGCGGAGGCGACGCTGAGGTCCTCCCGGGCGCAGCTGTCTCGTGCAGAGCGCGACCTTGCCCGAACGCGCATCGTTGCGCCCTATCAGGGGAGAGTAAGAAGCGAGCGTGTAGACGTGGGCCAGTTTGTTAATCGTGGCTTCTCTTTGGCGACCATCTATGCCACAGATTTTGCAGAGGTAAGATTACCAATTAATGATGAGGAACTGGCCTTTCTCGATTTACCGCTCAAGCCTGGTCTCGAGGACGCGTCGCCCCGCAAGTCGCCCAAGGTCACTATCAGCGCACGTTTTGCCGGTTCGGCTTACCAGTGGGAGGGACAGATTGTGCGTACCGAGGGTGAGCTAGACCCCCAAACCCGTATGGTTAACCTGATCGCGCGCGTGGACGCGCCTTATGCTCCCAGCGCTGGCGGGGCACCACTGGCGGTAGGCTTGTTTGTCGATGCTGAGATTCATGGCCGCCTGGCCCGCGATCTTGCGGTTTTACCACGCTCATCAATTCGCCAGGGTAATAAGGTTTTACTGGTAGATGCCGATAACCGCCTGCGTTTTCATCCCGTGACAGTACTTCGAACAGTAGGCGAGCTGGCTTATGTCAGCGCTGGCCTCGCCGGCGGTGATCGCGTGTGCGTGTCACCGCTTGAGAATGCTCTGGAGGGCATGTCAGTGCGTACAGCTGATTCTGCGCCCGATAACGTAAGTCCTTCACCGTGAAAGGCATAATTGCCTGGTTTGCACGCAATCATGTTGCGGCCAATTTACTGTTAGGCCTTATTGTCCTGTCGGGATTGGTGGCGGTCGCGCGCATGCCGCAAAAGTCTTTTCCAGACGTCAATGTCCCTATTATTTCGGTTACGGTGCCCTACCTTGGCGCTGCACCGGAGGAAGTAGAGCAGGGCGTTTGTATACGTGTTGAAGAAGAACTTGAGGGTGTGGAGGGCGTAAAGCAGATTCGCTCAGATGCGAAGGAGGGCATCTGCTCGGTATCGGTGGAATTGTTTGAAGATACCGATGAAGGCCGCGCTCTGGATGATGTTAAAAACCGAATCGACTCTATCGATACTTTCCCCGAGGAAACCGAGAAGCCAATCGTAACCTTGGTAAGCATTGTTCGCGCCGTTCTGGATATTGCTGTCACCGGGCCTACCGATGAGCGCACATTGAAAGTGATCGGTCAGCAGGTGCGCGACGATATCGCCAATCTGTCCGGGGTGACGCAGGTCGAGTTGCGCAATACGCGCCCCTACGAGTTGTCGATCGAGGTTTCGGAAACCTCATTGCGCCGCAACCGGATCAGCTTTGATGAAGTGGCCAACGCTGTGAGAAGCCGTTCCCTGGACCTGCCCGGCGGCTCCATAAAAACAGCCGGTGGTGAGATTCTATTGCGTACCAAAGGTCAGGCTTATTGGGGTAGCGAGTTCGAAGAGCTGGTCTTGCGTACTTCTCCTGAGGGTACTCGCCTCTATCTCAAGGATGTAGCAACAGTGGTTGATGGCTTTGCCGATACCGATCAGATGCTGCGCTTTGACGGTAAGCCCGCCGCGCTGGTTCGCGTGTCTCGAATCGGCGGCCAGGACATCATGGATATTACCGATGTGGTCGGCGCCTATCTTGAAACTGCCGTGGGTCGTTTTCCCGAGGGCGTGGAGCTAACGGTCTGGAATGACGGCTCAAAATTTCTTCAGGACCGGTTGCAGACTTTGCTGGGCAGTGCCCGACAGGGGTTTTTGATGGTACTTGTTGTATTGGCCATTTTTCTCAGACCGCGCCTCGCCTTCTGGGTGAGCTTTGGTGTCCCGGTGGCCTTTCTTGGTGCAATTTTCGCCAGTTATATGCTGGGCTTGTCGATTGATGCGATTTCCCTGTTTGGCTTCATACTCGTACTTGGGCTGCTGGTGGACGATGCCATCGTGGTCGGCGAGAAAGCGCATACCATGCAACAAAAGACCGGCAATTTACTGGAGGGCGCTATTCTTGGCACCCAGCAGGTGTCGCTACCTGTGATCTTTGGAGTTCTGACCACAGTGGTGACTTTTATGCCGCTGCTATTGGGGCCAGGCACATTCGGACAGATCTTTGGTGTGGTCGGTACGGTGGTGATGTGCTGTCTTGCTTTTTCCCTGATCGAGTCTCAGTTAATACTGCCTTCGCATCTGGGCCACAGTCATTCGGGGTCGGCCAGTAGTGAAGTTGGCATGCTATTAATACCGATAATCGGCATAGCACTGTTGGAGTTATCCTGGGATGTACGCAGCTATGTCGGTTTCGCTATAGCGACGGCGGTGCTGTTTTATGTGCTTTATCTCGCAGGTATTGCGAAACCTGCTGCAGAATCAATGGTGGCAGCCCAGAAACGATTGTCTACCAACATAGAGTTGTTAATTGCCAGTCGATTTCGCCGCATGGTCGAGCGCGCTGTGGCGATTCGGTATGTGGTCGCAGCGACTGCACTGGCGGGATTGCTTGTCACTCTGGGCATTCTGGGGAGCGGTCGATTGTCATTCTCCTTCTTCCCGCCACTGGAGTCGGATCAGGTGATTGCGCAGCTAACTATGCCGCTGGGTACGCCGGTATCGGTCACAGATGCCGCCGTGTTGCACCTGGAGAACACCGCGCAGCAAATACAGGACGAGCTGAATGCAGAGTTTCCGCTGGCGCCGCCGGTTACGCATGTATTGTCAGCAGTAGGTAGTCAACCAAGCAGCTCCGGAGGGGGTGGGCCAGGCTCGGTGAATGCTTCCGTCGACGGGGGTGGTCATCTGGGTGAGGTGACACTGCAATTGACGCCCAGCCAGTCTCGCGAACTCGATACACGAACGGTGGGCAATCGTTGGCGTGAATTAACGGGTCCAATCGCCGATGCGGTAGAACTCAAATTCACCACGTCTTTTTTTACCGCAGGTAACGCCATTGATATTCAACTGGAAGGCGTCAACGTGAATGAACTACGTGAAGTCGCCGCCGCCTTGCGGGCGAAACTTGCAAGCTATCCTGGTGTTATCGATATCACCGATTCCTTTCGTTCCGGCAAACAGGAGCTGAAGCTCGATATGAAGCCCTCAGGCGAAGCACTGGGATTATCCTTGGCGGCACTGGCAGGCCAGGTTAGACAAGCATTCTATGGAGAAGAAGCGCAACGGATCCAGCGCGGGCGTGACGATGTGCGGGTGATGGTGCGCTATACCGAAGCTGAACGGAGGTCTCTCGCTACCCTCAGCGATATGCGCATTCGTACACCAGATGGCGCGGAGGTGCCGTTTTCCACGGTAGCAGAAGCAGAACTGGGGCGGGGCTATTCGACAATTCGGCGTTCGGACAGGCAGCGTATTGTGAGTGTAATCGCAGATGTTGATCGCACCCAGATTACCGCCAATGAGGTGATCGCTGACCTGCGTGCGGGGGCGATCCAGGAAATCATGAAAGATTATCCACGTATAACGTACAGCCTTGAGGGCGAGCAGGCAGAGCAGGGCGAGGCAGCAGCAAGCCTTGTGCCTATGTTTGGCATCGCCATTTTTGTCATCTTTGCACTTCTGGCAGTGCCACTGGGCTCATATACACAGCCCCTGGTTATTATGAGCGTCATCCCCTTCGCTTTTGCCGGTGCTATCTGGGGGCATGTAATCATGAAGTTTTTCGGGCTGGTTACCGGGCTTGCCATGCCTTCGGTGATGGGCTTTATCGCCGCCTCAGGGGTGGTGGTGAACTCCAGCCTGGTACTGGTGCATAACGTAAACGAGCGCCGCAAACAGGGCGAGCATTTTCGGGAGGCGATAGAGCATGCTGCAGTTTCACGGTGTCGGCCCATTGTGCTGACAGCCCTGACCACTTTCGTGGGTCTATTACCGCTGATGTTTAGCCGCAGTGTGCAGGCTCAGTTTCTGGTGCCCATGGCAGTATCCTTGGCATTTGGCGTATTGTTTGCCACTGTCATTACGCTATTGGTAGTGCCATCAGGCTATATCATCCTGGAAGACTTAAAGCAGTTTTTGAGCCGCAAGAAGGCGGTAGCAGAGGGTGATGAGCAGGGCAGTGCTACCTAAAAGGCCCGACAGGCGTTAAAAGAAAAATGGCACCCCGGAGACGATTCGAACGTCCGACCTAGCCCTTAGGAGGGGCTTGCTCTATCCAGCTGAGCTACCGGGGCAGCGAGGGCGAGAGTATAGCAATGACTGGCAGCTCGCCGAAAGCCTCAATCCCCGGATTGTATAGCCTGTCAATACAGGTTGTTCTGTGCGTCATCCTCGATAGCCACGTCCATCATTTGCTTGGTGCCATCGTCGAGCTCGAGGTGCCCCGACATTAATTCAGTAAGGCTGGGTACCGGCTCTTTTGGCAGGTAATCGGATTGCCAAAGTTTCGATCGCCTGAAGGCTTTCGAACAATGGCCCAAAGCTTCTTCTACACTAACCACGATGACCAGTTCAGGCAGTTTTCCGTTCACCTCGAAGTGCTGCAATAGTTCGGGATCGTTACTTATCGCGCCTTTGCCGTTAACTCTTAGCGTGTCTTTTTCACCCGGAATCATAAAGATCAGCGCCATGTTTGGCTGCTGGATAATATTGGTAACGCTGTCCAGTCGTTTATTTCCCGGGCGTTCTGGTATGACCAAGGTGTTGTCATCCAGAACATGAACGAAACCTGGGGCATCGCCGCGCGGGCTAACATCGCAGGCTCCGTTCTCGCCATAGCTTGCAAGGCAGGCAAATGGCGATAACGCTATAAAGCGCCTCATGGCTTCCGTCAGGCTCGGGGCACTCTTGGCCACCACCAACTCGTGAGCCGGGTCGCCAGTGATGGCCCTTAGGGCTTCGACTGAAGTGATTTGGTGTTGGGTCATGCTAAATACCTGTTTCCCTGATGATTGATTGCTTCGTTAATAGTAGCTGTATTTTAGTGAGGCGGCCGAGATTTTGTCCTTGTCAGCGAGCTGGGCGAAGCCGGTCCGCTTTAGCGGCTTGCGCCGACTTCGTATAAACTCGGGCAATCGTTGTAGTGACCACGCGGCCGGGTAAACAATGCGTCTGTTTTCTTACAAGAACCGCCCGTTCCACCTAGGCCCTTATCCTCTTGAGCGCCTTCCTCGCAGTGACAGGCAGCCTGACCTGTCCTTGGTGCCTCCTATGGAGGCTATTGCTTTCCATAGGCAGGATGAGGGCAGTCTGGTAAACGCCATGCGTCGCTATCAGGCCATGCTGGACGCGATCCGTGACGGGATGGTGAAGAAGGAGCGAGCTGTCATTCCGGACGACCTGAACGAGCGGGCGCGTCATCTCAAATCCTTTGGTTATTATCAGGACGCGTCGCAGGCCGGCGTCTGCGAGCTAAGGCCAGAGATGTTTCTGCACCAGCCTATTGCCAATCCCGATATTGACGAGCTTGCAGAGTTGCTGCGACATCAGCAGACGAAGACACTGGCCGCCGGCATTGACGTAATCATGGCTGAGCTGCGCGAATCCATGAATGCCCCCGAAGCGTCGATACAGCACCATACGCATGCGCTGGTGTTTCTTGTTGAACATCCCAGGGAGCCCGGTGCCGAGGAGGTTGGCTGCGAATGGCTTGCAGACAGCATGCCTCAGAGAACCTGTGTGAGGGCGGCAGAAACCGCCGCGATTCTTTCAAACTATATTCGGCTGCTAGGTTACGAAGCTCGGGGTCATTCCGGAACATGTTCGGATGTGGACTTGAACAAGCTGGCTGTTGCATCGGGGCTGGCGCTGGTGGAGGAGGGCGATGATGGTCCTATCCTGACCAACCCTTATACGGGTAGTCGTTTTGGCTTGTGCGCAGTAACTACAACACTTGCCGTATCCCCGGATCAGCCTCTTGTTGCCGGGGGCGTCAGGGACACTCTGCGTAGCCATGGGCTTGCCTGGCATCTTGGTCTGGGTTTTGCCAAGAACCGCTTTAATCGATTGGCTTACCAACGACGTCGCTTCAAGGATGGTGCCTTTCCATTCGAGAAGAGTAAACGCGTCGAAGCGCCCACCACGCTGATTGACGAGCCACGGATTCCCCGTGTACCCAAACGTGCCGATATGTTTGCCCGGGCTATCTTTGGCGACATGGGCGAGAAGGTACAAAACGGCGCTCGTAATGGTAACTACGTGCGCAAGAGTGCTACCAGTTTTGCTGCACGGCGGCCTCTGGGTGCCTTCGTGATGTTGCAGGATGGTCCGGTTGCGCCGGATATTGGTGCCGGTACTGACGACGCCCAGCGTAATGCCGATAATATCAAAGCGGCGCTGTACTTCCTGGGTGCGGATGCCGTGGGCATCTCGCGCTGTCCGGAGTGGGCCTACTACTCACATGACGCGGCTGGCGAACCTCTCCCGGCCTATCATCCCAACGCCATCTCCGTGGTTATCGACCAGGGACATGAAACCATGGAAGGTGCATCGGGTGATGACTGGATTGCCTGTTCGCAGTCTATGCGTGCCTATCTTCGCTTCTCGTTGCTGGGGGGAATTATTGGCGACCAGATTCGCCATCTCGGCTATAGCGCGCGGGTGCATACGGTGATGGATGGCGAAGTGCTTCAGCCCCCATTGCTGCTGCTCTCAGGTCTGGGTGAAGTGAGTCGTATCGGCGAGGTTATTCTTAACCCCTTCCTGGGGCCGCGTCTAAAGTCTGGCGCAATTACAACCGATATGCCGCTGTCCCACGATCAGCCTATTGATTTTGGTCTCCAGCGTTTTTGTGAAAGCTGTAACAAATGTGCCAGAGAGTGCCCCTCCGGTGCGATTACAGCCGGCCCCAAGTTGATGTTCAATGGTTATGAAATCTGGAAGTCTGACAGTCAGAAATGCACGACATACCGGGTGACACAAGCAGCAGGCGCCATGTGCGGTCGCTGCATGAAGACCTGTCCATGGAATCTTGAGGGACTGTTTGCCGAGGCACCTTTTCGGTGGCTGGCCAGTCATGTGCCCTCGGCAGCCAAGCATCTGGCATCGCTGGATGACCGGCTTGGTCATGGCAGTATCAATCCGGTAAAAAAGTGGTGGTGGGATCTGGAGCAGGTGGAAGAGGGGCCTTACCAGCCCTCAGTGCATGGCAGTGAAGCGAGAGCGCTGCAAACTGACCTGGACCTCAAGTTTGAGGATCAGACCTTGGCGGTGTACCCGGCCCCATTGGCGCCACCACCTTATCCCTTTCCGTTCCCGATGGACCGCGAAGCGGGTATAGAAGCCTATGATGCCTTGATTGGCCCTGAGGAATATCAGGCGCGCCTGGAGTCTGGCGAGCTTGAGGCTGTCGCGCATACCTATAACCTGCCAGAGGGCGAAGCACCGGTTTTGCCATTACTTGTATCTCAGGTGCAGGCCATGACTGAAGATACCCGTCGCTATGTGCTGACCAGCCCCGATGGTCAGGAGTTACCTCCCTTCGAGGCGGGGGCGCACCTTGATGTTGTGGTCGCACCCGAGTTCATGAGGCAATACAGTCTTGCCGGGGACCCGGCTGACCGCTATCACTATGAAATTGCGGTGTTGCGTGAGGATGAAGGTCGTGGAGGTTCGGCGCTTTTACATCGGATCTTCAATGAGGGGCGCCGTGTCTTCGTGTCCAGGCCCATCAATCATTTTCCCCTGGATGAATCGGCCAGTCGGTCACTGCTTTTGGCGGGAGGGATAGGGATAACCCCAATGATAGCGATGGGACACCGCCTGCACGCGAAAGGCTGTGAATTCACGCTGCATTATTCCTGCCATGAGCGTGATAGCGCAGCTTATCTGGAGCTGTTGTCCAGCGTGCCCTGGTCCCCCCGAGTTAAGTACCATTTTTCTACCGAGGGTAATCGTCTCGATTTACGGGAAGTGCTTGCTGGATACAAATTGGGGGATCACCTCTACACCTGTGGGCCTGAGCGATATCTGGAGTCTGTGTTATCCACGGCAGAAGAGCAGGGCTGGCCCGAGTCTGCATTGCACCGGGAGTATTTTTCTGCGCCTGAAACGCCTGAATACGTAAATCATCCGTTTAATGTGGTGTTAAAGAGCAGTGGGCGAAGCATAGAAGTGAGTGCAGAGCAGGATGCGGCGCGCGCATTACAGGATGCCGGCGTACACGTAGACCTTAAGTGCTCCGATGGTATTTGTGGCGTCTGTAAGTGCACTGTGGTTTCCGGGGAGGTTGAGCATCGTGACTTCGTGCTCTCCGCTGCCCAGCGCCGCGAATCGATGATTCTCTGTCAGTCGCGCGCTGCACAATCGGGCGGGGAAATTGTAATCGACCTGTAATAAAAACCTGTAGTGCTGAAACGGTTGTCGCTATTCATGCAAAGTCATATTGGCTCCAGAGCATACTTTTGCGGAGTCTGCAGATGTGCATCTCTTGTCCTTTGTCGCTTGCGCTTGGGTGGTGTCGATAGCCGATGCGTTCCAGAGGGTCATCAGAGGGCTTCTTTAGGGTGATAAAAATAGCTCGACTCCAGGCTGCTTAGTGTGTAAGGTCGGCTCAGCAAAGAAAACTTCATATATTTAGTCGCTACATTTCGCTGTTTGTTTTGTAACACTCGTTCTGCAGTTTTTAAATTTACGTCGAATTTTCTCGCTATTCATGCCTCTAGTAGGCACAACTAAATTGAGAAACTCAGGATTTATTATGTCAGAGAAAGTAAAAGGAACCGTTAAGTGGTTCAACGAATCAAAAGGTTTTGGTTTTATTGAGCAGCAGGGCGGTCCAGACGTGTTCGCACATTTCAGTGCTATCAACGGCGACGGCTTCAAGACACTTATGGAAGGTCAGCAGGTTGAGTTCGTTGTAACTGACGGTCAGAAAGGCCCTCAGGCAGAGAACATCACTCCGCTGTAAGAGCGTAAGCTTTTAGGAAGGGGCAAGCCTTTACGGGTTTGCCCCTTTTTTTATTTCCGAGATATTTGCACTGCGTGTTTTACCCAACATAAATTGGGCATAGAGCTCAGATGGAAACATCCCACTGAATTCTATAGCGGTTGTCGTGCTCTCGGCTGCTGTTATCGTCAGCAGTCAGGTGGCTGACATCAAAGGTAAGCTTGTTGCGATGGCCATTAAAAAACCAGTTAAGGGCAAGGGTATACTCGACATTCTTCAAATCTTCCGGCGAATCGGAGTCTACATAAGCCCCGCGCAGGGCGACTTCGAAAGCTTGCGGGATTGATTGCCAGCGGCTGGAGGGAAACCATCCCACTTGCGCATAACCGCCCCTGATGTGGCGCTTCGACTTGTTTAATTTATTCTCAACTGACTTCCAGTGTAGTTCCTGCTGGAAACTCAGGCCGCCGCGCTGCCACGCCCATTCCTGCATCGCCTGATAGAGTCTGTACTGGTTGTCTTCACCTTTCTCATAGCCGGGGAGTTGTCCGCCGCCGCCACTTGAAAAGCGGGTGTAGGCGCTGTCGTTGGATACGGCACCGAAGGCCAGAGAACCATGCGGCTTGTCGTAGCGTTTAAGTGCGCTCTGCGAAAACGGCAGTACATTAGCTGTGTAATTCCATTGCCAGCGCCCCATCACCATTGGCCTGCCGCCGTCAGCACCATTATTGCGGCCGTTGCCACCCAGAACTCCAGCCCACCAATTTGTATCGGCCTTTTCACCCTGCCACAGTCGGCCGGAAGCCATCGCGCCCCATTGTCTGTCGATGGTAAACCAGTAGGTAGAAATTGAACGCTCGACAAACTGTTGCTTGCCAGAAGAGTCGATGCGCTCGCGGTTATAGTCGGATTTCCATTGGCCCACTCGAAGATTGAACGCGGGATTGCTCAACCAGGTGGCGCGAAGATCCAGTAGTCGTGAGTTGCGCAAGTCGTACTCGTGGTAGAAGGTGACATCCTTGTTCAAGCGGGCGCCTATCTTGTAGCGCGATCTGTTTATTGTCGTACCGGAGCTTTCAGGCATGTCGAATTCGCTGGGTAAACGAAACGAAGAATCGTCCGAAACGTGTCTCGCCTGCCCGCGCAAGCCAAGCCAGAGGTAACTGCCAGTGTCGTTGTTAGACCACTCCAGGCCGCGCTTACCGTATTCCCAGCCTGATTCGGCGCTCGCTGTTGCAGGCCACAGAGTCGTCGCGCAAATAATGATTAGAAGAAAGGCGTCTCTCTTGCTCAGCATCTTATGGCGCTCGATGCGTTATCAATGGCAAGGCAGCGCATACGTCGGGTTGGTCTTTCAGGCCTCATTAAACTAAAAGCAACTGCAGTTGCTCATCGCGAAACTCGATAATATCCCCGCCAAGCATTTTGCGCCGCTTACGGGTTTCTATTTCGCCATTGACTGACACCTGGCCGTCTCCAATAAGCACTTTTGCTTCTCCACCGGAATTCACCAGGCCTTCAAATTTAAGTACTTTGTAAAGCTCTACTGGTTCCCGGGTGATCTCAACAACTCTCATGAATAGTGCCTGCTGTCAGTGCTGCGTGCCGGCGATGCCGACACTGTGTTTTTGGTCTTGTCGAATTGTATAGGTAATTGCCCGCCCAGTGGACTAAATGCCAGGCCACAGACCCTCCAGTTCGACTTCACTTAGCTGATAAGCATGGCGCGTATCACGCGGCGCAGCAGTCGCTTTTGTCGCGCCACATTGTCAGGATGCACAAGACTGCCTTCAGCCATCATGTTAAAGGCTCGTTGAGAAAGAAAATAACCGGTTGTGAGGTTGAACATGGCGATAACATTGATCGCCAGTGACCTTGCATCGGTATCCTCGGCGGCACTGGATGCCGACATACTTTTGATACCGTATCCAAAAAGATTTTTGAGCCACTCTTGCACCATTTGGTTACCCACGGATTCGGGCTCTCCCTGCATGGCCTGTTGAAATAGTGCGGCCATCTGCGGGTGATCGAGTAGCAGGTCGGTCATAACCGCGGGTAAATCGGTGTAATCCCGTAAATCCGCTGCCTGCGCGAGATGGCGGGAGAGGGCGTCCAGCATTGGATGTAGACCGCGGTGAAGAATAGCTTCATACAAGGCCTGTTTGCTGTCGAAATGGTTGTATAGGCCAGGCTCCTGTAATTTTGCCGCCGCCGCTATCTGTCGCAGTGTTGTTCCCTCGTAGCCCTGTTGGGCAAACAAGGTCTCCGCTACATCCATGATGCGCCTTGCGGTGCGTTGCCCCTTGGTTTCGATTGGCGGCTCCATGGTTTCCCCCGTTGCTATTCGTTCGGCCAAAAATTATCAGCCGATTGTTAATAATTAGACTACATTGCCCGACTTCGCGTCGATTTTTCGAGATGAGGCGGTATATACTGGATAAAAATTAACACTTGATAATATTTGGAGCAAGCAATGCCCTATCCAGTGGCTGAGCTGGTGAATGATGACGCCAGTCTGGTAAGTCGGCGGTGTTGGACTGATGCCGGCATTTACGAATTGGAGAAGCAGGGAATCTTCGGCAAAAGCTGGCTGTTCCTCGGTCACGAGTCTCAATTACCCCGTGCCGGTGATTTTGTTCAGGCCTATATGTGCGAAACCCCCATTATTTTGTCGCGGGGAGAAGATCTTAAGCTTCACGCCAGTATTAATAGCTGCACACATCGCGGTTTACCCGTGTGCCGAGCTGATCACGGTAACGCCAAGCGCTTTATCTGTCCTTATCACAATTGGTCCTATGCGGTAGATGGGCGCTTGATGACGATTCCGCAAGAGAGCGAGCTTGCCAATCAGCCAGACAAAACCAGGCTGGGACTTAAGCCAGTTCCCAGGCTTGAATCATGGCGAGGGCTGATCTTCGGTAGCTTCGATCCCGAGATAGAGGCTTTGGATAGCTACCTGGGTGATATGCGCTTCTATCTCGATGCATTCCTCGACCGTTTTCCCGGTGGCATTGAATTTATGGGAGCACCGCATCGTTGGGCGCTGAATGCGAATTGGAAGTTACCGGTAGAGAACCAATTGGGTGATGTGAACCACGGTGCTTTTTTGCACAGCGCCATTATTCCCAGAGAGGCTCAAAGTCTCATCGAGAAGCTTGGCTACAGCGTGGTGACCAAGCCTGGCCATGGAGCCACTTTCAGAATAATGCCCGAAGATGCACCAGTGGATGATGTGGCGTGGGGTATGGAAGGTATGGGCGGCATACTTGGCGGTGCAGAGGTGCAGGAGTACCTGAGGGAGCTGCAGGCCATGGCGCCAGCGCGGGTGGGGGATCTGCGTGCGAGGATGAAAGGCCTGACCTATGGCGTCTACCCGAACCTGTCCTTTCTTTGGTCGAATGCTTCGTTCAAGGTATCGCATCCGCGCGGTCCGGGTAAGGTCGAGTACTGGTCCTGGGCAGTGGTGCCAGCGCAGGCACCTGAGCACATCAAAAAGATACTGCGTACTAACTACAGTTCCTTTTTTGGCCCGGGCGGTATTCTTGAGCAGGAGGACTCCGAAGTCTGGGTGCAGCAGTTCAAAGGCAGTAATATCGATTTCGCCGATGACCGACCCTACTTTTACGGTTTGGGGCTGGGTGAGGAGAAACCCCACCCGCAGTTGCCCGGCCTGGTTAGCGTCACCGCCAATGAGTTTTATGCCCGACACTTTTTTAGCCGTTGGCGGGACGAATTACAGGCGGTGGAGGGCAGTTTATGAGCTCTGATTCTCTGGTTATTTCTCCCGAAGAACACCGCGCCCTGGAGCGCTTTTACTTTCAGGAGGCACGGCTGCTTGATAATCGGCAGTACCAGCAGTGGCTGGCCTTGATCGCTGAGGATGTACGTTACCTTATGCCTGCCAGAGGTAACCCCATGGTCGATAACAGCGAGCGTGGACATGAGCATATGATCAGTGTTGAGCGAGAGCTGGAGGATAGCGACTCGTTGGGCTGCCCCATCCGTGAAGAGGGTTATATCCACTTGATGCTGCGCGTAGAGCGCGCCTTCAAAATAAATTCCTGGTCGGAAAACCCGCCCGCCCGTACTCGCAGGCTGGTCGGTAATATCGAAGTGGTGTCGCTGGAGAATGATGAATGGTCAGTGCTGAGCAACTTTCACCTTTACTATGCGCGCCCCGGTAACGACAGCGTCATTTACAGTGGCCAGAGACGCGACCAGCTGACAGCAAGTGCAGACAGCTTCCGCATCCAGTCCCGTGAGATCATCATGGACTATGCCGACATAGCGTTACCCACGCTTGGCCTGTTGCTTTAGCCGTGGTGTAGAAAAAGTCTATTGATTTTGTGCGCGACGCTTGCATTCGCCCGGCGGCCGTATCACCCTTAAGCGGTCTGGATACAGCGCTGTTTAGCCTGACTTATCCGTTGTTCTGAAGAGGTATATTGCTGGTGCGCTTGTCGCTTTTCGCTGGTTTAACCCTGGTGGCGTTGCAGGGTTTTTGGGTCGACCCCGTTCACGCTGCAGATCCTATAACACTCTCGCGAGATCAGTACGGTGATGCGCTTATAGCCATAGATCGCGGGCAGTGGACTGACTACGAGCAACTGCGCAATGATCTGGACGACTACCCGCTCGATGTTTATCTGGATTACTTCAAGCTTACCAAGTCGCCTGCCTCTGTGCGGCCCGCAGACGCCAGTCAGTTTATGTCGCGCAGCGCCGACTCACCACTGCCAAACCGTTTCCTGTCTGTATACCTTACACGTGCCGGTAAGGATCGTCGCTGGTCCGACTTTCTTGCGGTCAAGCCCGACGAACCCAATAGTGTGACCCTCAAGTGCTATTACTTCCGCGCTCTGCTTGCCCAGGGCGATACTCTTGCTGCCTGGGAGGGCGCTGAGCGACTGTGGGTACATGGTGAGTCGCGCCCGAAGGAGTGCGATCCACTTTTCAATGCCTGGCTGAAGTCTGGAGAATTGAGTGACGAAGCGGTTTGGGCGCGAATGCTAAAGGCGTTTGATGCCCGTAAAAAGTCGTTGCTAACCTATGTCTCTCGTAAGGGGAGTGATCAGCTGACCCCGTGGTCCGAGAGCCTGTTGGCCGTATACAAGCAGCCTGACCGGATGCGAAAACGAACGCTGCCAGCGGGCGATAGCCATTCTGTTGATATCGTCACGCACGGCTTGCCTCATCTCGCGCGCTACAATCCTGGGAAAGCACTGGAGTACTGGCGTTACTACCAGACAAAGATGTCTTTCAGCGATGAGCAGGCGCACAAGATCGAATATGCGATAGCCCTTCGCAGCCTGTTTGCCAAAACCGAAGAGAATGCTGTCTGGGTAGATGCTGCCCTGGGTCGGCTCGAGGAAGACAAGCTGACCGAAATCCGCTTGCGCTGGACGCTGGAGGAAAGCGACTGGACAACACTGCAGGCCATAGTTCCCAAGCTTGGTGAGGAGAAACGACAAGAGGCGGTATGGCGGTACTGGTATGCCGTGGCAGACTCTATGCAGGGTCGCCACGACGAGGCGCGCAAGCAGTGGGAGGCGATTGCCACCGAGCGTGGCTACTATGGTTTTCTGTCCGCTGACCGGCTCGGTCAACCCTATAGTTTCAACAACCAGCCATTGGTATTGCAGGAAGCCCAGGCGGAACCTTTACGGGAGATCCCCGCTGTTCAGCGTATAGGTGAGTTGTACTTTCACGAGGAAGACAACCTGGCTCATTCTGAGTGGTACAACCTGCTCAACGACAAGTCCAGCGATGAGAGGCAGTTATTGGCGGCCCTGGCCTCCGATCAGGGCTGGCATCGCATGGGGATTGATGCGGCAAGTAAGGCGAAGGCCTGGGACGCTCTCGATATACGTTTCCCCATGCCCTATCAGGAAACCTTTGCCCATCATGCAACCTTGCAGCGCGTGCCGCCAACTGAGCTTATGGCGATCGCACGTCGTGAAAGTGCGTTCTTTCCACAGGCACGTTCGCCCGTGGGTGCGCGTGGGTTGATGCAGGTCATGCCGGCTACCGGAAAGCAGGTAGCGTCGTCTCTGGGGCGCTCACACAGCACTTCTGCGTTGTACGACGTTGAGCATAATGTGCTGCTTGGCAGCACCTATTACCGTCAGTTGCTGGATCGCTTTAACGGTAATCGAGTATTTGCGCTAACGGCCTACAATGCCGGCCCACACCGGGTAGAACGCTGGCGTGACCGCACTGACGAGCCTGTCCCGGTAGAGGTATGGATAGAAACCATACCGTTCCGCGAGACGCGCAACTATGTGCAGGCAGTGTTGTCGTATAACGTGGTCTTTCAGCACCTGCAGGGCAATGACCTCAGTTTGTTAACGCCGCTGGAACTACAGGGTCAATACTGACGGCTCAACTTGCGGGCAGCAGGCCGCAGCGGACCAAATCGACAGGGGCACTTTCCAGGCATGCAAGATACGCGATCCCTATTACTGGCGACCGACTTTCCCGCGGTGCAGCGGGGCACCTTGAAAACCCTGCAAGTGAACCTGGGTTATTTGTGTAATCTCAGCTGCGTGCACTGCCATGTCAATGCTGGCCCGACCCGCACTGAACTAATGGACAAGGCAACCATCGACCTGGTCCTGGAGGTCTTGCGCAACAGTGGCGCCAGTGAACTGGACCTTACCGGTGGCGCCCCGGAATTGAACCCCCACTTCAGATACCTCGTTACGCATGCGCGAGCCATGGGAGTAAATGTCATTGACCGCTGCAATCTGACGGTACTGTTTGAGCCCGGTCAGGAAGACCTCGCGCAGTTTCTGGCGGATCAAGAGGTTGAGGTTACGGCCTCGCTGCCCTGCTATGAAGAGGCCAATGTGGAGCAGCAGCGAGGTAAAGGGGTATATGACGACAGTGTTAGAGCGATTCGTCTGCTAAATGGCCTGGGTTATGGCAGTAGGCCTGAATTGCGCCTTAACCTGGTCTATAACCCCGTGGGGCCGGTATTGCCGCCACCCCAGGCGGCGTTGGAGAAGGACTACAAGCGCGAGCTTGGCGAGCGCTTCGATATCACTTTCGATCAGTTGTTTACCATCACCAATATGCCTATTAGCCGCTTTGGCGCTGTCTTGCTGGCGCAAGATCAGTATCACGAATACATGAGCTTGCTGCGGGATAACTACAGCTCCGACAATCTCGATACCGTGATGTGCAGAACGCTGGTGAGTGTCGATTGGCAGGGATACCTGTATGACTGCGACTTCAATCAGATGCTGGAGCTTCCTTTGTTGGGTAACGGACGGGCGCACCTGGAAGATCTGCTCAAGGATGGGAGCGCAGCAGGGCAGATGATTCGCACCGGGGAGCACTGCTATGGCTGCACCGCCGGGCAGGGTAGTAGCTGTGGTGGCGCACTCTGACTGTCGATATTTCTTTCATAATTCCTGTGCTCAATGAGAGTGAGCGCATTGCTGTACTTTTGGATTCACTGTCCCGAGCCTTTCCAGAGGCGCAGACGCTTGTTGTGGATGGCGGTAGTGAAGATGACACTGTGGCCTGTGCCTTGTCTGCCGGCAGTCAGCTGTTGATGGGTGAGCGGGGGCGTGCCCGACAAATGAACCTGGGGGGGCAGGCGGCTGCCGGGCGTTACCTGTTTTTTCTGCATGCCGATAATCAGGCGCCGGAAAACCCCCTGGAAATTGAGCGAACCCTGCAAGCGGACCCCGAGTGGGGTTTCGCTCCTGTGCGACTTAGCGGTGAGCGTCTATCGCTGCGAGTGGTTGAGTGGTCGATGAACCTGCGTTCACGTTTGACCCGCGTGGCAACTGGCGACCAGATGTTGTTTGTGCGTGCCGACGTTTTTAAGGCGCTGTCAGGCTATGCCGATATACCCCTGATGGAAGATGTGGAGATCTGCAAGCGGCTACGGCGCCGATCACCACCGGCAATTTTGGCCAGTGCCGTGGAGACTTCATCAAGGCGCTGGGAATCGCGAGGTGTGATTGCGACCATAGTTCAGATGTGGGGTTTACGTCTGGCCTATGCCTGCGGTGTCTCCCCCAAAACCCTGTGGCGGTATTACTACGGTGGCTGAGCACAGCGACTGCCTGCTGATTCAGTTTGCGAGGGTGCCGATTGTAGGCGCGGTGAAAACACGGCTGATACCCGCTCTGGGAGAAGAGGGCGCCTGTCAGCTGCATGTTGATCTGCTGCAGCACTGCTGCAAGCAGTTGTTGGCATCCGGGCTTGCCCCTGTAGAGCTGTGGTTGGATAGCGAGGGCAGTCATCCCGCGGTGATGGCCTGTGAGAGGCAGGGCGCCACGCTTCGACTTCAGCAGGGCACCAGCTTGGGAGAGCGAATGCATCACGCCTTACTGGATGGCCTGTCCCGTCACCCGCGCGTGGTGTTGGTGGGCAGTGATTGTCCGGCGATCGACGAGGCCTATTTACGGCGCGCTTTCGAGGGCCTGACAACTGCCCCAGTTGTATTTGGCGAAGCCACTGACGGTGGCTATGTCCTGATCGGTGCATGCCAATCTGACTGGGGTTTGTTTGACGGGGTGAGCTGGGGTAGTGAGGCGGTATTGTCCGAGTCACTGGCTAATGTCGAAGGATTGGGTTGGACGGCTGCGGTGTTACCCGCGCTGTCAGATATTGACCGCGCGGAGGATCTGCCCGTCTGGCAGGAATATATGGCGAACTAGCGCCCCGCAACCTGCAGCACCTCATGTGGTGCTGCAGACCGGGCTACCGCGCGCCAGCGAAGATTAGGCGGTAGCCCTCTCTCCAGTAGCTCTTTCGTCTACAGACCCATTAGCACGGAGATGCAGCAGCCACGCGATGGCTGTGCAATAGCTAAGGTTGGTCTGTAGCTCACTGTCTGGGTCGCTGAGAAAAGCCCGCTGACTGGCCAGGCCGCGCACGCGGCTGGCTATCTCGGGCTTGAAGGCCAGGTAGCGGTCCCAGATATCACGGTGTTGTGCTGTCGTGATATGGAACAAGCCCAGGCCTTCATTGCGCGCCGAAAACAAGCCCAGATCAGGCGCGTCAACAGCGGCTTCCAGCAAAAGGGACTCCGTGGTGGGAGTCCAGACTCCAAGGTACTTCAGGGTAGGTCCTATGACCTGCTCCCTTAGGTGCTCCGCGGTAACATACATGGCCCACTACCTCGCAGGGATGTCAAATCCGTCAGATACTGCTTCACTTTTATCTTTATTCATGGTCTTGCACGTGGCTCGGTTATTTGTCCGGTCTCGGAGATAGCCTCCAGATCCCGCCTTTTCCTCACTCACAGAGTACGTTTTATCATAGAAAAAAAATAAATCCAATAAAAATAACGGTTTGCACCATCTTTTTTACATTTTTTTTGGGAGTGGAGCGTAACTGGGTGTAAGCGTGGCTTGGAGGTGGCTAATTGAGCGCCATTTGGCCTAAGTAAGTTCGCTTATTAGTCAACTATAATTCGCTAAATGTAGCTAAAATCTATAAAACTAACCACCAGAGAGCTTTACCTGATAGCCGAGCTTTTCCAGGGCGGGCTTCAATATAGTGCGCTGATCGCCCTGAATTTCGATTTCAGCATCTTTTACCGCGCCGCCTACGCCACATTTTTGTTTCAGCGTTTTAGCGAGTGCTTTCAGTGCCTCGGGCGCGAGTGGTACCCCGCTGACCACAGTAACGGCCTTGCCGCCCCGGCCCTTGGTTTCACGTCGCAGTCGCACAATGTCATCGCCGGCCGCAGCGGGTCGGTCCTGGCCACAAACACATTCTCCCACGGGGCGGTGGCACTGCGGGCAAAGACGGCCGCCTTCCGTGGAGTAGACGAGACGGGATTTATCGCGATTGCGTTTGCTCATAGGGGGTGCCATTAGGGTACGTCGGCAGTATATTAGCGTCCCGCGGTATATAACCGCCATGACCCGGAGCAAAACCGTGAGCGAAAGCAACGAGTCCCTTTTGCAGCAATTGCATGAACTGCAGAGTCAGCTGGCTTTTCAGGAAGATGCGCTGGAAAGCCTCAATGGTGCCATGGCGGCGCAGCAGCAGGAGATTCTCGTATTGCGCAGACAGCTGGAACTCTTGAAGCAGCGTCAGGATGAGCAAATGGCTGGCGCCGGCTCTGGCGCGCAAGCCGATAACGCAGATGAGAAACCACCGCATTATTGAACCAGCAGGCATTGCCGCCCCGGCTCGCTTGCGGGTGGCAGGCTAATCCACCAAAATTCAGCGCTGCAAATTGATGAACCCTGTAAGAAAAGGAACCCCAATGTCAGAGAATGCCCGCAAGGATACCCCCGAACAGGCCGAGTTTCGCGATTACTGTCGAAGCTGGCTGAAGGACAACAGGCCCGAAGATCCAGAGGTGCGTTTGCCGTTAACGCCGCTGGAAATCATGACGCCAGAGCAGTTGACCTACCTGCAGGCCTGGCAGCGCTCAGCTTATGACGCAGGGCTGATCGGTTGCGATTATCCGGAGTCAGTGGGTGGGCGAGGGCGTACCGATTGCCAGCGTGTTGCCAATGAAGAAATGCAACGCGCCAAAACGCCTTTCCTGCCGAATGTTATCGGGCTTGGTATGGCGGCCCCCACGGTGTTCTACCATGCGCAAGAGGCTGTTAAGGAAGAAGTGCTGCCCAAGCTTTTTTCCGGCGAGGAGATCTGGTGCCAGGGCTTCAGTGAGCCCGGCGCCGGCTCAGACCTGGCCAGCGTGCAAACCTTTGCCGAGCGCAAGGGCGACAAGTGGGTAATTAATGGCCACAAGGTCTGGACGTCGCTAGCGCATTTCGCGGAGTGGATGATAATACTGCTGCGCACGGATAAGTCTCATAAATACGATGGTTTGTCTTACTTCGTTGTGCCCATTCGTGCCGCACTGGGCAACGGTGTCACGGTGAAGCCGCTAATCAAGATTACCGGTGAAACCGGATTCAACGAGGTCATCTTCGATAATCTGGAAGTGGATGACCGTTACCGCCTCGATGAGCTCGGTAAGGGCTGGCAGGTGGCGATGACGACGCTACTCCACGAGCGTGGGGCCGGCGAGCTACAAACACCCCAGTCAGGTGGCATGAAGAATAAGTCCACCCACACCACTAATACCGCCAACCTGATAGAGCTGGCCCGCAACACGCCGCGTGGCGAAGGCTGTGCTGCCGATGATGCGTTACTGCGTGATCAAATGATGCAGTCTGTTATTCGAGAGGAAGCCTTCAGGCAGAGCAAGCGGCGCTTGCGTATTCCCGAGTTGATCGACCACCCCATGCGATTGCCCTTGCAATACAAGCTCGTCGCGAGCGAGATAGCGCAGGGCATTGCATCACTGGCGCTTGATATAGAGGGGCCTGCAGCATCGCTGTATCTCAGTGATAGCAATGCGCCGTCTAACGGTCAGTGGCCTATGGCTTATATGAACACCTATGGGTTCACGATTGCCGCGGGTACCAGTGAAGTTCAGCGAAATATTCTGGGTGAGCGTGTGCTTGGCCTGGCCAAGTCGAAATAAGGAGAATCAAAATGGCGCAACCTAATAATTTTGGCTTTGGTGAAGAGGCTGCTCTGCTGAAGGAGTCGGCCCGTAAATTTTTTGCAGACAACTGTCCTACCGATCGCCTTCATGCAATGACGGCAGGCGACCACAATCCCGAGCGTATGCCCGAGGCCAACTGGGACGCAGACCTGTGGCAGCAGCTGGTCGAACTGGGCTGGACAATGGTGGCAGTACCAGAGGCCGCCGGTGGTTTGGGCATGCCCGCTGTGGCGGTCGCTGGTCTGGTCGAAGAGCTGGGCCGTGCCGCTTTTCCCTGCCCATTGCTGCCAACGTTGAATGCCAGCTACGTACTGGCGGCCTGTGGACAAGCTGGCGAGGCGGCGCTTGCGGATATTATTGCCGGCAAGGCGGCGACACTGGCTATTACCAATGCTCAGGGCTCGTGGAATCCCGGTGATACCGACGTGCAGTGTAAGGATGGAAAGCTGAACGGCACCGCAAGTTTTGTACAGGATGCCCGGAAAGTGGATCGACTACTGGTGAGCGCGCATAGCGATGCTGGCCTGTCCTTGTTCTGGGTAGACGCCAGTGCCAGTGGTGTCGAGATTCACCCCGACGCCATTGTGGATCTCACCCGTGACCAGGCACACATCTCGTTTGACGATGTAGTCGCGCAAGAGGTTTCCAGTAATGGGGTAGCGGCACTTAATGATGCATTTCCGGCGATTTGGACGCTGCTGGCTGCAGACATTGTGGGTGCCGGGGAGTGGCAGCTACAAACCACCGTTGAATACGCCAATGCGAGACAGCAATTCGACCATCCCCTGGGGTTCTTTCAGGCGGTGAAACACCCGCTTGTCGATGTCATGGTCCAGATCGATGAAGCGAAGTCCCTGGTGTATAACGCCGCTTGTGCCATTGATTGCGAGCCAGAGCGTGCAGCCCAGTTTGCTCACATGGCCAAGGCCTGTGCCAGCGACGCGGCGGCCTACGCATCCAGTCGGTCGGTGCAGTTGCACGGTGGCATTGGCTTTACCTGGGAGTGCTATGTGCACTTGTATTTCAAGCGGCAGAAGCACAGCCAGATGTTCTGGGGAGATGGCCCGTGGCATCGCGCCAGGCTCGCGGATATTGTGCTTGGAAACGCGGCCTGAGTGTGGCCGCTTTGATCACTCTCGCTAAGTAGGTGCGCCTGATATGAACTGGAAAGCAGCGTTGGTTATTCTGGTGGCCTTGATCGTCGGCTTGACGGTGGTTTTTCGTATCGCCACCCGAATACCGGAACCACCGGCGCATCAGGTTTTTATCAACGGTGATGTGATTACGCTGGACGAGAATAGCCGGGTGGTAGAGGCTCTCTCTGCCCGCGGTGATCGCATTGAAGCTGTTGGTTCTACCGGCGAGATTATGGCGCTGGTGACCGATGATACCGAAGTGATTGATCTGCGTGGTAGAACATTGCTGCCCGGGTTTATCGACGCCCACGGCCATTTTCCTGGCTCCGGAATGGAGGCGCTTGGAGCCGACGTTACCAGCCCACCGGTAGGGGATGTGGAGACGGTTCAGCAGGCGATAGAAAAATTGCGTGAAGCGGCGGTGCAACACCCGGACGGCTGGATTATGGGGATGGGGTACGACGATACCCTGCTCGCCGAAAAGCGGCACTTGAACAGGGATGACCTGGACAAGGTCTCGCTTGACCGGCCGGTAGGCGTCAGCCATGTGTCCGGTCATATGATTGCTGTGAACAGCAAGGCGTTGGAGCTGCTTGGTATTACTGCCGAAACGCCGGACCCGCCCGGGGGTGTGATTCAGCGCCGCCAGGGGTCACAGGAACCTAACGGAGTTCTGGATGAGACCGCGCGTGACAGCGCGATGGCCGCACTGATGGATCTCTCTCTGCCCCAGGTGTTCAGCCTGACCAAGCGGGCGGTTAGCGACTATGCCCGGCACGGTGTCACTACCGCGCAGAGTGGTGGCATGGACGGGGGGCTGCTAAAAGCGCTGGCCCTGTTCAGCAACTGGGGAGTCGTACCCCAGCGTCTTGTCTTGTTCCCGTTTTTCAATCTCGAAGGAGAGGCGATTCTCTCGGGCGAATTTGACCTGGCGAGCTTTGAGGGAGACAGGGTGATTATGCCTGCGGTCAAAATCGTCGCAGATGGCAGCATTCAGGGTTACACGGGCTATCTGTCCCAGCCGTATCACGTGCCCTATCGGGGCGATGGCAGCTACAGGGGCTATCCAACGCTGGATCGTGAAACCTTGTTTGAACAGGTGCTTGCATTGCATATGGCCGGCTATCAATTGGCCATACATGGCAATGGCGATGCGGCGATTGAGGATATCCTGGACGCATTTGAAACCGCGCAGGCGCAGCGACCAGTCGCTGATCCCCGCATGATTCTTATTCACTCGCAGATGGCGCGGGAAGACCAGATTGCCCGCATGAAAGCACTGGGCGTTACTCCCAGTTTTTTTTCTGCCCATACCTATTACTGGGGTGATCGCCACCGTGAGATATTTATGGGACCCGAGCGGGCCGCTAACATGAGCCCGGCGCGCTGGGCGCAGCAGCATGGCGTACGCTTTTCTTCGCATATGGATACGCCAGTCACGCCAATGCGTCCTTTGCAGGCCGTGTGGAGCATGGTGCACCGCTTGAGTTATGGCGGCGTGGTCGTGGGCGAGGCGCAGCGCATTAACGTTATGGATGCTCTGCGCGCGGTGACGATAGATGCCGCCTGGCAAGTTTTTCAGGAAAGTAATCGCGGTACGCTTGAGCCTGGCAAATACGCAGATCTTGTCGTTCTTTCCGGCAACCCTCTGGACAATCCCATGAACATGCGTGATCTCTCTGTTGAGCGAACCCTGGTTGGCGGCGTTACAATTTATCGTCGGCGTTGATGACCCAGCTGGGGGATAAATCCTGCGTCAACATGGACACCTGCACAGCATTCCGATATAAATACACAAACGGCAAGAGTGGTTAGCTGACTGGTGCTGTTTTTCGTCACAGAGAGGAAAACAAGCAGGATTTTATGTATCGCTACAGTGTTGATAACGCCGTAACCTACACCCCGGAGGACGTCGTCCTCTTCAAGGAATCGCCTTTCGCTTCCTTCATGGAGCGCCTGACGCTCGAAAATGCCAACCACGGTATTCCGCCCGACCTCGATAGCGAAGCGCCCCGAGATACCACTCAGCGACAGGATGAGATTGCAGATACGTTGCGCACAGAAGATCGCAATGTTTCCCTGATCGAATGGGAGTTGGACGAGCCTACCAGGCGCACGGCGACGCTGGAGGCAATGCGCCACGGCGTGGACTTTATTGTCAATGGGCAGCTGGCCCTGGGCAGCTTGTCTGGCGCCGCTAATCTGCTGATGCGCACCAGCGGCTATTCCGAGTTGGGCAACTTTCTATACATCCCTTGTGACACTCAGGGGAAGACCACGCTGCAATCTGCGTTTCGACTGTGTTTTCTTGCCGACCTTCTGCATAGCCTGCAGGGACAGTTGCCTCCCCAGATGTTGATCATACGGGGTGGCTCCGACGTAGTGCCTTTGCAGACCGAAGATCATATTTATCATTATCAGGCGGTAAAACAGCGCTTCATGACGGCGCAACGTGAGTTTCGCAAGCATCGCATGCCCGACCCCGCCGAGTCCTCACACTTTGGTCGCTGGGCGGATTGTGCCAATGAGGTGATGAAGCAGCGCCTGTTGTCTGGCCAGAGTGAGGCCGTCACGGATTCTGAGTCTGGCGATGCAACAGCGGATGAACAGCCGCAGGCTATGCCCCTGTCGCAAGCTGTTGGGTCCATGCTTGAGCCTGCACAACCCGGAATCGCCCCCGCTTTAGACCAGTCCGCTGATAGCAGTGTCTCGGCGGAACAAGTTGGCACCGTCATGCCTGCCGCAGGTACGCCTGCCGCTGTATCGCCTGCCGCAGGGGCGCCTGCCGCAGGATCGCCAGCGACAGAGCAACGCTATGCGAAAGGAATACCCGTCAGTGATACCTTGGCAGCTCAGGCACGGTCATTACCGCCGACCATTTCTGCTGAATCTTCTACGCCAGTAGTGCAGGCGGACACTGTTGGACTGGCCGAGAGCGAGGCAGTGGAGTCCACGCCGGAGGCCGGCGAGGCATCTACGGCAGGTGATTTGGCATCGGACCGCACGACGGCCAGGGCCGCTGATGCCGCCCTGATGGATTTGCAGTTTATTGGAAGCAGTGCCGGACAGCGTGACGCCGATGCCAGTTTAGCCCCCGGGGGCATTGACCGACGGCGCGCAAGGCAGGAACCGCCTGCATCAGCGCTGGGCGGATTGCATGATTCCTATGCGCATGTGCCAGCGGTGCCAGAGAACGCGGAATCTGCCGGGCAAGATGCGCTCTCCGGTGCCGAGCCGGCACACCCTTTGGATACGCCAGGCTTTAATGTCAATCAGCGCTCAATTGTTGATCGGGACGAACTGCCGCCACTGGCGACCAGGTCGACCCCTAAAAGCGCGGATGATGGCGATGGGGAAGGGCGGGAGGCAGCGCCACCCTTCAGCAGTAGCCTCATCACTAACGACAGCTTTTCAACCGACAAGTAGCCCGTTCAGCGAAGGCTGCGGAAGCTGGCGCGCACTTCTTCGATAAAACTCTCCGGCTGCTCTATCGCAGCAAAATGGCCGCCCTTGACGGGCTCGTTCCAGTAAACGAGATTTGTGTATCGTTTTTCGGCCCAGCGCTTACTACTGCGAAATATTTCCTGGGGATAAACAGTGCAGCCCACGGGCATGGTAATAGGATCCATGGATGGGCTGTTGAAACTTTCCCAATAGAGTCTTGCCGAGCTGCCCGCTGCGTTGTTGAGCCAGTAGAGCATCACGTTGTCCAGTAATTCATCTTTGCTCAGCACGTTTTCCGGGTGCTTGACGCCATCCTCTTCGCAATCCGTCCAGGCATAGAATTTTTCTACGATCCAGGCCATTTGCCCGACTGGAGAGTCAGCCAGCGCATAGGCCAGCGTTTGAGGGCGTGTCGACTGTTGCTTGGAATAGCCCGAGTCCCATTCCTGATAGAAGGTCATCGCTTCCAGTGCTGATTGCTCGGCCGGGCTCATGTCGGCCAGGGTGTCCGGGTCAGGTGCAACGATAGGTAGTGTGATGTGGACGCCGTCGCAGTGCTCGGTTTCGGTCAGCGCCATACTCTGGGTAATGATGCTTCCCCAGTCGCCGCCCTGGGCAAAGTATCGATCATAGCCCAGGCGGGCCATGAGCTGCCCCCACATGCGGCCGATCGCTGCGACATCTGTGCCGGTAGTGGTCGGTTTGTCGGAGAATCCATAGCCTGGCAGAGAGGGTGCGACTACGTGGAAGGCGTCCTCTGCGGAACCCCCGTGCTGCGTTGGGTCCGCGAGGGCATCAATGATCTTATGGAATTCAATGACCGAGCCCGGCCAGCCGTGTGACAGAATCAGGGGACGGGCCTGCTCGTGTGGGCTGGTGCGATGAATGAAGTGGATAGCCATCCCGTCGATGGTCGTCTTGAATTGGGGCCAGCTATTCAGCATGCGCTCACAGCGTCGCCAGTCATAGTGCTCAGTCCAGTACTGCGCCAATTCTTTTGTGTACGAGAGTGGTATGCCCTGATTCCAGTCGTCGCAGGTCTCGGCTTCTGGCCAGCGAATATTAGAGAGGCGGCTGTGCAGGTCGTCCAGTGCCTGTTGGGGGATGTCTACAGTAAAAGGGGAAATTGCGTCGCTCACGGTGACCTCGTTTGAATATTGCTTTACGAAGTTCGTCACCGTAGCGATGCTATTGGATCAATGCAAGCCATTCCCCGTTATCAACAGGGAGGAGTTCAGTAGGCCAGGGTGGCGCCTCCGGACTCCTGGCTGCTGCTATGCGCTGCCACTGAAAAGCTGCTGAGGAAGTCGGTCAACCGTGCCCGTTCACCTTCGTCTTCCTCCTTCGATGACAGGAGGTAAGCTGTTCGCGGTTCCCGATCCAGAAATAACTCGCCACTGACTTTGCCGGCCTCAGTCGCTGCGGCTAACCATATAATGGTGTCTGCGCCTTCCTCTGGGCTGCGCAGAATCTTTTTGGTGAGTTTGTGGAAGCCCGGCAGCGCCGACTCCACTCCGGGTGTGTCGGCCCACCCCGGGTGCATCGCGTTTACCGTTATTCCTTCCTCAGCCCAGTCCCGGCCCCATTCCTCGGTCATCACCATCAAGGCACGCTTGGCTCTGGCATATGCCACGCTGCCCGAGTAGCCTTCCGGCCTTGCGATAAGCTTCTTCACCTCCAGCTGTTGACTATACATACCGCCTGAAACCACATTGATAACGCGCGGGGTAGCTGCTTTTTTAAGCAGGGGCTTGAGGCCCTCTGTCAAACGGTAGGGGCTGAGAAGCAACAGGGCGAAGCTTTGCTCCAGGCCTTCGCTGGTTTCACCCCAGGGGTTGAACAGTGCGCCGGCGTTGTTGATCAGTACATCTATCGGCTTCCCTTTGCGCTTGAGTCTCTGGGTCAGCCGCTTTACGTCAGCCATCAGGCTCAGGTCGGCGATCTCGACATGAATTTTGTCATTACCGGTTTCCCTGCGAATTTCATCAACCAGCGACTTGGCGCGCTCTTCTTTACGAATCACCAGGGTGAGCTCGGCGCCCATATCGGCCAGTCGGTAAGCCGTGGCCAGGCCAAGCCCGGCGTTAGCGCCGGTGATCACCGCGTGTTTGTCTCCCATATAGGCTGAGATGGGATTCCAGGTTTTACGCCCCTTCGAGTAGCCAAGGCGGCTGAAGCGAGCGAGACCTGGTAGCACCAGCTTGTCTGCTCTGCGGTTAGAGGCGCCGATTGTGGGTTTGGCGTAATTATCATCAAGCGCAGCTTTCATACCCTGAAGTGCTTCGCGGCCCATGTTTTTCATGCCCGCTTGCATGATTTTGTCAGCGGAAGAGGGCACTCCCTTGAAATTAAAGCTGGCGCGATAGTCGATGTGAGTGCCGCTCGCCGTTTCATCGAATTGGATGACATCGGTGACTTCGAACAAGCTGCAGCGTCCGTGCAATTCGATGCAGCGGCCGGGCTCCAGGCGTGTCACGGTGTATAAAAGCGTTACCGACCCTACAGGTAGCTTACAGGCCACTTCGAACTCTGTGCCTACGCCGATTTTTCCGGGAGTGAGTTTGCTAGCGGCAAACGCCGTTGCATCCCACTCCTGCGCCGTGCGGAAGTCGGAGATATAAGCAAATGCCTCGTTGATGGGGCGTGCGACGTCGATTTTTTCGTGTAGAACGATCATGGTACCTCGTTGTAGATCAGTGTGTAGTTGACTAACATACGCGCCGCTTTAGGGCTCAGTTCACTGACACCACTGGTTAAATATAGTCCAGAAACCGCACTTTTGCCTGTTAGCACCCTTGTGGCGTTGCCTCATATAGGCTACATAGGTATTTGACAAACAAGGAAATAACTAGCATTTTGACGGTAATCCACTAGAATGTGGGCAGTTGCGTAGTGCTGCTCGTAGCGCCTGAGTCGCGTTGGGGGCAGGATCGAGATACGCCATAGGGGAACAATAAAAGAATGCCCGGTACAATCAGTGGCTGGACCATCAAGGCAGGAGAGTGGCTGAGTTATGCGGCAGGTGTCGTTATGACCGGCTTTTTTGTCGTGCAGCTGGCACAGGGTGAAGTAGAGCGACGCGGCGATATTGCCCAGTTTGAGCAATTGGCTGCCGTTGACTTCTCGGACCCGGAAGCCGCCAGTCAGGTAGAAACCTTGTCCGACGAGACCGGACGCCCGGACATGACGCTTTGGGCGCCAGGGCGGATAGCGGACTACGAAGCAAGCCTTAAAGCCGAACTCCCCCCCGTATTGGGCGTGTTGGAAGTGGCCTCCGTAGGGCTCAAAGTTCCCGTATACTCAACCGACACCGAGTTGACCATGGATCGCGGTGCAGGGGTCATAGATGGCATGGCATACCCACATGAGCCGGGTAATATTGGCATCGCTGGCCATAGAGATGGGTATTTTAGGGTATTAAAAGATGTGCAAGTTGGTGATAGTCTTGCGCTGCAGACCTTGGATGGGCCCAAGGCATTTACTATAGATTCAGTGCAGGTAGTGGAGATTTCCGACACTCACCTGTTGCAGGATACGGATGACCAGACCGTCACCCTGGTCACGTGTTACCCGTTTTACTTTGTCGGGCATGCGCCGCAACGCTATATCGTTACGGCGTCACTCGACACCACAAATGTCATTCAACAATAAGGAGGAATTGGCATGCAAAAGAAGCTCGTAGTAGCAATGGGAATGGCGCTCGCCCTGTCAGCAGGACAGGTAGCAGCGCAAGATAACGCAAGCACGGCTGATATGTCTAAGGACGTTGCCCCTACTTGTGCCGACCTGAACTGGTCTGCAGAAGTTCTGGCAGCTAACCCTGACATCGGCATTTCTTGTCAGGCAGTGTACGAAAAGAACGGTGCAATGTTCGCTAAGGTGTCTATTGAAGTCATCCGCGTACGTGGCAACCGCATGACTTTCCGTCCTCTGCACACTGATGGTACCAAGGGAGACAGCCGTAGCATTCAGCTGGACAGCGCTTGGCGTGCTGAGATCGGTGGTCGTTCATATCGCGCAAGCGATCTGATGCGTGGCCAGCAACTGAACGTTTACATCCCAGAAGATCGTTTTGCTCTTGCTGTTGAAGATGCTGATGGTCCGGATGAAGCGGATATGGTTGCGATCGAGGACGAAGTAGTTGAAATGCCAACTACTGCTAGCCCTCTGTTCCTGATCGGCCTGGCCGGTGGTGCCTTCCTGGCACTGGGTGGTCTGCTGGGTCGTGTGCGTCGTCGTCTGGCGTAACGCGTTACCGAACGATCAAAGGGGCTTCGGCCCCTTTTTTTATGCATGTTGTTTTTCGTTACAACAGTATCCTGAGTTAGTCGTCCACCCAAACACGGCGCAAGGGTTCGCCGAAATCATCATAGATTGTTTTGCGCTTGGGTTTTGGCAGGCGGCTGCGCTTGCGTTGGGGGGTGCGTTTTAGCAAGGCCTTGCGTCGCTCCTCAATGGCCGCAACCACTTCCGGAACCAGCGTACGTTCTGCCCGAGGTTCCAGAAAGAGTCGTTTGCTTAAAAAAAGCGGTGCATCAGAGGGGTCTTTGCCACTTTTACCCCTGGGCACGTTTTCGACATTGCCGCCGCCAGAGAGAAAACGCTCGGTTTCCCGCTCCATCTCTGCCCGCAGTTCGTCTTTGTTTACTGGCTTTTTCATACTGGCTGCTGAGAGTGCCGCTGATTTGCTTAATCGGCCAGTATAGCGGGGACAGGCTGAATTTACAGGGACTTACGCGCCGTTATTCCCTGGCGCAATTGAACCCCCGGCCCCTGTGTTTGAAGTCTCGCTCTACCGTCTTCGAGCCTGATGCCCAGGCTTGCATACAGAGACTCAAAGTCGGGCAGCTTGTGAGACTGGCGTGCTTGCCGAAACAAAGGCTCAAACAGCACGATTCGATTTTCACTATCGAGCTTGCTGGCAATGGCGGCCGCTGACAGCTGCTGCTCTGCGCAGCAGCGATTGAGTGCATCCAGTGCGTCATCCAGGCCGAATTTGCCGCCTGACTGTTGGCGCAACTGCACATCGGCTGCCAGGAAATACCATGCGCCACTCCAGTAGACACGCATAAAAGCCCGATTGCCTGGCATGCCGTCACTGATTTCTGCCAGCGAGATGCCATCAAACTCAGCCTGCTGGCGGCCTCTGAGGAAGCCGTCCAGCAGCTTTTGCCACATAACTTGCTCATCAATTAAACCGATACGGGCCTGCAGCAGGTTCTGGTAGTAACTTGCCAGCCCCTCGCTAAACCAGGAGTCGCCGCTGCCTTTGTAGGGAATTAGCAGGTGTGCCAGTTCGTGATAGCTGGTCCAGTTTTCAGTCAGCCGGGTCACGCCGGCGTCTGCCAGGATATAAAAGCGTACGGTATCAACGCGACCCCGGTTAACCTGCCCCCAGGGGATTGAATCGCTGCTACTACCGGAAGCAGGTTCCACTGTGATCCGCCACTGATCCCTGGGCCAGCGGCCATAGACCTGAAGCAAACTATCGGTGATGTGCTCGATCCATTGCGTAACATCCTTGCGCTGTGTCGCGGTGAAGGCAGGATCAAGCTGAAGCTCCAGGGTGCTGGCGCCGTGAGTAAGTAATGTCGGTGTGGCCTCCTGGGCGACATTGGCCGGGCTTGGCAGCAGGCATAGCAGGGCGAGTAGGGGCCACCACGGACGCATACAGGGCAACCTCCTAACTGCCTAGTTCCGTCGTTTGAAAGCCGGCCAGTTCGGCCATATGAGCAAACAGGGCGAGAACATCCGTGGTCTGCTCGCTGTTCGAGAACTCGCGATACAGGGAGTCAACGTTAACGGCAATGCGCTCCGGGTCTGACCAGTCCGAAAACGCCGAGATATCGATGTCCAGTGCGGCTTCCTGGGCGCTCATGCCAGCGTCATAGCGTATTCGGGCCTGCGTATTCACGTATTCCAGGTAGTGCCTGACCGCAGCAACACCCTGACGATCAGTGAGAGGACCGTGGCCTGGCACAATGTGGTCCACATCCATGTCTTCGATGTGTCGGCAGGCACTGATCCAGTTGGCAACCGGCCCTTGCCACATGATGGGGGTCCCCTCGATGAACAGTATATCGCCAGTGAACACTGCTCGATCGCTTGGTGAATAGACCAGCACGTCGCCGCGTGTGTGAGCGGGCCCTACATTAATTAGGTGCACGGGTTTGTCACCCACGGTCACATCCAGCTTGTCGTCAAACGTCCGTGTGGGTGGGCAGTGAGGAATATCAGCGAAGTTGAACTCGCCGAAGCAATGCAGGAAATACTGACCCACAGCCCCCATATCCTGTGCAGCCTGCTTGAGCGCATGCAATGTTTCCGGGGTCAGTTCAGCCATTTCCAGAGCCGCGGCACTGGAGGCAATAATCTCTGCTCCTGTTACCAGCGAATTACCGTGGCAATGGTCACCATTGGCATGGGTATTTACCAGCGTTTCAATCCTGCTGGCGCCTGCCTCCACCCTGCGCATCTCGGTGAGCATATCGGCAGTGAGCGCCAGATCAAAAAGGGTGTCCACCAATAGCGACTGGTCGCCATCTACGATGAGCCCGGCATTGCTCCAGCCCCAGCCACCCTCGTGAGCCAGCCAGGCGTATGCTCCGTCCGCCAGTTGGCGCAGTCCGGGGTCAGGGTTCTTGTACACAGCAGGCCCTCCGATAAGTGATTTACCTATAGTAGCGATATTTGTCTGTCGCGCCAGTCGCTGTCACTTTGTCTGCAGGGGATTGTCTGGTTTAATGCTCTCCTGTTTTCACAGGGAGTTGTGCATGATCTGGCTGTTGTTGTTAGTGCTGGCGTTCATCGTTGGCAGCGTGGTCATTTTGCGGGGCGATCGTCTCGATTATCTGGATTCGAACGTCTTGCCAAAAGCCGTGGGAGAGCCCAGTGAGTCTCACCACACGGTTGTGGAGTCGATGAAAGAATTCTCGGCTTCCAGCGAAAATCTCAAGGGTAAGGCCAGATTGCAGTCCATTCGTGACTACATGGATGGCATGCACGATGACAAGACCTTTAGCAGCACGTTTACCTCGGTGCATGATGGTCCCGTGCTAGGCGAGTGGGTGGTGGCACCTGGCGTCGATACACGCAGGCGCGTTCTGTATCTGCACGGTGGCGCTTTTATGATGGGTAGCCCACGCAGTCATCGCAGTATTACAGATCGACTCTCACAGGTTGCCAATGCGGCCGTTTTTGCACTCGACTACCGGTTGTTGCCTGAGAATCGTCGCCTTGAGGGCGTGGCCGACTGCCAGGAGGGATATCGCTGGATTCTGGAGAATGGACCCGACAGTAAAGAACCACTGGATTTCCTCCTGGTTTCAGGAGACTCGGCGGGCGGTAACCTGACCCTGATGACCATTGCCTGGGCTCGTGATATGGGCCTGCGACCCGCCAATGCGGCTGTCGCTTTTTCGCCCTCCACTGACGCGACACTAACCTCTCCGAGTATGAGAGCCAATATTCCCAGCGACCCGATGTTGGGCCCCGCATTTGGTAAGCTACTTCGGTTCCCATCGGTACTCTTATGGTGGGTCACTTTGTTCTCTTCGCGCATGCTGCCCAAAGACCCACGTAATTCTCCTTTGCGTGGCGACTTGTCCGGCTTGCCACCGGTACTGGTTCAGGCCAGTGAGGCCGAGATGCTGTTGGACGACGCCAGACGCTATGTCAATAAGGCAAAGGCCCAGGGCAGCGATGCCACATTGCAGTGTTGGCCGCACATGGTGCATGTGTGGCAGATATTTACCCCCGAATTACCAGAGGCAAATGACGCCTTTGATCGCATTGGTGAATTCCTGGCGACGCTGGATGCGCCAGTGGAGGAGGATCTCGCAGCGTGAATGCACTGCGTTCCCTGATCGTCTTTTTGTGGATAGCGGTATCTGTTATCCCGGTAGGGCTGGCATTGGTGCTGAGCTCCCTGTTCCTCAAAGATGACAAGCTCTGGTGGTGGTTCGCGGCCCCCTGGCTGCGCGGCGCGATAGCCGCTGCGCGCATCATTGGTAGAGTTGATTACAGGCTGCATGGCGAGGATAACCTGCCGACCAAGGAGGATATGCGTCGCGTCATTCTTTGTCCCAAACATCAGTCCACCTGGGAAACTTTTTACTTTCCCAGTATGAGTTCCCACATGTTGGCCTACGTCTTTAAACAAGAGCTGCTGAGAATACCGGTGTTCGGCTGGGCCATGGGTCGACTTAATATGATTCATATAGACCGTAGTAAACGCAAGGATGCCTGGACCAAAGTGGCGGAACAGGGCGTAGTGCTCATGGATAAGGGCAAATGGATCATCATGTTTCCAGAGGGGACTCGTATCGAGCGTGGTGCCAAGGGCAACTACAAGACCGGTGCCACTCGGCTGGCCTGCGCTACCAACGCCTATGTCATACCGATCGCAGTGACTTCCGGCAGGTGCTGGCCACGGCGTTCCTTCTGGATGATTCCCGGTGTAGTTGACGTGTCGATTGGCGAGCCAATCTATGCAGAAGGACGCCAGCCAGAAGAGTTAATGGAAGAAATGGAACACTGGATAGAGGCCGAAATGCGCAGGCTGGACCCTGAAGCCTATGAGCCTGCATCTGCCTGAGGCGCAGGCGCTGTCGTGGTGGCGAAAACCACGTGAGAAATTAACTACCGCAATCAAGCTCGCCAGCAAAACCTGTCGGGCCACTGAAAGGAGCAACCTAGCATGACCATACAAACACGTACTGTAAGTTACAGCCACGACGGCGTTGAGCTGGAGGGCCTTCTGGCCTGGGACGATAGCGTGCAAGGGCCACGGCCAGCGGTCGCTGTTTCTCACGCCTGGGGTGGCCGCAGTGACTTTGAAGAGGGCAGGGCGCAGGCCATCGCCGAGCTTGGCTATGTCGGTTTTGCGATCGACCTCTATGGCAAAGGGGTACTAGGCAACAACGCCGAAGAGAATACGGCTTTGATGTCGCCACTACTCGCCGATCGGGCATTACTGCAAGCTCGCATCAATCTGGCTGTGTCGGTGTTGCGTGAGCAGGCAGAAGTAGATAGTGGACGAGTTGCCGCTATTGGTTACTGCTTCGGCGGCTTGTGCGTGCTGGATCTGGCGCGCTCAGGGAGTGACGTGCTTGGTGTGGCGAGCTTCCATGGTCTTTTCGCGCCAGCAGACGATGTCCCCAATAAGCCGATAACGGCCAAGGTGTTGTGCCTGCACGGCTACGATGATCCGATGGTCGAGCCGCAATCAATGTTGGACCTGGCCACTGAATTATCGGCAGCTGGTGCAGATTGGCAGGTTCACGCCTATGGTAATACTCTTCACGCATTTACCAATCCGCAAGCCAACGACCCGGATATGGGCACGATCTATAATGCCGATGCCGAGCGTCGCTCGTGGCAGGCCCTGGGTAATTTTTTGACGGAATTATTCTAGGCAAGCTGCAAGAACTGATGAGGTAAAAAAGATGAAGGTAATGACAGTAGCGGGCCCCGGCGGGCTGGGCGATCTGAAGCTGGTAGAGCGTGATGAGCCAACCCCGGCAGCGGGCGAGGTACTGGTGCGCTGGCGCGCGACTTCCCTGAATTATCATGACTACCTGATTGCGCTGGGCGGCTTGCCAGTGCCAGCGGGTCGCTGCCCGATGTCTGATGGTGCAGGTGAGATCGCGGCGCTGGGTGAGGGCGTGGAAGGCTGGCGTGTAGGCGACCGGGTGTATTCGCTGTTTTTCCCAAACTGGCTGAGCGGCAGGCCAACACCGGAGAATACCGGGGCTGTTAGCGGCGAGACGATAGATGGCTATGCCTGTGAATACTCCTGCGTGGGCGCCCATAGCCTGACGCGCATGCCTGAAGGCTACTCCTTTGAAGAGGCTGCCACCTTACCCTGTGCCGCGCTGACCGCATGGCGGGGTCTGGTAGAGGAGGGGCAGATGAAGGCAGGAGACTCTGTGTTGATCGAGGGCAGTGGTGGTATGTCGGTGTTCGGCCTGCAAATAGCCAAGGCCGCGGGCGCCCGCGTTTATGCGACCTCCTCATCAGAGGAAAAAATGGCGAGGCTGAAGTCCCTGGGTGCGGATGAGGTGATCAACTACCGTACCGACGAAAACTGGGGCAAAACAATCGCAGAGATGTCCGGCGGCGGTGTCGACCATGTCCTGGATGCTGGCGGTGATTCTACCCTGGGGCAGTCATTGGAGGCTGTGCGTATGGGCGGTAACATTTCGCTGATTGGTGTTCTTGGCGGCTTCACCGCTAATATCATGCTGCCGACCGCATTTTTCAAACACGTCAGTCTGCATGGTATTGCCGTGGGCAGTCGGGAAATGCAGGAATCCATGAATGCGGCAATTGAGGTGGCCGGCTTCAAACCTGTGATCGATAGTCAATTCCCGCTGACCGAATTGTCTGAAGCCTTCGAATACCAGGGCCGCGGCGCCCATTTCGGTAAAATTGTAGTCACTTACTGACAAGGTACACAGTTTCACTGGAAGCAATTCCTGTAACTAAATGTCAACTTTTCTAGCGGCTCGGGTCATTGTTCCCGAGTCCGCCTCAGCGCACTATTTGCACCCTGTTTTTTCTGATTGGAATCTTTTCTATGAGCAATCCAGCCTATATCTACGACGCTGTTCGAACTCCCCGAAGCAAGGGTAAGCCGGGCGGTAGCCTGAATGAAGTCAAGCCGATTGAGCTGGGAGCGGGCCTGTTACGCGAACTGCAGCAGCGTTTCGACCTCGATACCTCCTACGTGGATGATGTAGTGATGGGGTGTGTTACCCCGATAGGCGAACAGGGCAGCGATGTAGGCAAAATGATTGCCATGAATGCCGACTGGGATGAATCGGTGGCTGGAGTGCAGCTGGACCGTTTCTGCGCCTCTGGTCTTGAGGCGGTCAATATCGCCGCCCAGAAGGTCGCATCTGGCTGGGAGGACCTTGTGGTGGCGGGCGGCGTTGAATCCATGTCTCGTGTACCCATGGGCTCCAATGGTGGCGCCATGGGCGGCGATCCCGAATTTGCGGCGAAAACAGGCTTTGTCCCGCAGGGTATTGGCGCCGACACAATTGCCACATTGGAAGATTGGAGTCGCGAGGATGTTGATGCCTTCGCTATGGAGTCGCAAAGAAGAGCAGCACACGCCAGAGACAACGGCTATTTTGACCGCTCTGTAGTGCCAGTGCTGGACGCCAGCGGCCTGACGATTCTCGAGCGAGACGACTTTATCAAGCCCGACACAAATATGCAGAAACTGGGTTTTCTCAACCCCTCCTTTGAAATGATGGGTCAGTTCGGTTTTGACGACGTTATCCTGCGCAAGTACAGCAGCCTGGACAAAGTTAACCACGTACATACGCCGGGTAATTCCTCCGGAATAGTGGATGGCTCCAGTGCAGTTTTGATTGGCAGTGAGAAAGCGGGCAAGGATTTGGGAATGTCGCCCCGCGGTCGTATTGTTGCCACTGCCGTACTCGCTACCGACCCCACCATTATGTTAACCGGCCCAGGCCCGGCCGCAGAAAAATGCCTGAAACGTGCGGGCATGAACAAGTCGGATATCGACCTGTGGGAGATTAATGAGGCCTTTGCCTCCGTGGCCATGCGCTACATGAAGGACCTGGACATCAGTCACGATGTCACCAATGTAAACGGCGGCGCTATTGCGATGGGCCACCCCTTGGGTGCAACCGGTGCGATGTTGGTCAGCATTGTGCTGGACGAGCTCGAGCGAAGAGACCTGCGTCGCGGCATGCTGTCCCTGTGTGTAGGTGGCGGCATGGGTATCTCAACGATCATTGAACGCGTATAGCGCCCACAGTATCAGGAGTCGAAAATGAGCGTATTTAGTTATGACAAGGATGCCGATGGCATTGTCACGGTAACCATGAACATGAGCGGTCCGGTCAACGCGATGAATGCGGAGTATCGGGTTGCTATGGCTGAAACTATAGACCGTCTGGAAAGTGAAGAGGGTTTGGCGGGTGTGATTCTTGCGTCTGCCAAAAAGGTCTTCTTTGCCGGTGGTGACCTCAATGACTTACTGGCGATTACACCGGACAGTGCCGGCGAGTTTCTGAAAGAGGGGACCCTGGTGAAGTCGCATCTGCGTCGCCTCGAAAAACTGCCTGTGCCGGTAGTTGCGGCAATTAATGGCGCCGCCCTGGGCGGAGGCTTTGAAATTTGCCTTGCCTGTAATCACCGTATTGCCTGGAATAATCGTTCGGTCCAGATTGGCCTGCCCGAGGTTGGCCTTGGTCTGCTTCCCGGGGGCGGCGGTATTGTCCGTATGGTTCACCTGTTGGGTCTGGAGCGCGCGCTACCGTACTTATTGGAAGGCAAGAAGATAGCGCCGGTGAAGGCGTTGGATGAAGGGATGATTGACGAGCTGGTCAGTTCAGTCGACGAGCTTGTTCCTCGGGCCAAGGCCTGGATATTGGAGAACAAGGATAATGAAGCCGCTGCAGTGCAGCCCTGGGATACCAAGGGACATCGCATTCCAGGCGGTGACGCCCGCTCACCGAAACTGGCCCAGACCATTATGGCCGCGCCCGCTATGCTGTTGCAGCAGACTCGTGGCCTGCTGCCGGCACCCGAAAAGATTCTGTCCTGTGCGGTAGAGGCTACCCGTCTCAATTTTGATACTGCCTTGCTCGTTGAGAGTCGCGGGCTCGTGTATCTGGCAACGACGCCGCAAGCCAAGAACATGATCAGTACTTTCTTCTTTGGTATGAATAAGGTTAATGGCGGTGCCAGCCGCCCCGAAGGCTATGAGCGCCATACAACCAGTAAGGTAGGTGTGTTGGGTGCAGGCATGATGGGGCAGGGTATAGCCTATGTGTCTGCTATGGCAGGCATTGAGGTGATTCTCAAAGACCTGTCCGAAGATGCGGCCCACAAAGGCAAAGCTTACACTACCGCACTGCTGGACAAGCGCGTTGAGCGCGGTCGAATGACCCCGGAGCAGCGCGAGGAAGTGCTTGCCAGAATTACCCCTACTGCCGATAACGATGACCTGCAAGGCTGTGACCTCATCATCGAGGCGGTGTTTGAAAACATCGAGCTGAAGCACAAGATTACAAAGAGTACCGAAGCTCAGCTGGCGCCCGACGGCGTCTGGGGCTCCAATACCTCGACGCTGCCAATCACGCAGCTGGCAGAGGCCAGTGCCAAGCCAGAGAACTTTATCGGAATCCACTTTTTCTCACCCGTAGACAAGATGCCGTTGGTCGAAATCATCATGGGTGAGAAGACCTCGGACGCCACGCTTGCGCGTGCTTTCGATTACGCGAGACAGATCAAAAAGACGCCGATTGTTGTCAATGACTCGCTGGGCTTTTTCACCTCGCGCACATTCGGCACTTATCTCGATGAAGGTGTTCAATTGCTGCATGAAGGGGTTCACCCGGTTCTGATAGATAGCATGGGCAAGGCGGTTGGCATGCCAGTGGGTCCGTTGGCTGTCTACGATGAGGTGAGCATGGAGCTCAGTCGTAAGGCTCAGGAGACCTGGAAGACCATGGGCGTGCAGGACAAGTGGGGTGATGGCAGCGTCGCCAGAGAGGTTGTAGGCGTGATGATCGATGGCCATGGTCGCGGTGGCCGACACCATGGCGGTGGCTTTTACGAATATGCTGACGATGGCAGCAAGGCCATCTGGCCACCGCTGCTGGATCTCTTTCATAAACCAGAGGTATCGGTGAGTGAGCAGGATATAAAGGATCGTTTATTGTTTCGTCAGGTGATCGAATCGCTCAAATGCCTTGAAACAAACGTACTGCGCTCGGTGGAAGATGGAAATATCGGTTCCATCATGGGCATTGGCGCACCGGTATGGACGGGCGGTTTCCTGCAGTTCGTTGAGACCTATGGTCACCAGGCGTTTGTCGACCGCTGTAATGAACTTGCAGAGAAATATGGCGAGCGATTCAATCCGCCGCAGATCGTACAGGACGCAGCTGCGGGAAAACTCGCGGCTTGAGGCTCATTGGCCTGAGCGTCTAATGAAATTGAGATAAAGGAGAAATAGCATGGATTTAAATGGCAAAGTAGCAGTAGTAACCGGTGGCGCTTCTGGCTTGGGCGAGGCGACTGTGCGTCGCTACGTATCCCAGGGAGTGAAGGTGGCAATCTTCGATATGAATGATGCCAGGGGCAATGCGATCGCTGAAGAGTTGGGCGATAGCGTAATTTACCAGACAGTGAATGTCACGGATGAAGATACGGTTATTGCCGCATTGAATGCGACACTGGAGACCTTTGGGGCGGTTCATATTTGTAACAATTTTGCCGGCATTGGTGATGCGGCAAAAACTGTCAGCCGGGGCGAGCCGCTGGCATTGGATAAATTCAAGCGCGTGATAGACGTGAACCTGATCGGGACCTTTAATGTCGCCAGGCTTGTAGCAGCGCAGATGGCCAAACAGGACCCGGTGAACGAGGATGGTGGACGTGGTGTGATCATCAACACGGCTTCCGTAGCTGCCTTTGAGGGGCAAATCGGCCAGGTAGCCTACAGCGCGTCCAAAGGAGCGATCGTCGGTATGACGATTACCATGGCAAGAGACCTTGCCAGCCTTGGTATTCGCGTCAATACAATTGTGCCAGGCCTGATTCACACGCCCTTGTTCGACTCGCTGCCCGAAGAAGCCTATAAGAGCCTGGAGGCTCAGGCCCTGTACCCGAGGCGTCTGGGTAAGCCCGATGAGATCGCCCACCTTTCGCAGTATATTGCGGAGAATGATTACACCAATGGCGAGTGCATTCGAATGGACGCCGGTATCCGTATGCAGCCGCGGTAGTTTATAATCAGCTTCAGGCCTCGCTGGCCAAACACAGCGGGGCTTGCTTTCAATTTTTTCGGAATTCTTTGCGACTTTGTCAAACTTATAAAAAGTTGATCGATGACAAGTCTGCGACTACCCTTTTTGTACACACTGCACCTATGTGTACATCGTACACAATTACGGATAATGATAACGCTGACCGGTGCGCCGGGGAGGAATACATACGTGAACAGACCTCATTTACCCAAATTACTACCTATGGTGGCCGGCTTGCTCGCAGCTGGTTTGACCATGCCGGCCTCTGCGGTAAAATTTGAGCTGGGCCCCTTCGAGGGGACTTTTACCTCCAACTTGTCCGTCGGAGCCAGCTGGCGTACTGAAAGTGCCGACAATCGTGTTCTGTCCCCGGGCAATACCAACGGGAAGGGGCGCGCATCTTCCAGCACTGCCGATGACGGCAACCTTAACTACAGCAGCGGCGATCGCTACTCACTGCTGTTCAAGGGGGTTCACGACCTTGATATGAATGCCGGTAATTACGGTTTCTTCACCAGGGTGAAATACTGGTATGACGAGGAGTTGGCTAATGGGCGGGTACCTCATGGCCACGCCGCGACTAACTACGAGCCGCGCAGCGAATTCGATACCTCAGACTTCGAGGACCTGGCCCAGGACACTGGTTTTGAGTTCCTTGATTACTATGTCTACGCCAGCACGCAGGTGGGTGAAATGCCCCTTGAGTTGCGCGCCGGTAACATGGTGCTGAGCTGGGGCGAGAGTACCTTCATCCAGAATGGTATCAACGTGATTAACCCATTCGACGTGACCGCCTTACGCAAGCCAGGCTCGGAAATCAAGGAAGCATTGCTGCCTGTCGGTATGGTCTACGGCAACTTGGGCTTGACCTATGACCTGAGTGTAGAAGTCTTTTATCAGTACGAATGGGAGCGTACTGTACTCGACGAGTGCGGTACTTACTGGAGTGCGGCTGACCCCTATGGTGGTGGCTGTAATTACCTTACCGCCTCTGCAAACACTCCTGATAGAGAGCAGGCCGAAACAGGATTTATTGTCCCCAGGGACCCTGATGATGAGGCATCGGATTCGGGACAATGGGGTATCGCCGCGCGCTATTTCGTGGAATCCCTGAATTCCACCGAGTTCGGCGCCTACTTTATGAACTACCACAGTCGTACGCCTATTCTCAGTGCCCGCAATGCCAACGAGAACTTTGGCCTTCCGTTCATATTTGGCAGCGATGGTGCCTTTCTTTTCGAGTTTCCGGAAGACATCGAGCTCTGGGGGCTGACTTTCGCTACCAACGTGGGCGACTGGGCAGTATCGGGTGAATTGAGTTATCGCCCCGACTTCCCGCTGCAGATTAATACCACTGAGGTTAACCAGGCCATCGCCCTTAGCAGTTTTGCAGAGTGGTCCCGCCTGCTGGATCGGTCCTTAGAGGCAGGGCCTGGCGGCCGAGTCGACGGATATGATGACGTCACTTACACCCAGTTCCAGATGACGTTCATTAAATTCTTCGAGCAGGTGTTGGGTGCCAGTAGGCTCTCCTTTGCCGGCGAGGTAGGGGGTACCTGGGTAGGTGATATGGACTCTGCCCAAAATTATGGTCGCTCCTCTGCTTACGGCGTTGGTGAATTTGAGCCCTTCGTGAGTGATCGCTTTGGTGTGCCGGTTTCGTGTAATTCACATCCTGTTCTTGAAACCCTGGGGGTGTTGCCCAATGGTAACGCTGACTACTGCGACCGCGATGGCTTCGTAGATGATTTCTCCTGGGGTTACCGCGTACGAGCCTCACTGGATTATTCAGATGTGTTTGCGGGCATTAATATGACGCCTAATATTGCGTGGTCCCACGATGTCAGTGGTAATTCACCGCCACCGAACTTCATTGAGGATCGTATGGCCTTTAGCTTGGGCGTCAAGGCAGACTACCTGAACACTTATCAGGCAGACCTGTCCTACACCACTTTCTTTAACGCAGACTACAACGAGTTGGAAGATCGGGACTTTGTATCCCTCAGTTTTTCCATCGCATTTTAAGCCGAATAATGGGAGCTTCCTTCATGCAAATCAAACACATCACAGCGCTAATGCCATTGTTGCTCGCGCTGGCGGGCGGCCCAGTATTGGCCAAGGTCAGTGCCGAGAAAGCGGCAGAGTTGGGCGGCGACACGCTGACGCCAGTGGGTGCTGAGCGCGCCGGTAATGCAGACGGCACCATTCCAGCCTGGACTGGCGGTATCACTGAGTTTCCGGAGGGATATACCGTAGGAGAGCGTCTGGTCGATCCGTTTTCAGCGGACGAGCCGCTGTTCACTATCGATGCCAGCAATATCGATCAGTACAAGGACAAGTTGTCGCCGGGACAGGTGGCGATGTTTAAGCGCTATCCGGATTCCTACAAGATGCCGGTCTATCCCACGAGGCGCAGTGCAAGATTACCTGACAGTGAATACGAATTAATCAAGAACTATGCATCGGTCACCGATCTTGTGGAAGGCGGTAATGGCATCAAGGATTTTAATGCCAACGTACCTTTCCCGATTCCTAACAACGGCCTAGAAATCATCTGGAATCACATCGTGCGTTATCGTACGCCTATAGGTTTCTCCAGACGCTATATCCAGGCGCCAGTGCAGGCCAATGGTGCATTCTCGCCAGTTCTTTTTGAAGAGAAGGCTCTGTTTGCCAACCGTGTCCCAGGCAACCCTAATCCCAACCGCTTGTTTGTTTTCCTGCAGAGCATTCTCGCCCCGGCGCGTCTTGAGGGCGATGTTTTGCTGGTCCATGAGAACATTGACCAGATCGCTGAACCGCGTTCAGCCTGGGTTTACAATGCCGGCCAGCGTCGTGTGCGCCGTGCACCTAACATTGCCTATGACGGCCCAGGCACAGCTTCTGATGGTTTGAGAACGGCGGATGACCTTGATCTTTATAACGGCGCCCCCGATCGCTACGACTGGGAACTCGTCGGCAAGCAGGAAATGTACATTCCCTATAATGCCTTTGATCTTCGCCGTGGTGACCTGAAGTACAGCGATATCATGAAGGCGGGGCATATGAATCCGGAGTATCTGCGCTACGAGTTGCACAGGGTCTGGGTGGTTGAGGCCAAGCTCAAGGATGGCGCCAGGCATATTTATGCCAGAAGGACCTTCTACGTAGACGAAGATACCTGGCAGATCGCTGTGGTGGATCACTACGACGGACGGGGAGAGCTGTGGAAAATGAAGGAAGGCCATACTGTGATGCACTATCAGGTCGCAGTGCCATGGATTTCCTGTGAGTCACTCCATGACCTGATTTCCGGAAGATACGTTGTGATTGGCCTCGACAACGAAGAGAAGGGCTACCAGTACGACTTCGAGTACTCTGGCAGCTTCGACGACTTTACCCCCTCCGCCCTACGTCGTGCAGGTCGTCGCTGATTGATACCCGCGCTGCCAGGTTCGCTGGCAGCGCGCTCATTTATGTCGAGAGCTTGCGGCTAAAAAAGCTATACTAGGGTTTTTTAAGAGCGGGTGACTATTTATGGGTTTCTACGACAGACAGGTGATGCCTCGCTTCATTAACTGTGTGTGTGGCAGTAAGCCGATAATGAAGCAGCGCGCCAAAGTGGTGCCACAGGCATCCGGAGTGGTGCTTGAGATCGGTATCGGTACGGGCCACAACTTGCCGTTTTATGACCCATCGCGTGTAGAGCGATTGATCGGCCTTGATCCGTCTGAGGAGTCCTGGGTTCTCGCTGGCGAGCGTGCTCGCGATCTCGAATTTGACGTTGAGTTTATTGGCTTGCCCGGGGAGCAGATACCCCTGGATGAGGACAGTGTGGATACCGTTCTGGTGACATACAGCCTCTGTACCATCCCCGACCCGGTTGCTGCCTTACGCGGTATGGCCAAAGTGCTGCGGCCCGGGGGTAAGTTGTTGTTCTGTGAGCATGGCAAGGCGCCGGATGCCAGTGTTCGCAAATGGCAGGACAGAATTAATCCTGTTTGGCGCAAAATCGCCGGCGGCTGCAATCTCAATCGTGATATACCGACGCTGCTTAGCGACTCCGGCTTTACCGTTGATGACATGGAGTCAATGTACCTACCTAATACACCCCGTATGGCGGGCTACAATGTGTGGGGTGATGCCAGGGTGAGTACAGCCTGAGCGGGTACGTCCCTTGTTGTATCTTCGCCAGATCGCCTGTCTGCTCCTGCTTGCGCTCCCGGCCTTATGTATAGCGGAGACTCTTCGCTACGAGGTTGAGGGTGTAGAAGGGGCGTTACTTGATAACGTCAATGCCTGGCTGGGCCCAGCCCCCGAATCCCCCGAAGAACGTCTTAATTTTGTAGTTTCCGCTCAGTCCAGAGTGGAGCAAAGCCTGCAGGCTTTGGGTTATTACCAGGCCGATATCGATATCACTGTTGACCGCAGTAGAGAGACCTGGCGAATGCTGGTCAGCGTTAGCCCGAACGAGCCCGTGCGAATACGCGACGTCCAGATGCTGCTTGCTGGGGCCGCGGTCAGTGATCCCGTATTTGCGGACTTGATCGCCAGACTCCCGCTGGCTTCGGGTAATGTATTCCATCACGGCAACTACGAGGCCTTCAAGCGTAGTTTGCAGGCGCTGGGCCAGCGTCGCGGTTACTTTGACGGTCGACTGACAGAGTCCGAGGTCAGGGTAGACCCGATTGCCGGTACAGCCGATGTGTCTCTACAGTATGACAGTGGACCCAGATATAACTTCGGTCCCCTGAGTTACAACGCCGAGCAGTTAGAGAGAGAGCAGTTGGAGGCGTTGCAGCCTTTTGTCGAGGGAGACCCCTATGATGCGACAGCGCTGCAACAGTTCCAGTCGCAACTTCAGCAAACCGGTTTTTTTGCCAGCGTGATTGTTGGACCGCAGCTAAGCGATAGGGCTAGCGGCGCGGTGCCTATCGATCTGGAGCTGTTTCCAGCCAAGCGTCATAGCATCGATCTGGGCGTTGGCTACAGTACCGATACAGAAGAGCGCTTATCGGTTACCTGGCGAACGCCTCGCATCAATCGGTATGGGCATAGTCAGGAAACGCGCATCCAGTACTCGCCTATAAACCCCAGTGGTCGCGTCATTTATAGTATCCCCCTTTCCCACCCTCTGAACGACACATTGCAGCTGTCTTTACGCGTTGAAGAAAACGAATTCGGTGATATCGACAGTGATCAGGCAGAGCTGTCGGTTCGCCGAGAGGTGAAGGGTGAGGATTGGCTCTACAGTTATTCCTTGCGTGGCCTGAACGAATCCTGGGATGTTGGCGACTTTGCCGAGGAAAGCGATTATTTTTTGCCTGGAGTCACTTTTTCTCATAAGTATCGGGCGGGGCCGCTGGTAAATCCGCTCGCTGGCTTCAGTCAGTTTTATTCGCTGGAGGGTGGTAGTGAGAGTGCTGGCTCCGAAAGCGACTTGCTTCGCGCCTATGCGAATTACGTTTTTGTGGCATCTATTGCTGACGATCACCGGGTGGTATTACGCAGCGAGTTGGGCGCTGTAGCGATCTCCGACAGGGATCGAGCCCAACTTGCCCCTTCGTTGAATTTTTTTGCTGGCGGTTCCCAGAGCATACGCGGCTTCTCCTATCAGTCGCTGGGTAATGAGGTAGACGTGGAGCAGGACGATGGCACCGTAAAAACCTTCGTTGTAGGAGGTGAACGCCTTCTCACCGCCAGTGCAGAGTACCAGTACTCAATCAACGAGACCTGGCGGGCAGCGGTATTTGCCGATGCTGGTGACGCCTTCGACGAAGGCGAGTTCGACGCCAATTATGCTGTTGGTGTCGGCGTGCATTACATGACGCCTGTCGGTGCTATCAAGTTTGAATTGGCTAACCCGGTAAGCGACGATAATCCAGACTGGCGTATCCACATTAATATCGGGGCAGAGTTTTGAGACGGGGCGCGAGAATTCTTGTCGTGGCACTCGCGCTTATGTGTGTTGTCGTGCTGGCGTTGCCTTTCAGCGTAACGGGAAGTCGTTTTCTGTTGACACAAGTCAGTCGAATTGCGCCGGTTAGTCTGGAGCACGAGTCGGGTACGTTGATGGGCGACCTGAAGCTCTCCGCTCTTTCTCTTGGACTACCCGGGGTTGAGATTGGTGCCAGGGATGTGACCTTGCAATTGAACAGCGCCTGCTTATGGCGCAGCGAGGTCTGCCTGAACCATCTGCAGGCTGACAAGGTCTATGTCACTGTAGCGCCTGCAGACACCGCTTCGACGGTTGAAGAGCCTTATGACAGTGCTACCGCTGCACAGCAGCCACTGTTTCGTGCTCCGGTCCCGGTCAATATTGACCGGCTGGAGGTCGGCGAAATAACAGTAGGTTGGCCCGGCGGAACATGGGCCAATGGTCAGGCTACAGCATCGCTAATGCTCAGAGACTCAAAGGTAGAAGTTGAGTCGGTGCAAATTGATGCGGCACGACTCACGTTGACGGCTGACGAGGAAGGCACGGCATTGGAAGAGGCGGTAGTCCTGCCGCAGCTATCGCTGCCCTTGCAGTTGGTCCTGAATGATCTAGTGCTACAGCATCCGACCTGGTCGATTGCAGACGTTATTCACACACATGAAAGACTGACATTTTCCGGCCATTGGCAGCGTGAACAAGTCGTAATCGATAATGGCAGTATCACCTCTGAAAACTGGGGTAAGGTGGCACTAAATGGCCAGATGTCTATGTACGACGACTGGCCGCTGACCGCGAGCATGAGTGTCGCGGTTGCAGAGCCGCCAATTTGGCCACACTTACACGATCGCGAACTTGCCCTGGAATTCACAGGTAGCCTGGCTGAGCTGGATATCAGTGGGCGATCACCTGGCTTGCAGGCGCTGTCAGCCACGGCAACGATCCAGTCATTGTCTCCGGGCTTGCCTTTCTGGCTTGAGGCCCAGGCCAGTTGGGCCGAAGACTTGAACCTGAGTAGCCTTGCCGATTTTCCAGCTGAAGATACTGGCCTTGTGTTGATATCGCCGCTCACAGTATCTGCAAATGGCAATCTGGACAGCCAGTTGTTCGAATTGCAGGCCAATATACGCGGCACTGAGTTTGCTGAAGTTCGTATTGATGCGCAGGGCAGTCACCAGGCGGGTAGGCTCATGCTGGATGAGGCAACGATCGCCGATAAAGCTACCGGTACAGAGCTGGCCCTGCAAGGACAACTCGACTATGGCGATGGCTACGATTTCAAGGTGGCGGCCAGCTCCTCGGGCATGAATTTACCGTCTTTCAGCGAGCAGCTGGCAGGCAGTGTGCAGGGGGCATTGGCTGCCAAGGGTAGGGTGGATGACTCCGGTTGGGTGCTGGGCCTTGAGAATATCGATTTGAAGGGCGATATTAACGGGCTGCCTGCTTTTGTCAGAGGCAGCTATGCGCTGTCCTCGTCCCGATTGCTGACAGCGGGGCAGCTGGATGGTGAGTTTAATGGTGCATTGCTGAAGCTGCGCACAATGGCCTCCGGTGCCGACTCGGGCAAACTGCTGCTCACTCTGGATGACCTGTCTCGTTGGCGGGTGGGCAGCAGAGGTAGGGTTGCATTGGAGGCGACTTTATCGGGTGAAACAGACAGGCTGCGTCTACGCGGTAGCATCGAGAATGCTGCCTGGGAAAACCTGCAAGCGCGCCGTGTTGATATTGAAGTCGATGCCTCGCTAGCAGATAACATGCCCTATAACGGCATGCTTGGCCTGCATGAACTTACCATGGGGGAGCGCAGCCTTGAGCGCCTCGAACTGTCGCTGCGGGGCGATACAGAAATACAGCGCGCAGTACTCGATTTGCAGGGCGATATAGATGGCCAGATTGTTGTTCGTGGACAACGAAATGGCAATGATTGGCAGGGCCGCATTGAGCCGGCATCGCTAGACTCGGTGCTGGGCACTTGGACACTCTCCGACCCCGTTGGGCTTGAGTGGCTGTCTGATAAAGCCTCCCTGAGCTTGCGCGGCCATTGCTGGCGCGGGCCCGAGGCGAGGCTGTGCAGTCGCGATCCGTTGATTCTGGGTTCCTCAGGAAATATCGATGCGTCTCTCGATGGCGATATCGGCTTTATGGCTAACTTTTTTCCCGCCGGGATGGAAACCGGCGGGACTTTAGCGGCAACTCTGGCCAGCAGTTGGTCACCTGACGGGGAGCCAAAATTGTTGATGAAAGCGGAGCTTCGTAATGGCCGTTTTACTCGCCACTACAGTGACGAGGATTCTGCCACCGTTGCCTGGGATAACGTGACCGCCGAGGTAAAGCGGGAGGCTAATGGCCTGGTACTGCGTGGAGATTTGCAGCGTGACGACGCTGGTAGCCTGTCGCTCAAGCTGAACCTCCCGGGCCAACGAACCGATGCAATAACGGGTGAGATTGATCTGAAAGATTTGCGATTGGCGGCGATGCGACCCTTTTTGCCGTCCCTGGCTCGCCTGGAGGGGGGGCTCACGGGGCGGGTTGACCTGGCAGGCACGATCGACAAGCCCAGCGGCAATGGTCGACTGCGGCTCTCTGAGGGCGCCATGGCGATGCATGGCAACCCAACGGCACTCACTGATCTTGATTTGGACGTTGTTTTGACAGGTGACCGTGCTGCCATTTCAGGGGGCGGCCTGTTTGGCGGCGGGGAGCTTTTACTGGACGGTGATTTGCTACTGCCGCAGCAGGAGTTGCAACTCGCTATCTCCGGCAAGAGGCATAAGCTACTGCTGCCACCGGATAGTGAGGCCGAGATCTCACAAGAGCTTACACTGGCTTTCAGTCGTGGACTGCTTAACCTGGACGGTGACATCACTGTGCATAGTGGACATCTGGAACCCGACCAGCTGCCAGAGGGCAGCGTGGATATCAGTTCTGATGTTGTGGAAGTCGATTACGCAGGTAACATTCTGAAAGAACAGCGACCCTTTGATACGCAGTTGAATGTTCGAGTCAAGATTCGTGATCAGTTCCGGGTGCGTGCGCGTGAAATCGACGCGATTGTAGGGGGAGACCTGCGGCTGCAACAAGAGCTTGGGCGTCCGCTACAGCTATTTGGTAGCTTGAACGTTGTCGGGGGAGAGGTTCGAGCTTACGGACAGCGTCTGCAGATCAGGCAGGGAACAGTGGCCTTTGTTGGTGAACCGGGGAATCCCGAGCTGAACCTGCGGGCCGAGCGCGATATTACCCTGGAGCAGGTTCGAGTAGGTGTTTCTGTGCAGGGCACTGCCGAAGAACCGGTGCTGCAAGTCTATTCTGATCCGGCGATGCCTCAAACCGAAGCGCTTTCTTATCTCGTCAGGGGGCGGGGCCTTGATTCCGGTGCCAGCGCTGATGGGACCGCGGTCGCTCTGTCTTTGGGTACAGGGGTAGTGAATCAATCTGGTGTTATGTCCGGAATAAATAGTATTCCAGGGATCAACAATGTTGAGTTTGGTTCCGATGGCACCGCTGATGATACAGCAGCAACGCTTGGAGGCTTTATCGGCGAACGTATCTATTTGTCTTACGGTGTGGGACTCTACGAGCCGATCAATGTGCTGACCGCGCGATTCTACCTGCAAACTCGACTTTGGCTGGAAGTGGTCAGCCGTCTGGAGAACTCAATCGATCTCTATTACAGCTTCGATATCAACTGATGACCATTAAGCGGGATACAGAGTCACGATTGACCAAGTTGTTTTATGGCGTCGGCGCTGTCGCTTATGGGGTCAAGGATGGCGGCTTTTCCTATTTTTTGCTCTTGTATTACAACCAGGTGCTTGGTCTGCCTCAACAATGGGTAGGGGCGGGAATTTTTGTGGCCTTGCTGGTGGATGCTGTATCAGACCCTCTGGTAGGCAGCCTATCTGACAATTGTCGAAGCCGCTGGGGCCGAAGACACCCCTTTATGTATGCGTCCCTGCTGCCCGTGGCTATCTCCTATTTTCTGTTGTGGAATCCCCCGGAAAATTTGTCGGATGGATTGCTTTTCGCCTGGTTCCTTGTCATGGCGATCATGGTGCGTTTGTTTATAACTTTGTACGAAGTGCCCAGCTCCTCATTGGTTGCGGAGTTAACTGATGACTACCACCAGCGAACGACGTTTCTGAGTTATCGGCATTTTTTCGGATGGTGGGGCGGACTTGCTATGTCTGTTATAGCCTACGCAGTTTTCCTTGTGCCCACTGAGGAGCAAGCGATAGGTGTGCTCAATAAAGAGGGTTATTCAACTTACGGCTTGGTGGCGAGTGTAGTCATGTTTCTTGCGGTGCTTGCCTCATCCCTGGGCACGCATCGACATATTCCACGGCTGCACAAACCGCCTGTCCGCCATTTGCCTGGCTTGGGCTCAGTTTTGAGAGAGACGCTGGACACTTTGAAGAATAAGTCGTTCCTGGCGCTTTTTATAGCCTCTGTTTTCGGCGCGATGGCAGCCGGATTGTCGGCTTCTATGAATATTTATGTGTCGAGCTTTTACTGGGAATTCAACAATAAGCAACTGTCCTTAATAAGCCTTTCCTTATTTGGGTCTGCATTGCTTGCCTTTTACGTGGCCCCGTTTGCCAGCCGCCGCCTGGGTAAGAAATATGCGGCCATCACTATTGGCTTTCTAGCCGCGAGCATTGGCGTCAGCCCTTATTTGTTGCGCAGCGTGGAATTGTTTCCGCTAAACAATACTCCCGAGCTTTTTTACACGATTCTTATTATGAATTTTGTGGATATTATGTTGATCGTTTCTCAGGCTATTCTTGTCGATAGTATGATCGCCGACGTGGTTGAAGAAAGTGAGTTGCGCACCGGACGTCGTTCTGAAGGGGTGTTTTTCGCCGCTCGCAGTCTCGTGCGCAAAAGTGTTTCTGGCATGGGTGTGCTGATGACAACCACACTACTAACGCTGGTTCAGTTTCCCGAAAATGCGGTACCAGGGGAAGTAGAACCCCAGATCATTTTTAATCTGGGACTTCTATTCGCGCCCACGCTTTTCGTCTTTTACATATTGATGCTGGTAGTCATGTTTGCCTACCGTATTTCACAAAGTGATCACGAAGCCAACGTTGAGCGCCTTGCTCAACGAGAGGCAACGAGCTGACCGCGGTTTATCACTGCTGGGGCAAAATATAGAGCTCGACCCTGCGGTTTTGCGCGCGACCCGAGCTGGTGCTGTTGTCGGCGATCGGTTGATCAAAGGCCAGCCCCTGGACCAGCATTCTTGAGCGTAGGACTTCCCGGGTAACCAGATAGTCGGCAACGCTGCTCGCACGACGCTCTGATAATGTCTGGTTATACGAACGACTGCCAGTATTGTCGGTATGGCCGCTCACTCGAATGGTAGTGTCCCCATATTTGGAAAGCACCTCTCCCACTGAGTTAAGCACGGGGTAGAAATCACCGCGTAGGTTGTAGGAATCTGTCTGGAAAGTAATGTTTCCCGGCATCACCAGACGAATGTTGTCGCCTTCGCGGACCACTCTCACTCCGGTGCCCTCCAGTTGCTCTCGAAGCTTTGCTTCCTGCACATCCATGTAGGCGCCAACACCGGCACCAACGATACCGCAGCCCAAGGCAGCGTTACGGGCATGCTTACCGGAGTCGATAGCTCCCACCAGGCCACAGACTGCGGCAGCGCCGGCCCCATAGGTGGCGGCTTTGCTGGCCTGTTGCTCGCCTGTATAGGGGTTTGTGGTGCAGCCGGCAAGTATCATTGCGCCAGCTATCGCTAATCCTGCGATTTTTTGCATGGTGTCACTCCTGATTGTCGTTAGTCCTGATTTCTTTGACCGCGGTTTCTTCGGAATGTTTCCCCTGTAGGTCGCCATAAGTATCCGTCTCCCGGTAGCATTGGCACAAGCTTTTCTGTACTTTATGCGGTGAATTTTCACAGCGAGATGGAGCATCAATGGGGTCTGAAACTGTAATTGAAGACATTGACTATGGTCCTTTGGCGGCTCTGGTGGGTGTATGGAAAGGAGACAAAGGCGTAGATCGTTCGCCTGAACCCGATGGCGTTGAGCGCAATCCCTATTACGAGGTTATTACTTTCGAGGCGGCGGGCGATGTAACCAACGCTGAACAGCAGACCCTGTCTGTCGTCCGTTACCATCAGGTTGTTACCCGAAAATCCAACGATGAAGTGTTTCATGATCAAATTGGCTATTGGCTATGGGATCCAGCCGACAATACGATAGTGGAAAACTTTACCATTCCTCGTGGCGTCGCTGTGGTTGCCGGCGGCACCTTGGCCGCACCAGCGTCACTGGCGGAAGAGTTGGTATTCAGTGTAACGGCAAAGGCAGGTGACGATGAGTTTGGTATCGCGCAGCCGGCGTTTATGTTCCGGCAAGCGCGAACCTTGTCCTTTAGTCATACCTTGACGGTACAGGGCGATACCATGCGCTATACGGAAAGTACCCTGTTGGATATTTATGACCAAAAGTCTTTTGATCACTCCGATGTCAATACCTTGCAGCGTGTGGGCTGATGGATCCGCTGACGCAGGGCGTGCTGGGAGCCTCGCTACCCCAGGCCACTGCATCCAGACACGAGGCTGTTAAGGCCGGTATTCTGGGGTTTCTCGCGGGGATGGCGCCGGATCTTGATGTTCTGATCCGGTCGTCCAACGATCCTCTGTTGTTTCTCGAATTCCACCGTCAGTTCACTCATGCGCTGGTGTTTATTCCCTTTGGCGGCCTGCTCTGCGCCCTGGTGCTGTACGGACTGTTGGGCAAACGTTGGCAGCTGACGTTTGGTCGTACCTTGCTCTTTTGTACATTGGGTTATGCAACGCATGCACTACTGGATGCCTGCACGACCTATGGCACCATGCTGCTCTGGCCTTTCAGTGATGCGCGTATAGCCTGGAATACAGTATCTGTGATCGATCCGGTGTTCTCGCTACCTATTGTTTTCCTGGTGCTTTTTGCCGGGCTTCGCAAGCAGCCCATGCTGGCCAGGCTGGCGTTGATATGGGCTGTCGTCTACCTGTCTCTGGGCTTATGGAATCGCAATATGGCGGTAGACCTGGGTCAGTCGTTAGCGGAAAGCCGTGGCCACACCCCTGTGCGTCTGGAGGCCAAGCCCAGCTTCGCCAACATTCTGGTGTGGAAAATCGTGTATGAAACACAGGACCGCTTTTATGTGGATGCGGTACGTGTGGGTTTTAACTCGCGCATCTTTGCCGGTGACTCGGTAGAGAAGCTGAACATAGGCAGAGACTTGCCATGGCTGGCACGCGATTCGCAGCAGGCGATAGATATTGAGCGATTCCGATGGTTCAGTAACGGGTATATTGCTCGCGACCCGGACAATGCCAACCGGGTCATCGATATTCGCTATTCAATGGTGCCTAACCGTGTCGATGCCCTGTGGAGTATCGAACTGGTCCCGGGTGTGCCCAGTGACAGGCATGCCCGGTACATTACGCATAGAGACCCGCGCCAGGAAAGCGCGTCGACCCTGTGGGCCATGATGAACGGAAAGGGCGGTTCAGCGCCCGAACACTTCCTTGGCGGCGGCTAAGCCCGCGCCCGCCGGTATGTCGATGCCCTGACGCCCCAGGACCGCTTCCAATGCTGTCAGGCATAGCAACACATTCTTTTCGTTACTGGCAAAACCCATCAGGCCAATACGCCAAGTTTTACCCGCCAGCGCACCCAGGCCAGCGCCTATTTCCAGATTGTATTCATTCAGGAGTGCATTTCTGGCAGCCGCATCGTCAACCCCCTCGGGTATCAGCACCGAATTGAGCTGCGGTAGGCGATACTCTGGTTCAACTGCCATAGCCAGCCCCATCGCCTCCAGTCCGGCGACAAGTGCCAGATGATTATGCCGATGACGGGCATGCGACGCCTCTAACCCTTCTTCCTGCAGCATGACCAGTGACTCATGCAGTGCATATAGGTCGTTTACCGGAGCTGTGTGGTGATAGGCACGTTTGCTAGAGCCGCCCCAATAGCCCATAACCAGTTTCATATCCAAAAACCAACTTTGCACACTTGTTGTGCGAGCGTTGATACGTTCAACCGCAGCAGGGCTGAAGGTCACTGGCGAAATACCGGGAATGCAGGACAGACATTTCTGGGTGCCGGAATACACGGCATCGGCGCCCCAGTCATCAACTTTCAGTTCTATACCGGCAAGAGAGGTGACTGTGTCTACAATGGACAATGCACCATGTTCTTTTGCCAGCGTACACAGGGACTGAGCGTCACTGCGTACACCGGTTGACGTCTCAGCGTGCACAAACGCCAGCAGAGAGGCTTCTGGATGCTGGTCGAAGGCGGCAGCCACTTTCGCTGGATCAACCGGTTGGCCCCAGTCATCTTGCACCATAACGGCTGTGGCGCCGCAGCGCTCAACATTTTCCTTCATGCGCCCACCGAAGACACCGTTTTGGCAGACAATAACGGTATCACCCGGAGACACCAGGTTAACGAAACAGGCTTCCATACCGGCGGAGCCTGGAGCTGATATTGGTATGGTTAACTCGTTGCTGGTTTGGAAGGCGTATTGCAACAGACCCTTTAGCTCATCCATCAAGTCGACAAATAATGGGTCCAGGTGACCAATGGTTGGTCTGCCAAGGGCGCCCAATACTCGGGGTGAAACGTCTGAGGGACCGGGCCCCATCAGGGTGCGTCGTGGTGGATAAAAGCTTGCTGTCACAGGATTGATCCTCTGGGCTAAAAATAGCGCGACAAAATAACAGGTTTTCGACGGAATCTTAAGAGTATTTTCTCTCCACCCCGCATCGCCAGCAAATGTCGAAAGTTGCCGGGCTGTGTCCCTGGCAGGAGTTGCATAGCCAATCGGCTTCTTTTACCTCTGCCCGGGCGTTTTCCAGCGCGATATTGGCTCTTTCAAAGTCACGATCCCTGAGCACCCAAAGTTCCGGCCAGGTATCGATAGGTGCCAGTTCGCCAAAGGCGCCGCCCGCATACTCGTTGCGCAAGGTGCATTCGATTCCGGCTAACTCCAGGGCACTGCGAGCCTGCGCCACAACAATACTACTGGGATGGGTATAAACCAGCTTCAATCGGCGATTCCGTCATTGCCAGTGTTGCTGGTCATAAAGGTCTCGAACTTCGCCTCGTAGTCCTTATGCCAGCGGGACAGGGGAGGGCGGTTCCCGGTCAGGTCTCCCATGGTCCAGGTCATGCGGGCGTTGTCGGTGTTGCGGTCAACGTCGTTATCAGGGCAAATAATGTAAAAATCCCCGGCATTAATGTGAGTGATCATGTATTGCACGACTTGCTGGGGTGTCCACGCTGCGGGCGGTTGTTCGGCAACGAAAGGTTTGATCATGCCTGTATAAGTGAAGCCCGGAACCAGCAGGTGTGCAGACAGCTGGCAGTTTTCGGTATTACGCAGTTCATGCTGCAGCGACTCAGTCAGTGCTTTGATGCCAGCTTTGCTGACGTTGTATGCCGGATTACCGGGTGGCAGGGTGATCCCCTGCTTGGAACCCGTATTAATGATTAATCCGGGCGTATTCTGGTCCAGCATTGCCTGGGTAAATGCCTGGGTACCATTGATGACGCCGCCAAGATTGACCCCAAGAATACTCTGCCAGTTGTCGCCATTGGTCCAGGCGCCCGTGGGTTTGCCAATGCCGGCATTGTTCATGAGAACGTCGACCTGGCCGAAGCTGGAATAGGCCTTGTCGCGTAGCGCATTGACCTGATCCGGGTCTGCCACGTCTACGATCACAGCCAGTGCGTCGGGGAGTTGACTGGCGGCTTCAGTGAGTTTTTCACTATCGATATCCGCTATGCAAATACGCATACCTCTATCAGCAAAGGCCTGAGCGGCGGCTAGTCCTATGCCGTCGCCGGCTCCGGTAATAACCGCAACACTATTTTTATCAAAGGCGGGGTGATGGCTCATAGGATCCTTGAAAACGCGTTATTTGTGTAGCTCGAGTGTAGCAGATGCGCTTGTTCGAGAACTGTTTGAGAGGCCGCTTCAGTGCATCTATGGAGCCGCCGCTCGTGGTACAGTTGCCTGTATCATTCCTTTTAGTAGAAACGGCAATGTCACTTATCCCGGCAGACAACCATCTTGCAGTTATGGCAGCGCTTTTTGTGATTGCGGGCGCCGGCTTTCTAATGGAGAAAACTCGTCTGGGCGCGCAATTGACCGGAGCGGTAGCGGCAATTTTGATAGCCATTGCCGCGGCCAATCTTGGCCTCATTCCGCATGACGCGCCGGCCTACGGTTTTGTCTTCAGCTACCTCGTGCCTGTCTTGATTCCTCTCTTTTTGTTCCAGGCGGACTTACGCAAAATACTATTTGAATCCACCCGCATGACAGCGGCTTTTTTGCTGGCAAGCCTGGGAACGGTTGTCGGCGTAACCGTGGCGGCGCTGACGCTGGATCTCGGTAATCTCGGCTCGGCTGCGGCGCTGCCGGAGGGGCAGCGCGAGAGCGCTATTGCAGGGTTGTTTGCCGCGACCTACATAGGGGGCTCGGTTAACTACGCTGCTCTGGGAGAAACCACCGGCTTGGTGAAGGACGCCTCTTTTTTCTCTGCCGCGACCGCGGTCGACAACCTGTTTAGCGCAGTCTACCTGGGCTTGCTGGCGTTGTTGCCCGGTTGGCGTTGGCTGGCACGCAGATTCGCTGCACATGAGCTTGCGGAGGAGGTCGACTCGGCAAGCAATGATGATATCTCTGCCATGTCTATTTCATTGGCTTTGGCTGCGGCGTTGAGCATAGTCGCGATAGGCGATGCACTGGTCGTCGGACTGGGGCTGGACGGTTGGCGTTATGTTTTGATCAGTGCCTTGACGCTGTTGGTGGCTACGGTATTTCCGTCCTTGCCCAGACTGCTGGCGGGCAGTTTTGAGTTAGGTGTGGCCCTGTCTTTTGTATTCTTTGCGGCGATAGCAGCTGGTGCAAATCTGACGGCGATGATTCAAGTAGCGCCGTTACTGATTCTGCTGGTTTTCATTTTGCTGTCCGTTCACGCCCTGCTGACGTTTGGATTGGGCAGTCTGCTGGGGCTGACACTGCCGGAGCTGATTATCGCATCTAACGCCGCGGTTCTTGGCGCCACCACGGCACCCGCGCTGGCGGCTACCAAGGGTTGGCGTGATCTGGTTACGCCCGGTGTGCTGGTGGGCGTGCTGGGTTATGCCCTGGGCACATTCCTGGGCACACTGGTATTCAAGTACTGGGGGGCAATTCTCTAAGTGTTTTGCAGTTAGTCCGGTACTTCCAATGGGCTGGCAGCGAAGAACACCATCAGCGTCATATCTTCCTCGATTTCGAAAAATGAGTGCTCGGTACTGGCACTGACGTAGAGTAGGGAGCCGGGGCCTACCTCGCGCTCTTCATCACCTAATTGCATTCTGGCCTTGCCGGTAAGCACCAGATAGACCTCGTCTTCGTCGTGAGGCGCCTGCATATCCTTGCTGCCGGCAGCGAGAGAGTACAAGCCGCAGTTCAGTGCCGGTACGTTTAGAAACTCCAGATACTCAACGGGTTCGCCCTTGAGCTTTTGTTTGATCTCGGCGAGGTCAAATACCTGCCAGCCATTATCAGCCATGTAATATCCGTCCACTGTATTCTGCGGTGCACGCTCCACCTGAGCGCATGCTTAAGGGAACGTTACCACCATGCGAATCTGTAGTCACATCATCCCCGTCACTCGCCGAACTCTGCGCCTACATTCGCTTGTGCCGCAGCGATGCGTGCAATGGGTATTCTGAATGGACTGCAGGATACGTAGTCCAGTCCCAAATCGTGGAAAAAGCGGATCGACCGCGGGTCGCCACCGTGTTCTCCACAGACACCGTACTTCAGTCCCTTTTTACGCGACCGTGATTCTTTCACCGCCATTTCCAGTAGCCGGCCAATTGCGCGTTGATCCAGGGAGACAAAAGGGTCGCTCTCGATGAGTTTCTTTTCAAGGTAGTCAGGTATGAATCTACCGGCATCATCTCGAGAGAAACCATAAGTCATCTGGGTGAGGTCGTTAGTTCCGAAGCTCATGAATTCGACGGCGCCCGCGATACGATCGGCACCGAGGCAAGCACGAGGCGTTTCCATCATCGTGCCGACCTTATAGGGAATGGATACGGACTTCTCTTTCAGTACCTTGTGAATACCATGATCGATAATATCGTTGATAAGACGAATTTCCCGCACGTTCACTACCAACGGGATCATGATTTCGGGGAAGGGCCGCAGTCCTTCTTCCACCGCGTCGACCGCAGCGCCTATGATTGCGCGAACCTGCATTTCAGTTATCTCAGGCATCACCACAGACAAGCGGCACCCGCGAAAGCCCAGCATAGGATTCACTTCGTTCAGGTGTTCAGTCGCGTTGCGTATCTGGTCTACCGGTTTATCGAGACGCCCGGCGAGCGCGACAATGTCTTCCTCAGTATGAGGCAGAAACTCGTGTAGTGGCGGGTCCAGCAGGCGCACGGTCACCGGTAAGCCATCCATCACGCGAAACAATTCCAGCATATCTTCCTGCTGGAATTTGAGCAGCTTCTTCAAATACTTCTTTCGCTCTTTTTTATTCTCGGCGAGAATCATTGCGCGCATGTAGTCGATACGCTCGGCGTCAAAAAACATATGCTCGGTGCGACACAAGCCGATACCTTCTGCGCCCAGTTCGCGAGCCTTGGCGGCATCTTCTGGCGTTTCTGCATTGGCCCTGACTTTTAGCCGACGGTGCTTGTCTGCCCAGGACAGCAATACCTGAAAGTCCTCACTGGAGCTGGCCTCTGTTTTGGGGATGTCACCCAGCATGACTTCACCGGCGGTGCCATCCAGGGTGATCACGTCGCCCCGGCTGATAACAACGCCGTCGGCGGTTGTTGCGGTGCCCGCTTCGTAGTCGATAGATAGCCCGCCACAACCGGTGATTGCGCAGACTCCCATGCCTCTGGCTACTACAGCCGCGTGAGAAGTCATGCCCCCCAATTCGGTGAGAATTCCTTCAGCTACCTTCATGCCGTGTATATCTTCGGGCGTGGTTTCCCTGCGCACCAGAACCACGGCATCGCCGTGCTTGGCGGTGACAACGGCCTCGTCAGCCGAGAACACTACCTTGCCCGTCGCACCGCCCGGGCTTGCCGGCAGGCCTGTGGCAACGATATCGGTTTTGGCGGCGGGGTCGACCATGGGGTGGAGGAAGGCTTCAACGTGCTCAGGTGAAACACGCATCAGTGCTTCTTTCTCGCCGATTAAACCTTCGCTGACCATGTCGACTGCGATCTTGATGGAGGCTCTTCCGGTACGCTTTCCGCTGCGGGTCTGCAGCATGTAAAATTTTCCGTCCTGCACGGTAAACTCAATGTCCTGCATGTCGCGATAATGCTTCTCCAGCAGAGCCTGGGTCTCGAACAGTTCTTTGTACACCTCGGGTAGGCCTTCGTTCAGCGCCTCTATGGGTTGCGGTGTGCGGGTGCCGGCGACCACATCCTCGCCGGCGGCGTTAAACAAAAACTCACCAAAAAATGTTGGTTCGCCGGTTGAGGGATTACGTGTGAATGCCACGCCGGACCCGGAAGTGTCACCAAAATTGCCAAACACCATGGCCTGCACGTTGACGGCAGTGCCAATTGCCTCGGGGATGTTGTTCATCTCCCGATATACGTTGGCCCTCGGGGTGTGCCAGGACAGGAATACAGCTTCTACCGCCAGCTTCAACTGTTCGAAAGGGTCCTGGGGGAACTCGGTGATACCTTTGAAAATTTTGATGATGGCCTGCCAGTCCTCGGCCTCCATCTCTACATCCAGTGTCTTACCGCGCTCGGCTTTATAGCGCGTGATTTCGTCTTCGAATTTTTCGCCTTCCACGCCCAGCACGACGTCGGCGAACATCTGGATGAAGCGCCTGTAACTGTCGTAAGCGAAACGGGGGTTATTGGTCTTGCTTGCCAGTCCCTCGGTGATCTCATCGTTCAGGCCAAGGTTGAGAATGGTATTCATCATGCCGGGCATGGAAACGGGTGCGCCGGAGCGAACCGAAAACAGCAGGGGATTTTCAGGATCCCCAAAGCGCGCATCCATGCGTTTTTCAACAAGGTCCAGGGCAACCCGGTATTCCTGTTCCAGCAAATTCGGCAGTCGGTTTCCCGCCTGAAAAAACTCACGGCAGGTAGGCGTGGTGATAACAAAGCCATAGGGCACCGGTAAGCCAAGGTTGGTCATCTCACAAAGGTTGGCGCCTTTGCCTCCCAACAGCTCGCGATCGTCTTTGCTGCCCTCATTGAACAGGTACACACGCTTGGCCATGAAAAGTCCTCAGTTGTGGTGGCTTGCAGGGATATGAGCTCAGTGCAGAAGCGGGCGAGTATACCGGTTAAGCGACCTCATCGGGAGGTCGCGCAACGGTAAAATACCTGATAATTCAAAGGCTTGTAGTCAAACTACAGCCGCCGGGCCCGCTCAATCACAAGACAGGGTAGCAAATGTAGCTAAACTACAAAAACGTGTAGTCGACTCAGCGTGTGGCCAGCAGTTCCATCAAGCGATCCAGTTCTGACAGTTCAGCCGTCGCAGGCACCATGAACAGCTCTTCGCAGCCAGCCGCCTCGGCATTGTCCAATGCCTCGCGCACCGCCTCGGGTGTGCTGCGGTGTACAGTCTCGGCCATCATCTTGGCGATCTCCGGACCTGCGATTGCCAGGTATTCGTAAACGTAATCGTAGAGCTTGCGCTGGCCATCGTCGGCCAACGTGTACCAGAACCCTCCCAGCCTGTAGGGGGTTTCAGTGCGACCTGCCTGCGACCAGGCCTCGTCAGCCATGGCGAAGGTATTATTCAGCTCATGGGTCTCGCCATTGCCTGACCAGGCGTAAAGGCCGCCGGACCACTGGGCGCAGCGGGCGATACTTTTGGGGCCCATGGCGCCCGCAAGAATGCGTGGTCCGCCGGCTTCTGTAGGCGTCGGGCCTATGCTGCCGCCACCTTCAATGATTTCGTTTCCGGCCCATACCTCGCGCATGGTCGCAATTTGCTCGTCCATACGCCCGTAGCGTCCCTTGAAGCGAGCACCTACCGCTTCATAGTCTTTTTCCCGGCCACCGTATCCCACCACGATCTGTTTCACCCGCCCGCCGGAGAGAATGTCCAGTGTTGCGACCTCTTTAGCGACGCGGGTTGCATTGTGCATGGGCAGTACGTAGAGCGTAGGAGTGATCTCTACCCGCTGGGTTGCCATGGCAGCAGCCGAGAGCACCACCCGCATGTCGTAAGTGGGGCCGTGAATACGCTCACCGCAGGAAACGCTGTGGAATGGTCCTTCGTCGACACGCGTGAACCAGTCTATGTAATCCTGTCGAGTCAATCCCGCTTTCATATAGGGCAGGCAAATTCCTATTTTCATTCCGCTCTCCTGAGTAGTAGCGACACTATGGTAGTGCTTGTAGAGGCTGGCGGCTGTTCAGGATTGTGAACCACTGGCGCTAATCTGTAGTCAAAGCATCGTCTTGCTATGTAGTCGCTGGTGACTACCGGCTTCAGGCGTTAGTTTTCGTTACCTCGGAATTTTTCACCCCTGACTGTTGGCGGAACGACAATGAAAATAGATGGCCCCTTTTACGCGCAAATGAGTGATGCGGCTGATGAGGCCCAGAGGCTGGCCGGTATTGGTTACGATGGCGTTTATACGCTTGAAGGTAGCTGGGATCCGTTTTTGCCCCTTGTTCTGGCGTCCGAGCACGCACCGCAGCTGGATATAGCGACGGGCATTGCCGTAGCATTTCCTCGCAATCCCATGCATCTGGCGTACCAGGCCTGGGACCTGCAGAAATACAGTAAGGGCAAGTTCTACCTGGGGATCGGTTCGCAGATAAAAGCGCATATAGAAAAACGCTTCGGGACAGAATTTAGTCCGCCGGCGTCGCGAATGCGCGACTACATTCTCGCGTTAAAGGCGATTTTCGATTGCTGGCAAAACGGAACCCGCCTGAATTATGAGGGAAAGTTCTATAAGCACACGCTGATGACTCCCATGTTTAACCCCGGGCCTAACGAATATGGCGTGCCGCCTGTTTTCCTCGGAGCGCTGGGTCCCAAGATGACCGAGGTCGCCGGAGAGGTCGCCGATGGTTTGATTGTTCACCCGTTTAACAGCATGCCGTTTCTGGTTGATCATGCGCTACCGGCAGTAAATGCAGGCCTTGATAAAGCAGGTCGGCAGCGCGAGGAATTTACCTTGCAGATCAACGCAATCATTATTACTGGCGAAACAGATGAGGCTATTGCGGCGGCCACTGACAGCGTGAGGGGGTTACTGGGATTCTATGCCTCTACACCGGCTTACCGACCGCCTATGGAGGCAGTGGGTTATGGGGATCTGCAACCGGAGCTCAATCGTTTGTCCAAAGAGGGCAAGTGGGAAGAGTTGGGTAGGCACATCGATGAAGACTTTCTCGATGCCTTTACCACGCGTGGCAAGCCGGCGGAAATTGCCGGATTGTTACAGGAAAAGTATGGACCCTATGCTGATAGGTTGGCTGTGTACGCGCCCTATGCTGCACCCGATGCAATGTGGTCTTCGATTTTAGCCGAGTTAAAAGCCGGCTGAGCGAAATTGTCAGTAATATTGGCCCGCTGATTTGCTTACCTTGTGCGAGCCAACTCGTTAGCATTTCCCGTGTTGTAAACGCGGCCAAGGATCGTAGATGAACATTCAGTTTACCCAAACACAGCTTGCCCTCAGGGACGAGTTACGTGCCTATTTCAAAGATTTGATGACGCCGGAGTTGCAGGCGGAGTGTGAGCGCGACATGGGCGAAGGCGGCGGCCCTTTATGGCGTGAGGCGCTGCGGCAAATGGGCAAAGACGGCTGGATCGGGGTGGGGTGGCCCGAGGAGTGGGGCGGCAGGGGCATGACGCCGCTGGAGCAGTTCATCTTTATCGAGGAAGTCATGCGGGTGGGATACCCCTTCCCATTTTTGACCACCGAGTCTGTCGGCCCCATGATCGCGGAGTTTGCCAACGATACTCTGAAACGTGAGATGGTCCCCAGAATACTGGCAGGGGAGTGTCTAATTTCCATAGGCTATTCCGAGCCTGGCGCAGGCACGGATCTGGCGAGTCTTAAAACCTCTGCGGTTCGAGACGGGGACGATTGGGTGATCAACGGCCAGAAAATGTGGACGTCACTCGCCCATTTCTGTGACTACACCTGGCTGGCCGTTCGCACAGACCCGGATGCGCCAAAAAAACACAAGGGTATCACTATGTTCCTTGTGCCAAATTCCGATCCGGGTTTCAGCCATACACCCGTGCATACGCTGGGTGGCGTGCGAACGAACGCGACTTACTATGACAATATAAGGGTAAGCGACGACATGCGGGTTGGGGAGCTCAATGGTGGCTGGAAGCTGGTAACCAGCCAGCTTAATCGCGAGCGTCTCAGTCTGATTAACTTTGGGCCGGTGTCGCAGCTGTTCAATCAGTTAACTGCCTGGTCTCGCTCAGCCGAGCTGCCCACCGGCGGCAAGGTGATTGACCAACACTGGGTGCAGCATAATCTGGCGCGTGCACGAGCGACCATCGAATGCATGAAGCTCATTGTTTACAAGCAGTCCTGGGCGATGACAGAGGGTACCCTGGATATGGCCGACGCCTCTGCGGCCAAGGTATATGGTTCAGAGGCCTTCGTGGAAATATTTCGCTTGCTGGGAGAGGTGATGGGGCAGGCTTCCCTGTTTCGTGCCGGCAGTGAACACGTTTCAACCGAGGCGGCCAAGCTGGAGCGGCTGTACCGCACGGCATCAATCATTACATTCGGTGGCGGTGCCAACGAAATACAACGTGACATCATATCGGCGGCTGGGCTTTGGATGCCTCGGGCCAGTCGCTGACAGGGGTATAGCCATGGACTTTGGATTTTCGGAAGCACAATTAGAGGTGCAGGGTTTAGCCAGGCAGATTCTGGCGGACCAGGTGACGGCCGACAAATTGGCAGCCTATGACGAGTATGCGGAGCCGCGTTTTGATCGGGCGCTGTGGCAACAGTTGCTGGACGCCGGTTTGCCGGGGGTTGCTGTTGACGAGCAATACGGTGGTATGGGCCTTGGGTTTACCGAGCTGGCGTTGTTTGTGGAGGAGGTGGGTAGAACCATTGCACCGGTGCCAGCAATATCGCATTGCGTGTCTGCGATGTTACCTATTCAGGCGTTTGCCCCGCAGGCGGTCTGTGAGGCCCTGCTACCGATGGCGGCAAGAGGCGAGATTTTACTGACAGCTGCACTGACTGAACCGCTGAACGAGTTCGTTGGCCAACCGACTTTGACCTCAGTCCAGAGAGACGGGGATGGCTTTCTCGTTACCGGTAGCAAGTTTGCAGTGCCCTTTGCGTCATCTGCTCACCGCATCCTGCTCGCCGCCCGGCACGGCGATGATGTAGCGGTGTTATTGATTGATCCGCAGGCACCGGGTGTGACGCTTGCGCCCATTGAGGCAACAACCTTTGAGCCACAGTTCGAATTGACCCTCGAGCAGGTTCACGTGCCTGCGCAGGATGTTGTGGCTGCCTCAGGCGGCCAGGCGATTATGGAATGGACTGAATTGCGCAGCGCTGCGGCGCTGTGCGCCCATCAGCTGGGTGCCGCAGATGCCGCTATGAGGCTGGCAGCCAGCTATACCTCAGAGCGTAAGCAGTTTGGTGTTGCCGTTGCTACTTTTCAGGCGGTGGGACATCGGGTGGCCGATTGCTACATTGATGTGGAGTGTTTGCGTTTGACGACCTACCAGGCGGTATCGTTGCTGGATGCAAATGTACCTGCGGAAACAGAATTGCACATAGCCAAAATCTGGGCGGGCGATTGTGGGCACAGGGTCAGTTATGCCGCCCAGCATGTTCATGGAGGCACGGGCATCGATCGCGATTACCCGCTTTGGCGCTACTGCCTGTGGCTGCGCTACAACGAGATGACCCTGGGAAGTAGTGCCAGGCATCTGGCGGCGCTGGGTAACCAGCTTGCCGCGGGTGAAGCCTTGTTCAGTTGAGGGGCTTGCTGTCGCAACGTGTATTGTGACAGGATTCAGCGCTGTTGCTTTGCTCTAGAGTTTTAATTGGATATGACTGCCTCCTGGCGTGACCTCGACTTCGGGGTCACCTGTATTGATGCCGGCTATGTAGAGCCGGGCATTGCCTGTTTTTACCTGTTGGGTCGCGACGATGAATATGCAGTAATCGAGACGGGCACTTCTCATTCTATTGCGGCGCTGGAGCAGTGCTTGGGTGAAAAGGGCATCTCTGACCAACAGCTACGCTATGTGATTCCCACCCATGTTCATCTCGACCATGCCGGTGGTGCAGGCACGATCATGGCTCGCTTCCCCAGTGCCCAATTATTGGTGCATCCGCGAGGGGCCAGGCACCTGATCGATCCAGGCAGGCTGGTGGAAAGCTCGATACAGGTTTATGGCGAACAGGCTTTTCATCGCATGTATGGTGAGATTACGCCTGTTCCTGTAGAGCGGGTCCAGAAAATGGCGGATGGTGATAGCGTAACGCTGGGCAATTCAGTGCTGGAATTCCGTCATACCCGTGGCCATGCCGATCATCATTTCTGTGTATGGGATGCGCTTAGTCAGGGCTGGTTCAGCGGTGATATGTTTGGTATCAGCTACAGTTTTCTGCGGTTTACTGGTGGCAACTTCGTGCTGCCAGCGACTACACCCACACAATTCAATCCAGCGCTCTTCGCGCAGTCAGTAGAGTTGCTGGCGCAGTACCAGCCAAAGCGAATGTATCTGACGCATTACGGTGAGCTACCCTATGACTCAAAGGTGAAGCAGCTACTGCTTGAACAGGTAGCCTCTTACCAGGCGCTTGCTTCGCAATATGCGCAAGACCACGAGGCATTAAAATCGGCAGTACTTGATTGCACGCTGGATGCTTTGCGGCCATTGCTCTCGGACGATGATGCCAATGCTTACAGAGACAGGTTGAATATGGATGCTGACCTCAACGCCCAGGGACTGACGATTTGGTGGCAGAAACATGTCGCGGCGCTGTCGCAAGAGAGCGCACAAAAGGCAAAGGTGCAGTAACCCAGCCATGACTGCTTACCGCCAGATGTTTATGTTCGTGCTTGCATTGACGCTCACCCTGCTGACCGCCTGTGGCGGCGGTGAGACAGTGCGCAAGGCGCAACCGATTCCTGTTGGTGATGTCGATATGGTCGATTTCAGCGGTAGTTGGGAAATGGACTACAGCAAGAGTGACAATATTCAGGCCAGACTAAATTCGATGGTGCGTGAACTGCAGCGCCAGGCGGACCGGCGGGCGCAGCGCGGTGGTAACGAGCGCGGCGCCGGAACCATTGCTGTTGGCAACAGCAATACCGGTGCGACGGTTATAGGTCTCGCCCAGATGGCGGATATGATCACCCAGTCGCCGCTGCTGGAAATTGAACAAAGCGAGAACGACATCCGGGTCAAGCGGGAGGAAAACTTTGCGTTGACCTGCGAATTTTTCGACGGCAAGCAGATGGTTGTAGAGAACCCGCTGGGCACAGAAACCTGTGGTTGGGTGGGGCATCAGTTACTGTTCCGTATTCTCCTGCCCGAGGGCCTTAGTATTCAGCATGTGCTGACCCGCAGTCCAGGCGGCCAGCAAATGAGCATAGCGACTACCGTGGTCTCTGATCGCGTGACTACGCCATTTACCCTGAACAGGGTCTATCGACGGTTTGAGCCAGGTAGCACCGGCTATACCTGCGAGGTGACGCTAAGCAAAGGCCGGGTTTGCACCACGGAGGCCAAATGAGAGTTCTGTTGGCACTGTTCCTGGCGTTTGCCGTTGCCGGCTGTAGCGGTACGACGAAGCCGGCGCCAGAGCCGGTAGCGGCTCAGGGTAGTGCGGTCTGGCCAGCACCGGTGGGTGTGGTTGGCTTGCAGCGAGGTTCTCCCCGGTCCAACATGCCGCTGCTGGATATTGGTATCGCTATCTTCGACCCGGGTATCCCGGACGATGAATCTACTCACAGCAAGCGTGGGATATTTCCGGAAATTCGACGGGCAGAAGCACAGTACATGCCGGTTAAGTTGCGCGAAACCCTGGTAGAAACCAATGCCTGGGGTCCGGTGCGGGTATTGCCTGAACCCAATGACACAACGGTATTATTGATTACCGGCCGGATAGAGCATTCCGATGGGCTACGCCTGGTGCTGGCGTTAAAAGCCGTGGACGTGACAGGCCGAGTCTGGGTGGATCGCATCTACCAGGACCAGTCCCGGGAATCCGATTATCCGGTGAGAGTGGGCGGGGAGCCCTATCAACACCTCTATAACCAGTTCTCCAATGATTTGTTGGCGGCGCTTGGTGGGTTGCCGGCAGAAGCCCTGCGTGCCATACCCCCGGTGGCAACGCTGCGCTACGCTGAGTCGCTTTCGCCGGACGCGTTTGCCGGGTTTCTGGCCACGGATGAACAGGGCAGGCTGAAAGCGGTGCGTCTCCCGGCGGATAATGATCCGATGATGGCGCGCGTGCAGCGCATCCAGAACCAGGAATACCTGTTTATCGACACTGTCGATGAGCAGTACCTCAAGCTGTCAGAAGAGATGGGCCCCACCTATGATCTCTGGCGACAGTACGGGCGAGAGCAGGCCATCTACAAGGAAGACTACCAGCGGCGGCTTGCCACCAGGGAGAGCCAGGGGCGCCGGGGCACATTTCCTGCGATGCAGCAAACCTACAACGCGTTCAAGTGGACGAAAATTCAGCAGCAGGATCTGCACGAGTTGGCCGTCGGTTTCGACAATGAGGTTGCGCCTACAGTGCTGAAAGCCAGCGGCAAGGTGTTTCGGCTCAGTGGAACACTGGACAACCAGTATGCTGAGTGGCGAGATATTCTGAAGCAGATTTTCGCGCTGGAAACCGGATTACCCGGCGCCTAGCGCGCTTCCCCTCAAAACCCCTTCACAACGAGATTCCGCAATCTGCCGAGGTTGCGCTATGCTGTGGCTATGTCTGAAGACGATATCAGTAAAGAACAGCAGGATTCGCTATTTAGCGCGTTGCGTAAGCTCACCGGGCAGGTTGCCGGGGGAACGCTCGAGATCGCCAGGACCACGGCCACCATGACGGCGATGTTCGGTGAGACCTGGTTGCGTAACGCCCTGGTCAATACTTTGGAACCCGAGCGCCTTGAGGCAATGGCCGAAGCCGGTCGCTTCCTGCGTGACGCCAGGGAGATGGCTGGCATCTCGCTAAAGGATCTTGCGGATAGTCTGGGTATGGCCGACAAGGCGATGCTGGAGGATGTGGAAAGTGGTGAGTCCATTTTGCCGCTGGAGACTATGCTACGTGCTACCGCGCTACTCGCCCGCCACGACCCGATTCCTTTTCTACTGAAGTTCATGCGCACCTATAACCCTCAGCTCGAAAAGACGCTGGAGCAGTGGGGCGTGATGGCACTGCCCAAGCACTTCGAACGTGAGCGTCGCTTCGTCAATATCTACCGCCAGCATGATTTTTTGCGCGCGCTGACGGATGAGGAGCACGACCGCTTTATCGACTATATGCAGAGTTCTACCAATCTCGTTATTGAGGTTATGGAAAAAGAAAAGACAGCCAACCGGCCGGCCGCTAAAGCGAAACCCAAAGCTGCGGCGCGCAAGGCGCCCAGAAAAGCGGCGCCCAAGAAACGTAAAGCGGCCCCCCGCACTAAAAAATCCTGAGGTAAGCCTGTGACCGAATCGCCGCTGCCCACGTGGTTTGCTGCCTGTCCCAAGGGGATAGAATCCCTGCTGGCGCATGAGCTGACCACACTGGGTGCAGAGTCTGTCCGTGAAACTGTTGCGGGCGTCTACTTTCACGGGCCGACGGCCATTGCTTACCGGGCCTGTCTCTGGTCCAGGCTCGCCAACCGGGTTCTTATGCCCTTGCATAATTTCCCCGTAACCGATGCCGACAGTTTATATGCCGGGCTGAGGGAGATGTCCTGGAACACGGTGCTAAGCCCCAGCAGTACGATAGCCATAGATTTTCTGGGTCAGAATGATGGCATTCGCAACACCCAGTTTGGCGCGCAGAAGAGTAAGGACGCGATCGTAGACTGGTTCGTTGACAATGGTGGGGTGCGGCCCTCTGTTGACCGCAAAAATCCGCAGGTTCGGTTGAACCTGCGCCTGGTGAAATCGAAACTGCATGTATCCCTGGATTTTTCCGGGGGGAGCCTGCACAGGCGAGGCTACCGTCGTCAGGCGGGCGAAGCGCCGTTGAAGGAAAACCTGGCGGCCGCGCTGCTGTTAAGGGCTGATTGGCCGGGGATCGCGGCGCGGGGTGGCGCTCTAATCGACCCGATGTGCGGCTCGGCGACGCTGTTACTGGAAGGTGCCTTGATGGTTGCGGATATAGCGCCCGGCCTGCAGCGGGAGCAGTTTGGTTTCGAGCACTGGCTGGGGCATAACCCGGAGCAGTGGCGCATGGTGTGGTCGGATGCGCATGCCCGGGCAGAGCGAGGCCGGTCCAGGCAGCTGCCAGAGATTCGCGGCTACGATGCCGACCCCAGGGTGATCCGCGCGGCGCAACAAAATATTGCCAGCGCCGGCCTCGATAAAGCGATAAGAGTATCTTGTAAGTCATTGTCAGAATTGAAAAAGCCTACGCATATTTCCCTGGATGATGGGCTGGTGATATGCAACCCTCCCTACGGGGAACGGCTGGGTGAAAAAGCCAGCCTCAGCTTTTTGTACCAGCAGCTGGGGGAGACAATGGCCAGGGAGTTTGATGGATGGCAGGCGGCGGTATTCACCGCTGACCTGGATCTTGGTCGGGCTGTTGGCTTGCGTAGTCACAAACGCTATACCCTCTGGAATGGAGCGCTTGAGTCGAGTCTTCTGCTGTTCAGCTTGACCGATAACACCTTCAGGCCAACCCATGCCGCCGCGTCTGCAGAGGTGGCCGACGTTCAGGCGCAGCGTGAGTTGTCTGAAGGCGCCAGAATGTTTGGTAACCGGATTCGGAAAAACCGTAAGCGGCTGGCCAGTTGGGTTCGACGAGATAATATTAACTGTTATCGATTGTATGACGCCGACATGCCGGAATATGCGGTAGCCGTAGATCTGTACGACGGGCACGCGCATGTTGCCGAATACCGTGCCCCCAAGGGTGTTGCCGAAGAGGCCGCTAGCCGAAGGCTGGCAGAGGTAAAGGCTGCCTTGCCCGGGGCGCTAGACCTGGCCGAGGACCGGATCGTCTATAAGCAGCGCAGTCGCCAGCGCGGCGCCGAGCAATACGGCAAGCAGGACAGTAGAGGGGAGTTGCTAACCGTGCGCGAAGGCGCTGTGAAGCTGCTGGTAAATCTGCACGATTATATCGATACAGGCCTGTTTCTTGATCATCGGCCATTGCGTCTGCGGCTTGCGGCGGAGAGTAGTGACAAAGAATTTCTGAATTTGTTCTGCTACACCGGCAGTGCCAGCGTGCATGCCGCTATGTCCGGTGCCGCGTCTACCACAAGCGTGGACACCTCAAATACCTACCTGGGCTGGCTGCGTAAAAACCTCGCGGTGAATGGACTGGCAGAAAATCGTAATCATGTTGTCAGGGCAGATTGTCGACAGTGGCTGCAGGAGTGCGACCAACAATTCGATTTGATCATGGTTGATCCGCCATCTTTTTCAAATACCTCGGGTGCGGCAGCCGACTTTGATGTGCAGCGCGATCACGCTGCACTATTGGAGCTGGCGATGCAGCGCCTGCGAGTGGGGGGGAGTTTGTACTTCTCGAATAACCGTCGAGGCTTCAAGTTGGATGCTCAGGTAGTAGAGGCCTTCGATTGCGCGGATATTACCCGCCAGACTCTGGACCCCGATTTTCAGCGCAACCCCCGGATTCATCAATGTTGGCAGCTACAGCATCGGCGGCAGGCGACGTGAAAAAAGAGATAAGTAGCATCGAAAATGCGCAGCTATTGTCCCAATTTTCGCTTTTTGCTTTAGAAGGGGGCTTCGATATACGGGCTTTCAACGGTTAGTGTCCACCAACCAATGGCCATCAACTCTATCCACAAAGTGCCTTCCGGCACTTTATTTATAGTGTTATATCGTCTGCCGGTTTTTCAGATGCTATAAAAAATCGCTAAGTCATTGATTTGAAGTTGTAAAGCGCTAGCAACAGCTGTTGGCTGCTTGCGTGGGCGAAGTGGGGCAGGCCGATGTGATTCACGGCTGGTCTCGGCCTATCCCCAAAGTTATCCACAGTCTCAGCTGTGGATAACTACTCTGGATCGGCCAGTTTCAGTAGCTGCTTGCCCACATTACGTCCATCGAAAAGTCGCTGGAAGGTGGCAGGGATATTATCGAAACCTTCCTGCACGTCTTCCCGCCAGGCGATCTCTCCTGCCATCACCCATTCCATTAACTGCGTTATGGCTTCTTCTGCCCGATCAAGGAAGTCCAGCACGATGAAACCCTGCATCCGGATGCGGCGCGTGGTCAGTATCATCAAGTTGTGTGGGCCTGGCGCGGGCGTCTCATCGTTGTACCCGGAGATTGCTCCGCACAGGGCGATGCGGCCGAAGTCTGCCATGTGTCCGATGGCGGTTTCCAGGGTTTCGCCGCCAACGTTATCGAAGAAGACATCGACGCCTTGAGGGCAGAGCTCGCCTATACGCTGGTCGATATCCTCTTTCTTGTAGTCGATGACATGCTCGATTTTACAAGCGTCGCGTAACCACTGGCACTTCTCCTCACCGCCGGCAATGCCCACAACTTTGCAGCCCTTCAGACGGGCAATTTGAGCAACCACTGAGCCGGTCGCCCCTGCAGCGCCAGACACCAGTACGGTTTCGCCAGCTTTTGGCTGGCCTACGTCCAGCAGTCCAAAGTAAGCGGTAAGACTGGTACTGCCGAAAACGCTTAGGGCCATGCCTGGCGGGGTGCCTTCCGGTAATGCCTGCAACGGCATGCCGCCCGCGCGATTGCCAATACTGTACTCCTGCCAGTCCAAAAGCCCTTGGACAAGCGTGCCTGTCGGCAATTCGCTGTTGTTCGACTGGGTGACCTGTCCCACGCCGCTGGCCCGCATGGGGTCGCCAATCGCCACAGGCGGCAGGTAGCTGGGCTCATCCTGCACCCAGCCGCGCATTGCAGGGTCGAAGCCAAGCATCAGGGTTTTTACCAACACTTCACCTGCCGCAAGATCAGGCTGTAGCATAGGCGATGCCACCCGGTCAAAGTGCTCGGCCCCCAGCATGCCGGTGGGACGCTGCTTTAACAGCCACTGTTGGTTACTGTCGCTCATTGTTTCTCTCCGTTATTGTCATTTGCCCATGCGATGCAGCAGGCGGTCAGGTTTTTGCGGAGGCGGTCAATGCGCTCCGGTTAATGTGCGCTGTATCTGATCATAGACGCCGGTGCGAAGACAACAGTTTTGGCCAACGAGCTGATTTTTCATTAGGCTTGTTGCAGTTTTCACTGAGAAAATATTTGGGAACCTGAGATGACGATGGGAAGTTGTTTGTGCGGCGCGGTGGCCTTCGAGGTCGGGGAGATTAATGGCGGCGTTTACAAGTGTCATTGCTCGCGCTGTCGTAAAGCCTTTGGCGGAG